>NZ_JAFBCB010000001.1:3039328-3647194 GCF_016907455.1 Brachybacterium muris | reverse complement strand
GAGCGATCATGCGGCCCCGGAAGTGCTCGGCCTGCGGGTACTGCGCGGCCCACACGGCGTTGACCGTGAGGCGCACCAGGGTCCAGGCCTGCACCCGGTCCAGGTCCAGCCCGGCGGCGTCGGCCACCACCTCGGCGCGCAGGCGCACGTGGGTGCGCAGGGAGTGGGCGCGGTCGGCGGCATCCTCGCGATTCCACACGATCGGCGCCACGGCATAGGCCCACTCCCCCGCTACGGGCTTCGGGTCGATCGCCAGCCAGGTGCCGCGCGGGGCACTGCCCTCACCGCTGCTGCCTGCTCCGCTGTGCCGCGGGCCGATGCCGGGGCCGGGGCCGCTGCCGAGCGGGGCCAGCACGTTCAGGTCGTGCAGGTCCTCGTGCACCAGCCGTGCCGGCGGTGCATCGACGAGCAGGTTGACCAGCGTGCTGCGGGCCTGCTCGGTGAGGCGGCGCGGCACCAGGGGCCCCGCGTCGGCGAGCTCCTCTCGCCAGCGCTCGGCCTTCTGCTCGACGGTGTCGACCTGCGGCAGCGGCGCACGGTCCAGCACGGTGAACAGCCGACCGATCTCCTCGCAGGCCTCCAGGATCGGCACGGTGGTGAGATCCCGGGAACCGTCCAGGCGTTCCAGCAGCAGCGCCTGATCTGCGGGGGATGCCGCCAGCAGCCGCACCGCTCCGCGGCCGTCCCAGGCGCGCAGGGCCAGGTGCTCGTGGCGGGCCTCCACGTGCGGCCAGGTGAGTTTCAGGACGACAGGTTCCGCACCCTCCCGCATCACCGGGATGACCAGGGCGTTCTCTCCGTACCAGGGGTCCCCGTCGACCGTGAGGTCCCACTGCTCGCCGAAGCGGGCGGCGAGCTGCGGGAGCCCGGCCAGCCAGGCGTCGCCGTCGATCCCCGCGCTGCCGGTCCCCGCGCTGCCGAGGCCTGTGCTGCCGAGTGCTGTGTCGGGCGCACGGCCCGCGATGCGCGCGGCGAACTCCTCGGGGATCCGGATCATCGTCCCAGCGTAGGCGGACGTGAGCTCTGTGGAGCGGAGCACGAGCACCCTGGATGACCCCGCCCTCGCTCCGCCTGCCGCGTTACCGTCGAGGCATGATCCATCTTCGCGACGACCAGGTCCGTGAACTCCTGCCCTCCCCCGCCGATGCCGTGGAGCTGCTGCGCGACACCCTGCTGGCGCTGGCCGACGGCTCCGCCTCCGTGACCCCGAAGTCGCAGGTGGTGCACGAGGAGGGCGGTTTCGCCAACGCCATGCCGGCCGCCTGGCCGGAGCGCGGCCTGCTGGGCATCAAGTGGGTGACGATCACCCCCTCGAACCGTGAGCACGGCAAGGAGATGATCGACGGCCTGATGGTGCTGTCCGGGGCCGACGGCTCCACCCGCGCCATCATGGACGCCGCCGAGCTGACCGCCCTGCGCACCGCCGCCGTCACCGGCGCCTCCCTGGCGCTGGACAACCGCCCGATCGCCTTCCTGGGAACCGGGGTGCAGGCGCGCTCGCACGCCCGCGTCATCGAGGCACTGGGACGCGGCCCGCTCTCCGTGTGGGGGCGCCGGGCCGGGGCACTCGAGGACCTGGTGGCCTGGGGCCGTGAGCACACCCCCGGCCTGGAGATCCGCACCACCACCGACCGGGCCGACGCCCTCGCCGGGGCGGGTGTGGTGATCAGCGGCCTGCCGATCGGGCTGACCGGCAGTGACATCCAGCCCGGCGAGGTGGCCGCCGACGCCACCCTGCTGCCCCTGGACTACGCCTCCACCGCCGGGGCGGCCCTTGCCCGCACCGGCACGGTGGTGGCCGATGACCCCGAGCAGTACGAGATGCTGCGCCCCCTCAAGCACGGTGAGGACTACCCGCGCGCCACCGGCGCCACCGGTGACCTGCTGCGGGAGGGCAGGCCCTCGGGTCTGGTGGTGGCGCAGAACCTGGGCAGCGGCCTGGGTGACGTGGTGCTGGCCGATGCCGTGGTGCGCAACGCGGAGGGCTAGGAGGCACCTGCCGAAGGCGAGGGGGAACCCCAGGCAGCGCGCTCCGCGGGCAGCGGACCCCTCACACGGAACTGCTGGTCACGAGCACTTCCGGAACGTCTTGCCACCGGGCATTCCGTACCGCTTGCCGGTGTACCCACCGTCGTCGGAGTACGGGATCTCCGGGCCGTAGGGCGTGCAGCCGGACCCGGACTTCTTGCCCCCGGAACCGCTGCCAGACCCACCGGACTTCTTCCCACCCTTCCCGGAGTCGGACCCACCTCCGGAACTATTGCCGGACCCACCGGACTTCTTCCCGCTGGAGCCGGACGAGGAGCCTGACGAGCCGCTCTTCGCACCCGACCTCGCGCTCGATGACTTCTTCCCGGAGCTCTGGGAGGTCGAGCCGGACGACTTCGGGGCGGGGGCCTTCGCCTTGGGACGCTCCTGCCCCTGGCGCTCCCGTTCTTCCCGTTCGCGCTCCTCGCGTTCCTCACGTTCGCGCTGCTCCCGCTCCTCACGTTCGCGCTGCTCCCGCTCTTCGCGTTCGCGCTGCTCACGTTCCTCGCGGAGCCGCTCCTGCTCCTCGTCGTACGCCTTCTTCTCACCACGAAGGGTGTCCCGCGTGGACTCAGCACCCCGTCCCAGGTCGCGCACCTCACGGCGCGTCTCGGAGAGGAACCGGTCCATCCCAGAGCCGAGCATGACGGCATGGCCGAGACCGGGCAGCCCCTCCGCCTCCAGACCGAGAGCCAGGGCGTCCACATCCGCCACGAGTTCTTCTGCCGCCACCAGCGGGGTCGCCGGATCGCCGTCGACCCCCGTGGGGATCCCGTCCAGCGCGGAGGTCAGCGATGCCACCTGGGCCGGGATGGTGCAGTCGATCGTCGGCGAAAACAGGCCCCGGGCGTTCTCGCGCGCGTCCTCGGATGCCTCGGTGACCTCACGAAGGAACCTGTCGTTGGGTTCGAACAGCACCGGGACGCCGAGCCCCGCAGCAGCGATCTCCGCGTTGACCAGGGAGTCCGATTCGACGACACCGGCCAGGGTGCGCCCGTAGCGGTCCTCGCGCTCCTCGTCGTACTCCAGCTCGATCTCGGTGCCCGCAGGCAGCCTCTCGGTGAGGAAGGCCGTGGCCTCCGGGCCCAGGCACTGCACCGGATGGTCGGGATGCTTGGTCTCCGGGGTGTCGATGTTCAGCAGCCGGATCGTGAGCTCCTGCCCAGCGACCTCGGCGATCAGGGTGTCGCCGTCGACCACACGGACCACTTCCCCGCGGTTGTCGTCGTCGGCGAGCACATTCACACCGACCGCGATGGCGAGCACACTCACCAAGCCCATCGCGGAGACCTTCTTCCAGCCGGTCAGCCCGCCCGTGGACGCACCCATCTATCCTGCCCTCATTCCTTCGTGGCCCGTGCACCGTCACCCGGGCTCCACCTGGGAACATCGTCGCGCACGGCACCGACGAACGAGGACCGGACCCAAGGTGCCCCCCATCACATCCCACGTGGCTCTGATCTGCCCGTGGTCTACTTCCGGGCATGCCCAGTCCCGTCGCCGCGCACCCGACCTGCTCCGTCGTGGTCCCGGTGAAGGACGACGCGGCCGAGCTGCGCGGGCTGCTCGACGCCCTGGCCCGGCAGACGGTGCCGCCGCTGGAGATCATCGTGGTGGACAACGGCTCCGTCGATGACAGCGCCCGCATCGCGGCCCAGGCCGGTTGCCGGGTGCTGAGCGAACCGCGGCCCGGGATCGCGGCTGCGGCATCCATCGGGTACGACGCAGCCCGTGGCGATCTGATCCTGCGCTGCGACGCCGACTCCCGCCCCGGGCCGACCTGGGTGGCCGCCCACCGAGCCGCCTATCAGGCACCTACCCGCGATCGTGAGGTCGTAGCGGTCACCGGGCCCGCCCGGTTCCGGCTCCCGTTCCCCCTGGACATCGTCACCTCCGCGCTCTACCTGGGCGGATACATCGTCGCCACCGGCGCCGCGCTGGGGCATGTGCCGCTGTTCGGCACCACCATGTCGATGCGCCGCACCTGGTGGCAGGGGGTGCGCGGGGGCGTCTCCGCCAGCGCCGAGGTGCACGACGACATGGACCTGTCCTTCCAGGTGCGGCCGCACGAGACCGTGCGCTTCGTCCGCACCGTGGCGGTGGACATGTCCCCCCGCGCGATGCGATGGGGAAGCCTGGCCGACGTGCGCTTCCGTCGCGCCTTCACCACGCTCGCACGCGCCTGGGCGGACGAGAAGCCCTGGGAGCGCTGGGAGCACCGGCTCCGCCACGGTCGCGCCCTCGGACAGGACTCTCGATGAGCACGTCCATCAGCAGCTCCGACCGTTCCGGCAGCTCCGCCCGTCCCAGCAGCTCCGACTATCCCGTCGGCGCGAGAGCGGGGCACGTGCCTCTCTCGCTGCGACTGGTGGTGCGGTGGTCCGGCCTGGTCCTCGCCATCGGGCTCGCTGCAGCCGGCATGTGGGTCGAAGCAGCTGTAGCGATGCTGGTGGCCCTGGGCCAGGTGCTGGCCTGGCGCTGGCGTCTGCCCTGGGTGTGGGAGGTGGCCACCTCGGTGACCGCACTGGTCGCCGCGATCAGCTCCTACCTGTTCCTGTACGAGCGGTGGAGCTGGTGGGACCTGCCGGTGCACTTCGCGCTGACTGCGGTGGTGTCGGTGCTGGTGGCGTGGATGTTCGACGTGGGGGTGCGGGGCCGCCGTGCGCCTCGCCCATGGCTGATCGTCCTGTTCGGCGCAGGGCTCGCGTGGGTGTGGGAGATGCTGGAGTGGTGGGGCCACCATGCCGTGGATCCGCGCGTGTACATCGCGCCTCTGGACACTGTGGGCGACGTGACCGCCGGGCTGGCAGGAGCCACCGTCGCCGCCTGGTGGTGGCGTCGTGAAGCCCACCGGGCCGCCGCCCCACCGCCGACCGCCGTATCGCCGCCGAGCGCTGCCGCACCGCCCACCGCCGCCTCACCGCAGGGCGCCCGGGGCGATGCGCAGGAGCCGGGCAGCCACGTGTCCGTACGATGAGCCCATGGATCCCCGTCGACTGCTGATCTTCCGCACCGTGGTGCGCAACGGTTCCATCGGTGCCGGTGCGCGCGAACTGGGGTGGACGCAGCCTGCGGTCTCCCAGCACCTGGCCGCGCTGGAGAAGGAAGTGGGCACCCAGCTGCTGCTACGCTCCTCGGCCGGGGTGACGCCCACCGAGGCCGGCAGGCGCCTTGCCCTGCACGCCGAGGCGATCGCCGCCCAGCTCCACGCCGCCGAGGAGGAGCTGGCCGACATCACTGCCCTGCGCCGCGGCACGGTGCGCTTCGCGACGTTCCCCTCGGCCGCGGCGGTGCTGCTGCCGCCGGCGCTGGCCCGGCTGCACCGCACCAGCCCCGAGCTGGACGTCACCTTCTCGGAGCTGGAGCCGCCGGATGCGGTGGTGGCCGTGCGCGAGGGCGAGGTGGACCTGGCACTGGTGTTCCGCTACCCGGGCACCGATGTGGATGCCGAGGGCACCCTGGAGTGGACAGGGCTGATGGAGGACCGGGTGCTGGCCGTGCTGCCGGAGGATCACCCCCGTGCAGATAATCCGGACCTGCGCCTGGCCGACCTCGCCGAGGAGCAGTGGATCGCCGGCTGCGAGCGCTGCCGCGCGAACCTACTGGTCAACGCCCGACGGGCCGGGTACGAACCGCGCGTGCGGCACTCCACCGATGACGCCATCGTGGTGCAGCGCCTGATCGTGCACGGCGGCGGGGTGGCCCTGCTGCCGGAGACGGCACTGGAGGCCTACCGCTCCGACGGCGTGATCGCCCGCGCCCTGCCGGACCTCGAGGACCGCACCATCGGCCTGATCAACCGCAAGGGCGCCCTGTCGATCCCGGCAGTGGGCGCACTGCGGGATGCGCTGGTGTCGGTGGCGAACGAGCGCTCCGTCTGCGCCGCGCACATCTGAGCCGCGACGCCGGGGCGGCCCCGGCGCACTCCTGATACGCGACACCGCACCGTGGCAGGTCAGCCCAGGGCGGCGAACTCCCCGATCACCACGTTCCAGCCACGGGTGGTGGCCTCGGCGATCAGGCCCTCCCGGCGGAACGGGTCGTCGGCCAGCACGGACTGCGCGTCCTGCATGTCGTCCCCCCGCACGATCAGCAGTGCTGCCGCGTCCCCGTCGGTGAGCGGCCCGGACAGCAGCAGGCGTCCGGCCTCGTACTGCTCGCGCAGGAAGGCGCGGTGCTCTGCGCGGTACTGATCCAGCTTCGCGGCGTCGTCGACATATCGGTAGGTGACGGCATACGTGGGCATGGGGTCTCCTCGTGGGGCGGGTGGATGTGACGTCAGGGCCGACGTTACCGCCCCGTGTGGTCTGACCCGGGACAGGTCCATCAGTTCTGCCCTCGCCGGTGTCCTTGCGCTGGCTACCCCCGTCTCCCCCCTCCCCGCCCTCCTCACCCGCCCCCTCACTCTCCCGCTCACCGAGCCGTTGACTTTGAGGGGTATCCGGCCTCATTCCTCCCAAAATCAACGGCTCGGTTATCAGAACCGTCCGGCGCGCCTCCCATCGACGCCCCGCCCCGCACTCCAGCGCGCTCCCGGAACCCGACCTCCCATGTGAACCGCACCTCTGTCGGACCCCTCAGATGGACCCCGACGTTTTAACCGACATACCGTTGACATGATGCCGACGCCGCGTTGGCATCACAGCGTCGGCCGCCCGTCGCACCACAACCCCCCGCACCACGACCCACCGAGGACCCCGCCCCATGTTCCTTGCACTACGCGAGCTGCGCTTCGCCCGCGGCCGCTTCGGCCTGATGGGGGCGGTCATCGCCCTCATCGCGATCCTGATGGTGATGCTGTCCGGCCTGTCCGCCGGGCTCGTCAACGACGGCGTCTCCGGCCTGAAGAAGCTGCCGGTCACCGCCTTCGCCTTCGACCAGGGCACCAAGACCGACAACGCCTTCTCCCGCTCGGTGGTGGATTCCGAACAGATCACCGCCTGGAAGGACCGCCCCGACGTGGAGCTCGCCGAGCCCGTCGGCGCCGGCATGATCAACGTGACCACCACCGACGGCACCCAGGCCGACCTCTCCCTGTTCGGCATCGAACCGGGCAGCGCCCTGGAGCCGGAGCTGTCGGTCGGGCACGGCCTGGGCGCTCCGCACGAGGTGGTGCTCTCCGAGACCGCTCGCAGCGAGGGCATCGAGATCGGCACCGTGCTGACCGTGGACCGCATGGACACCGAGCTGACGGTGGTGGGCTTCACCGACGGGCAGGCCACCTTCGGGCACGTGGACATTATGTACCTGCCGCTGGACACCTGGCGCCTGCTGATCTCCGGCCAGGCCCAGCCCGGCGCTCCCACCGCAGAGCAGCTGGACGCACTGGACTCCGACACCGCCAGCGTGGTGGCCCTGCAGGCCGCCGACGACGAGATCGACCTCGCCGCCGGGGACGCCGCGGCGACCACCACCGCGATGCCGCTGGAGGAGTCATTCAACGCCTCCCCCGGCTACCAGGCCGAGACCCTCACCCTCAGCATGATCCAGTGGTTCCTCTACGCGATCTGCGCCCTGGTGATCGGTGCGTTCTTCACCGTGTGGACCATCCAGCGCACCCAGGAGCTCGCCGTGCTACGCGCCATCGGCGCCTCCGGCGGCTACCTGCTGCGCGACTCCCTGGCCCAGGCCGCCCTGCTGCTGGTGATCTTCACCGGCGTGGGCGTGGGCGCCGGGATCCTGCTGGGCAACGCGATGCCCGAGGGCATGCCGTTCTCCCTGGAGCCCGCACCCATCGCCGTGGCCACCGCGGTCACGATCGCCTGCGGCCTGGCCGGCGCCACCATCTCCGTGCTGCGCGTGCTGCGCATCGAACCCGTCACCGCCCTGGGAGGCAACCGATGACCCACACCACCACCACGACCCACCCCTTCGCCGCGGCCGGCGCGACCGAGAGCCTGACCCACGAGGCACCGGCCGGCGGGCCCACCCCCGCCCTGTCGCTGCGGAACGTGAACCTCACCCTCGGTGACGGGGACTCGCAGGTCACCGCCCTGGACGACGTGGACCTCGATGTGCAACCCGGGGAGTTCCTGGCGATCGTCGGCCCCTCCGGCGCCGGCAAGTCCTCCCTGCTGGCTGTGGCCGGCACCCTCTCGGCCCCCACCAGTGGTGAGGTGCTGATCAACGGCCAGGACGTGGCCGCTCTGCGCAAGGGCTTCGGCGGCCAGGGACGCCTGGCGCGGTTCCGCCGTCATAACATCGGCTTCGTGTTCCAGAGCGGGAACCTGATCCCCGCCCTCACCGCGGCCGACCAGCTGCGCCTGGTGCACCGCCTGGCCGGTAAGGCCGGCAGCTCGAGCGACGGGAGCAGGACCAGCGGGCGCGGGGCCGACGGGCGCGGCTTCGACCCGGAACCGCTGCTGGCATCGGTGGGCATGGAGCACCGCGCCCACAACTGTCCCGGCGCCCTCTCCGGTGGCGAGCGCCAGCGCGTCGGCATCGCCCGCGCCCTGGTGACGCGGCCTGCGCTGCTGCTGGTGGACGAGCCCACCGCCGCCCTGGACCGCGCTCGCAGCCGCGAGGTGGTCCAGCTGCTGGCCGCCCAGTCCCGCGAGCAAGGGGTGGCCACCGTGATGGTCACCCACGACCACGACGTGCTCGATCACTGCGACCGAGTGCTGGAGATGGTCGACGGGCGCCTGGGCAACCCTGCCTGACCCCCTCCGGGCCTATGTGAGCCCCACGGCGCGACGGGAACCGGGTCTGCGTGACCCCTCCGCCGCGACGGGAACTCTGTCCCCGTCCTCGCCTGGGCCCCGTATCCTGGGGCTGACCAGCACTGCTCTCCCCGCCGTCGGCGGCCCGCAGCGAACTCACCTGAGTCCGCACGGGCCGCCGGACCGCGGACTCTCCCCGAAAGGCCTGCCATGCCGCGCATCTCTGCCCCCTCCGTGGCGGAGCATCGCGCCGCCCAGGAACGCGCGCTGCTGGATGCGGCCCATGCGATCCTGGAGGAGACCGGCGAGGCGCCGACGATGGCGCAGGTGGCAGCACGGGCTGGGCTCGCGCGGCCCAGCGTGTACCAGTACTTCTCCTCCCACAAGGAGCTGCTGCAGGCCCTGGTCAAGGACGTGTTCCCCCGCTGGACCGAGCGCATCGCCTCCGCGATGCGGACCGCCCCCACCCCGGGCGAGCGGATCCTCGCCTACGCCGCGGTCAACATCGAGCTGGTGGCCGAGGGCTCCCATGCGATCGGCACCGCACTGGCAGCGGTAGCGCCCGGGGAGGACGTGGGCGAGCAGGCCGAGCAGATGCACCGCGCCGTGCAGGAACCGCTGGTCGCGACGTTGATCGAGCTGGACGTGCCCGAGCCGGCCGACGTGGCCGAGCTGATCAACGCGATGGTGCACAGCGGCACCCGGATGCTGGATGCCGGGCAGAGCGCCCCGCAGGTCATCAAGCACCTGGAGACGGTGCTGCGTCCGATGGTGGACGCCTACTCCCGGCCGACCCGCTGAGCTCTCCCCCGCCTCCTTCGCCAGACAGACCAGTCCCCCCAGCCTGCCCCGCTCCCCCAACCTGACCAGTCCCCAGCGAGCCGTGGATTTCGGGGCTTACCCGGGCCGGATAGGCCCCAAAATCCGCGGCTCGGTGCACTGGCCGCCTCCCACCCTTCCCGCCCTTCCCCGCGACGCCACGTCGCCTCCGATCACCATGCCCACGACCCCCTGTTACAATTTTCCGTAGTTCCAAATAATCGTGACAAGGAGGCCAGCATGGACGAGCGTGACTCCGCGCCCCCCACGCAGCCTGACGATGGCGCACCCCTCAAGGACCGCGTGGCCACGCTCGAGCAGCTGGTCGAAGAGCTGACGGAGCTGGTGCATCGTTCTGATGCAGCGAGTGACGCACCCAGCTCCGCCCCCCGCACTCCCGACCTCAAGGCCCCCTCCGCATCGTCGACCGGCACCCCGGCCTCGAACGCCCCCGACGCCGCACCCTCGCAAGCCCCCGACGCCGCACCCTCACAAGCTTCCACCGCCCCGGCCCACGAGACCCCCGCGGGCGATGACCCATTCTGGGCACTGCGCGCCCTCAAGGAACGCCTGCCCGCCCCCGGCGGCGTCGTCTACACGGGCAGTGTGGACGTGGGCCAGGGCCACGTGGAGTACCAGTGGGGGCGCCCCACGGAGCACCTGCTGGCCAGCGACTGGGCCGAGCACGCCGAGTCGGTCGCCGCGCTCGGGCACCCCCTGCGCCTGGCGATCATGCGCAAGCTCCTGGACGCCGAGCACACCGTCGCCCAGCTGGTGGACGAGCTGGAACTGGCTTCCACCGGCGTCGCCTACCACCACCTCTCCGCCCTGCAGAACGGCGGCTGGGTCACCAGCCCCCGCCGTGGCACCTGGACCGTGCCCGTCAGCCGGGTGGTCCCCCTGCTCACGATCATCACCGCACTAGAGAATGGCTGACCATGCCCCCTGAGCGCCACGACCGCCCCGCAGACCCCGCCACGTTCCCACGGCGCACGGTCCTGGCCGCCGGCGTCCCCGCAGCGGCGGCGGTGCTGGGCATGACCGCCGCGACCGCGCCGCGCCCCGCCGGTCTCGGCGAACCCCAGGGCGACCAGGAGATCACCTCCGCCCTCGCCGAGCACCTGCGCGGCCATCGCACCGTCTCGGTCGTCCTGCTGGACCCCGACGCCGAGCCCCGCTTCGCCGGCTTCGGCGCCGACCCGCAGCGACGCTTCGAGATCGGCTCGGTCTCCAAGACCTTCACCGGGGCCCTCCTGGCCGACGCGGTGGACCGCGGCGAGCTCACCTACGAGACCACGGTGGCCGACGTGCTCGGCTCGGCGGCTGCCGGCAGCGGCATCGCCGACGTCACCCTCGCCGAACTCGCCTCCCACACCGCCGGCATCCCTTCGGTCGCCACGCCATGGCTGGGCAGGGCGTTCCTGTCCAGCTTCCTGCGCGGCGACCCCTACGCCACCCGGGACGCCGAACAGGTCATCGCCGACGCCCTGGCGGTCTCGCCGTCGGACCGCGGGGAGATGTCCTACTCCAACCACGGGGTGGCACTCGAAGGCCTGCTGGTGGCGAAGGCCACCGGTGTCCCCTACGAGCAGCTGCTGGCCGAACGCGTGACCGAACCCCTGGGGCTGACCAGCACCTACGCCCCGATCCTGTCGGAGAACCTTCACCAGGGTGCTCAGCGCGGGCACACCCGGGCGGGCCTGAGGGCCGCGCCGTGGACCATGAACGGTGCGGCGCCGGCCGGCGGCATCTGGTCCACGGGGGCCGACATGGCGCTCTACGTGCTGGCGGTGATGGACGGAAGCGGACCGGGAGGTGACTTCTCCCGGCATCTGCTGCATGAAGGGCCCGACGGCGGCCGCAGCGTGGCCGTGAACTGGATGCACGACCCCATCGACGAACGAGATCCCACGATCTGGCACAACGGCATGACCGGCGGCTACGCGGCCTTCGTCGGCTGGCACGAGGGGACCGGTCGGGGGATCGTCATGCTGAGCGACACCGCGCGATCTCTCGATGCGATCGCCCTGCAGGTCCTCACCGGGGAGGTGGCACTGTGAACCTGATCCGCGAATTCGCTCCGCTGGTGCTCCCGATCATCTTCGGGATCATGATCCTGGCAGCGACGTACCGGCTGTGGCGCTACCACCACCATCCGCGACGGGTCCTCTCCGAGGGCATCTCCTGCGGGACGCTGATCGGGATCATGGGCCTGGTGGGCCTGGTGGACTCCTCGCTGTGGTGGGCGGTGTGGCTGCTGGCCCTCGCCCTGCTCAGCGGCATCGCGGTGGCGACCTGGCGGGCGTCGAGCACCAACCCTCCCGCGGAGCCGACGAAGATGCAGGCCCGCCTGCTCGGCCGGCCCAAGGTGGCCGGGCTGATCGGCGAAGGAGTGTTCTACGCACTGCTGCTGGCGTTGGCCCTGCTGGGCGGCTGAGTGCCGGGAACGCTCTACCGGTAGTCCCCGCCCTCGTCGAAACCGCCCTCGTCGAAACCGTCCTCCTCGACGTCGTCGAGGTCGTCGGCGGCATCGCGCACCGAGGACAGCACGGCCTCGTCATCGCGGCGCATCCCGGCGATGCACTCCAGCAGGCCGGCACCGGACGGGGCCCGGTGGTCCCGGGCCGCAGCGAGCACCTCGCGGCGCACCACCTCGCGGATCCATGCACCGCTGGCACCGTCGGTGGCTTCCGCGGCGGCCAGCAGGTCCACCGACGGCAGGTCCAGCGGGGCGCCGTAGAGGGCGAACAGCTTCTCGCGGGCCTCGACGTCCGGCAGCGGCACCTCGACCTGCAGGTCGATGCGGCCGGGCCGATGGTTCAGGGACGGCAGCAGGGCGGCGGGGTCGTTGGTGGTCAGCACCACCGCGATGTCCGCGTCGCCGCCCAGGCCGTCCAGCTCCTCCAGCAGGGCATGCATCTCGAAGCCGTGCGGGCCCTCGCCCAGCAGCAGGTCGGTGTCCTCCACCACCAGCAGTGCCGGCTGCGCGGCGCGGGCCAGTTCCATCGCGGCCCGCATCTGCCCGTTGTCCAGGGTGCGCAGCACCACCGCCGTCACATCCGGGCGGGACATGAGATGCCTGATCAGGAGGGTCTTACCGGTGCCGGGCGGGCCGTACAGCAGCACGCCGCGGCGCAGATGCTGGCCGGCCTCGCGCAGGGTGGAGGCCGCGTCGTGGATGCCGTGCACGTGGTCGGTGACCCGCTCCAGGAGTCCCTCGGGCAGCACGATCTGGTCGGTCGTCACCTCGGGGCGCGGCAGCAGCGTCAGTGCGGAGTGCGTGCCATGGATGTCATCGAAGTCGAGATGCAGCTCCACCACCTGGCCGGTGAGCAGCGAGCTCGCGGCCATGGCCTCGTGGACCGCGGCGAGTGTGGCGTCGGCCCCGTCGCCCAGCACCGTGAGCATCCCGCGCTCCTGGTCCTGGGCCGCCGAGAACAGGATCGCCTGCGGGGCACCGTCCCGCATGGCGCGGGCGACGGCGACGATGGGCGTGCGCACGATGGGCCCGTCCGGAAAGGTCAGGGTGGTGTAGGTGGGGCCCGTCAGCGGGAAGCTCGGGTACGTGAAATCGGCATGGACCAGGCTGCGCAGGGAGCTCAGACCGCCCCCGTTCTCGTCGCCCAGTCCCCATACGGCGGCGTCATCACCCTCGAGGTCCAGGACTGCCGAGACCGCGGCCCACACCTCGTCGGCCCGCACGGCGGCGAAGCGGAACGTTTCCTCCGGTGCCGCGGTCCACGTCTCGCCGAGGTGTGCGGGGACGACGACCGACATCCGCTCGGTCTGCGGTCGACGATCCGCCTGCTGCGCCAGCTCCACCACCTCGTTGAGGGTGTGTAGCAGCTGCGTGAGGTCGGGGGTGAGCGGAGTTGCCTGAGCGTCGTTCGCGGTCATGGGCTCACAGTACGGACGGCAGCGGGCTACCGCACCGGAATTGATCGGCCTCAGCTCAGGCCGCGGATGGGCAGCCAGTCCAGCACGTCGCGGATGCCCTCGTCCCAGAACTCCCAGGTGTGGGCACCGGGCCGCAGGCGGCTGGTGAGATCGTGGCCGCGCTCCTCGGCGAGCGCGATGAACGCCCGGTTGCCGTCCACCAGGGAGTCCTCGGTCCCGCAGTCCAGGAACAGCGGCGGGATCTGCCCGGGGTGGGCAGCACGCAGCAGCCCCAGCAGGTCGTCCTCGGTGCCGGCGATGTCGCGGCCATCCCAGATGCGCCGGGCCATGCTCCCCGCGTGCTCGGACAGGTCCAGGCCCGCCAGGTCCATTACCCCGGACAGACTCGCGGCAGCAGCGAACTGCCCCGGCCGGTTCAGTGCCAGCTTGAACGCCCCGAAGCCGCCCATCGACAGGCCCGCCACGAAGGTGTCCTCCCTGGCGGTGGAGACACGAAAGGTGCGCGCGATGAGCTGCGGCAGCTCGTCGGCCACCCAGGTCCAGTACTTCTCGCCCACGGCCTCGTCGGTGTAGAAGGAGCGGCGCACCTCGGGCATCACCACGGCGATGCCCTTCTCGGTGGCGTAGCGCTCGATCGAGGTGCGGCGCTCCCAGATGGTGCAGTCGTCGCTGAGGCCGTGCAGCAGGTACAGCACCGGCACCCCGTTCGAGGCGCCACCGTCGCCGTCGCGCCCGTCGGCCCCTGACGTGCCCCCGGCTCCGGGCGCATCGGTGCCGGTCATGCCGATCCCGGCGGCGGCCTGCGGCATCAGCACCACCGCCGAGGTGCCCATCTGGAGCGACTCGGCGAACAGGTCCATGCGCATGCGGATCATCGGTGGTTCCTCCCGGGCGGTGACGGTCGCTGCCAGTATCCGTGATCCTCACGGCTTGGCGGCATACGCTCGGATCATGAACAACTCGCGCAGCACCTCCCGCACCCCGTCCCTGCCCCACACCGGCCCGAACGCCGTGGCCCTCAAGCCCGCCGAGAAGGTGAACACTGCGCCCGTGGTCGCCGTGGGCCTGATCGGCGGGTACGTCACCGCCCGAGAGACGGGCATCCGCCCGCTGGGCGGCGTGGTGCTGGCCGCGGCCGGGATCTGGGCCGGCCGCACGTGGCTGGCCCGCCGCGGCCCCGCCACCACCGCGGTACTGGGTGCCACCTACCTGCTCGGCTTCGGCCTGTCCCACCCGCTGGCCAAGAAGATCGGGGCCTGGCCTGCGGTGCTCACTGTGGCCGGGGTGTCCGCCGGGGCGTCGGCGCTGCTGTCCGACGCGGCCTACAGCGAATGGGAGCCGGCCGAGGACTGATCCCTCCCCCCGCCTGCTCCGTCACGGCCCTGACGATCCGCGGGACGCCTGCGGGGCACCGACGACGAATCCGGGCATTCGACCACCGATCCGTCCCGGCGTTGGTCATCGGAGTGCGCACCGAGGCACAGGGAGGCGGGGCAGCCCTGTGAATCGATCCGATCTTTGACTAGGCTGGGTTCTCGTCCCGACGGCCGGTCCCCCGATCGGCCTCGCCCGCCCCGGGACCATCCCCCACTACTTTCCCCCGAGGATCCCTTCCCCATGTTCGCGACCATGAGCCGCCTCTGGCAGACGGTCCGCCCCATCCGCTTCCGCCTCTACCTGGGCCTGCTCAGTGCCCTCACTGCCTCCATCGTGGCCCTGCTGATCCCGCAGGTGCTCGAGTTCGTGGTCAACCGCCTGGAGACCTCCGCCGTGGCCGCCACCGTGTGGACCGGCGGTGCGATGGTGATGGCCCTGGGCATCCTCGAGGCCGCCCTGATCTACCTGCGGCGCGTGTTCGCTGTGGCCCCCTCCACCGCGGTCGAGAAGCAGATCCGGGTGCGGTTCTACGCGAAGGTCCAGCACATGCCGGTGTCCTTCCACGACAACTGGGGCTCCGGCCAGCTGCTCTCGCGCATGATGGGCGACATCAACACCATCCGCCGCTGGATCGCCTTCGGCATGATCATGGCCGTGACCAGCGCCGTCACCATCATCGTGGGCATTCTCCTGCTGATGCGCTCCTCGGTGCTGCTGGCGCTGGTGTTCATCGTGGCGGCGATCCCGGTCAGCGTCATCGCCTACCGCTTCCACCGCGAGTACTCGGTGCTCTCCCGCCTCTCGCAGGACCAGAACGGCGACCTGGCCACCACCATCGAGCAGTCCGTGCAGGGCATCCGCGTGCTGAAGGCCTTCGGCCGCGGCCCCTCGGCCCTGGAGGGCTTCACCGAGCAGGCCGAGGAGCTGCGCCGCACCGAGGTGCGCAAGGCCACCGCGATCGCCCGCTTCGACATGTTCATGTTCATGCTGCCGGAGCTGGCCCTCGGCGTGGCCCTGTTCCTCGGTCTGCACCTCACCGCCCGCGGCGACATGAACGTGGGCCAGCTGGCCTCCTACTTCGCCACCGCCACCCTGGTGGTGGGCCCCGTGCGGACGCTGGGCATGCTGTTCGGCCAGGCCGTCAACGCCACCACCGCCCTGGACCGCCACTACGAGGTGATGGACGAGGAGAACACCATCGTCTCGCCCGAGCAGCCCCGCCGCGTCGACCCCGCGGATGCCCGCGGCGAGGTGCGCATGGAGGGCGTGCACTTCCGGTACGCGGACGCCCCTGACCACGTCCAGGACGTGCTGGACGGCGTTGATCTCGAGGTGCGTCCCGGCGAGACCATGGCCCTGGTCGGCGTGACCGGCTCCGGCAAGTCCACGCTGCTGCAGCTGGTGCCGCGCCTGTACGACGTGACGGCCGGCTCCATCAGCATCGACGGTGTGGACGTACGCGACATGGACCTGACCGAACTGCGCACCCTCACCGCCGTGGCCTTCGAGGACGCCACACTGTTCTCCGACTCGGTGCGGGAGAACGTGCTGCTGGGCGCCGACGCCTCCCTCAGCGACGAGGAGTCCGAGGCGCTGCTGCAGCTGGCCCTGGACACGGCCGACGCGGGCTTCGCCCATGACCTTCCCGAGGGTGTGGACACCCGCATCGGCGAGGAGGGGATGAGCCTGTCCGGCGGGCAGCGGCAGCGCTTGGCCCTGGCCCGCGCGATCGCCGCCCGGCCTGCCGTGCTGCTGCTGGACGACCCGCTCTCGGCCCTGGACACCCGCACCGAGGAGACCGTCACCGGCCGCCTGCGGGAGGTGCTGAAGGGGACCACCACCCTGATCGTCGCCCACCGCACCTCCACCGTTGCCCTCGCCGACAGGGTGGCGCTGCTGGACGACGGGAAGGTGGTGGCCGTCGGCACCCATGCCGAGCTGATGGAGAGCTCCCCGCGCTACCGCTGGGTGATCGCCAACCAGGAGGAGGAGGCCCGGCGCGACCGCGACATCGAGACGATCACCGGCGAGCTGGACCTGCGCGGGCTGTGGACGGAGCCGAAGCGATGAGCACCCCCACCACCGCCCTCCCCGGCGACGACAAGCGCGACCAGGAGAACAGCGGCGACGGCCAGCAGGAGATGACCGCCGAGCAGGCGAAGCTCTCCCGGCAGCGCTCCTTCACCCTGCTGATGGAGCTGCTGCGCCCCGTCAAGGCCCAGTTCGTGCTGATGGCGGTGATGGTGGTAATCGCGCAGGCGGCCGTGGTGGCCGGGCCCGCGATCATCGCCTGGGGCATCGACGAGGGCCTGCCCGCCCTGATGGAGGGCGACGGCACCAAGGTCCTCCAGGCCACCGCCCTGCACATGGCCGCCGCGATCATCGGCGGCGTGCTCACCTTCGGGTACGTGCGCCAGTCGGTGGTGGTGGGGCAGAAGATGCTGCTCAGCCTGCGCCGACGCGTGTTCCGCTTCACCCAGAAGCAGGACCTCGAGTTCCACGAGCACTACACCTCCGGCCGCATCGTCTCCCGGCAGACCTCCGACATGGAGGCCCTGCGGGAGCTGCTGGACTCCGGGGTGAGCATCATGGTGGGCTCCACGCTGTCCATGGTGTTCACCATCGTGCTGATCGTGGGCATGGACTGGGTGACCGGCGTAGTGATGCTGCTGATGCTGGTGCCCGGCGTGTGGCTGACCGTGTGGTTCCAGCGCCGCTCCAGCCGCGAGTACCGGGCGATCCGCACCCACTCCGCACGGCTGATCGTGCACTTCGTGGAGGCCATGGCCGGGATCCGCGCCGTGAAGGCCTTCCGCAAGCAGGAGCGCAACCAGGCCGAGTTCGATCAGCTCGCCCAGGACTACCGCGACGCCTCCCTGCGCTCCATCCGCGTGTTCGGCATCTACCAGCCGGCGCTGCGGATCCTCGCCAACGTCACCATCGCCGCGGTGCTGGTGGTGGGCGGTTTCCGGGTGCTCTCCGGTGACCTGCAGGTAGGTGTGCTGGTGGCACTGGTGCTGTACTCGCGGCGCTTCTTCCAGCCGGTCGACGAGATCGCCAACTTCTACAACGCCTTCCAGTCCGCCGTCGCGGCCCTGGAGAAGATCGCGAACCTGCTGGCCGAGCAGCCCCATGTGAAGGAGTCCGCGCAGCCCACGCCGCTGCCGGCCTCCACAGGCCGCATCGACTTCGAGGGCGTCTCCTTCCGGTACTCCGAGGACGGTCCCCTGGTGCTCAAGCCCCTGGACCTGCACATCCCCGCGGGCCAGACCGTCGCCCTGGTGGGACAGACGGGCGCCGGGAAGTCCACCGTGGCCAAGCTGATCTCCCGCTTCTACGACCCCTCCGAGGGCGCCGTGAAGCTCGACGGGGTGGACCTGCGGGACGTGTCCATGCACGACCTCACCGCCAACATCGTGATGGTCACCCAGGAGGCGTACCTGTTCTCCGGCACGGTGGCCGACAACATCGCGCTCGGCAAGCCCGGCGCGAGCCGCGAGGAGATCCGCGCCGCCGCCGAGGCGATCGGGGCCGACGAGTTCATCGAGAAGCTGCCCTACGGCTACGACACCGACGTGAACAAGCGCGGCGGGCGGGTCTCCGCAGGTCAGCGGCAGCTGATCTCCTTCGCCCGCGCGTTCCTGGCGGACCCGAAGGTGCTGATCCTGGACGAGGCCACCAGCTCACTGGACATCCCCTCCGAGCGGATGGTGCAGGAGGGCCTGACCTCACTGCTGGGTCACCGCACCTCGCTGATCATCGCTCACCGCCTGACCACCGTGATGATCGCGGACCGGGTGCTGGTGGTGCACGGCGGCGAGGTGGTCGAGGACGGCTCCCCACAGGAGCTGGTCGCTGCCGGTGGGCGCTTCGCGGCGCTGTACCAGGCGTGGCAGGACTCCATGTAGTGGCGCAGGACCCTATGTAGTGGCGCGGGGCCCTTGTAAGTCCTCGCCCGCACCCTGCCCGCCCCCGGGACGCACTTCCACACCCTGTCCGCCGCCGGGACACACCGAGCCGTGGTTTGTGGGGCTTATCCGCGCGGATAAGCCTCACAAACCACGGCTCGGTGTGATGGGGGTGGGTGACGGGGGTCCATGCGGGTGGCCGCCCAGCCCCCGCGACTCAGATCTGCGGGAAGTCCTTCAGCGCGGCGTCAGCGATCTTCTTCAGAGCACGACGGTCGCCCCAGGCACCGATCAGGCCGCCCAGACCGGGGATGGCCTTGCCGAACAGCTTCACCGAGCGCAGCCCGAAGCGGCGCAGCACGCGGCCGCCGATGGCACGGGCCACCGCGGTGGAGGGCGAGGCCGGCAGGCGCTTGGTGATCTGACGGGTGGCGACGCCGGCCACGGGGCCCAGGCCCACGCTGGCCAGGATGTCGTCGGACTCCTCGCCCACCAGGGCGGCGAGCACGCGGGTGCGGATCTCCTCGTCGTCCAGGTCGTAGCCGCGCACCGCGGCGATCGCGCCCACCATGCGGGTGGCCTGCACGTAGAACTCGAACACGTTCGCCGGCAGCAGGGCGGCCAGGGTGACGACACCGCCCAGGCCGGTGACGAAGCCGCCCACGGTGACGCCGCGGCGGTGGGAGCGGATGATCTTGCGGACAGCCTTCTCGGGGTTATTGCGGTTCCCCTTGAGGGCCTTGTCCGCGACCGTCTGCGCGGAGGAGAAGCTCATCTTCCCGTCCAGGCCGATATCGCGGAACGACTCCACCATGCGCTGCAGCGCACCACCGGACTCCTGCTCGACCTCCGCCTTCTTCTTGCCGCGGCCCTTGGCGGCCTTGCCCCTGCGAACCTCTTTCATGGCCGAGCGGGTGGTCTTGGTGCCTTCGTCACGACGCATGAAGCCGAAGATGCCCATGTCGCCTCCGTCCTGTCGATGGGACCGCGGGCGCGGCGGTCACGATCGCTGCCTCGCAGCTCTGGCGACCCGCCGCACCCTGCGGCGTACCTGTCGATCATCGCTGGTCGCGTACGCTCGCGCCACCCCGGGACCGTGCATTCGGTCGGATGAGCCCGGTCATAGGTCCTGCACGCGCGGGCCGACCGGTCTTATGCTGAGATCCCCGGGCTCGACCAGGCCCCTGCCGGTCCCCACCGTGCGGCCTCGGACGACGAAGCGAGCCACCGATGGTGGTGGCAGCGCCGAGCGCCCGGTCGCGATCCGTCGTCCCCCGCACCATCCGGAGATTCCTATGCGCGTATCCCTGCGTACCCGTATCACCCCTGCTCTGGCGGCCCTGGCCCTGCTGGCCGTCCCCCTCGCGGGCATGCCCGCGGCGGAGGCTGCCGTAGTCAAGCCCCTGGACATCGTCAAGATCCACTTCGACCCGCCCGGCGCCGACAAGGCCAACAACGCCGGCTACAACCAGGAGTACATCCAGGTAAAGAACGTCGGAAAGAACACCCTGAACCTCACGGGATACAAGGTGCGCGACGACGGGCCGCAGGTGTTCACCTTCCCGAAGAACTACAAACTGGCTGCCGGGAAGACGGTCACCATCCGCTCCGGCAAGGGCACCAACTCTGCCACCACCCTGTACTGGGGCAAGGCCAGCTACATCTGGAACAACACCGGCGACACCGCACGTACCTTCAATGCCGCGGGCAAGCTGCTGGAGTCCTGCAAGTACCCCCGCGGTGGTTCCACCAAGACCTGCTGAAGCCTGACCGGCCCACCCGGCGCCACGTCGACCCGCACGCCGACACCGCGCCGTGCGGGCAGGGGCCGACGGCGGCTGTCAGTCTCCGTCGGTCGGCGTCCTGTCTTCGGACCGCGGTTCGGGCCGCCGGCGGAACGCGAGGGCCACGCCCAGGACGACCAGGGCGGCCAGGACCGCGATCCAGGGCGAGAGCAGCCCGCTCACTCCTTCACCCAGCCGTCGGCCACGAAAGCATCCCGGTCGCGGCCACGCTGGGTGTCCAGCAGCTTCTTGCCGCCACCGGCGGCCCGCACCTGGATGCGGCCCACCCAGACACCGAGACCCCGGGTGAGACCGTCGGTGGTGGCGGTAAGGCGCAGCTGCACCTCGCCGGTGAGCGGTGATCCACCTGCCACCAGCGGGAACGTGGCGTCCCACCGGGCTCGCCGGCCCCATCCTGTCAGGGAGCCGGTGGGGGCGTCGATGGTGCCTGAATCCTTCGAGGTGAGGGTGCCGGCCAGGGGCGTCCAGGTGGTGCCGTCATCGGCCGAGGCCTCCAGGGTGAGCAGGTCATAGGCCTCCTCGAGGTGGTAGAACAGCTCGGCGGTGAGCTCGGTGGCGCTGCCGTCGAGATCCACGGCGACCTCCAGGGTGGCGGTGGTGGCGTCCTGACTTCCGGCGTGCCAGCCGTCGCGCACCTTCTTCGGGACGATGCCGAGTGCGTGGGCAACGCAGGTGGAGACCTCGCGACGGGTCACCGAGGTGGTGGACCAGGCACGGGTGGGGTGCACCGAGTTGGCCAGCATGATCACCACGGTGTCGGTGAGCGGGTCGATCACCAGGGAGGTGCCGGTGAAGCCGGTGTGGGCACCGCTGTAGGGGCTGGTGAGGCCCGCGTGGTAGTACCAGGCCTCCAGCTCCGGGCCGAGCCCGCGGCGTGCACCGCCCGGTCCGGTTACCTCGGCGATGCGGTCGGTGAACATGTCGCGCACGGTGCTCGCCTGGAGCACCCGGGCCCCGCCGTAGGCGCCGCCGTTGAGGAACATCTGCGCGAAGACGGCCAGGTCACGGGTAGTGGAGAACACTCCGGCGTGACCGGCCACCCCGCCAAGCGAGTACGCGTTCTCGTCGTGCACATGGCCGCGCACCAGCTCACCGGTGGCGGCCATGTACTCGGTGGCGGCGATGCGGTCCAGCAGCTCCGCGGGCGGGTTGTACATGGTCTCATCCATGCCCAGCGGTGCGGTGATGTTCTCCCGCACGAACACGTCCAGGCCCTGCCCGGAGATCACCTCGACCACCTGGCCCAGCGCGATCAGGCCCAGGTCGCTGTACACGTACTTCGTGCCCGGTGCGGCGGTGGGCTTCACCGTCAGAGCCGCGTCGATGCGGGAGGGCACATCCGGGTAGGCCTGCCACAGGTTGATGAACGCCGGCAGCCCTCCCACGTGGGTGAGCAGGTGCTGGATCGTCACCTGCTCCTTGCCGTTGACGCCGAAGCGCGGCAGGTGGGAGGCGACGGTGTCCTCGAGCGAGAGCTGCCCGCGCTCCACGAGCTGCATCACCGCGGTGGCGGTGAACAGCTTGGAGATGGAGGCGAGGTCGTAGATGGTGTCCTGGCGGGCGGGGACCCACTGGTCCTCGGGCAGCTGCTCGGTGGCGTTCTTCCAGCGCAGCGCGTAGCCGTCGGCGTACTCGTAGGCGATGCGGCCCTGGGAGGCCACCAGCAGGGAGGCCCCGGAGAAGCGCGGCGGGTCGTTGTCGAGGCCGGCGCGGATGATGCCGGGCAGCTGGTCCAGCACGTCTGGGTCCAGTCCCACAGAGCGGGGGTTGCCCTCACGCACTGTGCGGTCGCGGGAGCCGGAGCGGTCCCATGGATCGGGCAGGTCACCGCCGTTCGAGCCCCGCCCGTCGCGGCCGGCGGCTCCCTTCGCGCGGGCGTTGCGCGGGGTGGGCTTGTCGCGGCCGCTGCCCTTCTCCGAGGGGTCGGCGAGCGCGGCGGGGATGGTGGCTCCCACGCCGAGCGTGATCGCGGTCCCGGCCAGTGCGGCACGGCGGGTCAAGGGATGGGGGGTGTGATCGGACATCGTCGTCTCCTCTTGTCTGTGGCTCGCGTCACGTTACGTGATGCGGGGTCCGTTGCCTACCGGCGGCCGGGGTGGATCGGCGCTTCCGCGCAAATCATGCACGCCGGCGTCGCAAATCAGAGCGCTCGTTTCGTGGTCACAGAAGTCATGTGACCAGCAGCAATGACTGCATGATCGCAATTGTTGAGGAGCGCGCCTGCAATTGTGGAATGCCGTCGCGACAGGTCTCACCCGACCTCAGGGTTCCCGAGTTCCGTGACACCCCGGGCCCTACCGCTCCGACGGCGATAGCGGCCCTCCGTGCATGGCGGGTCTATGTACATGGTCCCCCTACGGCCTCCGGGCAGAGGGATTGACGCGCAACCGCATCAGACCAGCGATCGCGAGCCCGACGGAGACCAGAGCGCCCAACCCTCGCAGCACCGCCATGCCGATAGCCACGGCCTGGGGCAGCCCATCCCCTGAAGCACCGCTGGTGACGGCACCGGAGGCGACGGCCCCCGAGATGACCAGCAGCAGGGCGCCAGTGCGGGCCCTACCCGACGGCAGCCGCACGAAGGCGACGATAGCCACGATCATGCAGGCCAGTGCCACTCCGAGGGCTGCCAGCAGGATCACCACGTAGACCAGCGACAGTCCCAGCGCGATCCACTGTCCCAGGCTGCTCTCCACCAGACGCGGCAGCAGCCATCCCGCCGCCTCCAGGAGCCCACCCACCAGCAGGAGCACCACCAGGATGATCCCCAGGCGGGACAGTGCCGTGACCGGTGCCGACTTCTCGACCGGTGGCGGAGTGTGCCCGTACCACTGGCCCGCGTACTGCTGCTGTGGGCCGGTACCCGGAGCGGGCGGCGGGCTGTAGCTCGGTTGAGCCTCCTGGCCCGGGCCGGGCTGCGGGGGCGGCGAGTACTGGTTCATGCGGTGGTCCTCAGCTCGAGCACCGGCACGTCCAGGGGGCTGAAGCCCAGCACCTGGCCGTAGAACGACAGCGCCGCCTCGGTGGCGCGGATGATGCTGGAGGCCTTGCGGAAGCCGTGCTGCTCCCCCTCGAACAGGATGTACGCGTGGGGGATACCCTTGGCGGCGAGCGCATCGCGCACCATCTCGGACTGGCTGGGCGGGACGATGCGGTCCTCGTCGCCCTGCAGCAGCAGCACCGGCACCTCGAGCTCGTCCACGTGGCTGAGCGGCGCCCGCTCCACGTACAGGTCGCGGCGCTCCGGGTAGGGGCCCACCAGCTGGTCGATGTAGCGGGACTCGAAGTCGTGGGTGTCCAGGCGGAACCGCTCCAGCTCGGCCACGCCGAAGCTGGACACCCCGGCGGCGAAGGTGCTGGTGCGGGTCAGGCACGCCAGCGTGGTCCAGCCGCCGGCGCTGCCGCCCTCGATCGCCAGGCGCTTGCCGTCGGCGATGCCCTGGGCCACCAGGTGGTCCATCACGGCGACGGTGTCGGCCACGTCCACCACGCCCCACTGGCCCTTGAGCCGGTCTCGGTAGGCGCGGCCGTAGCCGGTGGAGCCGCCGTAGTTGACCTCCACCACGCCGAGGCCACGGGAGGTGTAGTAGGCCACCGGCAGGCTCAGCACCGGGGGCACGTGGCCGGTGGGGCCGCCGTGGACGCGGGCGATGAACGGGGGCAGCTCGTCCTCGGGGCCGGTGAAGCACTCCTGGCGGGGGCGGTACACGATGGCGTGGACCACGCCGCCGTCCGGCAGGGGCACCTCGATGGTCTCGCCGCGGGGCAGCACCGATTCGGCGGGGGCGTCGGTGCGGGAGGAGCGCAGCAGGGTCAGCGGGGACAGCCGAGCGGTGTCGAGGCGTGCGGTGTAGATGGCGGCGAACTGGGTGGGCGAGGAGCCGGAGACCGCCAGCAGGCCGTCGTCGCGCAGCTCCATCCCCACGTACTCGGTGAGCGGGCAGTCGAGGCCGGCCAGCTCGCCGGTGGAGACGGTGAGGACAGCGAGGCCGGTGGCGGCCCGGCCGTACTGGACCAGGGCATGGTCGGCGTCGATCACCTGGTACGACGTCGCTCCGATGCTCCACATCGGCTCGGCGAACTCCTGCTCCACCTCCAGCACCTGACGGGTGCCGTCGTCGGCCGACCACACCCACGGGTTCCACCAGCCGGAGCGGTCCGAGATGAACATGAGGTGCCCGTCGTCGAGCCATTCGGGCTGCAGCACCGAGGTGCCGGTGTCCCCGGCGATCACCTCACCGGTGCCGGCGCTGCCGCTGATCAGCGGCGCGACGTGCAGCTCGGTGCCGTCCCACGGCATCTGCGGATGCTCCCAGCTGATCCACGCCACGTGGATGCCGTCGGGGCCGAGTCGCGGGAAGGCTACGAACCGGGAGGCGGACGTGACGCGGCGGATGGCCGAAGGGTCCTCGGCGCCGGAGCCGTCCAGGGGCACCGCGGCGATGTAGCGCTCGATGTGCGGGGCGCCGTCCTCCCCCGTGCGGGGGCCGTCCGCGCCACCGGTGTGGTCCTCGCACACCCACCACACCTCCACGGTGCCGTCGGCGAGCGTCACCGGGGTGGGGTCGGCCCAGCGCAGGGACGGGCCGTGGGCGCTGGGCACCTCGGGGACGACGGGGGTGAGTGGGCGTGGCTCCTCCCCCTCGATGAAGGAGTACACGCGCTGATCGGCGAAGTTCACGAACACCACCACAGGGCGGTGCTCGGGGTCGTGGGGGTTGTCGGAGCCGTCGGCCACAAGGTCGGCCGCGGTGAGCGCCAGCCACGCGGCCCCGCCGTACTCGTGGACCCGGGAGCGGGCGCTGTACGGCGCGGGCAGCACGGTGACGGGTGCGGGGGCTTCTGCGACGGGGGCTTCTGCGACAGGGGATTCTGCGACAGGGGATTCTGCGACACCCTCACCCGCCGCGCCTCCCTCGCCGTCCCCGCCTACGCCCGGGAGCGCCACCGGACCGGGGGTGCGCACGATGGCCATGCGCCCCTCCTCGGTGGCGATGCCCTCGGTCCACCACACCTCATTGCCCACCAACCGGGGCGAGCCGAGGCGCGTACCGCCGGTGGCCAGCAGCTCAGCGCTGATCGGGGAGGGCCAGGAACCGTAGGGCAGAGTCGTCACCATGGCGACCAGGGTAGGTGACCTGAGCCACCGGCCGCACCGACCCCCGCAGAGCGCGAGGCCGCCGAGCCGAACCCCAGCCAGGTGTGACGGTTGTTCGCCCAGCACCAGCCCACTTTCGGTGCACCCTTGCGCTCCTTGGTCGGAACGCGACCAACTACGCTCCTTCCATGCGCATCACCGTGATCGGCGGAACCGGGCACATCGGCTCCTTCCTGGTGCCCTCCCTGGTCCGCAGCGGCCATCGGGTCACCGTGATCTCCCGAGGCCTCCGCTCCCCCTATGCCCTGGACCATCCCGGCCACGTTGAGGCCTGGGAGCAGGTGGAGCGCGTGACCTGCGACCGCGAAACGACCGAGGCCGACGGGGCCGACGGGGCCAACGGGGCCAACGGCAGCTTCGGCACCCTGGTGGCCGACACCCAGCCAGACGCGGTGGTGGACCTGACCTGCTTCACCCTCGACCAGGCCCGCCACCTCGCCTCTCACCTGGACGGACAGCACCTGGTGCACACCGGCAGCGTCTGGGCCTACGGCCGCAGCACCACCGTGCCCACCACGGAGGCCACCCCGAAACGACCCTTCGGCGAGTACGGGATCGCGAAGGCCGCCCTGGAGGACTACTGGCTGCGCGAGCAGGATCGGGTGCCGGCCACCGTGATCCACCCCGGCCACATCTCCGGCCCCGGTTGGCCGGCCATCAACCCCGCCGGGAACCTCGATGCCGACGTACTGCGGCATCTGCGGGCCGACGGCACCTGCCTGCTCCCGGACGACGGCATGGGCCTGCTGCAGCACGTCCATGCGGCCGACGTGGCCGCCCTGCACCACCATGCTCTCGAGCAGCCGGAGGTCGCCAGGGGCGAGGCGTTCAACGCGGTGGCCACCTCCTCCCTCACCCTGCGCGGCTACGCCGAACTGCTGGCCGAGCACTTCGGGCACCAGGCCCGCCTGGAGTTCCTGCCCTGGCAGGAGTGGGAACAGGCCGTCGGCCCCGAGAACGCCGTCCTCACGCATGATCACGTGTCCCGCTCACCGCACCACTCGATGGCCAAGGCCCGCAACCTGCTGGGCTTCGTCCCCCGGCATTCGATCGAGGCCACGGTGATCGAGGCCGCGCAGTGGCAGGCGGATCACGGGGACCAGGGGTGAGCACGCCCGGCACCACCTGGCAGGACGCCCCGGAGCTGATCGCGGCGCAGAAGCGCATCCGACGCACCCTGCTGCTCGCGCAAGTGCTGGGCGGGATCGGCATCGGGGCCGGGGTGTCGATGGGCTCGCTGATGGCCTTCGGCGTCACCGGCGACGAGTCCCTCTCGGGCATCTCCGGCACCATCGGCGCCCTCAGCACGGCACTGCTGGCCGGGCCGATGGTGGCTCTGGCCATGCGGTACGGCCGCTGTGGCCGACATCGAACGCCCCCACCTGCAGGCCCGCTCCCTGGCGGTGGTGGTGTGGGCGACCACCATCGGTATCGTGCTGGGGCCGAACCTGGCCGGACCCGGCGGAGCGCTGGGGCGAGCCCTGGGCCTGCCGGACCTGGCCGGGGCCTACTTGATCGGGACGGCCGGCCTGGCGGGGGCGGCCCTGGTGATCGGGATCGGCCTGCGACCGGACCCGCTGCTCACGGCGCAGCAGCACCGGCCGATCGAGCACTCCCCTGCCGGCCCACGCGTCGAGACAGCACCGGACAGCCGCCGCACTGCCTCCAGCCGAACCGACAGCAGCCGCTCGGGCACGCAGAGCCCAGCCAAGCGGCGCACGGGCACCCTGCGCACGATCATGGGCCTGCCGGCGGCGCGGCTGGCGTTCGTGGCGATGGTGGTGAACCAGACGGTGATGGTCACCGTGATGACCCTGACCCCGGTGCATCTGCAGCACGGCGGGCACGGCCTGGAGCTGATCGGCCTGACCATCAGTGGTCACACCCTGGGCATGTTCGCGTTCTCACCGCTGGTGGGGTGGCTCGCGGATCGCTGGGGCACCGGGCGTACGACGACCGCGGGATTCGGGATCATCCTGGCGGCCCTGCTGTGCGGGATGCTCGGCGCGGACTCGGTACCCGCGGTGATGGTGGGCCTGTTCCTGCTGGGCCTGGGGTGGAGCTTCGTGATGATCGCAGGATCAGCGATGCTGAACAGTGCGGTGCCCGAGCAGGTGCGGGCGCCGGCTCAGGGGATGCTGGACTCCGCCACCTACCTGGGCGCCGCCGTGGGTGCGGGCAGCGCGGGCGTGATCCTGTCACTGCTGGGCTTCGCCGGGCTGAACGCGGTGGCGATGCTGCTGCTGGCGCCGGTAGCGGTGCTGGCCCTGGCCGCTCGCGGATCACGCGCGCACTGAACAGCCGTGCGGGACTGGGCCGGGTTCAGCCTCAGCGATCCTCGCTGTGCGGCACCTGGTCGCCCTCGCCGGGCGCGCGGGCCAGGTCCTGCGGGGCGGTGCGCGGATCCACCGGCGCGCCCGAGAGATACGCGGCGCGGGCCAGCACGTTCGAGGCGATCGAGGACACGATGATCAGGGCGACCACCGTGAACAGCGTCTTGACCAGCGTCGCCACGTCGAAACCGTCCACCCGGGTGTGCTGCAGGAAGGTGCCCAGCACGATCATCGGCAGCCCCAGCCCGGTGGCGGGCGAGAGCACGTTGACCCGGCTCAGGGAGTCGCGAGCATGGAACATGGACAGCGCGGAGGTGAGCGTCCAGAAGGCACCGCCCAGCATCAGCACGGCGATCACGACGGTCAGCAGCACGTCGAGCACGGGGTTCATCGGCGCCCCCTGGTGAGGATGCGGGCCAGGGCCACGGTGGCGAGGATCCCCAGCACCGAGGCGATCAGGGTGGCATCGACCGACGCCGCCGACTCGTTGACCAGACCGATCACGGCGATGATGCCGATGGCGGAGAAGAACACCAGGTCACCGACCACGGCGCGGCTCGCGGCATCGGGGGCGGTGGCGACGCGGAACAGGCCCACCAGGATCGCGGCGCCCAGGATGGCAATGGTCAGCCACAGGATGACGGTCATCGCTCCCCCTCCTCTTCTCGGCCCGAGTCGCTGCGAGCTGCATCGCTGCGGTTCGGCTCCTCACGGCCGGGCTCGACGTCGCCCACCCCGCGCGGTGCGGCGGGATCACCGGGGGCGGGATCACCGGACGTGGCGTGCTGGGACACCGGCGCGGCCGGAGCGGCCGACCGGGCGGCACCGTCGTCGATCTTCTGGGCGGCCTGCCCGTCGACGTAGTCGGGGTCGGTGAAGCCGCCGCTGCCGCGCTGCGGGTCCGCACCGGCGCCGTGTTTGCCGCGCATCACCGTCAGCAGGCGGTCCTCCATGTCGGTGAGGTCAGCGATCACCTGCTCACGCGACTCGGCGAACAGGGCGTGCACGAAGAGGCTGGGGTGCTCCACCTCGGTGCCGTGGGCGGTGCCCACCACCAGTGTGCCGGGGGTGATGGTGATCGAGGAGGCCATCGCGATGATCTCGGCGTCGGTGGTGCACCGCAGCGGGAACTCCACGATCGCCGGGGAGGACTTCGTGCCGCGGCTGTAGGCGCCCTTGGCGACGTCGATGGAGCCCTTGACGATCTCCACCCCCATCCACAGCACGTAGGTCAGGCCGTACCACAAGCGCATCATCCGCCCATCACCGCCTCCACATAGGTGCGGGCGTCCATCAGGTCGTGGGCGCCGGCGTCCACCGCGGACATCAGTGCGCCGATGCCCACGAAGATGGCCAGGGACAGCGCGATCATCGCGGCACCGGGCAGCAGCATCCGCAGCGGGATGCGGTGGTCCGCGGGCAGCTCGACAGGGTTGCCGCGGCCGCGGGCGGGATCGTCGGGACGATACACGGTCATGTCCTCGCCCCAGGCGATGCCGCGCCACATCCGCTGCAGGCCCAGCAGGGAGCCGACGGAGGCCAGCACGATCGCGATCAGTGCCGCCCATCCCAGCACGGTGTCACCGGCGGTGGCCTGCTCGGCGGAGGCCCGCATCAGGCCCACCTTGCCCCACAGGCCGGACGTGGGCGGCAGGCCCACCAGGCTGAACAGGCCCACGGCCATCACCGCCATCACCCAGGGGTCGCGCCGGGCCAGGCCCGAGATGTGGTCCAGGCGGCCGGAGCCGTAGGTGTGCTCGATCGCGCCCGTGGTCAGCAGCAGGCCCGACATGGTGATCACGTGGTGGACCAGGTACAGGATGCCGGCGGCCACGGAGATCTCGGTCAGCAGCACCAGGCCCAGCAGGATGTGGCCGACGCCGGCGACCATCTGGTGGGCGAGGGCGGTGCGGATGCGGTTCGAGCCCGCCGTGGAGAAGGCTCCCACCAGGATGGTGGCGATCACCAGAACCACCAGCACCGACAGGAACGGCAGGCCGTCCGAGAAGGTGACCGCGGTGATGCGGAACATCGCGTACAGGGCGACCTTGGTGTGCAGCGCGGAGAACAGCGCCATGATGCCGGCCGAGGTGGCGGGGTAGGCGCGCGGCAGCCAGGAGTGCACCGGCACCATGCCGCCCTTGACGGCCAGCGCCAGCAGCACCACCGCGAGTGCTGCGGCAGTCACGGGGTCCTCGCTGCCGGCGCCCTCCAGGGCCGCGATGTTCACGGTCCCCGCGGTGCCGTACACGAAGCCCACGCCGATCACCAGGACGGTGGAGGTGAGCAGGTTGACCAGCACGAACATGCGGCCGATGCCGAGCCTGCGCCAGGTGCCGGTCACGGCGATCAGGGCGTAGGAGGGCATCAGCATGACCTCGACCCACACGAACAGGTTGAACAGGTCGCCGGTGAGCAGGGCACCGTTGACGCCGGCGGTCAGCAGCAGCACCAGGGGTGGCACGAAGCGGTAGCGGGACTCCCCCGACAGCACCAGGAACACGCTGGCGGCCAGGGTGGAGATGGAGGTCACCAGCAGCATCAGTGCGCTGAGCGAGTCCGAGACGAAGGGGATCGCCAGCATGTCCACGTAGCCGCCCACCGCGTGGGACAGCGGCGGCTCGGTGCGGTGGTACAGCAGCAGCCAGATCGAGCCCAGCAGCATCACGATCGGCACCGCGATCAGCAGGGCCACCTCGACGGCGCGCTGCCGCGCCAGCACCAGCAGGCCGGCCCCCAGCAGGGGGATGACCACGAACATGGGCAGCAGGGAGGGAGCGACAGCACAGCAGGGATCATGAGTCTCGCGTCTCCCCCGTCTCAGGGTGCTCGGCCATGTCGTCGTCACGGCCCAGCACGGCCAGGGTCAGCATGAAGATGGTGACCGCCATGGTGATCACGATGGCCGTGAGCACGAAGGCCTGCGGCAGCGGGTCGGCCATCTCGGGGCGGCCGGACACGTCGGTGAGCGGCTCGGCGCGCCAGCCGGGCACCCCGGCGGAGAGCAGGATGAAGTTGGCGGCATGGCTCAGCAGCGTCATGCCGAACACCACGCGCACCATGCTGCGCTGCAGCAGCAGGTACACACCGCCGGTCACCAGCACGGCCACGGTCAGGGAGATGATCATCGTCGTCCGACCTCCTTCGGCCTGATGCCGGAGGTGAGGTGGGAGGTGCGCACACCGACCCGGCGACGATCCGGCAGCTCCTCGCCACGGGTGGTCTCCAGAGGCCCGGGCAGCTCGCCCTCGACGGCCTCGTCGACACGCTCACGGGTGCCCTCCACGGCGTCCTCGGCGCGGGTGCCGCTGTCCACGCCCGAGGGGGTGGTGGACGAGGACCCGCTGACGCCCAGCAGGTTGACCGCGATCATGACCAGGCCCAGCACTGCGAGGTACACGCCCACGTCGAAGATCATCGAGGTGGTCAGGTGCACGCCGAACAGGTATCCGTGCAGCGGCTCCAGGAACCCGCCCTTGAGATACCCGAGGAACCCGGCACCCAGGGCCACCACGATGCCGCCGCCGATCAGGTGCAGCGGTACGCGGGGCGGCCCGATCTGACGGTCCGAGGAGGTGGACAGGTACAGCAGCGCCACGATCGCCGAGCCCACCAGCGCGGCGATGAAGCCGCCACCGGGGGCGTTGTGGCCGCGCCAGAACAGCAGGGCGGAGATGACCGCGAGGATCGGCGCCACCACCCTCACCATCAGCTGCAGGGCGGCGGAGTTGCTCCAGGCGGAGGTGATGGCGCGGTGCGCGGCGGTGCCCGCCTCACGCAGCGCGGGCTCGCGGTCGTGCTCGGCGCGCTCCACCGCATCGGCGTCGGGCGCGGGCGGCTCGACGGTGCCGGGATCGATGAACCTGTCGCGCACGCTGGAGAGCACCGCGACGATGGCCACCCCCGCCATGCCCAGCACGGACAGCTCGCCCAGGGTGTCCAGTGCACGGAACTCCACCAGGATCACGTTGACGATGTTGTGCCCGCCGGTGATCTCCTCGGCGTTGGCGATGTAGTACTCGGCGATCTCGCTGCGACCCCGGCGGCCCATGAACATGAACGTGCCTGCGCCGGCAGCCAGGCCCACCAGCACGGCGGGCACCAGGGCGCCACGACGGCCGGAGCGGCCCGGGGCCACGAAGGTGCGCGGCAGGCGCTGCAGCACCAGCATGATCACGATGATGGTGAGCGACTCGACCAGCAGCTGGGTCAGCGTCACGTCGGGGGCGCCCAGCGAGAGGATCTGCACGGTGGCGAGGATGCCCACGGCCGACAGCGACACGGCCGCACCGATCCGGTCCCGTCGCGTGCACACCACGAGCACGGCGGCGGTGATCAGCACCAGCAGCACCGCGTCGATCGGGCGGTTCAGGTTCGGCTGCAGGGGGGCGAGGTCGTCGAGCACCACGGCCAGGGAGCCCAGCAGCACCGCAGCGAAGGCGATCACGATCGCGGCAAGGTGGCGCATCGGGTCGTCGGAGGCGATGGGCCGCACCAGCACGGCTGCCAGCTTCTCCACGGCGCGATCCACCGCGCCCAGCACCCGGGCGCCGTCGTACGGGAAGGGTCGCGCCTCGAGGGCGGGGAGGATGCGGCGGCGGCCCAGTGCGATCAGGGTGCCCAACACGATCACGCCCGCGGTGAGGGCCAGTTCCGGGGTCAGGCCGTGCCAGAAGGCCAGGTGGGGGTCTGCGCCCTCGATGCCCAGGGCGGATTCCACGGCCCGGCCGACGGGGGTGTCCAGCACCCCGACCACCAGCGCGAGGGGCAGGCCCACCAGGATCGGCAGGGCGGCGGGCCACAGCAGCAGCGGCTCGGGGCGGTGCGCGTCGGTCGCACGGACCACGGCCCCGGTCTCGTCGGTCCTGGCGTCATCGGCGGGGTCCAGCGCGGGGTCGCGGCCGTCCACGAAGGCTCCCAGCACGATCTTGGCGCAGTAGGCGAAGGTGATCACGCTGGCACCGGCGATGCCGAAGGCCACCACCCAGCCGATCCAGGCGGCGCCGGGGGCATCGAGCGCGCCGGTGAGCAGGGACTCCTTGGAGACGAAGCCCAGCATCGGCGGCAGTCCGGCCATGGACATGCAACCCAGCACGGTGACCACGAAGGTGGCCGGCAGTGCGCGCCACATCGCCGGCATGCGGCGCAGTTCACGGGTGTGCACGGAGTGGTCGATGACGCCGACCATCATGAACAGGCCCGACTTGAACAGGGCGTGGGCGATGGTGTGCACGATGGCGGCGAGGATCGCCAGTTCCGTACCCACCCCGATCACGGTGACGATCAGGCCCAGCTGGCTGACGGTCGAGTAGGCCATCAGCTTCTTCAGGTCCGGCTGCTGGAGGGCGAGGATGCCGCCCACGAAGGCGGTGATCAGGCCCGCGACGATGAGGACCACGTTCCAGGCCACCACGTCGTGGAAGGCGGGACTGAAGCGCAGCAGCAGGAAGATGCCCGCCTTCACCACCGCAGCGGCGTGCAGGTAGGCGGAGACGGGGGTAGCGGCGGCCATCGCGTCGGGCAGCCACACGTGGAAGGGGAACTGGGCGGACTTGGTGCAGGCCGCGAAGGCGACCAGCAGGGCGATCAGGGTGGTGAAGCCGTCTCCGGGCGCCCACACGTCCGAGGCGAGCACCTCGGAGACCGACGTGGTGCCCAGGCGCCACACCATCAGCGACACCGCGGTCAGCAGCGAGAGCCCGCCCAGGAAGGTGATCAGCAGGGTGCGCATGGAGGCGGCCTGGCCTGCTCCCCCGCTGCGGGCGATCAGCAGGAACGACGCGATGGAGGTGAGCTCCCAGGTGATGAACAGCAGCACCAGGTCATCGGCCAGCACCAGGGTGACCATCGACAGGGTGAACAGGGCCATCACCAGCGAGAAGCTGAGCTGCCTGCCGGGGTCGAGGTAGCGGGCCGAGTACACGAGCACCACCGCGCCGATCACCAGCGCGATCATCGAGAACACGATGCCCACGCCGTCGGCCTGCAGCGCGAAGTCGACCCCCCATGCGGGTGCCCAGGGCACGGAGAAGGCGGTGGTCGGATCATCGGTGCCGGCCAGCACGGCGGCGGAGGCGGGGATCAGCGCGCCGGCGGCGACGAGGTAGAGGGCGGCCAGCACGTAGCAGGCGGCGCGGCCCATCAGCTTGTCGAGCACCGGGGTGAGCGCCACCGTGGCGCCCAGGATCAGCACCGTCCACAGCACGGACACCATCACCACCCCCGAACAGGGCAGGAGGTGGCATCGTGGCGGGGCATGGCCAGGATCTTATCGACAGGTCACAACCTGCCCCAAGACTTCTCCCAGTGATGAAGGGCACCGACGGTCAGGGCCTGTCTCGCGTGCGCGCGCGAGAGAAATAAGCCTCGGGGGCGGCGCGGGGACGGTGCGGGCGCCTTGTCGAGCCACGGGGTGGGCGACGCGGGGGTGGTGAGGATCACTGCCTGGCGCACGCCCCCGGGACGGTCTCGCGGCGGGATCCCGGGGGACACGCCCCCTCAGGATCCGGGCAGCGCAGGGTCGCGACAGGACCTCGCGTCGTGGGTTCACCTCAGCGCCCCCCGTCGCGCGAGTGGAGCAGTTCGGTCGTATCCAGCTCCGGGAAACGACCGAACTGCTCCACTCATGACGGCGCGGGGCGGGTCAGCGGGGACGGGGGTGGGTCAGCGGGGACGGGGGCGGGTCAGCGGGGGGCGACGGAGGCCAGGTCAGCCCCGACCGTTCCCCTTGCCGTTGCCGTTGCCGTTGCCGCGACCATTCCCGTTCCCGTTGCCGCGCCCCTTGCCCTTGCCGGGCTTCGCGGGCAGCACCTGGATCACCGACGGCTTCGGGCCGGTGCCGTCGTAGTCGGGGAAGTACGAGGTGTGCGCCCCCCAGGAGCCGTCCTCGCCGGGGTGCTGCACGGCCACGAACGCGGTGCGGTCCTGGTCGCGGATGATCGGGCCGCAGGTCTCGCCGTCGCGCGGCACCGACAGGAACTGCTCGACGTTCCCACGTGCGTCCCCGTCGGGGGTGACGCGGAACAGGCCGTCGTTGAAGCCGATGCCGGAGGGCTGGCCGTCGGTGGAGATCCACAGGTTGCCCACGGAGTCGAAGGCCAGGTTGTCCGGGCAGGAGATCGGCGAGACCTGGTCCTCCGGGAAGCCCGCGAAGTAGGTGTTCTCGTCGGTGGCGGGGTCGCCGCACACCAGCAGCAGGTTCCAGGCGAAGGAGGTGGTGGTCTGGTCGCCCAGCTCGTCCATCTCGATCACGTGGCCGTCGCGGTTCTGGGTGCGGGGGTTCACCTCGTCGGGCCCCGCGTTCGAGCCGACACCGCGGTTGGAGTTGTTGGTGCAAGCCACGTACACGCGCCGGCTGTGCAGGGAGGGCTCCACGTCCTCGCAGCGGTCCATCTTGGTGGGGCCCACGGCGTCGGCCGCGAGGCGGGTGTGGACCAGCACCTCCTCGACGCTGAAGCCGGGCACCTGGGAGGCGCCGTCCAGCACCAGCGGCAGCCACTGACCGGTGCCGTCGAAGGCGCCGTCGGCCGGGAGTGCTGCGGAGCCGTCGATCTCTGCGGACGGGGAGTTGCCCTCGAAGCGGGCCACGTACAGGTCGCCCTCCTCCAGCAGCGTCATATTGTGGGCACGGTCGCCCTCGACGTACTTCTTGGCCGAGACGAACTTGTACAGGTAGTCGAAGCGCTCGTCGTCACCGGAGTAGGCGACCACGCGGCCGTCCTCGGCGATGATCACGTTGGCGCCCTCGTGCTTGAAGCGGCCCAGCGCGGTGTGCTTCTTGGGGGTGGAGGTGGGGTCCCAGGGGTCCACCTCGACGATGTACCCGAAGCGGTTGGCCTCGTTCTCGTAGCCGGCATTGCGGGTGTCGTACCGGTCGTGGGCGTTCTCCCAGCCGCGAGCAGTGGGCTTGTCGGCCAGGCCGTAGCGCTTCTCCTGGGCTGAGGTGCCGGGGGCGCGGAAGTAGGAGTGGAAGTTCTCCTCGCCGGAGAGCACGGTGCCCCAGGGGGTGAGGCCACCGGCGCAGTTGCCCAGCGTGCCCAGCACGTAGCGGCCCTCCGGGTCCTCCACGGTGGTGACCAGGTCGGACCCGGCGGCAGCGCCGGTCAGCTCGAAGGTGTCCGACAGCAGGATGCGGCGGTTCAGCTCGGCTCCGCGCACGTACTCGTAGGGGACGTTGTGGTTCTTGCGCTCCAGCTCCACCACGGTCAGGCCGTGGGCGGCCATGCCCACCTCGACCACCTCGGCGGCATCCATCGTGGGCGGCACCATGATGTTCTCGTTGGTGTACTCGTGGTTGACGAACATGACCGCCCGACGGCCACCGGAACCGGGGATCTCCTGGATCTCGGTGTAGTCGTTGTTGTAGCCGAACTGCAGGTTCTGCGCCTCGGCGCTCTGGGCGTGCCAGTCGAACTCGGGGGCGTCCTCGAAGATCGGGTCGCCCCAGCGGATCACCGGGTGCCAGGTGAAGCCCTCGGGGACGGTGAACTCGTCCACCGCGGCATCCACGGGGGCGATGGGGGCGAACACCAGCTCGGTGAATATTCGCCTCGCTGGGGTCCGCTGATCGAGGGTTCGGGTGCCACGTCGCTGCCGTAGCGGTGGCGTCGTTCGGGACCACCAGTGGTGTCGTTGGGGCCGCTCTGTCTACGCTCCTTCCGCCGTGTGTATAGGGCACGCGGCGGAAGGAGCAATCTGGAATGGTACGGAAGATCAGGGCGAAGCTGGTGCTCCAGCTGCGCGCAGAAGGTCTGTCGGGGCGAGCGATTTCGTCCTCGCAGGGCATGTCCCGCAAGTCCGTGAGGGCGGTGTTCGAGGCCGCTGACGCTGCAGGGATCGGGTGGGGCGATATCGCGGACGTCGCCGATGAGCAGGTGTATGCCCGGTTGTTCCCGGGCCGGGGCGAGCACGAGAGCGTGTTCGCACAGCCGGACTGGGAACAGGTCCATCGAGAGATGGCCAGGGTCGGCGTGACGCTGAAGCTGTTGCACGGCGAGTACTTCGACGCGACCACGGCGGCTGGGGATCCGGCGATGGGGTATGACCGGTTTTGCCGCACCTACCAGCACCACGTCATGGTCACCGGTGCCGCTTCGAGAGTCGGTCACAAGGCCGGCCAGAGCGTGGAGGTCGACTGGTCCGGCCCCACGATGGAGCTGGCCGATCCGGTCACCGGCGAGGTCTCGAAGGTGTTCTTGTTCGTTGCCTGCCTGCCTTTTTCTCGTTACGCGTTCTGCTTCCCGGCGCTGGATATGCGCCAGGAGTCCTGGCTGCGAGCGCACGTAGCGATGTTCGAGGCGCTGGGCGGGACGGTCCCGAGGATCGTTCCGGACAACCTCAAGACCGGTGTGGTGAAGCACCCCCGCGAGGGCGAGATCGTCCTGAACGATGCGTATCGCGAGATGGCAGCGCATTACTCGGCGGCGGTGCTCCCGGGGAGGGTGCGGAAACCGAAAGACAAGGCGAGCGTGGAGAACACCGTCGCGCACGTCGCGACCTGGGTCATCGCCGGGCTGCGGGATCAGCGATTCACGTCCCTGCCCGAACTTGCAGCCGCCATCGGGCAGCGGATGGAGGCCTATAACGCGGAGCCGTTCCAGAAGCGGCCCGGATCCCGCGCCAGCGTGTTCGACGCGGAGGAGCGGCCGCTGCTGACGCCGCTGCCGGCGGTGCCCTACGAGATCTCGACATGGCACTACGGACGACGAGTGGGCAGGAACGGGCACGTCACGTTCGCGCGGAACTTCTACTCCGCGCCGTTCGCGCACATCGGCGCGAAGGTCGATCTGCGCATCACGGCCCGGACGCTGGAGATCTATCAGGGCAGCCAGCGACTGACCAGTCACCTGCTGCTCCCGGAGACCGCGAGCAATGAGTACCGCACCAACGACGCGGACCTACCTGCGGGCGAGCGTTTCCAGGCCTGGGACGCGCAGAGGGTGCGGGCGTGGGCAGATCGGGTCGGGCCGGCCACGGTGATCGTGATCCAGCGGATCTTCGAGTCCGTGCCGATCGTGGAACAGGGCCTGGATCCCGCGTTGGCGGTGCTACGGCTCTCTCGCCGCTTCTCCGTAGATCGGGTCGAGGCGGCCTGCGCACTCGCGCTGACGGGACGGGTCCGTTCACCGCGCTATGCGCATCTGCACCCGATCTTGGCCACCGGGCAGGACAAGGTCGCCGCCCTGCGTCCACCCCGCGAGGAACCCGCGGAAGACGGCGGATACGTCCGTGGCGCCGACTACTACGCCGGAGGTGTCCGGTGAGCGTGATCGATAACGACACGAAGCGGAAGCTGCGCGAGATGGGCGCGACCGCGCTGCTGGACGCGATCGATGCCCAGGATGAGGCTCACGTGCTGGGGATGTCGTTCCAGGAACGGCTCCAGCTGATCGTGGACGAGGCGCATTCCATCTTCAATCATGGAAAGGTCGAGGGTCTGATCCGCCGGGCGGGGCTGCGTTATCCCGGAGCGGACCTGCGGCGGCTGGATCTGGTCGAGGAACGGGGACTGAACCGGAACGTGATCGCGCAACTGGCAACCTGCTCCTTCATCCAGCGGCAACAGAACGTGGTCTTCCAGGGCTTCACCGGCTCAGGGAAGTCCTACCTCGGCTGCGCGCTGGCGAAGCAGGCCTGCCAGCACCGGCTCCGAGCCCACTACATCCGAATGCCCGACCTCGAAGAGGCCTGGGCCCTGGCAAAGGACAAGCCGCAGGGCCAGACGAAGTTCCTGCGGAAGTACTCCACGTTCTCGCTGCTGGTGATCGACGAGTGGCTGCTGGACCATCCTGACGAGGGAATGCGTTCGATGCTGCTGGAACTGCTCGAGCGCCGCTATGACACCGGCTCGACCGTGTTCTGCACCCAGTACCCGAAGAAGGACTGGCACGCCCGGCTCGGTGGAGCAGTCCACGCCGATGCGATCATGGACCGCATCGTGCACAACACAATCTGGATCGACACCGGCGACAGGAACATGCGAGAACACACCGCACTGCCCCAGTGACCCGATGCCGGCGGGAGCCAGTGGTCCCCACCGCGGCGGCTACTGGCCCCCGTCGGCACGATCGGCGGTCCCCAAGAGCAAGATTCGGTGGCTCCCACGACTACGAATACTCAGCTCGGATCCGTTCGGGGCCGAGCCGGGCTTGCCAGCCTTGTCCTTGCCGTTCCCGTTGCCCTTCCCGTTCCCGTTGCCCTTGCCCTTCCCGGGCTTCGCGCCGACGGGGCCGTGGGCCATGGCCCCCTGCGTGCCCGCCAGCGCGATGGCGATCGCCCCGGTGCCTCCGCCGATCAGCGCGCGACGGGACAGCGCCCCGGCGGCGATGTCCCGGAAGTAGCCGTTGCTGGAGGTGTTGCAGTCGCTGCCGACGCACTGGTTGCCGCACTTGAGGGCGCAGGTGACGGCCGAGCGCTTGCCACGGGTGTGGCCATCCATGAGCAGGGGGAGGTTCAGACGGGGCATGGGGAGATCCTTCGGGGAGAGAGTTGCAGGGCCGCTACGGCCGTGCTGCGGGACACGAACCCGACTGCCGAGCGCGCGGCCCTGCTGTCGGGCGCAGCCCCGATGTCGGGTACTGACCCGACTGCCGGGCGCGGCCCGGATGTCGGGCGCGGCCCGGATGTCGGGCGCGGCCGACGGTCCTCCTCGAAGGTGACGCTGTCCCCTCACATCCGTGACAGGCGCGTGAACCTCAGGTCATGGTCTGGCAATGCCCCGCGGCACCGAGCCGCGGATAGCGAGGGCTATTGCGCTGAATACCCCACAAACTCGACGACTCGCTGCGGGTCGCGATCGCCCAGGGCGGCCCGCGGGCCCCGTCCGCAGATCAGGACTTCGCGGAGGCGCGTCTGCCGGAGCGGGAGGGCAGGCGCGGGGTCTGCACCCACAGCCGTGCGGCATCGGAGGTGATCGCCATGACACCGAGTGCGGAGGCGCCGGCCCCCACCAGCAGGGCGTGGGTGGCGTCGGCCCCGGCCGTGGAGGCCAACAGCAGGCGCAGCACGGCGTCGGCGGTGAACAGGGCCATCAGGCCGATGCGGGCCCAGCGGCTGCGACGGAACACCCCGATGACCAGCAGGGCCAGCAGCACCACGAACACCGTCCGCCACACCAGGTCCTCCGGTTCGGGGAACACCAGGGCGGCGTCGGCGAACATCTCCACCAGGTCCACGCCGAAGGCCTGGGCCACCCATTGCGCACCCACCAGCACGGCCTGCAGCAGCACCAGTGCCGCAGTGAACCCGACGGTGGGCGGGGGCAGGTGGTGGTCCGCCGCGCTCGCGATGGTGTCGTGGAGGTCGTCGACCGTCTCGTGCCAGACCCCGGACAGGTCCGGGCGCGGAGCCGACTGCTTCTCGTGCCCGCCTCGGGCGTCGGCCCCGCCGCGTCCATCGCCTGCGCCGCTGTGCCCATCGCCTGCGCTGTCGTTCCCATTGCCTGTGCCGCTGTGCCCATTACGTGCGCCGTCGTGCGCATCGCGGGCATCGACCGCGTCCCGCGTGCCGGCACCGAGGGAGAGTGCCCTCTGGGCGGTGGAGAGGGCGCGGGCCCGCCACACGCTGCTGCCGGTGGGGCGGTGCCGCTCGAGCATCATCGCGGTAGCGCCGTCGGAGCGTTCGGCGGCGCCGGCCACGTCGATGATCGGCAGGTCGCCGTCGGTGCGGATCCGGTCGCCCTGCCCGTTGCGGTGGTGGTACGAGGTGCTGAACTCGCGGATCACCTCCACCTCCACGGCCGGGTCGGCGTAGCGCACGGTGTCGATCACGTAGTCGCGCTCCACGTCGATGTTCTCGTCGATGCGGTGGGTGAACTGGAGGGTGAAGAACGAGAAGCCCACGGCGCGGTCGTAGGTGCCGGCGGCCAGCCAGTCGGCCTTGTAGCCGCCGGGCAGGGAGAACCGCCGCGGCATCTTCCAGAAGCGCACGTGGTGGCGCTTGGCGGTGGTGCCGCCCACCTCCTGCTGGTAGGTGAAGTCGTGACGGCGCCCCATCAGGAACAGGTCCGAGACGGGGGCCTCCGGGTACGAGCGGCGCAGCAGGGTGGCCCGTACCATGTCCCAGGCGGAGCCCACGGTGCGCTCCTCGGCCAGCACCCAGCCGGCGCGGCGCATCGCCACGTGCAGGTCCGTCTCATCGCCGTCGAAGGCCAGGTTGATCGGGTCCGACAGCACGCCCTCCACGGTGCGGGTGCGGCCGATGAAGTAGTCCGGCAGGTAGATCCAGGTCATCACCTGGTGCAGGCGCGGCAGGGCGATGTAGGTCAGCAGCAGCCAGAAGCCCACCAGGTACAGCATCCGCACCGGGGTGAGCGAGAAGCCCTCCAGCAGGTACAGACCGGCCAGCCACACCGACAGCACCAGGCCGGCCACGATGAACAGGGTGTCCAGCAGCCCGTACAGCTCGAAGCCGCCGCGCACCGGCGCGTGCCCGCGCTGGTGGTCGTACTGCGGCTGCTCAGCAGGGACCGGACGCTCCAGCGGTACCAGGCGCGGCGCGCGGGCCGGGGTCATCGCCCCGCCTCTGCTGCTGCGGCCCCTGCCGCAGCGCCGTGTCGCGTCATGGGCCCATCGTAGGGTGGGCGGCACCGCTCGATGATCCGGAGGAGACCATGCCCGCCAGCCCCACCCTCACCAGAAGCTGGGGCTGCAGCACCTGGACCTGTACCTGATCCACTGGGCACTCCCCCAGCAGGGCCTGTACCTGGAGGCCTGGCGGGCGCTGATCGAGCTGCAGCAGCGGGGGCTGGTGCGCTCGATCGGGGTCTCGAACTTCCCGCTGGCCCAGCTGGAGGAGATCATCGGCGCCACCGGGGTGGTGCCGATGATCCACCAGTTGGAGCTGCACCCCTACTTCCAGCAGCGGGAGCTGCGCGCCTTCCACCAAAGCAACGGCATCCTCACCCAAGCATGGGGTCCGCTGGGCCAGGGCAGGAGCGACCTGCTGGAGAACCCGGTGATCACCGCGATCGCGAAGGAGCACGACGCCACCCCCGCCCAGGTGGTGCTGGCCTGGCACCTGGGCCGCGACATCGTGGCGATCCCGAAGTCGGTCACACCCTCACGGATCGTGGAGAACCTGGCGGCGGTGGAACTGCGCCTGACGGACGAGGAATTGGAGCGGATCGACGCTCTGGACCGGGTCGATGGCCGCGCGGGCCGGGACCCGGCCGATTCGGGGCACTGACGCCGGCCGTCCCATCCCAGCTGGTCCCGGTCCGGAGCACTGAGGCCGGTCGCTACGCCCCCGCGGGCGGGCCGAACAATCAACCGTCTCGCCAGCTCGCCGGCTGGTCAGTGACGGCGACTGCGACATCGTGAACAGTTGAACCCCATGGGAACTGTTCACGATGTCGCAGTCAGTACCCGGTCAACGGTTCCGGGCACTGGATCCCAGGTCAGCGGTTTCGCGAGACCTCAGGTTGGTAGTGCGGCTGGGCTTCAGGACAGTGGTGCAGCGGCGTTCAGGGCCGCGGTGCAGAGGTGTTTCAGGGCAGCAGTACGTCAGCAGCGCGCCGCGCTCAGCTGTACGTCAGTAGTACACGGCCAGCGGTCCGTTGGGGCCCTCCACCACCTGCACGGGGGTGTTGAACACGCGGGACAGTACAGCGCCGTCCATGATCGTCTCCACGGGCCCGTGCTCCACCACGGCGCCGTCCTTCATGGCGATGATGTGATCGGCGTAGTGGGCGGCGAAGTTGATGTCGTGCAGCACCACCACGATGGTGCGGCCCAGCTCCCGGGCGGCGTCGCGCAGGCGGCCCATCATCTGCACGCTGTGCTGCATGTCCAGGTTGTTCAGCGGCTCGTCCAGCAGCACGTACTCGGTGTCCTGGGCCAGCACCATCGCCACATAGGCCCGCTGGCGTTGCCCGCCGGAGAGCTGGTCGAGGTAGCGGTCCTCCAGCTCGTCGAGGTTCAGGAAGTCGATGGCCTCGCTGATCTTCTGCTCGTCCAGAGCGGTCAGGCGCCCCTTGGAGTAGGGGAAGCGGCCGAAGCCCACCAGCTGCCGCACGGTGAGGCGGGTGATGAAGTGGTTCTCCTGCCGCAGCACCGAGAGCACCTTGGCGAGGTCCTTGGAGGCGGTGGAGGAGACGTCGTACCCGGCCACCTCGATGGCGCCCTCGTCGATGCCGAGCAGGCGCCCCACCATGGTGAGCAGGGTGGACTTGCCGGCGCCGTTGGGGCCCACCAGGGCGGTCACCCCGCCGGGCGGGATCTGCACGGAGACCGGCCCGATCTCCACGGTGCCGGAGCTGGAGACGTACCGTTTGCTCACGGTGTCGATGGTGATCACAGGCGACCCTTCCGCATGATGACGATCAGGAACACGGTCCCGCCGACGAGCTCGATGATGATGGAGACGACGCCCTGCGCGTAGAACACGTGGTTCATCACGAAGTAGGCGCCTGCCAGCACCACGAAGCCCACCAGCACGCCCACGGGCAGCAGACGGCGGTGGTCGTGGGTGCCGGCCAGCTGGTACGTGAGGGTGGCGACCAGGAAGCCGAAGAAGGTCATGGGGCCGATCAGGGCCGTGGAGACGGCCATCAGCACCGAGACCAGCACCAGGGTGTAGATGGTCTGGCGGCCGTGGTCCACGCCGATGTTGATGCACACGTCCCGGCCCAGGGCGATCACGTTCAGGGTGCGGGCGTTCAGCCAGATCAGCACCCCGGCCACCAGGCACAGCGGGATCGCGTAGGGCAGGTACTCCACCTCGGCGTTGGTGACCGAGCCGAACAGTCTGGCGGTGAGCACGTCGAACTCGCTGGGGGTGAGCAGGCGCTGCATGAAGGAGGAGACGGAGCCCAGCCCGCCGCCGATGATGATGCCGATCAGCAGCATCACCTGCATGTTCGCGTACCGGCCGCGCAGCAGCCAGCCGTACAGCAGCACCGAGAGCACCACCATGATCGCCACCTGCGCCAGGAACTGCCCGGTGCCCTGCAGGGCGATCACCCCGGCCACGCCGAGGAAGTAGATGGAGCCGGTCTGGATCACCGTGTACAGGGACTCGAAGCCCATGATCGACGGGGTGAGGATGCGGTTGTTGGTGACGGTCTGGAAGGCGATGGTGGCGGTGGCCTGGCAGAACGCGGCGATCACCATCACCAGGATGGAGGTGGCGCGCAGCTCGGCGATCAGCCAGAAGCCGCGCGAGCCCGGCGGCATGGGGTTGCCGATGGCCAGCAGGCCGAAGCCGAAGGCGAGGGCCAGCACCACCAGGCCGCCCATCACGTACCAGTAGCGGCGATGGGCCGAGGCGTCGGGGAAGGCGCCGGAGCTGCTGCGGCCCGGGCGGGTGGCGGGCTTGGCCTCTGTGCGTCCCGACGAGTCGCTGCGAACCGACGAGCCCGTGCGGCCCGTCGCCCCCGTGCCACCGGCGGCGCCCCGTCGGCCCGCGCCGCGTCGGCGCACTGCCCAGCGGTTGCCCTCTCGGGAGGTGGGGGCGCCCATGGCGCCCAGGTCCATCGCGGTGTCGGTGGGGGCGGTGGAGACGTCGGCCGCGCCGTCGGCGGGCGGGGAGCCCAGGCGCCGGCGCACGGCGTGATCGGTCGCGGCGCTGCCGCCCCGGGTGCTGCTGGGGCGGCTGATCCGGGTGTCGTCGCGCTCAGCCACGGCGACGCTGCCTCAGGATCATCGTGATGAACACGGCGGCGCCCACGATCCCCAGGATCAGGGACACCGGCACCTCGAACGGCATGATGATGGTGCGGCCGATCAGGTCGCACACGGTGACCACCGCGATGCCCAGCAGGCACACCCACGGCAGGTTCGAGCGCAGGTCGTCGCCGCGGATCATGGAGACCACGTTCGGGACGATCAGCCCCAGGAAGGGCAGGTTGCCCACCACCACCGTGACCACGCCGGTGGCGATCGCGACCAGGCCGGTGCCCAGCAGCACCACCCGCTGGTAGTTCACGCCGACGTTGGTGGCGATGTCCTCGCCCAGGCCCGCCACGGTGAGCCGGTCGGCAACGAAGAACACGGCGATGCCCACGACCAGCACGATCCACAGCACCTCGTACTGCCCCCTCAGCACCGAGGTGAAGGACCCGGCGAACCACACCCCGAGGTTCTGCAGGGCGTCGAACTGGAGGGCCACGAAGCTGGAGACGGAGCTGACCACGGCGCCCAGCATGATCCCGATGATCGGCACGATCAGGGAGCTGCGCAGGGTGACACGGCGCAGGAACATGAAGAACACCATGGTGCCCACGAAGGCGAAGATGATCGCGACCACCATGCGGGTGAGGATCGAGGCGGACGGCACCGCGATCATCACCAGGATCAGTCCCAGGCCCGCCCATTCGGTGGTGCCGGTGGTGGAGGGCTCCACGAAGCGGTTCTGGGTCATCAGCTGCATGATCAGGCCCGACATGGCCATCGCGGCGCCGGCCAGCACTAGGGCGATGGTGCGCGGCACGCGGGTGATGGCGAACATCTGGGCGCCGTCCTCCGCGCCGAACACGTCGTACACCCCGGTCAACAGCGAGGCCAGCAGCAGCAGCGCGACCGCGGCGATGCCGATCAGCAGCTTCCAGTCGAGCAGCTTCTCGCGGCCGCGCCTCCTTCCGGGGGGAGCGTCGGTCGGGGTGATCGCAGTGGACATCAGGGCACCTGGGGAAGAGAGGCAAGGCGGCGGACGCACCGCACGGCGGCAGGGCGCGTGGCCCTGCCGCCGTGACGGACGGTACGGATGGTGCTCAGGCTGATCAGGCCTTCTTCTCGAGCGCATCGGCGAAGGTGCCGAAGAACTCGGTGTAGGTCTGGATGCCCTCGTTGGTGTACGTGTCCGCGGGCATGTACACGATATTGCCCTCGGCCACCGCGGTGACACCGGCGAGCGCCTCGGATGCCTCGAGCACCTCGGAGGCGGGTTCGTAGGCGGGGTCATCGGCATTGACGGCGGCGTCGCGGTCCATCACCAGGATCCAGGTGGGGTTGGAGTCGGCGATGGCCTCCACGGAGATGTCGTCGCCCTGGTGGTCGTCGCTCGCGCCGTCCACCTCGAGGGCGGGCACCAGGTCGAAGGCGTCGAAGGCCCAGCCCAGGGTGCGGCCCTTGCCGGGGGCGATGTAGCCGATCTCGCCGCCGGAGACGTTCACGGCCATCACGGTGTCCGAGCCGTTGTAGGCGGTGGTGATGCGCTCCATCGCGGAGTCGAGGTCGGCGCCGAGCTGCTCGGCCTCGGTCTCCTTGCCGAAGATGCTGCCCAGCACGGTGGTCTGGCGCTTGAGCTCGTCGGCGAAGGGCTGGTCCTCACGGGGGTCGAGCTCGAGGATCACGGCGTTCGGGGCAAGGCGCTCGAAGTCGGAGTGGAACTCGGCGAAGCGCTGGCCGTTGATGATCAGGGTGGGCTCGGCGGCGACGACGGCCTCAAGCTTGGGCTCGCGGTGGCTGCCCAGGTCGATGATGGACTCGTCGTCCTTGTAGCTGTTGGAGGCGGGCATCAGGGTGCGTGCGGCGGCGGTGAGGGTGACGCCCCAGGCCTCGAGGGTCTCGAAGGTGCGGTTGTCGGTGGCGACGACGGACTTCGGCGGCACCTCGACGGTGTGGGTGCCGTTGTTGTCCTCGACCTCGACAGTGCCGGCCTCGGCGCCGCCCGCGTCGGAGCCTGCGCCTCCTGCGCCGCTGCCATTGCCGGAGGCGCCGTCGGTGGGGCCACCGCAGGCGGTCAGGGCGAGGCCCAGGGTGGCGGCCACGGAGGTCGCACCGAACAGGCGGCGGGAGATCGGGGTCATGAGGGTTCCTTCTCGGGGTGGGAAGCGACGGCAGTGCACTCCGGCGGAATGCAGTCGGTGGTGCTGGGGTGCACCCGCTCCTGCGTGCTGCACGACCGGGCCGTACTTAGGCTAGCCTCACCTGCCCCGATTACGCCACTCCCCCGTTGCGTAAATCGCTGCGGTTGCCGGTCGTCACGAAAAGTTCCAGGTGACGGCCCCGTGGGCGGCTTGCGAAAAGGGATCCCGCCCCCGCTCACCCCGCCCGACGCCCGGAGACCATCCTCGCGATCTCCCCTGCGGCCTCCCGCACCCGATCGGCCAGGTGCTGCGCCTGCTCCTCGTCCACGCGATGCTCCTCCCAGGTCAGCGCCACAGCGGCGACGGGCCACCCGGCCTGGTCCAGCACGGCGGCCGCGACAGACCGGAAACCCTCGGTGACCTCACCGGACTCCCACGCCACCCCGTCGGCCCGCACCTGTCGCAGCAGTTCCCGCAGCTGGCGCGGGGTCGCCGGTGAAGGCGCGTCGGTGCGGCGCAGCAGCTCCTCGCGCCCGGAGTGGAGGGTGCGCAGCTGCGCGGGGGTGAGCTGGGCCAGCATCGCGCGACCGGTGGCGGTCAGGTGCGCGGGCAGCCGCACCCCGATGTCGGTGACCAGGGACGTTCGTCCCTTCGCGCGTTCCTCGACGATGTAGAGCACGTCACTGCCGGACAGGCTCGCCAGGTGCCCGGACTCCCCCGTCGCATCCACCAGGCGCTCCACCACGCGTCGCCCCACCCGGGCCAGCGGTGCGTGGCGGGCGTAACCGGCGGCCACCTCGTAGGCCGAGGGGCCGATCGCGTAGCGACGCTCCTGGGCCAGGTGCAGCACGTACCCGTGCTCGACCAGCACGCTCAGCAGGTCGTAGGTGGTCGAGCGAGGCAGGTCCAGCTCAGCGGCGATCCGTGCGGCGGGCAGAGGGGCGCGCTGCCCGGCCAGCAGGCTCAGCACCCGCAAGGTGGCATCGGCCGCGGGCACCTTGGAGGCCAGGGCCGACGGCGTGGGCGGGGTCGACGCCGTGGCCAGGGCCGACAGTGCAGGGTTCGGGATGGTCATCCGCCCATCGTCCCCCACGCCCCGTGCGCCGTGCCCCGTGCCCCGTGCAGTCTCCCCAGGCCCAGCACCGCGACCGGCTGCTCACCCTGGGCGTGATGCTGCTTTCCTCCTGCCCCGACCCCCTGGGCGCGCAGCGTGCTGCTCGGTACAGTGGTCCGGCCCCTCCGCCTGCGCGGACGCGGGCACCCGCTTGCACCACGACCGGCCCGCCCGGCTCCGCTGCTCCGCCTCGCGCGGCCTGCGCGGCCATCGGCCCTGGCCCGTCCTGGTCCCTGGCGGGAGGCACTTCCGAAAGACCTGGTTCCGTGGTCTCCTCTTCCTCCAGCGCGATTGCGCGCTACCGCTCCCTGCCCACGATCGCTTCCGGCTCCTGGATGGCGCTGGCGATGGCCGCCCGCGCGCCCTACGCGATGATCCCGCTGGGCACGATGACGGCGATCACCGTCTCCACCGGCTCGATCGCGACCGGTGGCCTGGCCTCCGGTCTGGTTGCTGCCGCCAGCGCCGTGGCGGGCCCGCTCATCGGCCGCGCCGCCGACCGCTCCGGTCAGCGCCGCGTGCTGACGATCCTCACCCCCCTCAATGCGATCGCCCTGGGCCTGCTGCTGCTGGCGGCCCTGCAGGCCTGGGACGGCCCCCTGCTGTGGGCGATCTGCCTGTTCACCGGTGGGACCGCGGTGCCGGTGGGCTCCTTCACCCGTGCCCGCTGGGTGGAGCTGGCCCGCGACCCCAAGGACCTGGGAACGGCCCTCTCCTACGAATCCACGGTCGACGAGCTGAGCTTCGTGCTGGGCCCGGCCCTGGTGGGCATCGCCGCCTCCACCGCGTTCTCCGCCGCCCCGCTGGCGATCGCCGCGGCGCTGGTGGCGCTGGCCGGGATCCCCTTCGCGCTGACCACCCCGCGCAGCGAGCACGCTGTCGCGATCGGGGCCGGGGCCGGGGCCGGGGCCACCGAGCGGACCGGCGACGGCACCACCGAGGCGACCGCCCCGCATCGTGCCTCCACCCGCACCGTGACCGGGGAGATGCCCGCCATCGGCTCCGTCCCCTCGGACGCCCCCTTCGCCGAGCACCGCACGCCCGCTCCGGTATCGGCCTCCACACCCGCCCCGTCGATCAAGCGGGTGCTGCTGGCAGTGCTGCCGGCGATCGTGGTGATGGTGTGCATCGGCACCTTCTTCGGCTCCGTGCAGGCCGGCACCACCGCGCGGGCCGACCTCCTCGGCGCAGCAGGATCCGCCGGCATCGTGTACGCGTTCATGGGGCTGACCTCCGCCCTCACCGCCCTACTGGTGGTGCTGCTGCCGGATTCCGTGACCCTTGCGGCACGGGTGCTGGTGGGCGGCGCTGGCATGGCCGTGTTCATCGCCCTCACCGCCTTCACGGGGTCCCTGACGATGACCGGCGTGACGCTGATGATCGCGGGCCTGTTCATCGGGCCGACGATGGTCACCGCGTTCTCCCTGACCGAGCGGCGCACCCCGCCGGGCGGCACCGGGGTGGCGATGACCTCCATGCAGTCCTCGGTGACGGTGGGCCAGGCGGCCGGAGCGTCCCTGGGTGGGGCGCTGGCCGCATCCATCGGCGCGCAGGGCGCGTACGGCCTGGCCACCCTGGTGAGCATCGTGATCGCCCTGGTGGGCGGGTTCGTGGTGCTGCGCCGGCGCTAGTGTGGGCTCGTGATGTCCCAGCCGAACGGCGACGGTCCGCGCCTGCCCGACTTCCGCGGCGGCGAGGTCCCGCCATCTGCCGCAGCCGGCCCCTCGGCCGGGGCGGCCACACGCCCGCGTCGGCCCCTGAGTGGTCCCACGATCGCGATGATGGCCGTCGGCGCCATGGCGCTGCTGCTGGTAATCACCCTGATCGTGCTGACCCTGACCGTGTTCCGCCCCTCTAACGAACCCCCGGCGGCGGCACCGCCCACCGTCACCGAGCCCGAGCAGCGCGAGCCCGCCGACGGGGAGTACGTGCCCGGCGGCGAGGAAGCCCCGGAGCCCACCTCCGAGGAGGTCACGCACATCCAGGCCCCCACCGCGCTGTGCGAGTTCCCCACCCAGGAGCCCGCTGTACCCCAGACGGGCTCGGTGCGCACCAGCGGTGACCTGTCCTTCACGGTGCCCGAGGGCTGGGGCGGCAGCGGAGTGGACTGGAGCGGTTCCCTCCCCTACGCCACGGAGGTGGCCTCGGCCGACAGGCAGGTGTCCCAGGGCTACTTCGCCCTCGCCCAGGTGGGGCAGGTGGAGTGGTCCGAGGAGCAGGGCGGCTACCCCGGCGCGGAGCGCGCAGCGATGGCGTACGTGCAGTGCCACCTCACCCGCCCCGAGGGCGTGGAGATGTACGGCGAGGAGCCGCTGATGACGCAGTACGTCTCCGAGTCCACCCAGGTGGATGGCCACGAGGCGTGGATCGTGCGCGGAGTGGTGGAGGTGCAGAATCCGGGCACCATCACCGAGTACAGCTCGGTGGAGATGGTGGCGATCGTGGTGGAGACCCCCAGCGGCCCGGCCGTGCTCAAGGTGACCGGCCCGGCCGACATCCCGGAGCGTGCTGCGGACGTCCAGGCCGTCGTGGACAGCCTCACCGTGGGGTGAGGGGCCCGCGCCCCGTCGTCGCTGCCGGGCCTGATGCGCGCGCTGTTCCGCACCGAGACCGGGGACGCAGCCGGTGCGGAGACGGCGTGGCTAAGGGCCCTGGAGCTGGCCGGCAACAGCGGCGACCGCGCGTTCATCGAACGCAGGCTCAGGGACTGAGAACCGCTGTAACAGCAGCGCTCAGGGCCGGGCCAGGATCTCCGCGTGCAGCAGGGTGAACCAGCCGTCGGGGTCGTTCGCCCAGGTGGTCCAGGCTTCGGCGATCGACGCGAGCTCGGCGGCGTCGGCCCAGCCCTCGCGCACGATCTGCTCCCCCAGCGGCGCGCCGGTGATGCGACCGACCCACGCACCCGCCCAGGCGGCGCGGCCTTCCGGGGTGGCGTACAGCTGGGTCGAGGCCAGCGGCGTCACCTCCGTGAAGCCCACCTGGTGCGCCCACGCCAGCAGGCGCCTGCCGGCGTCGGGGGTGCCCCCGTTCTGGCGGGCCGCCCGCAGGTACAGCTCCCGCCAGCGGTCCAGCGCGGGCACGTCCGGGTACCACCGGAAGGCCTCGTAGTCGCTGTCGCGCACCGACACCAGGCCACCCTCGCTGGTGACACGGCGCATCTGTGCCAGCACGGTGACGGGATCGGCCACGTGCTGGAGCACCTGATGGGCGTGGACCACGTCGAAGCTGCCGGACTCGAAGGGCAGGTCATGGGCATCGCCCACCACCACCTCCGTCTGCTCGAGCCCCTGGGCCTGCAGCTCGGCGCGGGTGATGGCGGCTGCTTCCTCGCGCACCTCGAGGGCCACCAGGTTCTCGGGGCCGACGATGCGGGCCAGATCCGCGGTGATGGTGCCGGCGCCGCTGCCCACGTCCAGCAGTCGCTGGCCCTCACGCAGGTGCGGCAGCAGGTGAGCGGCGGAGTTCTGGGCGGTGCGGTGGCGATGGCTGTTCAGCACCGCGTCCCCATAGCCGTGGGTGTAGGAGCCGTGGGCACCGGTGGTCGATGGCGTCGCTGACATGTCGGCACGCTACGGAGTGGGGCGCGGCGGGGGAAGCACCGCCCGGATACCGGGACCCGGCACGCGCGGGCAAGGAACTGTCACCACCGGTGAGGTTAGGCGAAGCTTGCTTGCGGAACGCTCTGGACAGGAGTTTTATCGTTGTATGAGCACCGCCGACCCCACCTTCGACACCGCCACCGCCGCTGATCCCTCCACTGCCGGCGAGGCTCCCTCGGCTCGCCGGGAGACCGGGTACCAGCAGCGGCTGAACCAGCTGCGGGCCGCGGTGCTGGGGGCGAACGACGGCATCGTCTCGGTCGCTGCCACCGTGGTCGGCGTGGCCGGCGTGACCACCGCGACCGGCCCGATCCTCGCGGCAGGGACCGCCGCGGTGGTGGGCGGGGCGGTGTCGATGGCGCTGGGTGAGTACGTGTCGGTCTCCAGCCAGTCGGACTCGGAGAAGGCGAAGATCAGCGCTGCGAAGCAGGAGCTGGAGCAGGATCCGCGGTCCGCTCACGATGAGCTGGCGGCCCATTGGCGCGACCAGGGCCTCGCGCCGGAGACCGCCGAGCAGGTGGCCACCGAGCTGCAGCGGCAAGACGCGCTGGGGGCACGCCTGTCGATCGAGGGCGACATCGATCCGGACGACATCGTCAGCCCGTGGCATGCGGCGATCGCCTCGTTCCTGGCGTTCTTCCTGGGGGCGCTGCTGCCGATGGCAGCGATCCTCCTGCCCCCGCCAGAGCTGCGGATCCCCATCACCTTCGCCTCCACGCTGGTGGCGCTGGCGCTGACGGGGTGGATCGCGGCGAAGGTGGGCGATGCGAACCCGGTGCGGGCCTCGCTGCGCGTGGTGCTCGGTGGCGCGCTGGCCCTGGGGGTCACCTTCGTGATCGGCTCCCTGCTGGGCCAGGCGGGCCTGAACATCTGAGCTGGCGCGCCCGCCGCGGAGCCCCGCCTCAGGTGCGGGGCGGCGCTCCCCCGGCGGCGAGGTGGTCGAGCAGGTCCACGATGTGCCCGCACCACTCCTTGTTGCCGAGGTCCACCTTCACGGTCATGGGCTTCCCGTTGCGCCTATGCACGTGCACGCGGCCGGTGATCCACTTCTTCTCGAAGGATGCGCCGGCGACTTCGGCGGCGACCACCTGATCCCGCACCCTCCAGCCGCGGAACATGCCGTACCAGGCGTGCACCACGCGCCGATCCGTGATCACCAAGAACGGCCAGGAGTCGCCCACATTCCTGCACACCAGGATCTCGTAGACCGTTTCGTCTGGTTCCAGGACCTGCTCGGGCAGCGTGATCGTGAGGCCGCCTCCGCGCTGAGGGTTGCGCATGTCGGCAGCGAGGAACGTCTGCAGTGCCCGCGTCCACGCCATCCACCCACGGTAACGCCCGCCTGCCCACGCTCACCCTGCGGGCACGCTCGGCGGTGGTGAGGCGGGGTCTGGGCCGAGGGGGTGCGGGACACACAGTTCCTTCCGGGGGTGCAGGGACGGTGCGGGCTGGGCGGGGACGGCGGCCCGGCGCTGCTCGCGGCGTGCCCCCGTCGGCCGCGTTGCTCGTCTGCGAGGATATGCCCACCCACGTAATCCCCCTCCTCACCCTCCGGAGGCGACTGTGTCGTCCACTCCCCCCTCCTCTGACCGTCCCGGCGAGGCCCCCCGCTATCCCGGCACCGGTCCCGACGGACCCAGCGGCGGTGCAATCCAGCCCGGCGCCCCCGTGGCCACCACCGCCACCGCCGGCGGCGGGCTGATCGAGACCGCAGGCATCGAGATCATCGGCGAGTCCGAGCGCACCGCGAAGCCGCGGGACCTGTTCTGGTCGTGGTTCGCCGCCAACGTGTCCGTGTTCGGCATGAGCTACGGCTCCTACCTGCTGGGCTTCGGCATCTCCTTCTGGCAGGCCACGATCGTGGCGCTGATCGGCATCCCCATCAGCTTCGCGCTGTGCGGTCTGGTCGCCATCGCCGGCAAGCGCGGCAGCGCGCCCACGATGGTGCTCTCCCGTGCGGCGTTCGGCGTGCACGGCCAGAAGGTGCCGGGCATCGTCTCCTGGCTCACCTCGATCGGCTGGGAGACCAGCCTGGCGATCACCGCCGTCCTGGCCACCGCCACTGTGCTGGACACCCTCGGGGTGGCCTCCGGCGGGGTGGTCACCGTGATCGCGGCGATCCTCATCGCGCTGCTGATCGTGACCGCCTCGGTGCTGGGCTACCACACGATCATGAAGCTGCAGTCGATCCTGACCTGGGCCACCGGCGCGATGACCATGCTGTTCATGATCCTCACCATCCCGCACATCGACCTGACTGCGGTGATGAGCGCCCCGGCCGGCCCGCCCCAGGCGATGATCGGCGGCCTGGTGATGGTGATGACCGGCTTCGGGCTGGGCTGGATCAACATCGCGGCCGACTGGTCGCGCTACCAGAAGCGCTCCACCTCCGACGGGAAGATCGTCGCCTGGAACACCATCGGCGGTGCTGCGGCCCCCATGGTGCTGGTGATCTTCGGCCTGCTGCTGGCCGGCTCCGACCCCGAGCTGCTCACCGCGATCGAGGGCGATCCGATCGGTGCGCTGATCTCGATCCTGCCGCTCTGGGCGCTGATCCCGTTCTGGATCGTGGCGGTGCTGACGCTGGTCTCCGGCGCGGTGCTGGGCATCTACTCCTCGGGCCTGACCCTGCTGAGCCTCGGGATCGACATCCCCCGCCCCGCGGCCGCCGCGATCGACGGCGTGATCCTCACGATCGGCACCATCTGGGTGGCGTTCTTCGCCAGCAGCTTCGTGGGCCCCTTCCAGAGCTTCCTGATCACCCTCGGTGTCCCGGTCGCAGCCTGGGCCGGCATCCTCATCGCCGACGTGCTCACCCGCCGCGCCGACTACGACGAGGCCGCCCTGTTCGATGCGAAGGGCCGCTACGGCGCCTTCGACTGGACCTCCTTGATCACCATGGCGGTCGCCTCGATCCTGGGCTGGGGCCTGGTGGTCAACTCCTTCGCCGACGACGCCCCCTGGAACAACTGGCAGGGCTACCTGCTGGAGCCCCTGGGCCTGGGCACCTTCGTGGAGGACCCGGCCGGCTCCTACTGGGACGGCAACTGGGCCTACGCCAACCTGGGCGTGCTGCTGGCGCTGGTGCTGAGCTTCCTGGTCACCCTCGTGGCGCGCCACGGGAAGATCCGCCGCCAGGAGGAGGGTGCCGTGGCGCGGGGCGAGTCCGTGCTGAGCGCGGACTGAGGCGCGGGGCCGGGCAACGGCGCCGGGAAAGAGGAAGCGATGGCGCACAAGCCCGTCACGGTGACCGCGGCCGAACGTCAGGTGACCTGCACACACTGCCGCGGTGTCTGGTTCTGGCCGCGGAACGTGGTGATGAGCAGCGGCACGGCGACGTTCTTCGACCTCGACGCGTTCAGTCCCCAGGTCACCATGCTCTCCTGCTCCGGCTGCGGGAAGGTGGAGATGTTCCAGCCGTCGACGATCCAGCTGCACCAGCATCCCGGATAGCGTCGACCCATGCACTCCACTTCTCCACTCCCCGACACCGCTCTGATCACTGGTGCCGGCCGTGGGCGGAATATCGGATCCGCGATCGCGCGCGGGCTTGCGGCCGACGGCTTCGATCTGGCCCTGTCCTGGTCCGCGCAGTACGACCAACGGGTCAACCGCGAACACTCCGACGTGGAGCTGCTCGCCCAGGAGCTGCGCGAGACCGGGGCCCGGGTGGAGCTGTTGCCCGGGGACCTCTCCGACCCGGAGGTCCCCGCCGCTCTGGTGGAGGCGGCCCTGGAGGCGATCGGCCCTCTCGGTGCGCTGGTGATGTGCCACTGTGAGTCGGTGGACTCCTCGATACTGGACACCACGGTGGAAAGCTTCGACCGGCACTACGCGGTCAACGTGCGCGCCACCTGGCTGCTGCTGAAGGCCTTCGCCGAGCAGGTGGAGCCCGGCACCGACACCCCCGGCGGGGCGGCGATCGCCCTGACCAGCGATCACACCGTGCACAACCTTCCCTACGGCGCCACCAAGGGGGCGCTGGACCGCCTGGTGCTGGCCGGCACCGCGGAGCTGGCGGATCGCGGCATCCGCACCAACGTGATCAACCCCGGACCGATCGACACCGGCTGGATGACCGACGAGATCCGCGCCGCCGGTGCCGCGGCCACTCCGGGCGGGCAGCTGGGCGAGCCGGAGACCGTCGCTGATCTGGTGCGCTTCCTGCTGTCCGAGCAGGGCGGCTGGATCCGCGGCCAGCTGCTGTTCTCCAACGGCGGGTTCCATACGCCAGCGGTGTGAGCCGCCCGCGCACATCCTGCTGCGCCTACAGTTCCCGTATGGACACCGTCGCGCCTGGTACTCCCACTCCTGACACCGCCCCCTGGCTGCTGGTCGTGGACCCGCAGCGGATCTTCGCCGATCCCACCTCGGAATGGGCCTCCCCGTTCTTCCCCTCGGCGATGGGGAACATCCGCGCCCTGGCCGCCCACGTCGGCTCCGAGCACACCCTGGTGACCCGCTGGCTGCCCACCGCCGACCGCGACACCGCCTGGGGCGCCTACTTCGCGGCCTGGCCCTTCGCCGACGTTCCCGCCGAGGACCCGCTGTACGAACTGGTGGAGGATGCGCAGGCGCTCTCCGCGCACCCCACGGTGGATGAGCCCACCTTCGGCAAGTGGGGGCCGAAGCTCGAAGCGATCGTCGGCCGCGCCCCGCAGCTGCTGGTCACGGGGGTCTCGACCGACTGCTGCGTGATCACCACCGTGCTCGCCGCGGCCGATGCGGGCGCGCACGTGACCGTGGTGACCGACGCAGTCGCCCCCTCGACGGCCGAGAACGGGCAGGCGGCACTGCAGGTGATGGGCCTGTTCCCACCCCAGGTGCAGCTGCGCTCCACGCGGGAGGTCCTGGAGTCGGTGCCACCGCGGGCGGGGGCCTGAGTCATGGTCTCCCGTGTCGAGGCCAATGACGGGAGGCTCACCCGGAAAACTGGGCGAGGGCGGTCGTGGACGGCGATGGCCGGCGCGTGTCTGCTCCTGACCAGTTGTGGGCTTGACCTGGGAGGCCTGGGGCCCGGCACGCCCTCCCCGTCGGAGCCGCCATCGTCGAGCGATCCTCCTGTCGAACCTCCCACGCTGAGCTCGGAGCTGCTGCCCGTGGGGACGCAGCAGCTGGAGATCGAGGTGGGTGAGACCGCGCAGATCTACTGGGGCGGCAGCAGCACGAGCGTCGGCGACAACTGGGGCGTGCTCTCCGTGGAGCCGGAGGGTGTCGCCGAGGCCGGGTTCGTCAGCGGTGACTCGGTGCTGGGCTTCGAGGACTGGGAGGACACCTCCACCGGGGGCGACGGGCCGACCGCGCTCGAGGTCACAGGGATCGCGCCGGGTACGGCGACGATCCGCGTGCAGTACTGCTTCCGCGAGGAGCTCGCCGAGGACTGCGATCCGGGATCGGAGGACGGGTACCCGACGGACGTGACCGTCACGGTGCGCTGACCGGCTCCCTCAGCTCCCGCGCACGAATGCGAGCGCTTCGCGCACCAGCGGCAGCCACGCCTGGTAGGCCTGATCGGGCGTGTCGGCGGAGGGCAGTTCGAACCACTCCTTCATGGTGCGGGTGCCCATGGTGACCGGGGCGGCTTCGCCTGCCGCGATCAGTTCCTGCCCCCGGGCGTGCGGGAGCTTCACGATCAGCTCGCCGTCGAACCCCAGGAAGGCGAGGATCGTGCCGCCCACCCGCAGGCCGGGGCTGCGGAACATGGTGCCCACCTCGACGTCACCCTCGGAGCCGACCCCCCGGGCGAGGTCATGCAGCACGCCGACCAGATCGGCACGCGGATCCTCGGGTGCGAGCTTCATGGGCACCTCCCAACTCAGTGGCACTCAGCCTGTCACCGATGGGGGCACCGCACCAGAGGCCCCTCCGTCCCAATGAGGCCGGGCGGTGCCGTACTCCGCGATCGGCCCGCTGATCGGCGCGCCGTCGAGGGTGAGCGGAACCGGGACGGTGCGCACCCGTCCGTGCGGGGTGTCGAGGTCGACCGTGGCCGGGCCCGCGCCGCCCGAGTCCGGCCCGGCACCGCCCGCACCGGCATCGATCGCGTTGCCTGCTTGCGCCGTGTCGTCCTCGCGCAGCGCATCCCCGCCGGCCCGTTCCGGCACCGCACGCCGCAGCAGCTCCCGCGCGGCACCGAGCAGGTTCACGTGCACCCGCCCGCCGCGGGCATCGGCCAGCAGGTCGATCACCCGAGCAGCGAGCAGGTACCCGCTGGAGTGGTCCAGGGCCTGCACCGGCAGTGCCCCGGGGCGCCCGTCCTCACCTCCGCACACACTGGCGATACCGGTCGCGGCCTGCACGATCGAGTCGAACCCCGCCGTGCTCCCCCACGGCCCGTGCTCGCCCCACGCACTGAGTGAGCCGATCACCAGATGCGGGAAGCGCTGTGCGAGGCCTGCCGGGGCGAGACCGAACCGGTCCAGCGATCCGGGTCGGTAGCCCAGCAGCACCACGTCCGCCCCGGGCAGCAGGTGCTCGTGCAGGACATCCAGGTGCTTGCCCAGGTCGAGCTGTGCGGAACGCTTGCCCATGCCGGTGGACAGGTGGTGCTCCAGCAGCTCCGGGCAGTGTGGCGGGTCGATGCGCAGCACCTCGGACCCCAGGCAGCCCAACAGCTGGGAGCAAACGGGCCCGGCGATCACCCGGGTGAGGTCCAGGACCCGCACCCCCTGAAGCGGCACGTCCTGGGCAGCACCCAGCACTCGCCGCTCCGCACCGGGCAGCACCCGGTGCCAGGGGACGTCACAGGTCGCCCGGTGGTGGGGATGCTGCTCCCACTGCGCCGGGGAGCGCACCACGGTGGCGATGCCACCGGCCGCCTGCACCCGTTCCTCCACCTGCGCGGCTGGAAGGCGCGAGACGGCCGCAGCCAGCTCCTCCGGGCCGCCCACCTGGAGCGATGCCCGGATCGCCTCCGCGTGGTGGGGGAAGTTGCCGTGGAGTCGCACCCACCCGTCGGCCGCCTCGACGAAGCCGCTGAGCGGGGCCCACCCCGGTGCCGGGCGCCCGTCGATGCGCAGGTGGCCGATCGCATCGAAGGCGCCGACGATCAGCGCTGCGGAGGTCCCCACCTCGGCATCGATCCCCCTCAGCCCCGCCACGCGCTCGACGGCTCGGCGCGCCTGCTCGACCGAGTCGGCAGCGAGGCCTCCGACGTCGAGCGATCCCGGCCAGTCACGGATCAGCGGTGGTTCCACGCGGCCAGGGTACGTGCGGCCTCGCGGCCGCGGTCAGCGGCGGGCGATGACAGTGAACGTGTGCCAGTGCTTGGGCCCGCCGAAGGAGTGGCCGTCGTACTCCCTCTCCTCCACCTCGGCACTCGCCCAGCCCTGCAGCAGGTCCTCGACCTGCGAGCGGGAGAGGAACGTGCCGTCGGTCACTGCCCAGTCGTCGTTCTCCCCGAACAGGTCGATCGCGAGCACCCCGCCGGGCCGCACCGCGGCGACGATGCTGCGCCACAGGCCGCCGAACGCCGCTCGCGGCACGAAGGACAGGGTCGCGCAGGAGAGCAAGAGGTCAGCGGAGGGCAGATCGGCGATCGACTCCAGCACCGTGGTGGAGTGGTGCACGGGATGCCGCGCGGCCAGCTGGCGCAGGGCGGGTTCGACGGAGGGATCGGCATCGTAGGTCCACACCTCGTAGCCCTGCCGGGCCAGGAACTCCGCCTCGATGCCGATCCCGCTGCCCAGCTCCACGGCGGTGGGGCGCTCATCCCCGTCAGCGGCCCCGGGCCCGGTCGGGCGTGGCACCGCAGCGTCGGCCGTGCCCTGTGCCGCAGTCTCGACTGCGCGCACCGCCAGGGGCCTGACCGGTCTGCCCTGCTGGGCCGCGTTGTACGCGGAGAAGTCCCGATCCTCTGTACGCCTCTGCATGGATGACCCCTCGCTCCGGCTGACAGCGACCGGTACCGCTGCCTGACGATATCGGTCCGCGCCGGTACTCGGCGTGCCATGCTGGGCAGATGCCTCCTCCTCTGATCACCGTCGGCCACGGCCGTCTCGACCGCGACGAGCTCACCGCGCTGCTGAGCGGCGCAGGGATCGAGCGCCTGGTGGACGTGCGCCGCTTCCCCGGCAGCCGGGCGAACGACGCCGCGGCCCGCGGCCAGGTGGAGGCGATCTGCGAAGCCGCAGGCATCGACTACCGGTGGGAGGAGCGCCTGGGAGGGAGGCGTCGCCTCACCAAGGAGCAGGACTCCGCCTCCCCTGACGTCTGGTGGCGGGTAGCCGCGTTCCGGGCCTACGCCGCCTGGACCCGCGAGCCGGAGTTCCGGGCAGCGGTCGCAGACCTCCTCGTCGACATCGACGCCGCCCGCACCGCGGTGATGTGCTCGGAGTCGGTGTGGTGGCGCTGCCACCGGCGGATCATCGCCGACGTGATCACACTGGAGCAGGGGATACTCGTGGAGCACCTGATGCCCAGCGGTGACCTGCGCATTCACGAGCCCAGCGAGGGAGCCCGGTTGGACACCGAGGGGCACGTGGTCTGGGACGGGGAGGAGGCCAGCACCTAGCCCAGCAGCGTGTTCCCCAGCGTCACCGCTGCGACCCCGCCCAGCAGCGCCGCGAAGATCAGGGTGAGGGTGGAGGCGCGCGCCTTGGCGGAGAGCGGGCCGCCCAGCATGCCGCCCACTGCGGACCCGGCAGCGAACAGCAGCGTGACGGTCCAGTCCACGCTCACGTCGGTGCCGATGCGGGCGAGCAGGCTGGCGGCGGTGGTGACGATCATGACCAGCAGACTGGTGCCGGAGGCTCGGCGCATCGCCAGGCCCAGGGCGATCACCAGCATCGGCACCACGATGAAACCGCCACCCACCCCGAAGAACCCGGTGAGGAACCCGGTCAGGGATGCCGCGGCGATGACCCAGGGCAGGCGAGGACCCCGGCGGCCGTCAACTGCGGCCGTGGGGCCGTGCGGAGGCTCGAGGTCGGTCTTCCCGTGGTGGGTGAGGGTGCCGTCGGCGGCGATCACGGTGTCGGGGCCGGGGGCGTCGAGCACGGGGTCGTCATGGAACGCGAGCGGTTCCTCGCCCTCGTGCGTGCCGTGGGCGGCGCTCTTTCGGTCCTCCTGGCGGCGGCCTGCGATGCCGCGCCGCAGCATCACGATCGCCACCACCGTCAGCATGGAGCCGAACAGGATCAGCAGCAGCGTGGGGTCCACCAGCACCGACAGGCGGGAACCGAGCACGGCCCCCACCACGGATACCCCGGCGAACACCAGGCCGTCGCGCCAGGCCACATTGCGCTTGCGGGCGTGATGGGGGATCGAGAACAGGGCCGTGATCAGCACGATCAGCAGGCTGGAGGCGGTGGCGGCGTGCGGGTCCTGGGACAGCAGGAACACCAGCACGGGCACCGCGAGGATCCCTCCACCAGCGCCGAGGGCACCCACGACCAGGCCCACCCCTACGCCGACGGCGATCGCGAGCAGTGCCAACTCCATCAGGGAAGCCTCCGGGGTTCAGGACAGGTGGGGGCGTCGGTCAGCGCCTGGACCATCGTAGTTCCCGGCCCCGCAACGGCAACGGCCGGGACAGGAGCAGGGGCGGCGCACGCCAGGGGCTGCACGGCAGGGCGGCGGGACAAGGACGGGTGGAATACTCGGGGCAGGAGGCCACCGATGCAGAGCACCCCTGCCCACGATCCGTCCGCCGCACCCGATCCCGTGAGCCCCGCCATGGGTGAGCGCCTGCAGCAGGCGTGGAGCAACGGGACCCTGGTGCTGCCGATGCGGGACGACCACTCCCCCGTGCGCCTGCCGGGACTGCACAAGTCGGTGCTGCCGCCGTCGCTGTCCGGATCGGCACGGGTGGAGCTGGTGGGGGTGGGTGAGCGGTTCGCCGCGTGGAGGCTCACCCCGCAGGAGAACGCCTCGGTGATCGTGCGGATCCCCCATGTGGCCCCGGCCGAGCTGCATCAGAGCCTGGCTCACGAGATCGCGGCGCTCACCCTGATCCCCGCCGAGGTGGGGCCGGACCCGATCGCCTTCCACGACGACGCGGCCACCAGCCCCATCGGCCACCCGTACGTGGTGGCCACCGACATGCCCGGCCGTGCCGCCGCACCGGAGACCTGGACCCCTGCACACCTGGCCGCGCACGCCGAGCACCTGGCCCACCTGCACACGGTGCCCGCCCCCGGGCGCGGCCCTGTCTCCCTCGGAGAGGACCCCTGGGCGCAGCTCCCTGCCGGGCCGCCCGGCCTGCTCACCGAGGTGGAGCAGCTGGTGGAGCAGTGGAGGCAGCAGCATGCGGCGGTGATCGCCGAGCACCACCTGGAACCGTTCCTGGAGGCCGCCCTCGTGGCCGTGGCCGGGATCGAGCCGGAGATCGCTGCGATGGCCGGCACGGACGGCTTCGTGCTGGCCCACGGTGACCTGTGCTCCACCAACGTGCTGTGGAGCCACCCGGAGGCCGAAGACGACCAGCCGGTGGTGCGGTACATCGACTTCGAGTGGGCGCAGGCCGACGACCCTGCCCGCGACCTGGCCATCATCGGCGGGCCGGTGCACGGCGGCCCCTGGTACGTCCCGATGGACGAGCCGCAGGTGGAGACATTCGTCGACCACTACCTGCGGGCCCGCACCGAACACGGGGAGGTGCCCTTCTCGGTGGCCGACGTTCCCTCGCTGCGCCGCCGGATGAACGCCTGGACGGCGTACGAGCGCACCGCGATGCTGGTGCACGTGGCCTCCCGGGCCTCAACCCAGGTGGCGCATCAGCGGGTGCTGCCGCGACTGAGGTCCACCTTGGCGGCGTTCCTTGGGATCGAGGGCCGCGATGATGCGTGAACGGGGCCAGCCGGATTCGTTCGTGAAGTCCAGGGCCGACGCCCCCGCGGGCTTCTTCGAGACCGAGGCAGCGGGGCTGCGGTGGCTGGCCGAACCAGGCGTGGTCCCCGTGGTGGAAGTGCTGGAGGTGCAGGAGAACGCCCTGCACCTGGAGCGCCTGGACCCGGCACCGCCCACCGCCGAGGCGGCCCGCGCCTTCGGCGAGCGCCTCGCGGCACTGCACGATGCCGGAGCACCCGGTTTCGGCTGGTCACCGGGGCGGGCGGCGTGGTTCGGCCCCCTCGATGATCCCTTCGAGGTGCCCACCGACTCGCGTGGCTCCTTCGCGGAGTTCTGGGCGGGCGATCGCCTGCGACCGCTGCTGGAAGCCTCGTCAGCCACTCTCGGGACCGACGGCGCAACCCGCGTGGGTGCCGCCGTCGATGCGATCGCCGCGGGGGTGTTCGACGGGATCAGCGGGGAAGGTGCCGAGCAGCCCAGCCGGGTGCACGGGGACCTGTGGTCCGGCAACGTGATGTGGACGCCGGGTGGTGCGGTGCTGATCGACCCGGCCGCGCATGGCGGGCACCGCCTGGAGGACCTGGCGATGCTGTCGCTGTTCGGTGCGCCGCACCTGGAGGAGATCTATGCCGGGTACCAGCAGTCGCATCCGCTTCCCACCGGCTGGCGGGAGGACCTGTGCGCGCATGTGCTGTTCGGGCTGCTGGCGCACGTGCACCTGTTCGGGAGCGGATACGTGGCGCAGGCGGTCTCGACGGCCGATGCGGTGGTGACCCGGGCACGGCACCTGCGCGGATGAACCGGAGAGTGTGAGATCCGCAGGGCGAGCAGCGGGTGAGCCAGGGTTCAGCCGAGGCGCGGCCGCGCCGCCTGGCACACTGCGGTTCATGCGTCTGTGGAGCCTGCACCCGTCCCTGCTGGACCGCGCGGCCCTGGTGGCCGGCTGGCGAGAGACCCTGCTGGCACAGAAGGTGCTGGACGGAGGCACCCGCGGCTACACCCATCACCCGCAGCTGCGGCGGTTCCGCGCCCAACCGGCTCCGCTCGAGGCGATCGGTGCCTACCTGGGTGCTCTGCAGCAGGAAGCCACCGATCGGGGCTACCGCTTCGACGTCACCAGGATCCTGCATCCGACGGCCATCGGTTCCATCCCGTCGATCCCGGTGACCACCGGTCAGCTCGCCTACGAGCTGGAGCACCTGCGTCGCAAGGTGGAGGGACGCGCCCCGGAGTGGCTGCCCCGTCTGTCCGAGGAGGGCGTCACGCCGCGGGCCCACCCGCTGCTGCAGGTGGGCCCGGGGGATGTGGAGGACTGGGAGGTGCGCTGATCCCTATGGGTCAGTGGTCGTGACCCTCGTGGTCGTGATGGCCGTCGTGGCCTCCGGCGTCGCTGGTCTCGCCCTCGTGGTCGTGACCGTCATGGTCGTGGGCCTCGTGGTCCTCGCCCTCCTCGGTATGACCGACCGTGTACTCACCGGACGCGGTCCCGGTGGTCACTTGGATCTCGTGCGGCACCACGGTCAGCTCCAGCTCGCGGTAGGTCTTGCCGCTGGCCACGTCCACCATGGTCAGCTTCTTGGAGGCGGGGTCCACCACGAAAGCGGTCCCGTCGGCCACGGCCATCATCGGGCCGGGCTGCTGCCACTCATCGGGCTCGCTCCATTCCGCAGCGACCGGGACCTCGTGAAGGACCTTCCCGCTCTCGGGGTCCAGGATGTTCAGCTCGCCGTCGTAGGCGAGCACCAGGGCCTCGCCGTTCCGCCGTTCGGGCCGCGGTCCAGGGAGCGGAACCAGTAGGGGGAGCCCAGGTCCACTGTCTTCATGGTGTGGTCGCGGGTGTCGATCAGGGCGACTTCGGTGGGTCGCTCGATGTCGGCTGCTGGATCCTTCTCCACCTTGTGATCGGCCAGCACGATCGGCGAGGAGGGGTGGCCCTTCTGGTTGCCCGAGCGCTGGTAGTCGAGCTCCACGGGCACCTTGTGGAACGCTCCGTCGCGGTACACGACCGGGCCGTTCTCGCAGCCGAGGGAGATCACGTCGCCGCTCTCGCTGGGCTTCGCGGCGGCCCCCCGTGGATGCCGGGGCAGTCATCGGTCTGGGCGACGACCTTGCCGGTGGCGGTCTCCTGGACCTTACCGAGGGTGCCGTCGGTGAGCGAGGCAGGGTCGAACAGGGTGACCGCTCCGGTGCCGTCGGCGAACAGAGCGGTGCGGCCGGCATGCGGTACCACGTGCCCCGGATGCGGAGCCTGGACGGTGATGTCGGTGAGGGCCGGGTCCTGCACGTAGGAGTGGAAATGGTCGCCGTGCCCCTGGGCCAGCAGCCCGGTGTCGTAGAAGGTGAAGCCGTCCGCGGTGCTGAGGGCCACGTGGCGGCCGTCGCCTGCGGGGTTCAGCCGCACGTAGCCCTCCACGTCGGCGCTGCCCAGTACGGCACCATCTGCGGAGTCGATGGTGGTCACGCCGCCGTCGTGGGCCAGCACGATGCGCGGGGTGAGGGCGGCGACCTCGGTGCGGTCGGAGCTGACGGCGGTCTCGCCGCCGGTGTCGGAGGCCCCGCTGGCGGCGGAACCGCCCGCACCGGGCGTGGGGCTGCAGGCGGCCAGAGCCAGCACGCCAAGACCGAGCACGGACACAAGCCGACGGGTAGTGATAATCGTTCGCATAGATGCCTTGCGAGGAGGCTACCAGCGTATGAGAACCATTCCTATCTGAGAAGATGAGCCGTCCGTCCCAGGCGGCGCATCGGTGCAGGCACCGGTCGCTCGACGGCCGACGGCCGGCACCGCAGGGAAGCGATGCCGGCCGTCGAGCGGTCGTTGTGCGGGAGGGAGCCCCGCGGGCTCGGGGATCAGATCACGCCGAAGGCGATCATCGCGTCGGCCACCTTGCGGAAGCCGGCCACATTCGCGCCCACCACGTAGTCACCGGGGCGACCCGCCTCCTCGGCGGTCTCCAGGCAGGTGGAGTGGATGTTCTTCATGATTTGCGTGAGGCGCTCCTCGGTGTGCTCGAAGCTCCAGGTGTCGCGGGAGGCGTTCTGCTGCATCTCCAGCGCACTGGTGGCCACGCCACCGGCGTTCGCGGCCTTGCCGGGACCGAAGGAGACACCTGCCCCGCGGAACACCTCGATGGCCTCGCGGGTGCAGGGCATGTTCGCGCCCTCGGAGACGGCCTCCAGGCCGTTGCTCACCAGGGTACGGGCGGCGTCCACGTCGAGCTCGTTCTGGGTGGCGCTGGGGATGGCGATGGCAGCCGGGACGTCCCACACGCTGCCGCCCTTGACGAAGCGGGCGCTGCCGCCGCGACGCTCGGCGTACTCGTGGATGCGGCCGCGCTCGACCTCCTTGATCTGCTTGAGCAGCTCCAGGTCGATGCCGTCCTCGTCCACCACGTAGCCAGTGGAGTCCGAGGCGGTGATGGGCACGCCACCCAGCTGATGGGTCTTCTCGATGGCGTACAGGGCCACGTTGCCGGAGCCGGAGACGGCCACGCGACGGCCCTCGAAGGAGGAGCCGCGGGCGCGCAGCATCTCGTCGGCGAAGATGGCCGCGCCGTAGCCGGTGGCCTCCTTGCGCACCAGGGAGCCGCCCCAGTCCAGGCCCTTGCCGGTGAGCACGCCTGCCTCGTAGCGGTTGGTCAGACGCTTGTACTGGCCGAACAGGTAGCCGATCTCGCGGGCGCCCACGCCGATGTCACCGGCGGGGACGTCGGTGTACTCACCCATGTGGCGGTGCAGCTCGGTCATGAACGACTGGCAGAAGCGCATGACCTCGCCGTCGGAGCGCCCGTGGGGGTCGAAGTCGGAGCCGCCCTTGCCGCCGCCGATGGGCAGGCCGGTCAGGGAGTTCTTGAAGATCTGCTCGAAGCCCAGGAACTTCACGATGCCGAGGTTCACCGAGCGATGGAAGCGCAGGCCGCCCTTGTAGGGGCCCAGCGCCGAGTTGTACTCCACGCGGAAGCCGCGATTGATCTGCACGGCGCCCTTGTCGTCCACCCACGGGACCCGGAAGATGATCTGCCGCTCGGGCTCGCACATCCGCATCAGGATGTCGTGGTCGTTGTAGACGGGGTACTTGCCCTGGATGACCTCGAGGGACTCGAACACCTCGCGCACTGCCTGGTGGAACTCGGGCTCACCGGGGTTGCGACGGAGAACCTGGTCGTAGGTGGCCTGGAGCGTCGAATCGAGCATCGCGGTCCTTTCGGATGGCCCCGATCCCCGGGGCGAAGCAGTCACAGCGACCCCAGAGTACGGAGTCCGGCGGGGGTGGCGTCGGGACTGTCCATATGCACTCACCTGGTGAGACCCCCTGGTCGCGAGGCATTGACCGCGTATGACCTGCAAAGAAGCATGGTGGCAAGGCCCGGCCGATCAGCGGCCCGGCGCGAACGGACTCGGGGGAGACCATGTTCACAGGGATCAGGGACCATCACCGACGCGGCCATGGCCTGCGGCTGCTCAGCGCAAAGCGGGACGGGGCGGATCTCACCGTCCGCAATGAGGGTTGAGGGGCACGCCCCCTCCCCGTGCATGCCCCCTCACCGTGCCGGCGCGCCCGCCACAACGTGGAGCTGCTGGTCGCGCGGCTGCGGGAGCAGGGCTACCGCTTCCACACCAATGACGAGTCCCGTGAGGACGTGGATCCCTGGGTCCCCTCCCGTGCCGGTTCCGCCGATGCGCTGCGGGACGGACCTGCCGGTGAGCTACTTCGAGGACGACCTGGAGCTGTGGCGCGAGCAGGCGGAGTTCGCGGAGGACCCCGGCATGTTCGTGCTGCCGCTGGCCCCGGATCACCTGCACAAGGCGAACATCAGCGGTGGTTCCCCGTACGGGATCCGACTCCCGGATGCCTGCGCGGACGGCCTGTTCGTCGCCGAGGTGGCGATGCCGTTCGTGGACTACCTGAACCGGGTGTTCTCCCACGGCGGGTTCCCCGGCCACCCCACGAGCCCTGAGGCGTGGCGGATCAGGCGCTCCCTCGCCGAGGGAATGCTGCCCCTGTGACCGCGCGGACCACCACTGCATCGGCCACGACAGCCAGCCCCACCCCGATCGCGTAGGACAGCAGGTCCAGCGGTACGAAGGTGGTGCCCAGCAGCAACCGGACAGGCGGGAACACCTGGGCGAGCTGGGCCGGGATGCCGGTGGTCTGGAACAGCTCGATCGCCCAGCACACGCTGAGCGCCACCGCCGCCACCTGCCACCTCCCCGTTCGCGGCAGCACGAAGGCGATCGCCAGGTACATGAGCGTCGCGTAGAGGAGGTCGCCCGCCGGCCCTGCCCAGCCGGCGTCCACACCCGCGCGGATCCCGAGACCCAGAGCGATCGTCACGATCCCCGCGAGGGCGAGCGCGATCCGTCGTCGGCCGGTGCGGCGACCCGTCGGCTCCCCGCGCGAGCGGGCCGGGCCTGCCGCGTCGGACCCGCTCGTCGGCCTCACCTCCGCGGCTGACGCTCGGCGAGCTGCTCCTTCACCCACCCGGGGTCGTCGGTGGTGATCGAGCCGGCGCCGCAGGCCAGGGCCACCTGGAGCTGCTGCTCGGTGTTGACGGTCCACGGGTGCAGGCTCAATCCCGCCTCCAGCACCGCACGGGCGGCGGCCAGGCACAGCCCGTCGATCGCGGGGCCGACGGCGACAGCGCCCAGCTCACGGGCGGTGGCGATCGCCTGCTCGTCGATCACCTCGACCAGGTAGGAGACGGGTGTCTCGGGGCTGGTGCGGCGGATCTCGGCGAGCGCCTCGGCGTGGAAGGAGATCACGGTCGACGCCGCTTCCGGCGACCCCTGGGGCAGATCGGCGAGCATCTCGCCTACCGCGCGGGCAGCGGCCGGCACCTTGACCTCGATGAACAGCGGCACCGTGGTGAGCTCCAGCAGCTGGGCGAGGGTGGGGATGTGCTCGTCGTGCGCCTGCCGCACCGTCTCCAGTTCGCGGCTGCTGAGATCAGCGATCGCGCCGGTGCGCAGCGGGGAGTCCGGGCCTGCGGTGCGGTCGATGGTCTCGTCGTGGATGACCATCACCGTCCCGTCGCTGCTGAGGTGCACATCGCACTCGAGCAGGTCAGCGCCGTCGGCAAGGGCCCGACGGAACGAGGACAGGGTGTTCTCCGGGGCCAGCAGGGCTGCGCCACGATGGCCGACGACGAGGGGCTTGGCAGATGTCATGCCCCGATTTTCGCTCATCGGCCGACGGGTAACGGCCATCTGACCGGGAGAATCCGGGAGTGGTCACGGAATGTTCACCGCGCCTACGCTTCGGCCCCAGTGTGGAGGGAAGGCACAGTCCACCGGCGTGGATCCGGTGCAGTACTGCCGCGACCTGCCCACCGGGTGCAGGCAGCAGGAGGGCACGCGGCTGTTGGAGATCTTCGGGATGTCGCCGGGGAGCAGGCGGTGATGTGGAGGCCCGCACCCCATTCCTGGGTGGGGACCTGGTGCTAGAAGGCGGTGACGGCTTCGAGGAGCCCGGCGAGGAACCCCCCTGTTGGTGGACGTTTCAACAACCAGCTACGGTGGGAGCCATCATGCGAGCTTTCGGATTCCTCAGTTTCGGCCACTACGGCCACGCCGCCGCCCACGGGGGCCTCAGCGCCCGCCAGATGCTTCACGATGCACTGGACATCACCGTCGGCGCAGATGAGCTGGGTGTCAACGGTGCTTACTTCCGGGTGCACCACTTCGCCACCCAGTCGGCCTCCCCCATGCCGCTGCTGGCCGCTGCCGCCGCCCGCACCCAGCGCATCGAGGTGGGCACCGGCGTGATCGACATGCGCTACGAGAACCCCCTCCAGCTGGCGGAGGAAGCCGCAGCACTGGACCTGATCGCCGATGGGCGGGTGGCGCTCGGGGTGTCCCGCGGCAGCCCGGAGCCGGCCGACCGCGGCTGGGAGACCTTCGGGTACACCGGCTCCACCGACCCCCGCGGAGCCGACATCGCCCGCGACAAGTTCGAGCTGTTCCTGCGGGCCGTGCGCGGGGAGCGCCTGGCCCCGGCAGATCCGAAGCAGTACGGACCCGGCACGCGTCTGCGCGTGGAGCCGCATTCCGAGGGCCTGATCGAGCGGATCTGGTGGGGTGCCGGCTCCCGGGACAGCGCGGAGACCGTCGGCCGCCAGGGCCTGAACCTGATGAGCTCCACACTGCTGACCGAGGCCACCGGTGCCACCTTCGGGGAGCTGCAGGCTGAGCAGATCGACCGCTACCGGGAGGCCTTCGCCGAGGCCGGCCACACGCGCCGGCCGCGAGTGTCCGTCTCGCGCAGCGTGTTCCCCGTGGTCACCGAACAGGACGCGCTGATGTTCGGCCTGCGCTCCGGCAACGGGACCGATCAGATCGGGATCATCGACGGGATGCGCTCCACCTTCGGCCGCACCTACGTGGGCGAGCCGGACCAGCTGGTGGAGCAGCTGAAGGAGGACGCTGCGGTGATGAGCGCGGATACCCTCATGCTCACCATTCCCTCGCAGCTGGGCGTGGACCTGAACCTGCACATCCTGGAGGGCTTCGCCCAGCACGTCGCGCCGGCCCTGGGGTGGAAGCGGAACACGGAGGGACCCGTCGTCGGCGACCCTGCGACCGCCTGACCCTTCGACAGCCTGACCCTTCGACCGCCTGACCCTGCGCCCGCTTGAGCCGGGCCCGGGGGGCGACCTAGGACACCTCGCGGGCACCTCCCGGCTCCCGTACAGTAAGCGTGGCGGGCACCGGTGGGAGTGCCTGTGGGGCACGAAGCACGGGGAGGACCGGATGCCAGGCACCGATGCGTCCCGCCGGTTGCTGGCCCCGGCCGATGACACCCGCCCGATCACTCTGTGGGGCTCCTCCTCGATGAGCTCAGAGGGCGGCGACGAAGGCACACCGCTGCCGATCCGCATCCACGAGCACCTGGCGCTGGCAGCTGCGCCCGCCGTCGTGCACCCCTTCGGCGTGGGCGCGACGAGGTCCGCGCACGCCCTGCTGATGCGCGGGCTCGAGCGGCCGCGCCTGGTCCCCGACCCCGACGCGACCATCGATGCCGCTGCGGTCACCGATGCCGCCGGAGCCACTGGCGCTGCGGCCGTGACCGCGGTGCACCTGGAGCCTGACCTGCCCCCGCAGGGGCCGGTGCGCTGCCCGGGGGACGTGGACGGCGTTGCCGGGATCCTCGACGGGACCTCCGGGACCTGGCGCTTCATGCCCGACGACCCCGCTGCTGTGCTCTCGCCGGGCACCTTCCGCTCTGCGCTCACCGCGGTGGCGGATTCGTCCCGGCAGGTGCTGTGGCTAGGCAAGAACAACATCCTCGAGGTGGAGGCGGTACTGGAGCACACCCAGCGGATGTGGGATGCCACCGCGCACCCGGCGGAGGACTCACTGGTGCTGGGGCACTGGCCCACCGTCAACGATGCCGCCGGCTCCTCCACCGGGGAGGCCCTCACCGAGGTGAACACCGAGCAGGCGTCCCGGTACGGCGACCACTTCGTGGACCTGCAGCACCTGCTGACCAGCGAGGAGGGGCTCACCTCCGCCCCCATCGCGCACCTGCAGCTGATGGAGCAGGGCTCCACGCATGACGCACTCGCGCAGGGTGTCACCCCACCGCTGCTGGTGGCGGAGGACCACATCCACCTCAACGGCTGGGGGAACCTGCTGGTGAGCTGGGCGATCGGACAGCGGATGCGGGAGCTGCGATGGATCTGAACCCGCCCGCCCCCAAGGGCGCCGCACCGGGCTCCCCGGCGCCGAACGGCCCGGCCTCCACCACCACTTCCCCCTGCCCTACGACACCGCGCCGTCCCGCACCCCCACGCCTGCGAGCAGGCAGGCCGGGCGCGCGTGTGACCGGCCAGGCGGCTGTGCGCTCCTCTCAGGCACCGGCCACCACAGCACCCGCACCCGCACCTGCACCTGCACCTGCACCTGCCACCCTCCCCGGCGATTCCCAGCCCGACTCGCCGCGTCGCCGGACCCTGCTGCTGGCCGGCGCCGGAGCTGCGGCCCTCGCCCTCCCGGTGGCCGGCGCGGCACTGGTGCTCGGCCGAGCCGGCCGCGGCGCGAATGGTCTCGACACCGACGCGGCGCTGTCGCCCTCCGCGGCGAACCCAGCGCAGGATGCCCTGTCCTGGGCCCACGACAGTGACGTGCTGCCGGCCCTCCCGGACGGCTCCTTCGCCCCGGATGCCGTGGTCACCCGGGGGGATCTGGCGCTTGCCCTGCATCGCTTCGCCGGTGCCCCCACCCCGAACCTGGCCGGTGTGCCCACCCCCGTGGCCGATGTCCCCGAGGATCCGGAGCGCGCCGCCGCGGTGCTGTGGCTGCACGGTCGGGGCGCGCTGTGGGGCGATGCGGAGCTGCGGGTCCGCCCCGACGAGCCCGCCACCCAGGAGGCCGGCCGCGGCATCGTCACGGCCCTGCTCGAGCCTGCCTTGACGGGTGCAGGGATCGATGCGACCACCGTGCTCGAGGCGGCCCTCACCACCGGAGAGGGCACCACCAAGGGTGGCACCGTTGATGCCGCCCCCCTCACCAGGGCCGTGCTGGCGATGACCCTCCACTCGGTGGACCAGGCCCTGACCAGCTGATCCCGGCCGGCCCTGTACCACCCACCCGGGGCATCTCCCGGAACGATCACCACCCCCCGCGCGGCTATGACCCGCGCCACGTGCGCGCATAGGGTGGAGCGCATGTCGATGACGCCTGCGCACGCTGCTTACCTCCGCCACCCCGATGTCCACGGCGACACTGTCGCCTTCACCGCCGCCAACGATGTGTGGCTGGCCCCGCTCGCGGGCGGAAGGGCCTGGCGGCTCACCGACGAGGGCGCGCCGGTGGCCTACCCGCGCTTCTCCCCGGACGGCACGCAGGTGGCGTACACCTCCCGCACCTCCGGTGGCCCCGAGGTGTGGGTGATCGCGGCCGACGGCTCCTCCGCCCCGCGACGCCTGACCACCTGGGGGCGCCCCTCCACCCGCGTGGCCGGTTGGCTGCCGGACGGCAGGGTGCTGGCCGCCACCAGCTACGGCGCCCCGCTGGCCCGGGACATGCAGCTGTGGGCGGTCGACCTGGACGGCACCGCGGAGCCCCTGCCGCTGGGCCGTTCCAGCGAGGTCGCGATCCACGCCGACGGCACCACGGTCGTGGTCACCCCCTGGCGTCGTGAGCAGTCCGCCTGGAAGCACTACCAGGGCGGCACCGCGGCGAAGCTGTGGATCTCTCGCGAGCAGCTGGACCTGGGCGCTTCGGCGGAGCAGCACGCGGCACGCTCCTGGGAGCCGCTGCTGGACGAGCTGCTGGCCTCCAAGACCCGTGTGGCCTGGTACGGGGACCGGTTGATCTTCGCCTCCGACACCCCCGGCGCCGGGGCCGCGCTGACGGACCGCGCCACCGCGAACCTGTGGTCGGTGGCGGCCGACGGCTCCGACCTGCAGGTCCACACCCAGCTGACCTCGGCCGACGGCTACCTGCGGGAGCCCGCCACCGACGGCACCACCGTCGTGTTCACCTCCCGCGGCCGCCTGTTCGCGATGGACTCCCTGGACTCCGCGCCCCGCGAGGTCGAGGTTCAGGCCGCCGGTGTGGGGGCCGCGCGCCTGCCCCGCCCGGTGAAGGCCACCGAGAACCTGCTGGCCATGCGGCCGGTGCACGATGCCCGCTCGAGCGTGGTGGAGTGGCGCGGCAGCGCCCATGTGCTCACCCATCGCGGTGGCCCCTCGCGCCTGCTGGCCGGCGCCTCCGGTCTGCGGATCCGTGAGGTGCGGCCGCTGGGCCGCTCCCCCTTCGCCCTGTTCGTGACCGATGAGAAGGCCCAGGCGGATCGCACCGAGGGTGGGGTGGGCTCGGACGTGCTGGCCCTGGCCCGTCTGGACGGCGGCGGGGAGCCGATCACCCTCGAGGTGGGTGAGGTGGGCAGGATCCTGCACGCCGTGCCCTCCCCCGATGGCTCCGCAGTGGCGATCTCCACCTACGACAACCGGGTGCTGCTGGTGACGTTGCGCGGCATCGTGGATCCGGCGGGCCTCTCCCCCGCCGGCGCCTCGTCGCGCAAGGACACCGCGAACGCCGGGCCCGAGCCCTGGGACCAGGACAGTGCCCCCGAGCCCGAGCCTCCGCGCCTGGACCGCGTGCGGGAGGTGGGCCGCTCCAACGGTGGCGAGATCCGTGACCTGGCCTTCTCCCCGGACGGCCGCTACCTGGTGTGGTCCGAGCCGAACTCGTGGCTGCTGGGCCGGTTGATGATCTCGGACACCGAGGACGCCGACCCCACCGGCCGCGCCCTCACCTCCGGCAAGTACCAGGACTCCGCCCCGGCGTTCAGCGCCGACGGCAAGCACCTGGCGCTGCTGTCGATGCGCACCTTCGAGACCATCTACGACGACATGGTGTTCGACCTGGGCTTCGTCAACGCCGAGCGCCCCTTCCTGATCCCCCTGGACCGCACCACCGCGGATCCCTTCGGCCCGCACCCCGACGGCTGGGCGGCCGCCGAGGAGGAGCCGGCAGCCGGCGGCAAGGACGGCCACGGCAAGGAGGGCGCGCACGGCGGGGCCGGTGCGTCGGCCGCCTCATCGGCATCGTCGTCGGCCAGCTCAGCGGGGGCGTCGGCCGGGTCGACGGACGCTGTTGGTGAGCGTCCGGCCGGTGCCACCAGCCCCGCCGGGGCCGAGGGCGCCGCACGGCCCCCGCGCACGCATGTGGACCTCGATGCCGTGGAGTCGCGCATCGTGCCGTTCCCGGTGGAGTCCGGGAAGTACTCGCACCTGTCCGCCGTCAAGGGCGGTTTCGTGTGGCTGCGCCACCCGCAGCTGGGCGTCCTGGGCTCGGCCCGGGCCGGGGTGGAGGGCGAGGCGCCCACGCCCACCCTGGAGCACTGGAGCCTCGCGGACCGCAAGCTGACCGTGCTGGCCGAGGGCGTCACCGAGGTGGCGGCCTCCGGGGACGGCGAGTCGCTGGTGATCAAACAGGGCAAGGACTGGCTGCACGTGCCGGCCACCCGCAAGGTGGAGGACGAGGATCCGGCCCGGATCACCATCGGCACCGACCGTCTGCGCTTCACGGTGGACCCGGTGGCCGAGCGCCGCGGCATGCTGTGGGACAACTACCGGATCATGGCCCAGCAGTTCTGGCGGGCCGACATGGACGGCCAGGACTGGCACGCCATGACCTCCTGGTACGAGCCGGTGCTGGAACGGGTGGTCACCGACGACGACTTCCAGGACATGATGTGGGAGGTCGTGGGCGAACTCGGCACCTCACACGCCTACGTGCAGGGCACCCCGTACCACGCCGATCCGCCGATGCAGCCCGGATACCTCGGGGCCGATCTGGAGCGCCAGGGCGACCGCTGGGTGATCACCCGGATCCTGCTCGGCGACTCCTCCGACCCCGATGCCCGCTCCCCGCTGCTGGCCCCCGGAGTCGCTGCGGCGGCCGGTGATGCGATCGTGCGTATCGACGGCCGTGAGGTGGCCGCCGACGGTGTGGAGGCCCTGCTGATCGGTGCCGCGGAACGACCCACCGAGCTGGTGCTGGAGCGTGAGGGCGCCCATCGCCGGGTGGCGGTGACACCGCTGAAGGACGACACCCAGCTGCGCTACCAGGCCTGGGTGGCCTCCCGGAGGGAGCGTGTCACGGAACTGTCCGGTGGGCGCCTGGGATACCTGCACATCCCGGACATGGTCTCCTCGGGCTGGGCGCAGATGCACCGCGACCTGCGGGAGGCCTCCAGTAAGGAGGGCATCGTGGTGGACGTGCGGTACAACGCTGGCGGCCACACCTCGCAGCTGGTCACGGACCGCCTGGCCCGGCGCGTGCTGTCCTGGGGCTACCCGCGGCACGAGGCCGCCGGCACCTACCCCGAGTTCGCGCCGCGTGGCCCGGTGGTGCTGGTGACCAACCAGGAGGCCGGATCCGACGGCGACATCGTCAACGCCGTCTCCAAGGCGATGAAGATCGGCCCGGTGATCGGCACCCGCACCTGGGGCGGTGTGATCGGCATCGACGGCCGCTATGACCTGGTGGACGGCACCGGCATCACCCAGCCGAAGTACGCCTCCTGGTTCGAGGGGGTGGACTGGTCCATCGAGAACTATGGGGTGGACCCGGACATCGAGGTTCCCTACCCGCCGAACGCCTGGGACGCTGACACCGACCCGCAGCTGGCGCGCGGTGTCCAGGAGGCCCTGGCCCGCCTCGAGGAGCGCCCGGCCGCGGTGGCCCCGCCGCTGCCGCCGGCCCGCTTCGGCGGCGACGGGTCCTCGAGCACCGACCGGGGCTGAACACGCCTGCCCCTCGTGTGACCTCTGGCCCAGGGCCTTCCTTCGGGGAGGTCCTGGGCCAGAATGGTGGGCATGTCCTCCAAGTCGTGAGCCCCTGCGCCTGCTGCGCGGTGGGCTCGCCGCCACCATCGCGACGGCGGTTGCCCTGACCGGGCACGTGGTCGCGGGCGGCGCGGTGCCCGGATGGCTCGGGGTGCTGCTGCCGTGGTGGTTGTCGGTGGCGGTATGCACGGTGCTGGCCGGTGCCCGGTTCACGCCGGTCCGGATGTCGGCGGCGGTGCTGGGCAGCCAGGTGCTGTTCCACGGCCTGTTCATGGCCGGCACCCCCGGTGATCCGGCGGCGCGCCTGGTGGATCCACCCGGGCAGCATCTGGGCCACGGCTCGCACCTGGGGCACGGATCGGACGCAGTGAACAGTTCGCTTCTGGGCCCCGACCACGCCACCCACGGGGTGGGGGACCTCGCGCAGCACGCCCTGCACGGCGATCACGTGGGTGCCCCGATGCTGCTGGGCCACCTCCTGGCCGCGCTCCTGACCGTAGTGCTGCTGCAGCGTGGGGAATCCCTGGTGCTCGGCGGCCTCGACCTGGCCCGCACCCTGGTGGAGTCGCTGCTGCTGCCCTTCGTGGTCCCGTCCGCCTCCCTGCCCGTGACGGGGACCGAGCCCACAGCTCCCGTGGACCGACACCGGGATCTGCGTCGAACGCAGCAGGTCGTGCTGGGGCCTGCGCCCAGGAGGGGTCCTCCGCTGGTCCTGGCCGCCTGATCGACCACGGCGCTCCCTGCGCCGACCGGACCAGACCCGTTCTTGCCGTCGCCGAGCGACGGCCTGCGGCCGCGCGCCTGCACACCGGGTGACGCCTGCCGCACGAACACCCCTGACGGAAGGACCCCTCATGCCCCGCACACACCTGCCCCGCACCGCCCCGGCCACCTCGACCGGGCCCCTCCCCCTGGTCACCAGGGCGATCGGCCGACGCGCCGCGGTGCGTTCAGCCCTGGCCCTGCCGCTGCTGGCCCTGCCCCTGGCGGCCTGCGGCGGGGCGGCCGAGGATGAACCCGCCCCGGCCACCGACCCCGGCACCGATGCCGGCGCGGAAACCGATGCCCCCGCCGATCCCGATGCCACCGCCGCAACCGACGGCCCGGTGACCGTCACCGACCCGTGGGTGAAGGCCGCCGACGAGGGCATGACCTCGATGTTCGGCACCCTCACCAACTCCTCCGGGGCCGCGTTGACCCTGGTGGGCGGGACCACGGAGGCCGCGTCGGAGGTGGAGCTGCACCAGACCGCCTCCGACGGCTCCGGCGGGATGAGCATGGAGCAGAAGGAGGGCGGGTTCCCCATCCCGGCCGACGGTGAACTGGTGCTGGAGCCAGGCGGCGACCACATCATGCTGATGGGCCTGTCCGCACCCCTGCAGCCCGGCGACCAGGTGGAGGTGGTGCTGCAGTTCGAGGACGGCACCGAGCATCCGGTGACCGCCACCGTGAAGGACTTCGCCGGCGCGCAGGAGAACTACGGCGGGATGGAGGAGGACCAGTGACGCCCCGCCCCGACCGGGATCCCCTGCCCGACACCGGCCCCCGGCGCCACGCTAATCCCCGCCCCGACAACGGTCCCCGGCCCGAAGCCGACCATGACACCCGTCCGGGCCGCAGCGGCCTGCTGCTGGCCGGCACCGCCGGTGCCAGCGCCCTGGGCGTGGGGGCAGCGGCGATCGGCCTCGACCGGGCCCTGCGCGGCTCCGCCCCTGCCCCTGGTATGGCCGATCAGGCCGAGGCGCCCCTGCACGGGAAGGCCACCCTCCCCTTCCACGGCGAGCACCAGTCCGGGGTGGGCACCCCCGCCCAGGCATCTTCCACCTATCTGGCCCTCGACCTGCACGAGGAGGTGGACCGGGACGGGATCATCCGCATGCTGCGCCTGCTCACCGACGACGCCGCCCGCCTCACCCAGGGCCGCCCCGCCCTGGCCGACACCGAGCCCGAGCTTGCCACCGCACCGGCCCGCCTCACCGTGACCTTCGGCTTCGGCCCGGGCCTGCTGGAGCGGGCCGGCGTGGAGGTGCCCGCGTGGCTGGCACCGCTGCCGGCCTTCGAGATCGACGAGCTGCAGGAGGAGTTCTGCGATGGGGACCTGCTACTGCAGGTGGCGGCCGACGACCCGCTCACCGTCTCGCACACCGCACGGATGCTGCTGAAGGACTCCCGCGCCTTCACCTCGGTGCGCTGGGTGCAGCAGGGCTTCCGTCGGGCTCACGGCACCGAGCGCCCCGGCGTCACCCAGCGGAACCTTTTCGGGCAGGTGGACGGCACCGCGAACCCGCAGCTGGACAGCAACCACTTCGACACGGTGGTGTGGATCGACGAGGGGCCCTTCGCCGGCGGCACCTCGATGGTGATCCGGCGCATCCGCATGGACCTGGACGGCTGGGACGAGGCCGACCCGACCGCGCGGGAGCAGTCCACCGGCACGAAGCTGTCCAACGGAGCACCGCTGAGCGGGACCGACGAGTTCGACCACGCCGATTTCGAGAAGCGCAGTGAGCACGGCTTCCCGGTGATCCCCGAGTTCGCCCATATGCGCAGGGCCCGTGGGGTGGACGAGGGGGTGCATGATGAGATCTTCCGCCGGCCCTACAACTACGAGGCGCCTCCTGCACCCGGCAGCGGTGCACTCTCGGAGTCCGGGCAGATCTTCACCTCGTTCCAGGCGGACCTGCTCGGGCAGTTCCTCCCCATCCAGCAGAGGCTGGCGGACCTGGACCTGCTGAACCTGTGGACCACGCCGATCGGCTCGGCCGTGTTCGCGATCCCGCCGGGCTGCGAGGAGGGCCAGTACGTGGGGCAGTCGGTGATCGGGGACTGAGCGGGGGCCCGGCCGCGGTGGCAACAGGCGGCGTGTCCGGGACCGCCACAGCCCCTGCCCCTATCCTGAACGGGACGGACCCCGCTCCCGGCATCGCTGCCCGAGGAGCGCCGGAACAGACCCCAGTCGCAGGAGACCCACGCCATGCCCCGTTTCGCCATTCCCGATGAGGATGCACTGGCCCCCCTCGTGATCGGCCTGGACGTCGGTTCGGGCGGCGCCCGAGCCGGGGTGTACGACGCCACCGGCCGGGAGGTCGGCAAACGCACCCACAAGCAGCCCCACGGCTTCACCGTCGGCGATGACGGCACCTCCACCATCGATGCAGACGTGATCGTGGAGGGCCTGCGCACGGCTCTGGGGAAGGTCCTGTCGGATCCGCTGCCCGGCCCCGTGATGGCGATCGGCTTCGACACCTTCGCCTCCTCCCTGGTGGTGGTCGACGAGGCCGGCGAGCCGCTGACCCCGTGCATCACCTACGCCGATACACGCTGCCGCACCCAGGTGGCCGCGCTGCGCGAGAGCCTGGACCCGGTGGCGCTGCACGAGCGCACCGGCGCCCGCCTTCACTCCTCGTACACGGCACCGCGCCTGGCGTGGCTGCGAGAGGAGCACCCCGATGTGTTCTCCCGCGCCCACCGCTTCATGGCGCTCGGCGAGTACGTGGCCCTCAAGCTGCTCGGTACGCCGGCCCTGGGCACCGCCTCTGCCGCCTGGTCCGGGATGATCGACCGCCGCACCGGGCAGTACGTGCCCGAGCTGCTCGAGGCGGTCGGCGTGGACGCGGCGATGATGGGCACACCGCTGGATCCCTCCGATGCCCTGCCCCTGGCGGGCACCCCGCTGGCGAAGCAGTTCCCGCAGCTGAAGGACGCCGCCTGGGTGCCGGTGATCGGCGACGGCCTGGCGGCGAACATCGGCATCGGCGCACTGGGCCCCACCACCTGGGGCATCTCCACCGCCACCTCCGGCGCGATCCGCCAGCTGATCGAGGGGGAGACCCCCACGCTGCCGACGGGCCTGTGGGCCTACCGCGTGGATGCGCGCCGCACCCTGGTGGGCTCGGCGATGAGCGACTGCGGGCGCGTGCTGGACTGGACTCGCAACCAGTTCTCCCTGGACAAGGACATCTCCTCCTGGGACACGGAGGAGCTGTTCGCCGCGGCACCGGAGTCCTCCACACCGCTGGTGGTGCCGTTCCTCTCCGGCGAGCGCGGCACGAAGTGGCGCGACGGCGCGCGGGCCCTGTACGCGAACGTCTCGGCCTCCACCACGGCGGAGGACCTGCTGCGCGGCTCGATGGAGGGCGTGGCGCTGTCGTTCCTGCGCATCGCCGATCAGTTGAAGGAGATGGGCGGGGCCCCGGAGCGGATCGTGCTCTCCGGCGGCATGACCGAGGCGATCCCGGCCTGGCTGCACCTGCTGGCCGACGCCTTGGGCGCCCCGATCGACCACGTGGCGATCTCCCGCTCCACGATGCGCGGCTCCGCCGTGCTGGCGCTCGAGCAGGCCGCCCCGGATGTGCAGGTGGCCGAGGCCCCCGTGCTGAACCGGGTGGAGCCACGCCCCGAGCACGCCGACTACTACCGCGAGCGCCTGGAGAGGTTCGAGAAGCTGGCCGACCTGGCCTGAGCCCCCGTCGGTCAAGGCTGCCCTGAACCCGGACCCCGAACCCCGGACCCCGAACCCCGAACCCCGAACCTCGAACCTCGCACACCCCGCACGGTTCTGCGCGCTGAGGTTCCCGATCTGGAACTCGAGTGCGCACAACCGTCCGGTGCGTCAGCTACTGGGTTTCCTCCCCAGGGGGCGGTCATCCACAGTCCGATGCTCTCGGATGAGCTCGGACGCTTCGCGGTCATAGCCTCCGGGCATGGCGTCGTCCTGGAAACCGAATCCGCATAGTCTGCACTCCCGGGCTGAGCTGCGAGAGCGTGGCGTGCATCAGCGCCGCCTGGCCTCCGACGAGTTCCTGAACGTGCTCCCGGGATACTGCACACCCTCTGCCGCCCCGGCGAGCCTGGCCGTCATCGTCCGCACCCTGCAGCGCCGGCTGCTGCCCGGAGCAGTGATCAGCGATGTGACCGCCGCCGAGCTCCTGGGGTACCCCCTCCCTCCCTCGCTGACGTATGCCTCCACCGGGGTCCTCCACTGCACCGTGCCCCCGCAGTCGCGTCGACGGTGCGGGCCGACCGTGCGCGTGCACAGGCGGGCACCACGGAGAACGCGCTCCTGGCGGGGGCTGCAACTGAGCGAGGACCTCTCTCTTCTGTGCGAGCTGGCGGGGGACCTGAGTCATGAACAGCTGGTCGCGTGCTGCGATCATGCGGTCGGTCCCCGCGCGGAACGGCCCCGGGTGAACCTGGAGGAACTGAGACGTCGTGCCGCGACCGACTCAGGTCTGCACGGGATCAAGAGCGCTCGTCTGGCACTTGCAGATGCCCGGGAACGGGTGGAGTCGCCGCGGGAGACCGCGCTTCGCCTCCTCCTGCTCGACCGGGGTTTCGCAGAACCGATCGTGAACCTGCCCGTCCAAGCACCGGGGACCGGTGAGTCCTTCCGCATCGATCTCGCCTACCCCTCACAGCGCATCGCGATCGAGTACGACGGCGACTGGCACCGCACCGATCGCTCCCGCTTCCGGAGAGACCGACGCAAGGACGACGTCCTGCACGAACTCGGATGGCGTGTGGTGCGGGTCGTCGACTCCGACCTGCTCAGCCCCTCGGCATTCCTGGGGCGGCTCGAGCACCTGGGCGCACCGCGACTCCGCTGACTCCCACCGACGCGTCCAGCCCCACGCACCGCGACCACCGCCCCACGCAACGCTAACGGTTGTGCGCGCTCAGGCTCCCGATCCGGAATCCGAGCGCGCACAACCGCTCTGGCGTCCTGGGTAAGACTGTCGCGGGAGTCGGAGGGTGGCGGGTGGAGGGTGGTGCGGGAGGCGGGAGGCAGGTTCGGGAGGCGGGAGGTCTGGGAAGGCGCTGGAGCCCCGGGCACCAGATGGGACGAGATCGGGACAGGTCAGCCGCGGGGCAGGCGCTGCTCCTCGGCGACGACGGCCTCGACCAGAGGCTGGGCCTCGGCGCCTTCCAGGCCCAGCAGCGCCACCAGTGCGGTGACCCTCTCACCGTCGTCCGGGAGCGCTGCGGCCTGGGCGATGCCCTCGGCGCGCGGGTCGGCGATCTCATGGCCACCGCGGGACCGGTCGGTGACCCACGCGGTCCATGCGGCCACGGCCGCCACGGCGCCGGGAGCCTTGTCGGGCCCGCCGCGCTCGGCGATGACCGGGAGGGCCCGCACCTGCAGCTTCTCGGAGCCGTCGGCGGCGATGCGGATCAGCGCATCGGCCAGGCGGGGGTTGCGGAAGCGCTCCTCGAGGGCCGAGGTGTAGGCGTCCAGTTCGTCGGCGGGCAGGGGCAGGGTGGAGCGGGCCTCGTCCCACAGCGTCTCCACCAGGGCCCGCACCTCGCGGTGGCCGATCGCCTCGTCCACGCGCTCACAGCCGGCGAGCTGCCCGGCGTAGGCCATCAGGGAGTGGGAGCCGTTGAGCAGGCGGAGCTTGCGCAGCTCATGCAGTTCGACGTCGTCGGTGAACTGGACGCCGGCCTTCTCCCAGGCGGGGCGGCGGCCGCGGAAGGCGTCCTGCACCACCCACTCGGTGAAGGGCTCGGTCACCACAGGCACTTGGTCGGCCAGGCCCGTCTCGCGCAGCACCAGGTCCTTCTCCTCCTCCGAGGCCAAGGGGGTGATGCGGTCGACCATGGTGGAGATGACGTCGACGTGGTCCTCGAACCAGGCGCGGGTCTCCTCGTCGGCCGCCTCGAGCACGGCCTTGCGCAGCACCGCACCGTTGCCGGAGAGGTTGTCGCAGGAGACCAGGGCGATGGGCTCGGTGACCCCGGCCTCGCGGCGTGCCCTCAGTGCCCCGGCCAGGCGGGCGGTGGCGGAGGTGGCGGGGTCGGTCCCGGCGCTGTAGCCCTTCTCGGTGATGGTCAGGGTGACCACCGCGGTGTGCGGGTCGGCGATCAGGCGGTTCAGGGCCTCGATGTCATCGGCGGCGTAGGCCTCGTCGATCACGTCGATGATCTCCACCTCATCGCGCTCCGGGCCGCGCACCACCAGGCCGTACTTGTCGTCCTGGGCGTTGAGGGCATCGGCCATGGCCGCGCTGCGACCGGTGAACACTGCCACGTCCCAGCCGCCTGCCTGCTGGGTGGCCACCAGGGTGTGGGCGCGGGCGAAGTTGCCGATGCCCAGGTGGACCAGTCGGCCTTCCCTCTGGGGAGCGTCCGTGGTGTCGGTGCTGGTGGTCATGATCAGTTCTCCTTCTTCGCGGAGGTCGCGGGGGTGGCCTCGGCAGCGGTCCCACCGTCCAGGCGGAACACCTCGCGGGGGTGGGTGGCCGGGGACGCGTCGGCGATGTCGGCCGCATCCTCCAGGCGCATGCGGTGCTCGGTCACGAGGCCGGCCAGGTGGTGGGCGTCCATGCGCCGGGCCATGTCGTGGCGGGCCGGGATGGAGCAGAACGCGCGGGTGTCGTCGATGAAGCCGCTGGTGCGGCTGTACCCGATGGTCTCGGCCACGGCACGGCGGTAGCGCAGGATCGCGTCGGGGGCGTCGATGAACCACCACGGCGCCCCGGCGTACACGGAGGGGTAGAAGCCGGCCAGTGGGGCGATCTCGCGGGAGAACACCGTCTCGTCGATCGTGAACAGCACCAGGCGGAAGGCGGGGTCCAGGCCCACGTCGTTCAGCACCGGAGCCAGGGACGTCACGAACTCCACGGAGGTGGGGATGTCGGCGCCCACGTCGGCCCCGAACTTCTCGAACGTCCCCTGGTGGTGGTTGCGGTGCACAGCTGGGTGCAGCGTCATGACCAGGGAGTCGTCGGCCGCCATGCGGGCCTGGTCGGCCAGCAGGTGGCGGCGCAGTGCCACGGCCGCGTCGGCGTCGATCCGCCCCTCGCGGGCCTCGGTGTACAGCCTGCTCGCCTCGGCCTCCTCCAGCCGGGCGGTGCCGGGGTCGGCATGGGCGTGGTCCGAGGAGACCGCGCCGTGGTCGCGGAAGTACTGGCGGCGCGCCCGCATCGCACGGTCGTAGCCCTGGTAGGTGCCGGTGTCCTCCGCTGCGGCCTCGCCGAGGGCATCGGTGAGCTCGCGGAAGTCGGGGCGGGCGGGCTCGAGGTACTTGTCGGGCCGGAAGGTGGGGATGACGGTGCCGGTGAAGGCGTCGTCCGCAGCGAGGGCCTCGTGGGCGGCCAGGTCGTCGGTGGGGTCGTCGGTGGTGGCGAGGACCTGGATGCGGAACTGGTCGAACAGGGCCCGGGGCCGGAACTCGGGGCGCGAGAGCTTCTCGGCGATCTCGTCGTACATCGCGTCGGCGGTACGGGGGCTGAGCACGGTCTCCAGCCCGAACACCTGGTGGAACTCGTGCTCCATCCACAACCTGGAGGGGGTGCCGGCGTAGGCGTGCCAGTGCTCGGCCAGCAGGCGCCAGGCGGCGCGGGCGTCCTGCTCCTCGAGGGGTCCGCGGCCGACGCCGAGCTCGGCGAGACCCACGCCGCGGGCGTGCAGCAGACGGGTGACGTAGTGGTCGGGGGTGATGAACAGGCTGGTGGGGTCTCGGAACGGCTCGTCGTCGAGCAGCAACCGGGGGTCCACGTGGCCGTGCGGGGAGATGATGGGCTGATCCCGCATGCGCTGGTAGAGGGTCCGGGCGATCTCGCGGGTGGCGGGGTCCGCGGGCAGCAGACGGTCCTCGTGCGGGGTGTAGGCATCGTTGCTCATGGCCTCATGATCCCGGTCGTCCGTGGGCCCGGCCCGGGGTTGTCACGGGTTGCCGCAGGGCCGGGGCACGCAGCAGCCCGGTGACGCGCCCGTTCCCGGGGGCGGATGGCCGGTTCAGTACGTGCGACGGTGCCCGGTCGAACCGCGGGTCACCAGCCTCACCGGCAGGGAGCCCTCCACCGGGGTGCGGTGGGCAGAGGGGTTCTCGATCCGACGGATCAGCCGCTCCACCGCGGCCCTGCCCTGCGCGCGCTTCGGGGTGGCGAGGCTGGTGAGCCCCCCGCCGACGAAGCGGGCCAGCGGGATGTCGTCGTGCCCGATCACCGACAGCTCCGAGGGGACCTTCACCCCTGAGCGCAGGGCGGAGACCATGAAGCCCAGCGCGATCAGGTCGTTGTAGCAGATCACGGCGTGGGTGAGGGAGCCCTGGAGGTCTTCGAATGCCTGCTCCCCGCCGGTGGTGGTGGGCGCGTAGGGGCCCTGGCGGTTGATCTGGATCCCGTGGTTCTTCGCGGCCGCTCGGGCGGTGCGCCACCGCTCCCCGTCGGACCAGGAGTTCACGGGCCCGGCCACGTAGGTGACGGTGCGGGTGCCGGTCTCGGCCAGGTGCGCCATGGCCTGGCCCATGCCGTGCTCGTAGTTAGGGGTCACCGAGTCCAGGCCGGCGACTCGACGGTTCATCACCACCACGGGGATGCGCTTGGTGAGGTGGTTGAGGGTGGCGTCGGACAGTCGGCTGCCGGACAGCACGATCCCGTCGACCACGTCCACCGCGCTGAGCAGGCTGTGGCGCTCGCGCTCCTCGTCCTCCACGCTGTCCAGGAGCAGCAGCATGTGGTCCAGGCCCTTGACGGCCTCCTGCATGCCGGAGATCAGCTCGGCGAAGTAGGGATTGGTGAGGTCGGGGACCTCGATGCCCAGGCGGTTGTTGCGCTGGGTGCGCTCCTGCGCGGGGGGTGGTGCGCTGCGGTAGCCGAGCGCCTTGGCCGAGGCCATCACCTTGGCGTGGGTGGCAGCGCTGACACGGCCGGGCCGCGAGAAGGCGCGGGACACGGTGGAGGGTGCCACCTGGGCGTGCTTGGCGACGTCGTAGATGGTCACGCGTTCGGCGCTGTCGCGATCAGCGGACATCAAGGCTCCTCTCCCGGGCCGTCCGGGCGGGCGACCGATGGCCTACGATATCGACAAAACTTGGCAACTGGCGGCAACCCGTCGGGCCGTCGTCCGCACAGATGCCGGCCACGTGCCACCTGGATGTCACCAGGGACTGATACCACTGTGGTATCACAGGCTAGGATCCATTCCATGGCGATGACATTGCGATTGACCCCGGACGACGAGCGGCTGCTCGCCCAGCTCGCCGAGCAGGACGGGATCAGCCGACAGGAGGCGACCGTGCGCGCGATCCGGGAGCAGGCAGCGCGGCGAGGGCACCAGCAAGCGGTGTCCGAACTCTCTGCATCGGCACGCCAGCGGTATGCGGATCTCCTGGACAGGCTCGGCCGCTGAGGCGATGACGGTCTTCCTGACACTCGAGGACCTGCTCGCATTGGTCGCTGACCTGCGAGTGGGCCCGGTCCGAGACATAGGCCTGCTCGACTCCGCCGCACACCGCCCTTCGACACGTCTGTGGGGGAAGCCTGCGTATCCGGATCTGGACCACCGAGCGGCCGCACTGCTGGAGTCACTCGTCCGGAACCACGCGCTGGTGGACGGGAACGAGCGTTTGGGTTGGCTCGCGGTCGTCGTGTTCTACGGACTGAACGGGGTAGACCTCGAGGCGCCGGACGACGATGCGTACGACCTGGTTGAATATTCGCCTCGCTGGGGTCCGCTGATCGAGGGTTCGGGTGCCACGTCGCTGCCGTAGCGGTGGCGTCGTTCGGGACCACCAGTGGTGTCGTTGGGGCCGCTCTGTCTACGCTCCTTCCGCCGTGTGTATAGGGCACGCGGCGGAAGGAGCAATCTGGAATGGTACGGAAGATCAGGGCGAAGCTGGTGCTCCAGCTGCGCGCAGAAGGTCTGTCGGGGCGAGCGATTTCGTCCTCGCAGGGCATGTCCCGCAAGTCCGTGAGGGCGGTGTTCGAGGCCGCTGACGCTGCAGGGATCGGGTGGGGCGATATCGCGGACGTCGCCGATGAGCAGGTGTATGCCCGGTTGTTCCCGGGCCGGGGCGAGCACGAGAGCGTGTTCGCACAGCCGGACTGGGAACAGGTCCATCGAGAGATGGCCAGGGTCGGCGTGACGCTGAAGCTGTTGCACGGCGAGTACTTCGACGCGACCACGGCGGCTGGGGATCCGGCGATGGGGTATGACCGGTTTTGCCGCACCTACCAGCACCACGTCATGGTCACCGGTGCCGCTTCGAGAGTCGGTCACAAGGCCGGCCAGAGCGTGGAGGTCGACTGGTCCGGCCCCACGATGGAGCTGGCCGATCCGGTCACCGGCGAGGTCTCGAAGGTGTTCTTGTTCGTTGCCTGCCTGCCTTTTTCTCGTTACGCGTTCTGCTTCCCGGCGCTGGATATGCGCCAGGAGTCCTGGCTGCGAGCGCACGTAGCGATGTTCGAGGCGCTGGGCGGGACGGTCCCGAGGATCGTTCCGGACAACCTCAAGACCGGTGTGGTGAAGCACCCCCGCGAGGGCGAGATCGTCCTGAACGATGCGTATCGCGAGATGGCAGCGCATTACTCGGCGGCGGTGCTCCCGGGGAGGGTGCGGAAACCGAAAGACAAGGCGAGCGTGGAGAACACCGTCGCGCACGTCGCGACCTGGGTCATCGCCGGGCTGCGGGATCAGCGATTCACGTCCCTGCCCGAACTTGCAGCCGCCATCGGGCAGCGGATGGAGGCCTATAACGCGGAGCCGTTCCAGAAGCGGCCCGGATCCCGCGCCAGCGTGTTCGACGCGGAGGAGCGGCCGCTGCTGACGCCGCTGCCGGCGGTGCCCTACGAGATCTCGACATGGCACTACGGACGACGAGTGGGCAGGAACGGGCACGTCACGTTCGCGCGGAACTTCTACTCCGCGCCGTTCGCGCACATCGGCGCGAAGGTCGATCTGCGCATCACGGCCCGGACGCTGGAGATCTATCAGGGCAGCCAGCGACTGACCAGTCACCTGCTGCTCCCGGAGACCGCGAGCAATGAGTACCGCACCAACGACGCGGACCTACCTGCGGGCGAGCGTTTCCAGGCCTGGGACGCGCAGAGGGTGCGGGCGTGGGCAGATCGGGTCGGGCCGGCCACGGTGATCGTGATCCAGCGGATCTTCGAGTCCGTGCCGATCGTGGAACAGGGCCTGGATCCCGCGTTGGCGGTGCTACGGCTCTCTCGCCGCTTCTCCGTAGATCGGGTCGAGGCGGCCTGCGCACTCGCGCTGACGGGACGGGTCCGTTCACCGCGCTATGCGCATCTGCACCCGATCTTGGCCACCGGGCAGGACAAGGTCGCCGCCCTGCGTCCACCCCGCGAGGAACCCGCGGAAGACGGCGGATACGTCCGTGGCGCCGACTACTACGCCGGAGGTGTCCGGTGAGCGTGATCGATAACGACACGAAGCGGAAGCTGCGCGAGATGGGCGCGACCGCGCTGCTGGACGCGATCGATGCCCAGGATGAGGCTCACGTGCTGGGGATGTCGTTCCAGGAACGGCTCCAGCTGATCGTGGACGAGGCGCATTCCATCTTCAATCATGGAAAGGTCGAGGGTCTGATCCGCCGGGCGGGGCTGCGTTATCCCGGAGCGGACCTGCGGCGGCTGGATCTGGTCGAGGAACGGGGACTGAACCGGAACGTGATCGCGCAACTGGCAACCTGCTCCTTCATCCAGCGGCAACAGAACGTGGTCTTCCAGGGCTTCACCGGCTCAGGGAAGTCCTACCTCGGCTGCGCGCTGGCGAAGCAGGCCTGCCAGCACCGGCTCCGAGCCCACTACATCCGAATGCCCGACCTCGAAGAGGCCTGGGCCCTGGCAAAGGACAAGCCGCAGGGCCAGACGAAGTTCCTGCGGAAGTACTCCACGTTCTCGCTGCTGGTGATCGACGAGTGGCTGCTGGACCATCCTGACGAGGGAATGCGTTCGATGCTGCTGGAACTGCTCGAGCGCCGCTATGACACCGGCTCGACCGTGTTCTGCACCCAGTACCCGAAGAAGGACTGGCACGCCCGGCTCGGTGGAGCAGTCCACGCCGATGCGATCATGGACCGCATCGTGCACAACACAATCTGGATCGACACCGGCGACAGGAACATGCGAGAACACACCGCACTGCCCCAGTGACCCGATGCCGGCGGGAGCCAGTGGTCCCCACCGCGGCGGCTACTGGCCCCCGTCGGCACGATCGGCGGTCCCCAAGAGCAAGATTCGGTGGCTCCCACGACTACGAATACTCACCTGGTGATCGCAGTCGCCACCGGGGATGCAGGAGTCACCACCATCGCCGAGCACTTCTCCCGTTGGCACGCTCCGCTGCCCGAGCCGAGCTGATCGCCGGCCTCAGTGCCCCGCACCGAGCTCGATCAGCAGCACCCCGGCCCCGATCATCACGATCCCGGCGATCATCAGCGGGGTCATCGGCTCCTTGTGGATCACGCGGGAGAAGATCGCGGTGAGCGCCACCCCGGCGGCGGTCCACACCCCGTAGGCCACCCCCAGCGGCATCCCGGCGCGCAGTGAGTATTCGTAGTCGTGGGAGCCACCGAATCTTGCTCTTGGGGACCGCCGATCGTGCCGACGGGGGCCAGTAGCCGCCGCGGTGGGGACCACTGGCTCCCGCCGGCATCGGGTCACTGGGGCAGTGCGGTGTGTTCTCGCATGTTCCTGTCGCCGGTGTCGATCCAGATTGTGTTGTGCACGATGCGGTCCATGATCGCATCGGCGTGGACTGCTCCACCGAGCCGGGCGTGCCAGTCCTTCTTCGGGTACTGGGTGCAGAACACGGTCGAGCCGGTGTCATAGCGGCGCTCGAGCAGTTCCAGCAGCATCGAACGCATTCCCTCGTCAGGATGGTCCAGCAGCCACTCGTCGATCACCAGCAGCGAGAACGTGGAGTACTTCCGCAGGAACTTCGTCTGGCCCTGCGGCTTGTCCTTTGCCAGGGCCCAGGCCTCTTCGAGGTCGGGCATTCGGATGTAGTGGGCTCGGAGCCGGTGCTGGCAGGCCTGCTTCGCCAGCGCGCAGCCGAGGTAGGACTTCCCTGAGCCGGTGAAGCCCTGGAAGACCACGTTCTGTTGCCGCTGGATGAAGGAGCAGGTTGCCAGTTGCGCGATCACGTTCCGGTTCAGTCCCCGTTCCTCGACCAGATCCAGCCGCCGCAGGTCCGCTCCGGGATAACGCAGCCCCGCCCGGCGGATCAGACCCTCGACCTTTCCATGATTGAAGATGGAATGCGCCTCGTCCACGATCAGCTGGAGCCGTTCCTGGAACGACATCCCCAGCACGTGAGCCTCATCCTGGGCATCGATCGCGTCCAGCAGCGCGGTCGCGCCCATCTCGCGCAGCTTCCGCTTCGTGTCGTTATCGATCACGCTCACCGGACACCTCCGGCGTAGTAGTCGGCGCCACGGACGTATCCGCCGTCTTCCGCGGGTTCCTCGCGGGGTGGACGCAGGGCGGCGACCTTGTCCTGCCCGGTGGCCAAGATCGGGTGCAGATGCGCATAGCGCGGTGAACGGACCCGTCCCGTCAGCGCGAGTGCGCAGGCCGCCTCGACCCGATCTACGGAGAAGCGGCGAGAGAGCCGTAGCACCGCCAACGCGGGATCCAGGCCCTGTTCCACGATCGGCACGGACTCGAAGATCCGCTGGATCACGATCACCGTGGCCGGCCCGACCCGATCTGCCCACGCCCGCACCCTCTGCGCGTCCCAGGCCTGGAAACGCTCGCCCGCAGGTAGGTCCGCGTCGTTGGTGCGGTACTCATTGCTCGCGGTCTCCGGGAGCAGCAGGTGACTGGTCAGTCGCTGGCTGCCCTGATAGATCTCCAGCGTCCGGGCCGTGATGCGCAGATCGACCTTCGCGCCGATGTGCGCGAACGGCGCGGAGTAGAAGTTCCGCGCGAACGTGACGTGCCCGTTCCTGCCCACTCGTCGTCCGTAGTGCCATGTCGAGATCTCGTAGGGCACCGCCGGCAGCGGCGTCAGCAGCGGCCGCTCCTCCGCGTCGAACACGCTGGCGCGGGATCCGGGCCGCTTCTGGAACGGCTCCGCGTTATAGGCCTCCATCCGCTGCCCGATGGCGGCTGCAAGTTCGGGCAGGGACGTGAATCGCTGATCCCGCAGCCCGGCGATGACCCAGGTCGCGACGTGCGCGACGGTGTTCTCCACGCTCGCCTTGTCTTTCGGTTTCCGCACCCTCCCCGGGAGCACCGCCGCCGAGTAATGCGCTGCCATCTCGCGATACGCATCGTTCAGGACGATCTCGCCCTCGCGGGGGTGCTTCACCACACCGGTCTTGAGGTTGTCCGGAACGATCCTCGGGACCGTCCCGCCCAGCGCCTCGAACATCGCTACGTGCGCTCGCAGCCAGGACTCCTGGCGCATATCCAGCGCCGGGAAGCAGAACGCGTAACGAGAAAAAGGCAGGCAGGCAACGAACAAGAACACCTTCGAGACCTCGCCGGTGACCGGATCGGCCAGCTCCATCGTGGGGCCGGACCAGTCGACCTCCACGCTCTGGCCGGCCTTGTGACCGACTCTCGAAGCGGCACCGGTGACCATGACGTGGTGCTGGTAGGTGCGGCAAAACCGGTCATACCCCATCGCCGGATCCCCAGCCGCCGTGGTCGCGTCGAAGTACTCGCCGTGCAACAGCTTCAGCGTCACGCCGACCCTGGCCATCTCTCGATGGACCTGTTCCCAGTCCGGCTGTGCGAACACGCTCTCGTGCTCGCCCCGGCCCGGGAACAACCGGGCATACACCTGCTCATCGGCGACGTCCGCGATATCGCCCCACCCGATCCCTGCAGCGTCAGCGGCCTCGAACACCGCCCTCACGGACTTGCGGGACATGCCCTGCGAGGACGAAATCGCTCGCCCCGACAGACCTTCTGCGCGCAGCTGGAGCACCAGCTTCGCCCTGATCTTCCGTACCATTCCAGATTGCTCCTTCCGCCGCGTGCCCTATACACACGGCGGAAGGAGCGTAGACAGAGCGGCCCCAACGACACCACTGGTGGTCCCGAACGACGCCACCGCTACGGCAGCGACGTGGCACCCGAACCCTCGATCAGCGGACCCCAGCGAGGCGAATATTCACGCAGCGCACCGGTGAGGAAGGCGAAGGCCAGCACGTAGCCGAGGGGCACCCCGAGGTACAGGCGCGGTCGGCCCGTGGCGGCGGACTTCAGGGTGAGCGTGGCGGTGACCTCGCTGAGCACCGCTGCGATCATGAACGCCCAGCTCATCGCGCCCCCTCCCGTGGCCCGGCGCTCGCCGGTGCGGGGGATGCAGCGGCGGTGGTAGCGGTGCTCGCAGCAGCAGCTCGCCGGGCCTGCTGGGCACCGAACTCGATCGCGAGCACCCCGGCGACCACCAGGGCGATACCGGCGCCCATCACCACGTTCAGCCGCTCATCGAAGATCAGCCAGGACAGCACCGCCGCGGCCACCACCCCGAGCGCGCCCCAGATGCCGTAGGCGACCGCGAGCCCCATGCCCCGACGCAGCACCAGGGCCAGCAGCCCGAAGGCCCCCGCATAACCGGCCACCACCACGACGTACAGCCACGGGTGGGTGAGTGCGCCCTTCAGGGAGAGGGTCGCGGCCATCTCCACCACGATCGCGCCGGCCAGCAGCAGCCAGGTGATCGCGGTGGAACCGCCACGGCCGGTTCCCGAGGCGCCGGGTGCGTCGGAAGCGGCCTGTGGCACGGGAGGCACGGGAGGCGCGAGCGGGGGCAGCGGGGTGGGCGGGGGCGCCGGGGTGGACGGCTGCTCGGGTGCACCCTGCGGCGCGGAAGGGGAGTCGGTCACCGCAGAACTGTACTCAGCGCTGCCTGGCCCGCGGTGCCCAGCGGTGAGTGGACCGTGGTGGCTGTTCTCGAGCTCGAGGGCAGCCACCAGCGTCCACTCACCCGCAGGGAGCGTCGCGGACCGGCACGTGGGAGGTGTCCGAACCGGGCTCGCCGGATTCTCGGGGGGCCGGCGCCCAGCGGGCGATCTGGGCGGCGAGGTGGCCGGCGCCGTAGCCGTTGTCGATGTTGACCACGCCGATCCCGGGCGCGCAGGCCGAGAGCATGGTCAGCGCCGCGGTCACCCCGCCGGCAGCCACGCCATAGCCCACGGAGGTGGGCAGGGCCACCACGGGGGCGCTGATCTGACCGGCGACGACGGTGGGCAACGCGCCGTCCATCCCGGCGGCGACCACCACGCAGGCGGCTTCGCGCAGCTCTGGCAGGCGGGCCTGCAGCCGGTGCAGGCCCGCGATGCCGATGTCGGCGATCAAGCGGGTGGGGCGGCCCAGGTACTGAGCGGTGAGCTGGGCCTCGCGGGCCACGGGCAGGTCGCTGGTGCCGGCGCAGGCCACGATCACCAGCCCGCCGGTCGGCTCCGGGGGCCCGGCGGGCCACATCACCATCTGGGCCTCTGCCTCCCAGCGCGCCTCCGGCAGTGCCTCCAGCACCACCTCGGCGCGGGCCTGATCGGCGCGGGTGAACAGCACCGGGCCCAGGTCAGCGGCCACATCCGGCTGCTCACGGGCGATCCGCGCGTATTCCCCGGCGATCGCGGCGACCTGCTGAACGCTCTTGGCATCGCACAGCACGGCCTCGGGGGCACCCCGGCGGGCGGCTCGGCCCAGGTCCAGTTCGGCCACCCCGTCGAGCACCCCGTCGGTCCGGCCGTCGGCGCGTTCAGGCACGGGGCACTCCCCGCTGGTCCAGGAGGGTGAGGGTGAACGCACCGGACTGCATGCCCTTGAGGTCAACGGCCGCGAAGCGGAACCCTGCACCGGTGGCAGCTCGGTGGATCGCGGTGCGCACCTCGGGCTCCACGGAGCGGGCCAGGTCGTCGGCGGGCAGTTCGATGCGGGCCACGTCCCCGTGGTGGCGCACCCGGGAGTCGGCGAAGCCGAGCTCGCGCAGCGCCTCCTCGACGGTCTCGACCTGGCGCAGCTTCTCGGGGGTGACCTGCTGCCCGTGGGGGATGCGGGAGGCCAGGCAGGGGGCGGCGGGCTTGTCGGCGACCGGCAGGGCGAGGGCGCGGGCCACGGACCGCACGCGGGCCTTGTCCAGTCCGGCCTCGGCCAGGGGGCGCAGCACGCGGTGCTCGGTGGCGGCGCGGGCGCCGGGGCGGTCGGGCCGCTTCGCGTCGTCGGCGTTCTCCCCGTAGGCAACGGCGCTCAGGCCCAGCTCGGCGACCAGGGCGTCGTCGATGCGGGAGAACAGCTCGTCCTTGCAGAAGTAGCAGCGATCCACGTCGTTGGCGATGTAGCCGGCCCTCTCCCCCTCGTGGGTCTCGATCTCGACCACCCGAGCGCCGATGACGGCGGCGGTCTCGTGGGCGGTGCGCCGTTCAGCGGCGGCCAGCGACGGCGAGATGCCCAGCAGAGCGACCACGTTCTCGGGGCCCAGGGCGCGCACGGCCAGCGCCAGCAGGGTCGCGGAGTCGACGCCGCCGGAGTAGGCGACCCCCAGCGGTGCACTGTCGTGCACCAGGTCGGCGACGAGGTCGGCGGCGGCCAGGTCCTCGCCGGTCAGCTCGGCGACGGTCATCGACGCGGTCATGGGCCTCCTTCGCTCGGTTCCCGCACGGGCGGGCGTCGTTCAGCCTACTCAGGTGGGCCACGGCGAGCCCTGCGGCGGCCACCGGTTGCCGCGTGAGTATTCGTAGTCGTGGGAGCCACCGAATCTTGCTCTTGGGGACCGCCGATCGTGCCGACGGGGGCCAGTAGCCGCCGCGGTGGGGACCACTGGCTCCCGCCGGCATCGGGTCACTGGGGCAGTGCGGTGTGTTCTCGCATGTTCCTGTCGCCGGTGTCGATCCAGATTGTGTTGTGCACGATGCGGTCCATGATCGCATCGGCGTGGACTGCTCCACCGAGCCGGGCGTGCCAGTCCTTCTTCGGGTACTGGGTGCAGAACACGGTCGAGCCGGTGTCATAGCGGCGCTCGAGCAGTTCCAGCAGCATCGAACGCATTCCCTCGTCAGGATGGTCCAGCAGCCACTCGTCGATCACCAGCAGCGAGAACGTGGAGTACTTCCGCAGGAACTTCGTCTGGCCCTGCGGCTTGTCCTTTGCCAGGGCCCAGGCCTCTTCGAGGTCGGGCATTCGGATGTAGTGGGCTCGGAGCCGGTGCTGGCAGGCCTGCTTCGCCAGCGCGCAGCCGAGGTAGGACTTCCCTGAGCCGGTGAAGCCCTGGAAGACCACGTTCTGTTGCCGCTGGATGAAGGAGCAGGTTGCCAGTTGCGCGATCACGTTCCGGTTCAGTCCCCGTTCCTCGACCAGATCCAGCCGCCGCAGGTCCGCTCCGGGATAACGCAGCCCCGCCCGGCGGATCAGACCCTCGACCTTTCCATGATTGAAGATGGAATGCGCCTCGTCCACGATCAGCTGGAGCCGTTCCTGGAACGACATCCCCAGCACGTGAGCCTCATCCTGGGCATCGATCGCGTCCAGCAGCGCGGTCGCGCCCATCTCGCGCAGCTTCCGCTTCGTGTCGTTATCGATCACGCTCACCGGACACCTCCGGCGTAGTAGTCGGCGCCACGGACGTATCCGCCGTCTTCCGCGGGTTCCTCGCGGGGTGGACGCAGGGCGGCGACCTTGTCCTGCCCGGTGGCCAAGATCGGGTGCAGATGCGCATAGCGCGGTGAACGGACCCGTCCCGTCAGCGCGAGTGCGCAGGCCGCCTCGACCCGATCTACGGAGAAGCGGCGAGAGAGCCGTAGCACCGCCAACGCGGGATCCAGGCCCTGTTCCACGATCGGCACGGACTCGAAGATCCGCTGGATCACGATCACCGTGGCCGGCCCGACCCGATCTGCCCACGCCCGCACCCTCTGCGCGTCCCAGGCCTGGAAACGCTCGCCCGCAGGTAGGTCCGCGTCGTTGGTGCGGTACTCATTGCTCGCGGTCTCCGGGAGCAGCAGGTGACTGGTCAGTCGCTGGCTGCCCTGATAGATCTCCAGCGTCCGGGCCGTGATGCGCAGATCGACCTTCGCGCCGATGTGCGCGAACGGCGCGGAGTAGAAGTTCCGCGCGAACGTGACGTGCCCGTTCCTGCCCACTCGTCGTCCGTAGTGCCATGTCGAGATCTCGTAGGGCACCGCCGGCAGCGGCGTCAGCAGCGGCCGCTCCTCCGCGTCGAACACGCTGGCGCGGGATCCGGGCCGCTTCTGGAACGGCTCCGCGTTATAGGCCTCCATCCGCTGCCCGATGGCGGCTGCAAGTTCGGGCAGGGACGTGAATCGCTGATCCCGCAGCCCGGCGATGACCCAGGTCGCGACGTGCGCGACGGTGTTCTCCACGCTCGCCTTGTCTTTCGGTTTCCGCACCCTCCCCGGGAGCACCGCCGCCGAGTAATGCGCTGCCATCTCGCGATACGCATCGTTCAGGACGATCTCGCCCTCGCGGGGGTGCTTCACCACACCGGTCTTGAGGTTGTCCGGAACGATCCTCGGGACCGTCCCGCCCAGCGCCTCGAACATCGCTACGTGCGCTCGCAGCCAGGACTCCTGGCGCATATCCAGCGCCGGGAAGCAGAACGCGTAACGAGAAAAAGGCAGGCAGGCAACGAACAAGAACACCTTCGAGACCTCGCCGGTGACCGGATCGGCCAGCTCCATCGTGGGGCCGGACCAGTCGACCTCCACGCTCTGGCCGGCCTTGTGACCGACTCTCGAAGCGGCACCGGTGACCATGACGTGGTGCTGGTAGGTGCGGCAAAACCGGTCATACCCCATCGCCGGATCCCCAGCCGCCGTGGTCGCGTCGAAGTACTCGCCGTGCAACAGCTTCAGCGTCACGCCGACCCTGGCCATCTCTCGATGGACCTGTTCCCAGTCCGGCTGTGCGAACACGCTCTCGTGCTCGCCCCGGCCCGGGAACAACCGGGCATACACCTGCTCATCGGCGACGTCCGCGATATCGCCCCACCCGATCCCTGCAGCGTCAGCGGCCTCGAACACCGCCCTCACGGACTTGCGGGACATGCCCTGCGAGGACGAAATCGCTCGCCCCGACAGACCTTCTGCGCGCAGCTGGAGCACCAGCTTCGCCCTGATCTTCCGTACCATTCCAGATTGCTCCTTCCGCCGCGTGCCCTATACACACGGCGGAAGGAGCGTAGACAGAGCGGCCCCAACGACACCACTGGTGGTCCCGAACGACGCCACCGCTACGGCAGCGACGTGGCACCCGAACCCTCGATCAGCGGACCCCAGCGAGGCGAATATTCACCGCGGCCTGCTTCTGGTCGGGGCCCGGCGGAACCTCGCACCGATCGGTAGCCTGGAACCCTGCTGCGGGCAGACGCCCGACAGCTCCCGACCCGCTCTGCGAGGAGACCCGATGCGGACCATCCGGACGGCCGTGATCGGCTGCGGGGACATCTCCGTGCTCCATCTCGATGCGATCGCTCAGCTGCCGGGCGTGGAGCTGGTAGCCGTGTGCGATGTGGATGCCGAGCGGCGTGAGCGCACCGCGGCGGAGGCAGGAGTGCCAGGCACCGCCTCCCTCACCGAGACCCTCGAGCGGTACTCCCCTGACGTGGTGCATCTGTGCACACCGCACGACCAGCACGCCGATCTGGCCGTCGAGGCGCTCGCCGCAGGGGTCGAGGTGCTCACCGAGAAGCCGCTGGCCTCCACCCTCGACGATGCCCGGCGGATGGTCGAGGCCGCCGCCGCGTCCGGTGCCCCGCGGATCGGGGTGTGCTTCCAGAACCGGTACAACGCCACCGTGCAGGAGGCGCACCGGGTGCTGGAGCACGGGGAGCTGGGCGCACCCACTGGTGCCGTCGCGACGGTGGCCTGGCACCGCACCCCCGAGTACTACCTGGCCAGGCCGTGGCGCGGCACCTGGGCGGGCAGCGGCGGTGGGCTGCTGATCAACCAGGCGATCCACACCCTGGACCTGCTGCAGTGGCTGCTGGGCGGGGTCACGGCAGTCACCGGCACCGCCTCCACCGACTCCCTGGGCGAGGTGATCGAGGTGGAGGACACCGCCACCGTCACCCTTACCCACCCCTCGGGGATCCGCAGCGTGCTGCTGGCCACCAACGGGGCGCCGACGAACCTGCCGGTGCAGATCGACATCCAGTGCGAACACGGCACGCTGCGCATCGCACAGGAGCTCACGGTGCTGCCTGCCGGCGGGGAGCAGCGCGTGGTGACCGAGCGGGCCGCCCCGCCGTCGGCCCGCTCCTACTGGGGGGCCTCCCACGCCGCTCTGATCGCCGACTTCTACGCCGGGCACGGCAGCGGGCAGCCGTTCTGGATCTCCCCTGCCGAGGCTTCGCCGGCACTGCAGATCCTCAAGGCCGTCTACGACGGGAAGCGTGGCTTCCCCCGCCGTCCCGGTGCGGAGCTGGACCGGGACAACCCACTGCTGGATCCGACAGCAACCTGATCCGCGCTGCCCGCGCTGACCTGCCCCGCCGACCTCAGACCCCGTCGCGCTCCGATGCCAGACGGAACAGCACCTCGCCCGCGTGGTCGATCACCAGGGTGTCGGGGTCCTCGCGCAGGGCGTCGATGTCCAGGCTCTCCGGGTCCACGTAGGTGACGTTGTACGCCTCGCACACGTCCTTCGGGATGGAGGTGGCGAAGGAGCGGCGCACCCGCTGCTCCTCGACACCGGTCTCGGGGTCGTAGGTGCCCAGGCCCGTGACGTGGGTGGAGTGGGCGAGCTCGCCCCAGGGGTGGTCCTTGAACCGGTCCCACTGCTTCGTGAAGTACTCGATGTTGTGGTAGCCGATGTCGCGCAGGCCGGGATGCATCGCGGCCACCTCGGTGATGTGGGGGGCGTAGATGATCACCTCGCCGCCGTCGGCGCACACCGGCTCGGACTTGTAGAAGCCCTTGGCGCCGGTCCAGATATCGTCGTACATCTCCGGCACCAGGGCGACGATGCGCTGGAAGGGCTTATCGACGTAGGTGATGTGGGTGAGCGCGGAGATCTTGGCGATCGCGGCCCACGCCGCCTGGGGGTCGCCGAAGGCGATGGCGTTCAGCTGCTGCCCGCCGGAGACCACGTCCATGGTGAAGCAGTACTTGGCGGTGTCCACCAGTTCGCTGGCGGCGTCGATCAGCTGCCGCACGGGGGTGATGCCGAGGGTGCCGATGATACGGCTGGCGGTGATCAGGGCGCCCACCCAGTGGGAGATGTCGATGACGTCGTGCACGGAGCAGCCGGGGAAGAAGTACTTGTTGCCGCCGGAGAAGCCCACCACCTCGTGGGGGAACACGGGGCCCACGATCAGGTTCACGTCGGACTCGACGCACAGCCTGTTGATCTGCACGCGCATGGGGGTGTCGGCGAGCAGGCCGCCGGTGAGCTCGCTGATGCGCTCAGCGGGGATCTCACCGAGGTCGGCGATCTGGTCCGGATCGTCCCAGGCGTGGTTGACGACCTCCCAGCCGGGGTACGCGGCGGCCAGACCCTGGCCCTCGGCGCCCATCAGCTTCTCCAGCGCGGGCTCGGACATCGCGGCGTGGGTGCCCAGGGCGATCAGCACGGTCACGGAGGCGGCGCGGCCGGCGAGCGCAGCGTGGATCGGCTTCAGCACCCGCGGCAGGGGCACGGAGCGGGTGCCGTCGGGGATGATCAGGCACACGCTCTTGCCGTCGAGGTCCTGGCCGGCTAGCTGCTGGGCAACGAACTCGCGGATCTGCTGCTCGGTGAGCACGCCCTCGGGGCCGCCCAGCAGCGCGGCGCGCTCGGCGAGGCCCTCGGGGATGGGCTGGATGGAGGGCATCTGCGGCGGCGTCGACGTCTGGCTCATTCCACCAGTGTGCGACGGGGATCGGGCGGCCACAAGCACGGGCGACGGGTTGCCATGGCGGGTCCCGGGCCTGGGCACGGGGATGGTCGACGGCCGACGCTGCCCGTGGACGGGGAACGGCCGGCCGTCGCTTCGGCTAGGCAGGAGCGAGCTCTGCCTCGACCGTCTCTTTGCGCACCCGGCGTTTGCGGGTGGACATCCACTTGGACAGGCCCAGCACGGCGATCAGCAGCACCCCCCACACGAAGTTCGCGGCGAAGGAGGAGCCGGACCAGGTGCCGAGCGCCAGGTTGATGCCGGTTTGGAGCTCCTGCATGGCCAGGGCGCCGATGATGATCATCCACATCCGTCCGGCGCCGCCGTACGGGTCGATTCCGGCGACGACCGCGATGAGGATGGCCTGCATCAGGTACGAGCCGGCGAAGGACACGTTGGCGGCGTTGGTGGAGGAGAACATCAGCAGGCCGGCCACGGCGGCGAGGGTGCCCGAGCAACAGTAGACCAGCATCGTAATCCGGTCCACGGGCAGCCTGGCGAACCGCGCCACCTTGGCCGACTCCCCCACCGAGTACATCTGGAAGCCCAGGCGGGTCTTCATCGTGATCACCGCGAACACTACCACCAGCAGCAGGAAGATCACGAACGACAGCGGCATCATCGCGACCGCCATCACGGACAGGGCGCCGAGGTCACCGGTGCCGTACACGGTCGCTCCCTGGGTGAGGCCGGTACTGATCCCCATGTACACGCTCATGGTACCGAGCGTGATCGGGATCGGGTGTACCCGCAGTGTGGAAACCAGGTACCCGTTGAGCGATCCGGCGATCAGACCGATCACGAGTGCGGCCAGGACGCCGACCGCCGAGGCACCGGCTCCTCCGAGGGAGGGCTCCAGGGCGGTTCCCACCAGGGCGGCGGTGATGGCGGCGGTGTTGGCGACGGCGACCACCGACAGGTCGATGCCACCGATCAGGAAGGTCAGGCCGATGCACAGGGCCAGGATCCCCAAAGGGGCGATCTGTCCCATCATCGACTGGGCATTGCGGAGGGTGGGGAAGGTGTCCGGCGCCATCAGGCTCAGGCTGACGGCCAGCACCACCACCAGGGCGACCATCAGGATCACCTGGGCCCGGGGCCCGAGTCGCGCCTCGTTCATTCCGACACCACCATTCCTCGACGACGCTCGACGCGCCTTTCACGGATCGCGGGTGCGCACACCCCCAGCAGGACGAACAGGCCGATGAACAGGCTCTGCCACGCAGCGGGGATGCCGATCAGCACCAGGCTGGAGCCCACCACGGTGATCAGCACGACGCCAAGCATGGTGCCGAGGACGGAGCCCCGGCCCCCTGCCACCGCGGCGCCCCCGAGCACCACGGCGGCCAGCACCGTGAGCTCGACTCCGCTAAACGTGGACGGATCCGCTGCCCGGTTCATGCCCGCGTAGAGGATCCCGGCCAGGCCGGCCAGCGCCCCGGAGGCGACGAAGGCGCCGGTGCGGATGGTGTGCACGGGGACACCCATCCGGGACGCGGCCTCCTCGTCGTCGCCGATGGCGTAGACGAACCGTCCCCACCACACCCGCCTCAGGATCAGCGCCAGGATGATCGCGAGGGCCACCAGGACCAGGACGGCGGTGTGCAGGGACACCGTGCGGCCTGCCGACTGCGTCGTGAAGACGCTCGAGGTCGAGAAGTCCCCGATCTGGGACGGCAACTGCCGGATCCGCTCGGTGCCGACGAATGCCAGCAGGGCACCGCGGTACAGGGTCAGGGTGCCGATGGTGACAATCATCGAGGGAAGCTTCAGCCAGGCCACCAGCACCCCGTTGACCAGCCCGAGCAGCGCCCCGATCATCACCGACAAGCCGACGGCCACCAGGAACGTCCCCTGGAAGTCGAGGGCCCTGAGCGTCACGACCGTCAGGTACATGGCGCTGACGGCGATCGCTGAGACCGAGACGTCGATGCCTCCGGTGAGCAGCACCAGGAGCACGCCGAGGGCCATGATGCCGATGACCGCGGAGGAGCGCCCCAGGCCGAACAGGTGCGCTGCCGAAAGAAACGTCGGGTTGGCGATCGCCAGCACCAGGCAGGCGAGCAGAACCACGATCGCCAGCAGCAGTTCGCGTCGACCGCGGAAGAGGTCGGCGAGACGTGACGGCAACGGTCGGCTCTGCAGGGCTACGCTTGCTGTTGCTGTACTCATGCCGCTCTCCCCTGTCCGTTGATGTCGATGATCTGCTCCTCGCTGAGCTCGTCGGCCGGGCGGATCTCCACGACGCGTCCCTCGACGACGAAGGCGACGTCGTCGCAGACACTCATGAGCTCGGCCGGTTCGTCAGAGACGACCAGCACGGCGGTGCCGTCGTCGGCGATGTGCCGCACCAGGTCGTGGATGTCGGCTCGTGAGCCTACGTCGACGCCGACGGTCGGGTTGTTCAGCACTACCACTCGCGGGTCGGAGGCGAGGGCGCGGGCCAGCAGAACCCGCTGCTGGTTGCCCCCGGACAGGGTCGCCGCAGGTGCTGCGACGTCCGGGGCCTTGATCCGCAGCCGTTCGCGCCAGGTGTCGGCCAGGGATCCGATGCGGGAATTCGACAGCAGACCGCCCTTCCCCTGGGCCAGTGGCAGTGCGTTGACGACCATGTTGTCGGCGATGGACCATTCAAGGAACAGTCCCTCGGTGAGGCGGTCATCGGGCACGTACTGGATCTCGGGGCGCGTGCGGGGGTCCCGCAGTCGCTGGCCGTCGAAGCGGATGTCGCCGCGGTCGCGCTCGACCAGACCCGCCAGCGCCAGACCGATCGCGATCTTCCCGCAGCCCACGAGCCCGGACAGGCCGAGCACCCGTCCTGCGTGGAGGTCCAGGTCGACATCGCGGAACACCGAGCCCAGGCTCAGTCCGCGCAGGCTGAGCACCGGCTCCTCGGTCTGCTCCCATGCGGTCTCACGGCGCACGTTGGTCACGGCGCCTCCGGTCATGAACTCGGAGATGCGCTGCTGGTCGTACTCGGCGGCGGGCCCTGTGGCGACGACGGCCCCGTCGCGAATGACGGTCACGTCATCGGCGATCTCCACCACCTCGCGCAGCTTGTGCGAGATGAACACGAAGCTCATGCCCTGCTGGGCAAGGTGACGCACGGTCACCAAGAACTTGTCGATCTCGTCCTGGGTGAGAGCGGCGGTGGGCTCGTCCATCAGGATGATGCGCCCGTCTGCCGAGACCGCGCGCGCGATCGCCACCAACTGCCGCTCGGCGGTGGAGAGGTCCCCCAACACCGTGGAGGGGGAGATGGACAGGCCGAGGGACTCCAGGGCCTTCCTCGCCCGCTCGCGGGTGGCGGCGACGGGAACAGCACCCCAGGGGCTGCTGCTACCGTCGAAGCCGATGTTGTCGGCCACGGTCATGTGCGGGAACAAGGCGAAGTCCTGGTAGATGACCCGGACCCCGTGGTCCAGTGCGGCCCGGGGGGTGAGGTCCTCCATCAGCTCGCCCTCGAGGTGCACCTGGCCCGAGTCCGGAGGGTGGGCCCCGGCGATCACCTTTGTCAGAGTCGACTTGCCGGAGCCGTTCTCGCCGACCAGGGCGTGGACGGTGCCGCGCCGGACGACGAGCGAGACGTCGTCCAGGGCCTTCACCGTCCCGAATGTCTTGGAGACGTTCTCGACCCGGACGACGACCTCGCCGTCCGGGTCGAGGACGTCGGGGTGCTCAGTAGTCATAGTCGCCCGCGTTGTCCTTGGTGACGTTGATCCACGCCTTGTCGCCGTAGATGACCTTGTCCTCGATGCTGATGTTCGAGTAGCCCTCGATGCCGAGATCGGCCCCGGCCTCTACGGTCTCCCCATCCAGCAGTAGCTTCGCTACCACGTTCTGGGCGTAGGCGGCATAGCCCGGGTCCCAGAACTGGATGACGTCGATGGCACCGGACTCGAGCAGGTCGGCGGTGTCGGCGGGGGTGGAGGTGCCGACCACCGCGATACGGTCCTGCAGGCCCGCCTCCTCGACGGCCTGGCCCACGCCGACGACGTCGGTGGAGGCTGATCCCTGGACACCGGCAAGGTCCGGGTGGGCCGAGAGCAGTTCCTGCATCGCCTCGTAGGCCTTCTGGGAGTCGTCGCTGGTCTCGACGATGTCACCGACCTGCGTCATCTCCGGGTAGTTCTCCTCCTGGTGCTTCTTCGCGGCGTCAACCCACTCCATGTGGGTGGTGGAGGACAGCGAGCCCACCATCAGCGCGTACTCGCCCTTCTCCCCCATGGCCTTGGCCAGCTCGTCCATGAGGTTGATGCCGTAGTCGGCGTTCTTGAACGCCTCGATGTCGAAGTCGGCGTTCTGGATCCCGGGGGCCTCGTGGGTGATGACCTTGATCCCGGCGTCCATCGCCTTCTTGAGGGTCTGCTCGACGGCGTCGGGCTGGAAGGGGGTCACGCACAGTGCTGCGACATTCGAGGCGATCAGGTCCTCCAGGACGCGGACCTGGGCGGCGGCGTCGGCCTCGGAGGAGCCCTGGTAGTAGGCGTTCTCCCCGGTGGCCTCGGCGTACTCTTTCACGCCCTCCTCCATCCGGTTGAACCAGGCGATGCCGGTCAGCTTCGGGACGGTGACCATGGCGCCCTGGGCGTCGCCGTCACCGGCGCCGCCTTCTGCGCCCTCTCCAGCGGGCGTGCCGGACTCCGTGGTGCCGCAGGCTGCGAGGGCCCCGCCGACGGCGAGGATACCCAGTCCGCTGAACAGGACGGTGCGGCGAGGGGGACGGGATGCGGTGGTGTGGGACATGGGATTCTCCTTCGAATCGGGGGTGGTGGCCGGGGCGCTCATGCGTCCCGATCGAGTACTGCGCACAACTCGTCCAGGAAGCGCAACACGGCGACCTGTCCGGGGTCTCGGTGGCCGATCGACCGCTCTCCCACCCAGGCGGCGCGACCGCGCCGGGAGGGCTTCGCCGCGAAGGCGTCGATGGTCTGCTCCACTGCGATCCGGGCCCGGTCGGCGGGATGGCCCGGATCGCCCTCGAGGGCCAGCGACTCGCCGATGGCGTGGAGTACGTCAAGCACGGTCTTGTCGCCTCTCTGGGCGCCGCCCCGTTCGGCGATGCGACCGGTGAACGCCTCCAGGAGCGCTTCGAGTCGATCGCGGTCCACGCGGTCACCGGCGGCCTCGGCCGCCGCGAGCGCCGCTCCCCCGATGAGGGCGGCGAAGGTGGAGGGGTTGGCGGCGGCGAAGGCGGTCCCGGCGGCGCGCAGCAGTTCCTCAGCAGCGGCGTCCTCCGGCATTTCCTTCAGTTCCCGGTGGACGGCCTTGGCGCCGGATCCGACCGTGATCCCGAGGTCACCGTCACCGAGGGCGGCGTCCAGCGCACGCAGCTCCTCGGAGTGGTCGGGGAGCTTCTCGGTGATCGCGAGCAGCATCGAGCGGAGGTTGCCGGGGTCCTGGACGGTGCGGACGACGCGCTCGGGTTCATCCGTCGCCGCCTGCTCGGTGCCGGCTGCTTCGGTGCCGACCTCCGGACGCGGTCCTCGCGCCCCGGCGGCCTGCTCGAAGAACGGTGAGTCGGCCGGGGCGGCCAGCAGCTCCGAGAGCTCATCGTCCAGGTGGCACAGGGACACACTGGCCCCGGCCATCTCCAGACTGGTGGCGTACTCGCCAATGTACACGTGGGCGATCTCCGCGCCACGCTCGGTGAGCACCTGGTGGATCCGCCGGTAGATGACGTACAGCTCCTCGAGCGGTGTCGCTCCCAGGCCGTTGACCAGCACGGCGACGCTGTCGCCGGTGGTGACGGGGAGCTCGGTGAGCAGTTCGGCGAGGAACCTGTCGGTGATCTGGTCGGCGGTCTCCAGCGGTCCGCGGTGCTGTCCGGGCTCGCCGTGGATCCCGATGCCGATCTCCATCTCGCCCTCGTCGAGGGTGAAGGTGGGCTCTCCGGCGGCGGGCAGGATCGTCGGCGACAGGCCCACGCCCATCGTGCGGGTGCGCTCACAGGTGCGGCGGGCGATCTCGGTGACGGTGTCGAGGTCATCCCCCCGCTCGGCGGCCGCCCCGGCAGTCTTGTAGGCGAAGAACAGCCCGGCCACGCCGCGCCGGGTCTCGGCGCGGTTCGCCGGGGCGGACAGCAGATCGTCCGTCCCGACCACGGTGGTGGTGCGGATGCCGTCGGCTGCGCTGAGGTCCGCGCCGAGGTCGAAGGTGTAGACGTCCCCGCCGTAGTTTCCGTAGAGGTACAGCACGCCGGCCCCGTCGTCGCTGGCGACGGTCGCGCGGTGCACCTGCTCCGGGGAAGGTGAGGAGAACACGTTCCCCACGGCCACGCCGGAGGCCAGGCCGGTCCCGACGTAGCCGAGGAACAACGGCAGGTGTCCGGACCCACCACCCGTGACGATCCCGACCCGTCCCCCGGTGCCGGCGTCGCGTCGCACCAGGGCCCGGCGATCGCCCTGGGCGGCTCGCAGCCGTTCGGGATGGGCCAGCAGGATCCCGTCGATGACCTCGTCCACGAACTGCTCGGGGTCGTTGATAATCTTCCTCATCGAAGCTCTCCTCGGGGTAAAGGGTCAGTGACCCAGGGCCTGCGCCTGGAGTCGGCGGAGTTCGTGCATGTACTGGGGGTTGGCGACACCGAGGTCGTCGTGGAGCTTCCGGTACAGGGCGTACAGGCACTCGTACGCCGCGGTGCGCTCGGGGTCGGGGTTGTGGGCGACGGTGATCGACGGGGCAAGGCCCGCCGCTTCCTTCCAGGTCTTCGCACCGGCGGCGATTGCCGCGTGGAGCGCTGCTCCGAGCGCCGAGCTGTTGGAGGACGGCGAGACCTCGATCCGCCGGCCGGTGACGTCGGCGAGGATCTGCATCAGCAGGGGGTTCTTCTGCGGGATGCCGCCGCAGACCACGAATCGGTCCACGCTCACACCTGCCTGCTCGAAGGCTTCGACGATGATCCTCTGCCCGAAGGCGGCTGCTTCCAGCAGTGCCCGGTAGATGTGGTGGGACCGGGTGGCGAGGGTCAGGCCGATCACGGCACCGGAGAGGTTGGAGTCGATCAGGATCGATCGGTTGCCACTGAGCCAGTCCAGCACCAGCAGTCCGCTGCCGCCGGGGTTCAGGGCGGCCGCCTGCTCCTCCAACACCTCGAAGACGGAGCGTCCCGTGATCGCCGCGTTGTCGGCGACATCGGCTCCGGCGATATGCCTCACGAACCAGCCGAAGGTGTCGCCGAAGCCGGCCTGCCCAGCCTCGTAGCCCCACTTGCCGGGCAGGATGCCGTCGAGGACCACGCCCTGGATGCCGACGGGCTCGGCGTAGTCGTCGGTGACGATGAGGTTGCAGACGCTGGTCCCCATCACCGCGACCATGACGCCGGGGTCCACCACACCGGAGCCGAGCACAGCGGCATGGGCGTCGATGCTCCCGGTGGCGACGGACGTGTGCGGCGAGAGGCCGAGCTTCTCGGCCCATTCCCCGCTGAGGGTCCCCGCGCTGTCTCCCGGTGCCAGGAACTCGTGGCCGACCTTGTCCAGCACCGAGGCGAAGCCATCATGGACGCCGTTGAGGAAGGTTGCCGAGGGGTAGCCCTCGCCCTCTGCCCGGTAGGTGCCCTTGTAGCCGGCGACCGAGGCGGAGTGGACCTCGTGCCCGACCAGGGTGGAGACGATCCAGTCCTGCTGCTCGAGGATCCGCTCGGCCGCGGCATACACCTCGGGGGCTTCGCGGAGGGTCTGCAGAGCCTTGGGGAGCAGCCACTCGGAGGAGAGCCGCCCGCCGTACTGGGGCAGGAACATGCCTCCCTCGGCCTCGGCGGCGGCGATGAGCTCCTCGGCGCACTGCTGGGCAGCGTGGTGCTTCCACAGGCGGGCATAGGCCAGCGGCTGACTGTGCCACCGGGTCAGACGCGGCAGGGGGACGAGGTGCGCGTCGGTGAGCACCAGGGTGCAGGCGGTGGTGTCGATGCCCAGGCCGATCACCTGCTCCGGGTCGATGCGGGAGCGGCTGAGCACGCTCCGGACGACCGCCTGGAGTGCGGCGAGGTAGTCGTCCGGATCCTGCAACGCGGTGTCCGGAGGGAGCTTGGCGCCGGTGTGCACGAGGGTCTCGTCCATCACCCCGTGCTGATAGGGGTGCACCGCCGTGGCGATCTCGGCTCCATCGGTCAGGCGCACCAGGACCGCCCGCGCGGATTCCGTCCCGAAGTCGATCCCCAGGACGTACGTGGTCGATGCCGGCACAGCACCCTCCTCACTGAGAGTTGCGCACTCAGATGGAGTGCTCATCTGAGCAGCTACACTTGCTCATATGAGCAGACTACGGTCGGAGGCATAGGGTGTCAACCATAACGTCCTCATTCCAGGAGCACCGTTGACCCCTCCCTCTTCCTCCGACGGCTCAGACCCGCCCGTTCCGTCCACCACGGGCGAGCTCACCGAGAACCAACTGATCGCCCAGCTCGCCCGCCGCTACTACCTCGAGGACACGTCCAAGGTGGAGCTGGCCAAGGAGACCGGCATCTCCCGCTTCAAGATCGCCCGCCTCCTCGCACGTGGCCGTGAGAAAGGGATCATCAGGATCGAGATCCTCGAGCCGACCACCGACCTGCCGATGTTCTCCGTCCCGCTGGCAGAGCATCTCGGCCTGGATCTCGTGCGCGTGATCGACTCGCAGGGCGAGATCGCTGAGGTACGGGACCAGCTCGGGGCGATGGGCGCGCAGGTGATCCGCGAACTGACCCACCCCGGTGACAACGTCGGCTTCACCTGGGGGCGCACGATCCTCTCCGTCGCCTCGCAACTGCAGGACCCACCAGCGTTCACCGCGGTCCAGATCACCGGGGAGATCCCCTCGGAGACCGCGACCTCCCCCATTGAACGCCTCCGACCACGCCTGGAGGAGGCCCACGGCGCCGCCCACACGATCAAGGCGCCCCTGTTCGTGGGGACCACAGCGGAGAGGCAGCGCTGGATGGACGAGCTGACCTTCGTGCGCGGACTGTTCGAACACTTGGATCTCGCCATGGTCTCCGTCGGCTCCTGGGATCCGCCCGAGACCCAGATCCGCGACGAGTTCCCACCGGTGGTCCGGGCTCGGCTCGATGCAGCAGGTGCTGTCGGCGAGATCGCGGGCATCTGGTTCGACGCGGACGGCGGAATCGTGGCCCCGGAGGTGACACGCCTGTGCGTCACCCTGGAGACCCACCACCTTCGCAGGACCCCCCAGGTCGTCGCGGTGGCCGCCGGCGCCAAGAAGGCGAAGGCGATCGCAGGGGCCGCGCGCACAAGATTCGTCAACGGGTTGATAACGGATCGTGACACCGCGGAGAAGATCCTTGAGTCCTAGAACTTCAGCGCAGGACTCCCCCGAGGTGCGCAGCACACCGGTCCCACCGAAAGCGGACGGTTCGGCCAGGACCGCCGAACTCGCCCGCATAGAGCTGCCGGACGGGATGACAATGGACGAGTTACTCCATGAGCTGAGGGGCCCCTGGTGACGGCCCCGTAGCATCACGGGCATGACTTCTCCCAAGCCCTTTACGGCCGACCACTCCCCCGTGCCCGAGGTCTCGTCCGCACCCGACGCCGACCCGGTCATCGCCTGGATCGACGCCACCGCCGGGGTGGCCGGGGACATGCTGCTCGGGGCGCTGGTGGATGCCGGTGCGGATCTCGACGCCGTGCAGAGCGTGCTCGACACGCTGATCCCAGGTTCCGTGCGCCTCACTGCAGCGGGGGTGGATCGTGCAGGTCAGCAGGCCACCAAGGTGGACGTGGAGGTGCTGGTGGAGGACCCGCCGCACCGCACCTGGGCCTCGGTCCGCGAGCTGCTGGAGCATTCGCGCGCGAACGCTTCGGTGCCCAGGCGCACCGTCGACCTGGCGCTCGCCGTGTTCGGGCGGCTGGCCGAGGCCGAGGGTGCCACCCACGGCGTCCCGGCCGATCAGGTCCACTTCCACGAGGTGGGCGCGCTGGACTCCCTGGCCGATGTGATCGGGGCCTGCGAGGCGTGGCGCCAGCTGGGCATCACCGATGGCGCCGGCAGCGTGATCGCGGTGGGCTCGGGCCGCATCCGCGCTGCTCACGGGGACATCCCGGTGCCGGTCCCGGCCGTGGCCCGGCTCGTCATCGGGTGGCCGACGGTGGCCGGTGAGATCCTCCCCTCCCGCGGGCATCAGCACTCGCACGACCACGACCACGACCACGACCACGACCACGACCACGACGATCATCATTCGCACGGCGATCACCACCACGTCGATGACGAGCACCTTCCCGCCCACGCCCAGGGCGGCCCCCACGCCCACGGCGGCAGGCAGGTCCCGCCGGGTGTCGCTCCCGGCATCGGCGAGCTCGCCACCCCCACCGGTGTGGCGCTGGTGCGGGGACTCGCTTCTACACCTGGTCCGCAGCCGGCGATGACGGTGCGCGCAATCGGCGTGGGCGCCGGCACCAAGGACACCCTGGGCAGGCCCAACGTGGTCCGCGTGGTGATCGGCGAGCCGGTCACTCGGACCGGCCCCGCCCACCCGGACGCTCACGACACCCCCGCCACCGCCGTGCAAATCGAGGCCAACGTGGATGACCTGGATCCGAGGCTCTGGCCCGGCACCGTGGAGGCACTGCTGGAACAGGGAGCACTCGATGCGTGGCTCACCCCGATCGTGATGAAGCGCGGACGGCCCGCGATCACGGTGCACGCCCTGGCTCGTGAGGTCGACGTCGACGCCGTGTCGGCGACGATGATGCAGGCCACGGGCACCCTCGGGGTGCGCATGCATGCGGTGACCCGTCGGATCCGCTCCCGTTCCTTCGAGCAGGTCCAGGTGCAGGGGCAGTCGATCGGGGTGAAGGTGGCTCGCGACGAGTCCGGGGCCGTGATGCGTCGCGAACCGGAGTTCCGGGACGTGGCCGCAGCGGCCCGGGAGCTGGGGATCAGCGAGCGGGAAATGCTGCAGTTGGCCCGCAGTACTGCCGCCCGTCTGCTCGCCGGGGACTGATCCGCCCGTCGGGCCCGGTGATGTCGGCGGGAGCTCAGACGTGGGTCTCGAAGGCCAGGAACTCGCCGTCCTCGGCGGTGCGGCACAGGATCAGCTCGTAGAACTGCTCGTTCTCCAGGTCCCACTTGCAATGGGTCGGGTGCACGTCGCTCACGTCGTCCCCGGTCTCCCCGGCTTCCTCGGTCAGTCGTGCAAGGTGCTCGCCATCACCGCCGTCGGCTGCGCGGGTGTAGGTCTCGGGATCGAACAGGCCGCCGGGCTCCGGATCGGGTACGTGGATCCGATAGATGCTCACGAAGTCGGCCGTGAACCCGCCGTCGGATCGGGCGATCATCGTGAACTCGGCGTCGGCGGGCAGGTCGATACCCGAGTTCTCCTCGAAGATCGCCCGCCAGTCGGGATCCACCACCTCCCCCAGCTCGCTGCACGCCGTCGCCGACAGCGCGAGGATCACCGCGCCGACCAACTGTTCGACGCGTCGGCGCACGTCCCTGCCGCTGCTCCTGGTGTGCATGACTCCCCCGTCGCTCCCGGCCCGCGCGTTCGTTGCCGAGCCCCTTCTCGCACCGTAGGGCTGTGCGCGCTGCGTGGCTCTGCCCTCCGCCGCACCCGCCCGGAACCTGCACGACTCCTCCCCGGGCCCGACCATGTGCCGGTCGAACCGCCTGACGAAACGGAGTTCCTGGCGGATACTGGGCAGGCACACCGCCACCTCAGGAGGAATCATGGCCGCACTGTCCGACACCATCAGCCTCACGATCGACAAGGCCCTCAAGGCACCGAACGGCCGCCATGCCGAGATCCTCGTGCACGACGGGCCCCTGCGGCAGACGGTCATCGCCCTGAAAAAGGGCGTGCAGCTGGCCGAGCACAACTCACCGCCGGCCGCGTCCATCCAGGTGATCCGCGGGGTCCTGCAGGTCACCGGCCAGGAGACGGTGGTGATCCAGGAGGGCAACGTCGAAGCCCTCACCCACGACCGGCACTCGGTAGAGGCCCTGGAGAACACCGTGTTCCTGCTGACCACGGTCACGAGCATCCCGGGCAAGAACAGCCACACCGGCCAGATCCCGGTGGTGGACCCGGAGGCCTGACCCCCGGCCTCACCCGCGGCGGGCGATCCTCAGCCAGGTGTCCACCACCGTGTCGGGGTTCAGGGACATCGAGGCGATGCCCTGGTCCACGAGCCATTCGGCGAGGTCCGGGTGGTCGCTGGGGCCCTGACCGCAGATGCCCACGTACTTGCCAGCCACGCGGCATGCCTCGATGGCGCGCGACAGCATGAACTTCACGGCCGGGTCGCGCTCGTCGAAGGTCTCTGCCACCAGGGCGGAGTCGCGGTCCAGGCCCAGGGTCAGCTGGGTCATGTCGTTGGAGCCGATGGAGAACCCGTCGAAGTGCTCGAGGAACAGCTCGGGGGTGATGGCGTTGGAGGGCACCTCGCACATCATCACCACCTGCAGGTCGTTCTCCCCGCGGCGCAGGCCGTGCTGGGCCAGCAGGTCGATGACGCCCTTGCCCTCCGCGGGGGTGCGCACGAAGGGGATCATGATCTTCACGTTGTCCAGGCCCATGTCCTCACGCACGTAGCGCAGGGCCTCGCACTCCATCGCGAAGCAGTCCGCGAAGTCCTTGGAGAGGTAGCGGGAGGCACCGCGGTACCCGATCATCGGGTTCTCCTCGTGCGGCTCGTACACCTCGCCGGCCAGCAGGTTCGCGTACTCGTTGGACTTGAAGTCGCTCATCCGCACGATCACGGGGTTGGGGGCGAAGGCCGCGGCGATGGTGGCCACGCCCTCGGCGACACGCTGCACGAAGAAGTCGCGGGGGCTGTCGTAGGCGGCGATGGCCTCCTTCACCTTGGCGGCCACGTCCGGGTGCTCGGCCTGGAGGGTGTCCAGCTCCAGCAGGGCGCGGGGGTGGATGCCGATCTGGCGGTTCACGATGAACTCCAGGCGGGCCAGGCCCACACCGGCGTTGGGCAGGCGGGAGAAGGCAAAGGCCTGGTCGGGGTTGCCCACGTTCATCATGATCGAGGTGGGCACCTCCGGCATCGAGTCCACCTGGGAGGTGGAGACGTTGAAGTCCAGCAGCCCCTCGTACACGAATCCGGTGTCACCCTCGGCGGCGGAGACGGTGACCTCCTCACCGTCCTTGAGCTCACGGGTGGCGGTGCCGGTGCCCACCACGGCGGGGATCCCCAGCTCACGGGCGATGATCGCCGCGTGGCAGGTGCGGCCGCCGCGGTTGGTGACGATCGCGGAGGCGCGCTTCATGATCGGCTCCCAGTCGGGGTCGGTCATGTCGGCCACCAGCACCGAGCCGGGCTGGAAGTCGTGCATCTGGTCCAGTGAGGTGAGCACCGAGACGGGGCCGGAGCCGATCTTGGCGCCGATCGCCCGGCCCTCGGCGCGCACGGTGCCGCGGGAGGACAGGTGGTACTTCTCCACGGTGGAGCCGGCGCGGGACTGCACGGTCTCGGGGCGGGCCTGCAGCACGTAGATCTGCCCGTCGACGCCGTCCAGGCCCCATTCGATGTCCATGGGGCGGCCGTAGTGCTCCTCGATGATGAGGGCCTGGCGGGCCAGGTCCAGCACCTGCTCGTCGGTGAGGGACAGCTTCGCCTGCTCGGCGGGATCCACCTCGACGAACTCGGTGGTGCGGCCCACCTCGGTGTCCTGGGTGTAGATCATCTTGGTGGCCTTGTCGCCCACGGCCCGCTTGAGGATCGCGGCCTTCCCGGCGCGCAGGGCGGGCTTGTACACGTAGAACTCGTCGGGGTTGACGGCCCCCTGCACCACGCCCTCGCCCAGGCCGTAGGCGGAGGTGATGAACACTGCCTGGTCGAAGCCGGACTCGGTGTCCACGGTGAACATGACGCCGCTGGCGCCGATGTCGGAGCGCACCATCTTCTGCACGCCGGCGCTGAGTGCGACGGAGGCGTGGTCGAAGTCGTGGTGGACGCGGTAGGCGATGGCGCGGTCGTTGTAGAGGGAGGCGAACACCTCGCGGATCGCGGTGAGCACGGCGTCGATGCCGCGCACGTTCAGGAAGGTCTCCTGCTGGCCGGCGAAGGAGGCGTCGGGGAGGTCCTCGGCGGTGGCGGAGGAGCGCACCGCGAAGGATGCCTCGGCGCCGCTGCCGGCGGCGAGCTTCTCGTATGCCTCGCGGATGTCGGCCTCGAGCTGGGCGGGGAAGGGCTGGGCGACGACCATGTCGCGGATCTTCTTGCCGGTGTCGGTCAGCGCCATGGTGTCGTCGGTGTCCAGGCCGGTGAGCATCCCGTCGATCCGCTCGGCCAGGCCGGTGGCACCCAGGAACTCCCGGTAGGCGTCGGCGGTGGTGGCGAAGCCGTCGGGCACGTGCACGCCGAGGCGGGCGAGGTTGGAGACCATCTCGCCGAGGGAGGAGTTCTTGCCTCCCACCTGCTCGAGGTCGGCCATTCCGAGTTCGGAGAACCAACGGATGCTGGAGGTCATGGTCATGCTCCTTCCGGCGGCGGTGCCGCGATGGGTGCGCTTCATTGCGTCCTACAGCAGGATCGGGGGGTCAGGGGGCGGGGCGGTCGGTGAGGGACTGCAGGATGAGTGTGGACATCTCCTCGACGGACTTGCTCGAGGAGTCCACGAAAGGGATGCCGTAGTAGTCGTAGATGCGGCGGGCGCGGGAGAGCTCCCAGTGGGTCTGGTCCACCGAGGCGTACCGCGAATCGGGCCTGCGCTCCCCCCGCACCTCGGAGAGGCGCTTCGGGCTGGTGAGCAGCCCGAAGCAGCGATCGGACAGGTCGGCGATCGTCTGGGGCAGGTTGCCGTTCTCGAGGTCCTCGTCCACCAGCGGGTAGTTCGCCACGAACACGCCGTGCATGAGGGCCAGGTACATGCTGGTGGGGGTCTTCCCGCAGCGGGAGGGGGCGATGAGGATCACGTCGGCCCGTTGGATGGCGCGCACGGACTGGCCGTCGTCGTGCTCGATCGCGAACTCGACGGCCTGCATCCGCCGGTTGTAGCGGCGCACGTCGCCCACGCCGTGCAAGCGAGCGGGGGCGTGGTCGCTGGAGAGACCCAGCTGCGCCTCGATGCGGGCCAGGTGCCCGGAGACGAAGTCGATCACGGGGGCGCGGGTGCCCAGCAGCACCTCCCGCACCTCCTCGTCCACCACGGTGAGGAACACGATCGGCTCCACGGGCCCGTCCATCGCCTGGTTCAGCTGCTCGCGCACCTCCTCCGCCTCCCTGGTGGTGCGCAGGAAGGGGATCAGGCGGCGTTCGAACGGGACGGTGGGGAACTGGGCGAGCAGGGCGTTGCCCATGGTCTCGGCGCTGATGCCGGTGGAGTCGGAGATGAAGTACACGGGCACGGCACCGTGGGTCTCCTGGACCGGTGCGTCACTGCCATCGGGGGCGACGGTGGGGGCCGGGGCAGCGGGTGAGGTGATCTCCCGGCTCTCGGCTCGGGGCAGCGGCCGGGGAACAGGCAGCGGAGGGGCCATCGCGGACCTTTCCGTCGGGCGAAGGAACTGACCCGCAGCGACACGTCGTCGTGCTCGCCCTCACCGTAACGCCGGTTTCGCCGCGGCCGCAGGCCGTTCCGCCCGGTGGTACGTCACATCCGGTGCGTCACCCCACGGCATCAGGCCTGCGTCAGCACCGCCACCAGGAACTCGTCGTCACCCTCGGCTCCCTCGCCGCGGGGCTGCAGGTCCCAGCCGGCGAAGCGCTGCTGCACACGCAGGCCCGCGCTCGCGGCATCGACCTCGAAGCGGCCGACGGGGTATCCGCGCCCCGGGCCGAAGCCGGCCACGAACCGCCCGTCGGGCGCCAGGTGCTGCGCGATCCGGGTGAGGGCCGGGACGCGCTCGGCGCCGGAGAGGAAGGTGAGCACGTTCCCGGCGCACACCACCAGGTCGAACAGTTCGCGCTGCCCGTGCTCGTCCCGCAGGTCCAGCTCGGCGAGGTTCCCCGTCTCCCAGCGTGCGGCGGGATGGTCCTGGCGGGCCACCCCGATCAGGGTGGGGTCCAGGTCCACGCCGGTCACGTGGTGCCCGACGCCGGCGAGGTAGACGCCCAGTCGGCCGGTGCCGCAGCCGGCGTCCAGCACCCGCGAGCCCCGGGCGGCCATGGCGTCGATCAGCCGTGCCTCACCGTGGATGTCCTGGCCGGAGGCCTCGATGCGTCGCCACCGGTCCGCGTAGCCCCGGGCATGCTCGGGGTTGCGGGCCACTGCCGCTTCCCAGAGGTTCTGCGCCGGGCCCGACGCCGCAGAGCCGGGCCCGGCAGGCGCGGGGCTCATGCCGCGGCCCGGGAGTCGTCGCGGATCTGTCCCACCAGTTCCTCCAGCATGTCCTCGAGGGTGACGATGCCGATCACGCGACCGGTGCGGTCGGTGGCGGCACCGAGGTGGGCACCGCTGGCCTGCATGCTGGCCAGGGCCGCACGCAGCGGCTGGTCGGCACCCACGCGGGGCAGTGCGCGGATGCGGTCCGCGGGGATCGGCAGGTTGCGGGCCTCGGCGGCCGACTCCAGCAGGTCCTTGATGTGGACGTAGCCCTCGAGAGTGCCGTCGGCCGCCTTGATGGGGAAGCGGGAGAAGCCGTCGATGGCGGCTTCCTCCGCCTGGGCGGCGCTGACCCCGGCGGGCAGGGTGGAGACCCGGTCCAGGGGGATCACCAGGTTCACCAGGCTGCGCTGCTCGAAGGTGAGCGCGCCCAGCAGCAGGGCCTCGTCATTGTCCTCCAGCAGGCCGCCGTCGTGGGACTCGCTCACCATCGCCGCCACCTCGTCACGGGTGAACACGCTGGTCACCTCGTTCTTGGGAGTCACGCCGAACATGCGCAGCACCAGGTTGCCGATGCCGTTCATGGCCCACAGCACCGGGCGCAGCACGAACACCACGCCGGACAGGATCGGGCCCAGCACCAGGGCCATCCGCTCGGGTCCGGCCAGGGCGATGTTCTTGGGGATCATCTCGCCGAACACCACGTGCAGGTAGGTCACCAGGGTCAGGGCGATCGCGAAGGAGATGGGGTGCACCAGGGCGTCGGGAACGCCCAGCCACTCGAAGGGGCCCTCCATCACGTGGGCGATGGCGGGCTCGCTGATCGCACCGAGCGCCAGGGAGCACACGGTGATGCCCAGCTGGGCTCCGGCCATCATCAGCGAGACGTGCTCCATCGCGTTCAGGGTGACCTTGGCGGCCCATTTCCCCTCGTGGGCCTGGGGCTCGATGATCGAGCGGCGGGCGCTGATCAGGGCGAACTCGGCGCCCACGAAGAACGCGTTGGCGATCAGCAGCACGATGGTCAGGGCGATACCGGTGAGGAAGCTCATCGCTGTGCCTCCTCATCGCTGGAGCGCCGGGATGTCGCGGCGTGGGAGCCGCCCGGTCCGTTCGGGGTGCTCGGGGAACTGGGCGAGTGCGGCGACCGCGGGGAGCTCGGGGAGCGCGGGCCGTCGTCATCGGCGGGAGGCTCGATGCTGACGTGCAGGGTCTCGATGCGCAGGCCGTCCATCTCGCGCACCTCGAGGCGCAGCTGGGCGGGGTCCTCCCCCGGTTCGGGGTCGGTGGGGACGACCACTTCGTCGCCCACCTCGGCCAGGCGTCCCAGTTCCATGGTGACCAGGCCGCCCAGGGTCTCGTAGTCCTCGTGCTCGGGAACGGTGACACCCAGGCGGCCGCTGGCCTCGTCCGGTCGCAGGATCGCGTCGAGGTCCCAGGAGCCGTCGGGGTCGGGCACGTCGTCGGTCTCGTCGTCGTGCTCGTCGCGCACCTCGCCCACGATCTCCTCGACCAGGTCCTCCAGGGTGATCAGGCCGTCGGTGTCGCCGAACTCGTCGACCACCAGGGCCATCTGCAGGCCTCCGGCACGCAGGGTGTCCATCAGGTCGTCCAGCGGCACGGTGTCCGGGACGAAGGTGGCACTGCCCATCACGGAGTCCACGCGGGTGGTGGGGCGCTGCTCGAAGGGAACCGCGAGGCCGCGACGGATGTGCGCGACCCCGGCCACCTCGCCCTCGTCGTCCAGCACGGGGAAGCGGGAGTGGCCGGTGGTGCGGGCCAGTTCCAGCAGGTCCTGCACGGAGTCGTCCACGTCCAGGGTGTCCATGCGGCCGCGGGGCACCATCGCGTCGTGGGCACGGCGGTCGCCGAAGGCGAGGGTGCGCTCCACCAGGTCGGCGGTGTCAGCGGTCAGGGCACCCTCGTCGGCGGAGCGCCGCACCAGGGCGGAGAGCTCCTCGGGGCTGCGGGCGGAGCTGAGCTCCTCCTGCGGCTCGATGCCCATCTTGCGGATGATGGCGTTGGCGTTGCCGTTGAACAGGCGGATCGGCCAGCGGAACACGGAGGTGAAACCGCGCTGGAAGCCGACGACGGCGCGGGCGGTGCGCAGCGGTTCGGCGATCGCCAGGTTCTTGGGGACCAGCTCACCGAAGATCATGGTGAGCCCGGTGGCGAGCACCAGGGCGATGGCCACCGAGACCGAGCGGGCGGCGAGATCGCTGAGACCGGCGTCGATCAGCGGCGGGCCCACGAGCTTGGCGATCGCGGGTTCGGCGAGGAAGCCGATGCCCAGGTTGGTCACGGTGATGCCGAGCTGGGCGCCGGACAGCTGGGTGGAGAGGGTCTTCATGCCCTCCAGCACTCCCTGGGAGCGCTTGTCGCCCTTGGCCGCAGCGGCTTCGACGTCGTTGCGGTTGGCGGTGATCAGGGCGAACTCGGCGGCGACGAATCCGCCGCAGGCGGCGATCAGCAGCAGGCTGACCGCCAAGGATATGAGGGGGCCGATCAGATCCACGGACGGATCCTCCCGGTCACTGGTGTCACGTGCAGGCCCGAAGGCCTGGGACTGTCACCGGGTGCGTCGCTTGCGGCGCTCATGTTCTCCTGGTTCTCCTCGATCCGCGGCGTCTCTCGGCGCGGAATGAGAGCAGACTACCGGCTGCATGCTGTGCCGTCACCGGTGATGTGGACCGGGCAGCCGGCGGTGCCGAGACCTGCGGCGATCCGTGATACGGCGTCCCGTGAGGTCAGGCGCGTTCGTCAGGTCAGGCCCACTCGTCGGCCCGGCGCTGCAGGAACGCGGCGATGGCCCGCAGCTCCACCTCGTCGACGGCGTGGCCCAGGTGAGGGCGACGCTCCTCCTCCAGGGCGGTGTGCTCGCGCATGAAGTCCCGCACCCGCTGCTCACGGTCCTCGTCGAACAGGGGGTCCAGGCCGCCGTGGCCCCACAGAGCGGGCGGCTTCACCTCGGCGAGCGCCGCATCGCCGGGCATGGGTGCGGGGAAGGGCGCTCCGGAGAGCTGCACGATCCAGTCCAGGGCGCGGGGGTCGCGGCGCAGCAGCTGCAGGCCCAGGATGCCGCCCTGGGAGAAGCCGATGACGCCCACCACCGGGGCGCTCTGCTGGGCGATCCAGGTCTCGACGGCCGCGGCGGAGGTCTGGATCTTCTCGGTGGCGGCGGGGTCGATGTCGGACTCGAGCCAGGCGTAGCCCTGCACGTACCGGTAGATCCCGCGCAGGGATGCGTAGGCGAAGCTGGGCGGCAGGTACGGCACCAGCCCGGTGAGGTCGCGCTCGTGGCTGCCCAGGCCGTGCAGCAGCAGCACGACGGGGGCCTCGGGATCGCGGGAGCCCATGCGCACCACGGCGGTCTCGTCGATCTCCGGGGCGATCAGTTCGACGGGCGGGTTCATGGGGGTGCTGGTCATGCCTCGAGGGTACTCAGGTGCCGTCGTGGTCAGGTGCCGTAGTGGTCAGGTGCCGTAGTGGGCGGCGAGGTCGTCGGTGTCGGGGTGACCGGCGGACGCCGGGGGCACGACGTCCTCGGCGGCGGCGGAGAGACCGCGGTCGGCCTCCGCACGCGCGATGACAGCGACCTGGGCGGGGTCCTTCGGCGACAGCTCCCGGTAGGCGGCCGACAGGCGCTGCAGGACGTCGTCGTAGGCGGTGAGCAGTTCGTCGTGGTCCGCGGCGCGCAGGGTGAGGGCTCCGTCGATCGCGGTGCCTCGGCTGAAGGAGCTCAGGTAGCGGATGCTGCCGACGACGTAGTGCTCGCTGCCCTCGACGGCCTGCTGCAGGGCCGCGGTGACAGTGGCGTCATCGGGCCCGCGGTTCACACCGCAGGCGGCCAGCAGGGTGCCGAGCAGTCCTGCCATGGCGATCCTCCGTCCCATAGGTTCCATCCCCTGATTGTCCCCGACGCCCGGGCCATCGCGTATCAGGGCGGCAGGGGGTCAGGGCACCGGGACGCGGGGCCGGCAGGGCGACACGGCCCGTGCTCAGCTCAGTTCAGTTCAGTTCAGTTCAGAACGGAGGATCGCCGTACTGGCTGATCGGATCGTCAGCCCCGGTCAGGTCGTTCCCCGCAGCACCCGGGGTGTTCGCATGCCTGTTCCCGGAGGGATCGTCGTCCCCCGCTGCGGAGGTGTCACCGCGGGGGCGCCTCCGGGGTCCATGACGGCCCTGTTGCTCGCGCCATTCCTCGTTCATCTCGGCGGCGAGCTGCGGGGCGACCAGGTCGCGGTCGTCCCACGTGGTGGTGGTGATCTTGCCGTCGATGGTCCACAGCGTGCGGTCCATGCCCGAGGGCCAGCTGTTGTGGAGATCTGCGTCGTCGCGCACGGGGTCGAGCCGACCCAGGGTCTTCCACTTGTGGTGCAGCCAGCACAGCAGGTGAAGGTTCTCGAGGCTGGTGGGGCCGCCACCGCTGGGGTCGAGGTGGTTGAACTCGATGATGTGGTCGGCCTCGCTGGCGAGGATGGTGGGCCTGGTGCAGCCCGGGGCGTTGCAGGTGGGATGCCGGAACCGGAGCTGTTCGAGAAGAGCCGCCGGGGGCCGGTAGGTGGTGGGCGCGGCGGGCAGGTACGCACCTGTCGCCGGATCGGTGAGGATCCGGAACCAGGTGGACTCGCCGCCGGCGAGCGCGCGGGCCTGATCGACGGGGACGGGCACCAGGCCGTTCAGCATCCCCGGCATCTCCGAGCGACCCTGCAGGGTCAGCGCCGGGACCGTGACGTACAGCTTGAACCGTGGGGCCGGCACCTGCACGGTGCCCGTCTCGAGCACGGAGCGGGTGAGGATCGCGTAGCGGATCGCCGCCAGCGACAGTGGGCGGCCCCGCTCGAGCACGTCACCGTCGATGTCGAAGGGGATCTCCGCTGCGTTCTCGTCCTGCAGGGCGGCACGCTGCGCCTTCTGCACGGCATGGGCGCACACGTCCAGACGGTGTGAGAGGGCCATGATCTCCGGGATCGGGCCGGTGATGGTGAGGGAGGCCGTGCCCAGCTCGGGATCGGCGAGGTGGAGGTCCACGCTGCGCAGTGCCGACGGCGGTTTCGGGGTATCCAGTGCGGTGACCATCGCGACCAACCGGCGCAGGTGGCGCACAAACTGATCACGGGAGATCGAGGCGAGGTCCCAGCTGGCCACGTGCTCGTCGATGTGCTGGACGTGGCCCTCGTCCAGCGGCCGCACCAGGCGCAGCAGGTGCACGTGCCACTCCTCTGGCAGTTCCCCCTCGGCCAGGCGGTGGAAGGTGCCTGGCATCTGCTCGACGGCGCGGTGGGCATCCCGGATCATGGCGCCGGCCCGGAAGGATGAGGTGCGAAGGCCCACGGCGATCTTGATCGCGGAGATGTCGGCCTCGTCCAGTGCGCCCTGGGCATCAGGGTCGTAGTGGAAGAACGTGGCCATGTCGCGCAGCTGCCGGGCGTACAGGCGGGTGCGGGTCTTCATCCGCTCGTGCATGCGGCAGGCCAGAGCGGCTTGCGGGTCGCCCGACGGAGCGTCCACCTCGTCGATGATCCGCTCCTGCGTGAGGGGTGAGCGTGCGCGCACGGGCCAGCGCCGTACCGGGGTGAACAGTTCCCCACCCATGCCTCCACCTCCCCACAGCCGATCAGTACATCCAGACTACTCTTTCGAATGCCCGTACGAAAGGGCCACCGAGAATCTGTGGATAAGCGTATCGGGGAGCATGAAAGCGAACATGAGTGGGGACAGAAATGTGGACGAATATGTGCACAAGTGCGTTCTGGGGAGGAACTTCAATACCCCCTACTACCTGCGAGATGTGGAGAGACATGTGGAAAGCCGTGGCATGGGGAGGAACCTCGACAGCCTCGAGCACCCCGGGACTGCAGCCCCCTGCGTCCCGAGCTCTAACGCGAAAGGGCTGTGGACGACAGGGCGCCACCGGCGACCGCCGGGTCAGGGCGCGAGGCAGGCCTCAGCTGTCTCGACCCAGGCCTCAGCTGTCGCGACGCAGGCCTAGTTGTTGCGATGCACGTCGGAGACGTAGTGATCGGCATAGCCGGTGTCCCCCACCAGGAAGTCGGCCACTGATCCGCTGTGCTGATACTGATGCAGCTGCGAGCCGTTCTGCGCCAGCTGCTCGGTGACGGTGGTGTGGTACTCCCCGGAGGAGTGGTTGTCGCCCGGCGAGAAGATCCCTCCCGGGGAATCCGCCGTCACCGTCGTCACATTGGGCGAGACCACAGGGGGATTGAGGAAGACGTCGCGCCCGCCGGCATCTATCTTCGGGACCAGGTCGTTCCCGTGCTGGATGTGCAGATAATCCGTCCCGGAGTTCACCGGATAGTTCTGCACGGGAGAACCGTAGGTCATCACATTCGTGACGTTGAACTGATTCGAGAAATCCGGGTCCCCAGCGAGGCTCGAGGCGATCATCCCGCCCTGCGAATGACCGTTCAGCATGAGAGGCGTGCCCGGGGGGAGGTCCAGGTCGGAATAGAGCTGTGCGATCGCATCGGCCGTCGCCTCCGAGCCCGCGGACCACCCGTTGGGGCCCGCCTGCGCGGCGTTGCCCGAGAGGTCCATCGGATTGTCCGAGGCGAACGGGCTCCACTGCTCCGTCCCCGGGATGTTGGCGATCACCCCGGTGGGGTTCCCCTGGGCATCGCGCACCACGGTCAGCCCCACCTGCCCGTCCTCCGGTGCACCGTAACTGGCATTGGTGTTGTTGATGATGTCTGCCAGGGAGTGCGGATCGACGTAACCGGGATCACCCGGCCCGCCCAGTTCCACCTGCTGAGGGGCGTCGGCATAACCGGTCCCGTCGTCGGCCAGATTGAGGTCCAGGCCGGTCGTCGCGTGCACCAGGGTGTTGATGCCGTCGAGACCGGCATCGATCAGGCCCACCCCGAGCTCGGTCAGGCGCGGCCACTCCCCATTCATGACGGCGTCGGCGGCCATCCCGAGCAGGCCGGTGGTGGACCTGCCCAACTCCTGCAGGTTGCCCAGCAGGATGCCCGGGTAGTCCCGCAGGTCATCCGGCCACCCGGCGATCTGCTCCCCGATCTCATCGGCCACCCAGTCCACCACCCCGGCCACCCCGGAGGCGAAGTCGGAGATCTTCTCCGCCGCACCGCTGAAGAAGTCAACCACGCCGTCCCAGAACCCGCCCCCGGAGTCCCCGTTGGAGGAGGCCTTGTCCTGCTCCTCGGCGTGACGCTCCAGCTCGCCGGAGCGGTCCCGAATGCCCGGGACCACCACCGACTCGCCCTGGCTGCGCACCACGTGCCAGTTCTCGCGGAACGAATCGGCATCAGGGCCTCGCCATTCCACGGCGTGGGTGGCGGCGTCGAGCCGGTCCAGCACCTCCCCCAGTCGCTCAGCTGCGGTGCGGAGCCCCTCGGCCTGGTCGCGCACCTGGTCCGGGTCCATCCCCTGGAAGCTCATCGCTCATCCCCCTCGGTGGTCTGCCCGGCACCCTCAGCGTTGTCAGCGCTGTCCGCCCGGTCGGCCGTGACGTGGTTGATGGCCGCGATCAGGTCGGCCTTGAGGATCTCGGTGAGCGCGCCGACGGGGGCGGGCTCGGCGGTAGTGGCCTCGCCAGTGCCGGTGAGCGTCGCGAGCACCGTTCCGTCGGCCCCGAAGGCGTACCAGGAGCGGTCGCGGATCATCGGCTCGCCGGTGGCCGGGTTCGCGGAAACCACGACCTGCACCTGGGCCACGGATGGCGGGTCCACCGAGGGCGGGTCCGTCGTCGCTCCGGGAGCCTCCGGCGCCGTCAGGGATTCGGACGGATCCGCACCGAAGGCGGGGCGCTGGGGCACCAGCGCGGTGATCAGGTCGGAGAAGTGCTCGATGCGGCCCACGGCCAGGGTGAGCGCCGAGCTGCGGGCACCGAGGGACACCGTGGAGTCACTGGAGGTCACCTCGCGCACCTGGTCGATCACCAGCTGGATCTCTCCGGCCACGTGCACGGTGGTGGCCCACGCCCGCGCGCCGTCCACGCTCACCATGTCGATGCGCACGGGGGAGGTGATGGCGCGGCGCAGGAGGGCGTCCCAATGGGGTTCCACCTCGACGGGGTCCGCGGATTGCAGCAGGCCGGCCTGATGGGCCTGGGCGGCCGCGGTCTCCGAGCTCGGGGCACTCCCGTCCCGCACCTGTGCGATCACCCAGGCGAAGGTGGACTCGTCGATCCGCAGCAGACGCGAGGCGCCCGGCAGCTCGGTCAGTCGCGGGGAGTGGTCGAGTGTGCTGGTGGCGCCCATGAGGGCACGGTACGTGCGACCTGCGTCACCGTCCATGGGTACTCCTCCCCATGGTCACCGCCCAGGCCCTGTGCTGCGCAGGATCGGCCGGCCGGGTCGGTGCACTCGGCGTATCCGGGCATGGGCAGACCCGCAGGTCGCGCTGGGCGCCGGTCGGGGGACGAGTCCGACCCCTGCGGGTCCGGGCAGCTCGAGTGGATTCGCTGCGGTCCGTCGATCCGATGAGCCGCCGGAGCGATCCGACGGTTCGGGCCGATGGTCGCCTCAGCGGCGAGCCACCTCACATGTCCGATGGGAAATCATTCCTCGGATCACCTCCTTTCGGTGTGGGATCACCGTAGGACCGTCGGGGAACGTGCGCAACGGTTTTTCCTGTCGGTCGGCATGCCCGAGCAGACGTCCGATGAGAGGATGGAGGGCCGACGTCGTCGTCCCCGCCCCCGCCGCAGGAGTGAGCACCGTGCAGACCGTTCTGATGGACAGCCTCGTGAAGCTGATGGGCAGGGCGGAACCCCGCCCGGCCTCATTGATCGGAGGTGTGCACGCCTCCGGCTTCCTCGGGGAGCGACTGTCCGTGCAGATCGCGGTGAGGCTCGAGGCCGGGGAGGGCTGCGCCGACGCGCTCGCGGACGGGGCCGGCGAGCGCCCGGCCCCTCGCAGCGCGGGCATGACGGCGGCGGTCGAGGTGGAGCTGCTGGGAGACCTCGCGGCACACACGACCCTGAGCGGTGCGGCGCGTGCCGGTCTCGACCCCCGCCCCCGAGGACCCCGATGAGCACTACCTGGTCACCGAGCCAGGCGAGTACCCCGACGTGCTGGAGCCGCTCACCGGGGAGGCCGGCGCGGGCGGTCCCGACACCGATGCCGGCGACCGCACCGTCGTGCTCGCCCCCCTCACCCCCGGGTGCTGGGAGGCGCTGTGGATCGACGTGCTGGTGGAGGACGCCCTGCTGGCCGGGGAGCACGAGCTGCTGATGCGGCTGCGGCCCGCCGGCAGTGACGGGCCCTGGGAGGAGCACACCCTCCGCCTGCAGATCCATCCCCATCAGCTGCCGCCGCTGGAGATCGTCAACACCCACTGGTTCCACGCCGACTCCCTGTCCTCCTACGACGACGTCGAGGTGTTCTCCGAGCGGCACTGGGAGCTGATCGAGGCGTTCCTGCGCTCAGCCCGCGAGATGGACGTGAACTCCGTGCTCACCCCCACCTGGACGCCTCCGCTGGACACCGCCGAGGGCCACAAGCGCCCCACCGTGCAACTGGTGGGCATCAGCGAGGAGAGCGGTGAGTACCGCTTCGACTTCACCGAACTGGACCGCTGGCTCAGGATCTGCCGCGAGGTGGGCATGGTGTCGATCGAGGTGGCGCACCTGTTCACCCAGTGGGGTGCCCGCTTCACCCCCGCCATCCAGGTCCGCACCGCCGACGGGATCGAGGACCGCTTCGGCTGGCACGTGGCCGCCACCGACCCCGAGTACCGCCGGTTGATGGTGGCGCTGATCCCCGCGCTGCTCGAGCATCTGACCGCCACCTGGGAGGGCCGCGTGCTGTGGCACATCAGCGATGAGCCCAGCGTGCAGGGCCTGGAGGACTACCGGGCGGCGAAGGAGCAGGTGAGCGACCTGCTCGAGGGAGCCGATGTGGTGGACGCGCTCAGCTCACTCGAGTTCGCCGAGCAGGGGGTGGTGGACATCCCGATCGTGGCCACGGACCATGTGGAACCGTTCCTCGACGCCGGTCGCAACCCGTGGGTGTACTACTGCGTGGCGCAGGACCGCGAGGTGGCCAACCGCTTCATCTCCCTGCCCTCGGTGCGCAACCGGGTGCTGGGCCGGCAGCTGTTCGTCCACCACGCCCCGGGGTTCCTGCACTGGGGCTACAACTTCTGGTGGGCACAGTTCGCGCTGAAGCCCATCGACCCGTTCACCGAGACCTGCGCGGGCGGCGGCTTCTACGGGGGCGCCTCCTACGCCGTGTACCCCGGGCCCGACGGCACCCCCTGGGTATCCCTGCGGCACCGCGTGTTCGCGCAGGGGATGGCCGACCACCGGGCGCTGACCTGGCTGGCCTCGCTGGTCGGCCACGATCGCGCCGCCGCCCTGGTGGACGAGGGCGGCGCCCTCACCTACGCGCACTTCAGCTACGACGTCGAGGAGCACCTGCAGGCCCGGCGGGCCGTCGACGAAGCGATCCTGGAGGCACTGGGCAGCTGATCTGCCCAGCGCCTACCAGCTCCCGTCAGGGGTCAGACCAGCGGCTGATTGCCGGCCAGGTCGTCGACGTCGTCGCCCTCGGAGCGCATCTCGTCCTGATCGCGGTTGCCCTGCTCAGCAGCTGCGAGGTCCTCCTGGCCGCGCTCGACGGTGCGGTCCAGGCCCACGCCGTCGGCCTCGGCAGGGGCGGGACGCTCCGGGTCGCCGGGGCGGGCGGCCTCGAGGGCGTCGTCGATGCTCTCACCGGTGGTGGGCTCGGTCTGGAAGTCCGGGTTCTCGGTCATGGCGTTGCTCCTTCGTGGGTCAGGGGTCGGGCCGTCAGGGCCTTCAGGCGGTCAGGGCCTTGATGATCGCACCGTTGAAGGCGTCGAGATCATCGGGGTTGCGGGAGGTGATCAGCGGGAAGCCGCCGCCGGTGTCCACCACCACTTCCTGATCCGTCCAGGTGGCGCCGGCGTTCAGCAGGTCATTGCTGATGGTGGGGACCGAGGTCATGTCGCGGTCGTCCACCAGGTCCGAGTCGATCAGCAGCCAGGGGCCGTGGCAGATCGCGGCGACCGGCTTCCCGTCGGCTGCGAAGGCCTTGACCAGCTCCTGGGCGGATTCCTCGGCGCGCAGCGTGTCGGCGTTGAGGGTGCCGCCGGGGATCACCAGGGCGTCGTACTCATGGGCGTCGGCATCCTCCAGCAGGATGTCGGAGGGGACCTCGGGGCCGGGTTCACGATCCAGCTTCAGGGTCTTGACCGGGCCTGGCTCGGCGGCGGCGACGACCACCTCAGCGCCTGCCTCCTTCAGCTCTGCGAGGGGGCGCTGGATCTCGTCGGTCTCGGTGCCGAAGTTGGTGGTGATGATCAGGATCTTGCGGCCTGTGAGCGTCGCGGTCATCGTGCATCTCCTTGTGTAGAGCGGTCGATGGACGGCCCTGCTGCACGGGCGCCGAGCTGAACGCGGGGCTGTGGGAACAGGTGCCGACCCGTGTCGCGACCGTAGCACCGGGCGCCCGGAAGCCGCCGACCGAGCGGTGGGAGCCAGCGGAGGGAATGGGCGAGGGTCCGAGCACGAACAGGGTGGGGCAGCGGTCGCTTCCCCTCAGGTTCCGCAGTAGGTGAGGAACACGTCCCCACCCTCACCCGGCCCCGCCAGATGCTCCAGGTGGGCGCGGGCGTGGAACGGCGAGCGCACGGCCTCCATCATCTCCTCGACGCCGGAGAGGTCGCCGAGGTGGGCCCCGCGCAGCGCGGCGTCCAGATGGACGTTCCGTGGGATGTACACGGGGTTCACATCGTCTCGGGGCGAGGATCCACCCAGGTCAACGCGTCTGCGGTCCCATTGCTGGAAGGGGGCGGGATCCGCGAACAGCTCGCGCGCGGTGCCGCCCGTGAGGGCGCGGAAGAACCTCGTGTGGTCCACTGCCTGGGCTTCGAGGAGGGCCAAGAGGTCCTCCCCGAGTGCGCGGACCGCCGCGAGGTGGACGCCAGCGCTGTCGGAGGCGGCATCAGCGTCGGAGGCGGCATCAGTGCTGGTGCCGGCAGCCGCGCCAGGTCCAGGGCTCTCGGGGACCCCGAGCTTGGCCGCCATACCGCGGGTCCAGGCATCGAGGTACGCGGGCTCGTAGCCCTGCAGCACGGCAGTGGCAGCCTCGATCCCCGCCTCCGGCTCGTCGGGGGCGATGACCGGCAGCAGGGTCTCGGCGAAGCGGGAGAGGTTCCACAGGGCGATGCCGGGCTGGTTGCCGTAGGCGTAGCGCCCCTGCTGGTCGATCGAGCTGAACACCGCGCGGGCCCGGTGCTCGTCCAGGAATGCGCAGGGCCCGTAGTCGATCCCCTGCCCCGAGATGGTCATGTTGTCGGTGTTCATCACGCCGTGCACGAAGCCCACCAGCATCCATGGGGCGATGAGCCGGGCCTGCGCCTCGGCCACGCATCGCAGCAGGTCCAGGTACGGGTTCTCGGCGTCCCGCGCTTCGGGGTGATGACGGTCGATGGCGTGATCGGCGAGAGGGCGCAGCACATCCGGGCCCAAGTGCCAGGCGGCGTACTCGAATGTGCCCACGCGCAGGTGACTGGATGCCACGCGGGTGAGCATCGCGCCCGGTTCGGGGGTGATGCCCTGCCGGGGGCGGATCCGCTCCCCCGTGCTGACCACCGCGAGGGCCCGCGTGGTGGGGATGCCCAGCGCGTGCAAGGACTCCCCGATCACGGCCTCGCGCAGCATCGGGCCCAGCGGTGCCTTGCCGTCACCGGCGCGCGCGAACGGGGTGCGCCCTGCGCCCTTGAGGTGCAGGTCGAAGCGTCGGCCATTGGGATCGAGGATGTCACCGAGCAGCACGGCGCGACCGTCGCCCAGCTGGGGGTTGGGCTGTCCGAACTGGTGCCCGGCGTACACCTGAGCGGTGGTGTCGGGGACCTGTCCGGTGAGCAGCGCGAGTCCCTCGGGCCCGCGCAGCCACTCCGGGTCGTACCCGAGCTCGGTCGCAAGTTCTTCGTTCAGCCAAGTGAGCTGGGGCGAGGGGGGCGCCTCTGCCTGGTGTGGCACCGAGAGCTCGGGCACGGTCTCGGCGTAGGTCTGCTGCAGGGTGGGGATCGATGGGGTGGTCGCGGGGCTGTCGATCATGGGCATCGCCTCCTGCGGTCACGGTACCGGGACGACCTTGACAGGACTCCCGACGCGGCGAAGACTGAACCCAAGCATTTACACAACCGGGTTTCATAATCCCGTCGAAGGGCACCATGGTCACCGCCGACAGCGCTGCTGTGGGCCAGGGCAATGCGCGCGCCTGCCTGCTGGCACTGCGTGCGGCGAACGAGCCCCTCACCCTGGCCGAGGTGGCCGAGCAGACCGTGTTGTCACGCCCCACGGTGGACGCCGTGCTCACCTCCCTCGTAGAGACCGGGCCCGTGCGCATCGTGCCCGCCGCGCCTGCCTCCTCCCCCGGCAGGCCGGCCCGCCGATTCGCGTTCCATCCCGGGGCGGCGACCGTGGCGGCGGTGGACATCGGCGACCGCTCCGTGCGGTGCCTGCTCACCGATGCTGCAGGCCGGATGGTCGCCACCGGGCGCCGCGAGTACGCCGGAAACGGCGCTGCTGCCCGTCTGGGTGCAGTCGCTCAGGTGGTGCAGGACGCCGCTGACGAGGGCGGGACCGATGAACGCCTCTCCCCGGCGGTCGTGGGCATCGCCGTGCCCGGCATCCTCGATGCGGATGGCCGGCTCGCCCAGAGTCTCGCGGTGAAGGACCTGGAGGGCACGGACATCGCCTCGGAGCTGTCCTTGCGCCTGGGTTGCCCGGTGGCGGTGGAGAACGACATCAAGCTCGCCGCCTACGCCGAGCACCACCTCTCCGCCCGCCCCGCCGACATCGCCTTCGTGCAGATCGGTCACCGCATCTCCGTGGCCCTCATCCTGGGCGGCCGGATTCTGCAGGGCCGCCACCGGCTCGCCGGTGAGCTGGGCACGCAGCGCGGCATGCGGTGGACCAGCACCTCCCGGCGTGGCCGGTTGCACTGGTCCACCGGGGACGACGCCGCACCGCTGTTCGCTCGAGCGGCCGACGGGGACCAGGCGGCCCTGGCGGAGATCGACGCGTTCTGCGCCGAGATCGCACCGCGCCTGGCCACCCTGCTGCTCACCGTGGACCCTGAGCAGGTGGTGATCGGCGGCGGTCTGTCCCGCGCCGGCGACCTGCTGCTGGACCCACTGCGCCACCACGTGCACCACCTGCTCACCAGCCCCGGGAAGCCCGTCTTCCGCACCGCACGCCTCACCACCGACGGCGCTCTCGTCGGTGCGCTGGGCCTCGCCTTCGAGCACGGCTCCGTGCAGGTCACCGGCGTGCTGGAGGTGCCCCCGCCCTGGCACCGCTTCCCGGCACCACCCGATCATCCCCGCCCCGCAGACGCCCACCCGGAAGGAACCCCGTGACCGACCAGATCCGCTTCGGATTCAGCTCCTACAGCTTCCACTCCAAGCTCTCCAGCGGAGAGATGACGCTGCCGGAGGTGATCGACTGGGTGGCGGCCTCCGAGGGTGAGCACCTCGAGCTGGCCTCCCTCAGCGAGCAGACCGACGACCCCGTGCCCAGCATCGCCTCGGACCCCGCCTACGTGGACCAGATCCGCGAGAAGGCGGCGAGCGCCGGCGTCGTCCTGTCCAACCTGGCGATCGGTGCTGACTTCACCTCCGAGGATCCCGCGGAGGTGGCACGCCAGGTGGAGCGGGTGAAGCAGTACGTGGACCTCGCCGAGCGCCTGGGGATCGAACGGATGCGGCACGACGTGGCCGGCCACCCCGGCCTGCCCGGTGATGACACCCCGCTGTTCGAGCGTGCTCTCCCGGGGATCGTCGCCGCCTGCACGGAGATCGCGCAGTACGCGGCCACCAAGGGCATCACCACCAGCCTGGAGAACCACGGCTTCTTCGTGCAGTCCGCCGACAGGGTGCGGCGCATCATCCACGCGGTGGACCAGCCGAACTTCCGCACCACCCTGGACGTGGGCAACTTCGTGTGCGTGGACGAGCAGCCCGAGGTGTCGGTGGCCCAGAACCTGCCCTACGCGATGGTGGTGCACTTCAAGGACTTCTACATCCGGCCCGCCCAGCAGGATCCGGGCGCGGGCTGGTTCCGCAGCCGCGGCGGCAAGCACCTGCGCGGGGCAGTGGTCGGCAACGGCGACATCGACCTGCGTGCGGTGGCCCGCGCCATCAAGGACTCCGACTTCTCCGGCTACGCCGCGATCGAGTTCGAGGGCTGGGAGGACTGCCTGGTGGGCTGCGAGCGCGGCATCGCCAACGCCAAGCGCCTGCTGGCCGAGGCCTGAGGCACCTTCCCCGCCCGTTCTTCCGTCCCCACCCCATCCCCTGAGGAGACCCATCCATGACCATGTTCCGAGTCGGCGTCATCGGCGCCGGCAGCATCGCCCGCGCCCACCTCGAGGCCTACGCCGCCCATCCCGGCGTGGAGATCATCGCCATCAGCGACATCAACGCCGACCGCGCCCGCACCGTGGCCCAGGAGTTCGGTGCCTCCCGCTCCTACGCCGACGCCCATGAGCTGCTGGCGCAGGACGACATCGACGGTGTCAGCGTGTGCACGTGGAACGACTCCCACGCCACCTGGACCATCGCCGCCGTCGAGGCCGGCAAGCATGTGCTGGTGGAGAAGCCGATCGCCCGCACCGTCGCCGAGGCCACCGCCATCCAGGACGCGGTGCGCAGGAGCGACCGGGTGGTCCAGGTGGGTTTCGTGCGCCGTCATTCCCCGAACTGCCAGGTGCTGAAGTCCTTCATCGACGCCGGGCAGCTGGGCGAGATGTACTACGCCAAGGCCGGCCTGATCCGCCGCATGGGCAATCCCGGCGGCTGGTTCGCCGACAAGGAGATCGCCGGCGGCGGCCCCCTGCTGGACATTGGCATCCACGTGCTGGACCTGGCCTGGTACCTGATGGGCTGCCCGAAGGCGGTGTCGGTCTCCGGCAACACCTACGAGGTCCTCGGCAACCGCGCCAACATCACCACCATGCCCCGGTACAAGGTCTCGGACTACGACCCGGACAAGAACACCGTGGAGGACATGGCCAACGCCGTGGTGCGCTTCGAGAACGGCGCCTCCCTGCTGCTGGAGTGCTCCTACTCCCTGCACGCCACCAAGGACTCCACCGCGGTGTCGGTGCACGGCACCAAGGGCGGCGCGGATCTGGAGCCCACCCTGCAGATCGCCACGGAGATGCACGACTCGGTCGTCAACATCACCCCGCAGATCTCCTCGGGCACCTTCGAGATGCGTGCCGGTTTCGGCAACGAGATCGCGAACTTCGTCGGCGCCTCCCTGGGGCGTGCCGAGTCCGTCGCACCGGCCGAGCACGGGGTGGAGATGGCGAGGATCCTCGAGGCGGTGTACACCTCGGCCGCCGAGGGCCGCGAGATCCGCCTGGACTGACTGGACCGAGTGGGGACAGACCTGAGCGAGCACAGACCTGCCCCGCGCGGGAATCCCGGCGGGACCGGAGGTGCGCCCCGGTACGCTGGTGGGGACTACGTCGAAAGGTTCGAGGACATGAGCAGCCCCTACCCCGGCAACCCGTCCCCCCAGCAGCCTCAGGGCGGTGCGCCGCAGGGTGGTGCGCCGCAGGGTGGTGCGCCGCAGGGCGGGAGCCAGCCTCCCAGCAGCGGCCAGTGGGGCTCCCCGCCCCCGCCGCCGGCCGCAGGCAACGGATACCCCGGCGCCGCAGGCGGCCCGGGTGCCTCCGCCGGACCGGGTGCCCCGGCAGGTGCCGGAGCCCCCTACCCGGCCCCGAATGGTGGCCAGCCACCGCAGAAGAAGAAGCCGTGGCCCTGGATCGTGGGCGCCTGCGGCTGCCTGACGCTGCTGGCGCTGGCAGCCGGTGGCGGCGGTCTCGCACTGCTGTCGATGAACGGCGGGGATGATCCCACCGAGTCGCCGTCGGCCGGTCCCACCTCGGAGCAGACCACCCTCGAGGACCCCACCGACCCGGTGACATCGGACTCGCCAACCTCTGAGGCACCCACCACGGAGGAGCCGACGTCCGAGGCGCCCACCACCGAGGAGCCCACGGGCACCGTGGGCCTGCCCGGCTCGGACGTCTACGTGGACACCCCGGTCCAGGACCCGACCGACGCCGACCTCGACGCCGCCAAGGACACCGTGATCGCCTACCTGATGGGACTGTCCGACGACGACCCCGCCGCCTCCTGCGCGCTGCAGATGGACCCGCTCACCGGCAAGGGCATCGACGACAGCTCGATCCTCCAGGACACCTGCGTGGAGTCCACCCAGCAGGCGATCGACGATCAGGACCTGGGGGGCAAGGCCACTCACCTCACCCGCGACCACTTCGAGGCGAACCTCGATGCGGAGGGCCGTGTGGTGCTGGTGCACAACATCCACGCCGATGATCCCTCCCCGATGAAGATCGCCAAGGGCACGGACGGCAAGCTGTACGTCGCACTGGGAGCATGACGGATCAGATGACCGACCGCACCACGTACCTCCTGGTCGACGGGGAGAACATCGACGCCACCCTGGGGGTGTCGGTCCTGGGCCGCCGGCCCCAGCCGGAGGAGCGGCCCCGCTGGGGCAAGCTGCTGACCCATGCACAGGACGCCTGGGGCAATCCGGTCTCGGGCCTGTTCTTCCTGGCCGTGGACGACAGCCTGCCGGTGGGGTTCGTGCAGGCCCTCACCGCGATCGGGTACCGCCCGGTGCCGCTGCGCGGCGAGGGCAAGGTGGTGGACATCGCCATCCAGCGCACCGCCGAGGCCCTGCAGGACCGTGCGGCCGACGTGATGCTGGTCAGCCATGACGCGGACTTCGTGCCGCAGATGACGGCGCTGGCTGGCACCGAGGGGCGTCGCACCGCCCTGGTGGGCTTCCACGAGTTCTTCTCCGGTGAGCTGCGCGGCATCCCCGGCATCGAGATGTTCGACCTCGAGTACGACGTCGAGGCGTTCACCAGCCCGCTGCCGCGGATCCGGATCATCGACATCGACGAGTTCGATCCCTACGAGTTCATCTGAGAAGAGGCCCTCCGATGGGGCTCGATGCGCAGTCACTGCTGGCAGGGCCCCGCGGGAGACGGATGTGTCTCGACCTGGCCTGCCGGTTGGACGAGCGGATCGGCCTGGGTGCCTCGATGCTGGGGGCCGAGCTGGATCCGAGTCCCTCGTTCCGCTCCGTGCTGCTGTTCGGTCCCGTTGCCGGGGGCAGCGGGGGCGACGGCGGCGCGGGCCAGGCCGACCGTGAGCCGCCCCGCACCATCGAGGAGCTGGCCCGCGATCTGGCAGCCCTGGACCTGACCGTTCTCGATGCGCCTTCCCCTGGCGGGGTTCCCGGCGGGGACCCGGCCCAGCTGCTGCATCGGGCGCTGTCCACATCGGTGGGAGCTGCCATGTACTGGCAGGAGCCCGATGATCAGGACGCGCTCGCTGCTCTCCCGGACATCGGCGATGCGCTGCGGCCCTTGGCCGAGAGGGTTGCCGCATGGGCACCGGTGCTGGGCTGGGACCGGCCGTGCGCGCCGCAGCAGTGGATCGTGCGCTGGGGCCGGCCGGGTTCTCCCGACGACTCCTGGCTCCATCGGGACGTGTCCCGATGGGCCGCGGATGCCCGGGAGGGTGAGGCAGCCGCACGCAAGAAGCAGCCCCGGCATGCCCGGAACGCACCGTCGGGGTCATGGTGGTCGACCCCGTTGGGACTGCAGCAGACGGTGGACCGGGTCCCCGCCGCGCTGGACCTGGTGGAGGACGAGATGGGCTGGGTCGACGCGTGGGTGACACCGGTGCACGGGCCCGGGCGCGCCCTCGAAATCACAGGCGCGGAGGGCTGGATCGCTCTGTGCCGTGAGCACCCGTTGGAGGTCTCTGCCTCGCGCAGGGGGGACTGGTACCGGGCCACAGGGCGCGACGGCAGATGGGTGGTGCCCGACTGGGAGCAGGTGGCGCAGCAGTGGGACGCCGTGCACCTGACGGTGGCCGGGTACCTGCAGGCCGCCACCCGTGCCCTTGAGGTCGATGCAGATACCGCGAGCGTGATCGGCGGCTGGGACCCCGGATCCACCTACTGGCTGACCGGCGACGTTCCCGCCGTGACCGGCGAGGTGCAGCGGTGGCGGCACCAGGACGAGGGATGGGTGCACACGCCCTGACCTGAGCCCGGACGAGTGCACCCGTTCCTGTCACCGATCAGCGAGCAGCAGCTCCGTGAGGGCGGCGACCAGCTCCGGGGTGGGGTGGCCGTGCTCGACATCCTCCGGCGTGAAGACGGGCACCGTGCCGTACGCGGCGAGTGAGCTGAGGGCGGCGGCGCCGTCACGCTCGAGCTGGGCGAACAGCAGGTCCTTGGTGAAGTAGCCGATGGCCGCGCCACGCAGCACCTTCTCCACCTGACCCAGCACGTCTCCGGGCCCGGTGGTGCCGAGCCCTGCGCCCTCCAGCACCACCGGCTCGGTGCCGGCACCGACCAGGCGCACCCTCACCCGACCGTCCGCGGTGGTCACGCTCTGGATCTCGGCACCGCGTACGGTGAGGTCGCCGGCCGCCTCCGGGCCGAAGCCCAGGAGCGTCAGCTCCCAGATGGTGCGGGCCGGGAATCCGTCGCCGGTCGCGGGCTCGATGGTGAGGCGCCCGGCCTCGATGTCCAGCGAGAACACGGTCTCGGCCCAGGTCCCGGGCTCGGTCTCCTCGGCCAGCATGAACGTGCCGTCGCCACCGCCTGCGACGAGGACCTCGAGCGCCGGGGTGGTCTCGCGGATGTCCAGGGACTCCCCCTCGGCGATCAATGGCAGGAACCCGCCGGCGCGCAGCAGCACCGGGATCGAGGACAGGTCGCGGTGCAGGCTCGCCAGTCGGCCCCCGCGATAGGAGATGCCGGTGGTGACATCGGTCCAGCGGCCCGCGGGCAGCCACGCCTCGGCCACGGCGAGCCGGGTGGTGCGGTCCACGGGACGCACGATCGGCGCCACCAGCAGCTCCGAGCCGAAGAGGTACTGGTCGCAATACATGTACGCCTCGAGGGACGTGTCCTCGAAGTAGGTGGGCTCCACCAGGGACCGGCCCTCGTGATAGGCGCGGCGGTTCATGGCGTGGAGGTAGGGCACCAGGCGGTGGCGCAGTCGCAGCTGCTCCACCATCACCGCGTGCGCGGGCTCGGGGAACATCCACGGCTCCTTGCCGGTGAACCGGGAGCTGGAGGAGTGCAGGCGCAGGATCGGGGAGAACACGCCGAACTGCACCCAGCGGGTGGCCAGCTCCTCGTCCCAGTACCCGCCCATGTGGCCGCCGATGTCATGGCTCCACCAGCCGTAGCCGATGTTCGCCGCGGCCGCCGTCATCCGCGGCTGGAAGGCGAGCGACTTCCAGCTGATCACGGCATCGCCGGAGAAGCCGACGGGGTAGCGGTGGCTGCCCGGTCCCGCGTAGCGCGACAGCAGCAGCCCGTCGCCGTTCTGCTTGCGGGTGTCCTCGTACTGGACGTGGTTGAGCACCCACAGCGGATCCATGCCGGGGACCTTCGAGTAGGGGCCCGACTGCCAGTCCAGCCACCAGAAGTCGGTGCCCAGCTCCTCCAGGCCGCGGTGCAGCACCTCGAGGTAAGCGCGGAGGAACCCGGGGTCGGTGGGGTCGAACTCCACGGCCGCGCCGTCGGCCGTGCGCCCCATGGCCTCGGCGACCTTCTCGTACAGCTCCTCGAAGGCGCGCACCCCGTCAGCGGGATGGTCGTTGAGGGTGACCCGGAGGCCCCGATCGTGCAGGGCCTGCTGGAAGCGCGCGGGGTCAGGGAACAGCTCCGGGTCCCAGGTGTACCCGGTCCAGCCGGAGCCGTACGCGGGGTCGACGTCGGTCAGGTGCCAGTCCATGTCGATCACGGCGACGGACAGCGGAACGCCCTCGTCCTCGAAGCGGTCCATCAGCTCGAGGTAGGACTCCTCGGTGTAGCGGTGGTAGCGGGACCACCAGTTGCCCAGCGCCCAGCGCGGGAGCAGCGGCTGCGGGCCCGAGAGCGCGAACAGGTCCCTCACCGCGGCCACGTGGTCGCGACCGGCGGCGAACACGTACAGGTCCACGGAACCCGGCTCGGCACCCCGCGCCTGCAGCTCGCCGTCGGGCCCGAACACCATCGAGTCCGAGTCGTCGATGTCCGCATAGCCGTAGGTGCTGTTCACCCCGGGATCGAGGTCCACGGCGCCGTCGGCCTCGTCCAGGGTGCGGGTGGCGCCGCCCAGGTTGCCGTCCAGGGGCCGGGTGATGCGGCCCTCGCGCTGGGCGGTGCGGTGGGCCGGCAGGGACAGATCCTGCTGGTACCGCCAGATCGAGTGGTAGTTGGAGACGCCGCCCAGCACGGCGAGAGACAGGCCGTTGGCGGAGAACTCACCGCGGTCGTAGTCCAGGACGTAGTGGTCGGTCTCCACGCGCACCCCGGTGGCGGTCTCGCTCACGCGCGCGGACTCGTCCCGCAGCTCGCGGTTGGTGGCGAACACGGAGGGGCGGTCCTCGAAGGTGCCCGAGGGCGACCATTCCAGGCGCACCAGGCGCGGGGTGATCGGGGTAATCCGGTAGTGGTCGCCCTGCAGCAGGGGGTTCTCGGTGGAGTTCTCAGAGGCGGGGGTTGTCACGAGGTCATCCCTTCACGGCGGCGCTGGAGGCTCCCCCAGCGTCTCACCACGCGCCCGGCTCGCGCTGCACGTCGGTCCCGACCAGGCACCGCCTACCTGCTCCCGACCACGCACCGCCTACCCGCGCACTGCACCACCTACCCACGCACCGCACCACCCACCGACGCACGAAGAACCCCCTCCACCGGCATTTCTGCTGGTGAAGGGGGTGTTTCTCGCGGTGCGCGAGGGGGGAGTTGAACCCCCACGCCCTTTCGGGCACACGGACCTGAACCGTGCGCGTCTGCCAATTCCGCCACTCGCGCGAGTCTTCGACACCGGGTTTCAACACACCGAGGTCGAAGGTTCCTACAGATTACCCCCAGGGAGCCGCTCACCCAAACCGGATCCGACGCACCGTAACGAACACCACGTGCTCGGGCCGGCTGGGCGTGCCGCCTCCCTCCGACGAGCAGCGCCTGGTACGGGGGTCTCCTCAGCGCATGGACTCCGCCTCGGCGAAGGCCTCGTCGATGTCGGCCTGGTCGATGCGGTGGCGTGCCACCAGCACGTACAGCACGGACGCGATCAGCACCACCGGAACCCCCACCATCGCGGCGGCCTGCATGCTGGGCCGCACCGTGACGGTGGCCAGGATCGCCAGCAGCCCCACCAGACCCACCACTGCGGTGCCGATGCCGCCGGGGACGTGGAAGGTGGCACCGGTGATGCCGCTGCGGCGGAACCGGATGAAGGTGATCAGGATCAGTGCCCACACCATCAGCACCGAGAACACCACCAGGCTCATCATGTAGCCGAACACGCCGCCCACCCCGCTGAACGCCAGGATCGCAGCGCCGACGATGCCGATGGAGCTGCAGGCGATGCCCACCACCGGCACCCGGTTCCGGGTGGTCCAGGCGACGGCACGTGGTGCCAGTCCGTCCGAGGCCAGGGAGTGCAGCATGCGGCTGCCGGCGTAGAGGTTCGCGTTGGCAGCTGAGAGCGCCGCGATCAGCACCAGAAGGTTCGTGACGTGCGCGCCGCCGGGGATGCCCAGCCGGTCGAACACCATCACGAACGGGGAGGTGGCCACATCCTCACCGGTGCCGGCGGCCTGCTGCCACGGCACCAGGCACAGCACGATGCCGATGCAGGCCACGTAGAAGAACGCCAGGCGCACCACGGTGGTGCGGGCGGCGGTGCGGATGGAGCGGGCCGGGTCCTTGGCCTCCGCCGCGGTGATGGACAGCAGCTCGATGCCGCCGAAGGAGAACATCACGATCGACAGGGCCACCCACACCGGCGCCCAGCCCATCGGCGCGAAGCCCCCGTCGGCCGTGAGCAGGCTGAGGCCGGGGGCGGGCTGGGACGGCAGGCCGACGAACACCAGGATCACGCCGACGATGATGAACACCAGCACCGCGATCACCTTCACGGAGGACAGTGCGAACTCGACGGTGCCGAAGGAGCCGACGCTGGCCAGGTTGATCCCGATGATCACCGCGGCGAACATCAGGATCCCGGCCCAGATGGGCACCCCGGGCGCCCAGTAGGAGAGGTAGGCGGCGCAGGCCACCAGCTCGGTGCCCGTCACCCCCACGGTGACGATCCAGTACAGCCAGCGGCTGAGGTACCCCCAGAACGGGGAGAGGTAGCGGGCGGCCAGGGTGCCGAAGCCGCCGCGCACGGGATGCCGCGAGGCCATCTCCCCCATCGACAGGGCGATGGTGGCCGCGATCAGGGAGCCGACCGCGAAGGTGATGATCACGGCGGGGCCGGCCAGGGCGATCGCCTCACCGGAGCCCAGGAACAGGCCGGTGCCCAGCGCCGAGCCCATGGCGATCATGGCCATCTGCCCGTGGCCGAGGGAGCGGGCGAGGCCGCGGTGGGAGTCCTCCGAGCCGTCGACCGGTGCGGGGGTGGCCGTTGCGGGGGTGGCCCGGTCAGGGCGGGAGGAGGGGTGGGACGGGGAATTCACCCATCGAGGATACGAGCGTGGCGCTCATCCGGACCCCGCCAGGGTGCCTGGACGGCCCGATGTGACGGATCAGCCGTCGCGCCAGCTCCGTGCGCGCCGTGCAGCGTCAGTTGCCCGGCATGCCACGCCGGTTCACTGCATGCGACGCGCGTACTCCTCCACGGCGTCCTTGGCCTCCTTGAGGCCTGCTCCCGTGGCGACGCGGTACTCCTTGATGGCCTCGATCAACTTGCCCCCGGCGACCACCTGCTGCACCTGGGTGGTGAGGCCGGGCTCGGTGTCCGCTCGCAGCCGGTCCAGCTCCGCACCGGTCACGCCGGCTCGCTCAGCGAGTTGCACCACCAGGGCTCCCAGCTCACGGTTCTTCCGCACCAGTCGATCGATCTGCTCTTGCTTCTGCTTGTTCCCGAACATGGCGGCAACGCTACCCAGGATGCCTGCGCCACGCCGCCGACGCAGGTACCCGCCGGGGGGACCGATGGTCGAGTGTGTGCCGGGGTGTGCCGGACCGATGGTCGGTTTCAGTCCGGGAGCATCTCACCCCGCCCGATAAACAGATCGAGTGCGACGTTGTGAACAGTTCAGCGGTGCCGAACTGTTCACAACGTCGCACTCGATGTGCGGGGGGGTGGGCTGTCACCCGCCGCGCGGTACGACTCAGGCCTTGGCGCCCTTGGCGGCCACGACCTGGACCACGAGGTTCGCGAAGATGTCCTCGTGCAGGCGCACGGTCGCCTTGTGCTCGCCCAGCGACTTGATCGCGGTGGCGAACTCGACGGCGCGGCGGTCGATGTCCTTGTCGAAGGTGGCCTTCACTGCCTCGGCCACCTCCTTGGAGGTGACGGCACCGAAGAGACGGCCGTTGACGCCGGCGCGCTCGGCGACGACGATCGGCTTGGCCTCCAGGGTGGCCTTCAGCGACTGGGCCTCCTCCACGCTCTCGATGGAACGCTTGCCGCGAGCGGCACGGATCTGGTCCAGCTGGCGCTGGCCACCCTTGGTCCATGCCGTGGCGAGGCCGCGGGGGACCAGGTAGTTGCGGGCGTAGCCGTCCTTGACCTCGACGACGTCACCGGCGGTACCGAGGCCGGTGACCTCGTTGGTGAGGATGAGCTTGGTGGTCATGGTGTTCCCTTCCTCGCTCAGCGACCGGAGGTCGAGTACGGCAGCAGGGCGATCTCGCGGGCGTTCTTCACGGCCTTGGCGATCTTGCGCTGCTCCTGCACGGTCACACCGGTGACGCGGCGAGCGCGGATCTTTCCACGGTCGGAGATGAACTTGCGCAGCAGACCTGCGTCCTTGTAATCAACGGTCTCGAGACCCGCGGCCTTCAGCGGGTTCTGCTTCTTCTTCGGCTTGCGAAGAACAGGCTTGGCCATCGTGGTGCTCCTTCTTCCTAAGGGAGCCCGGGCATGCACCCGGGATGGAATGGATAAGGGGGTGTGATCAGGGCCGCTGCCTCACATCAGTGGGGCCGGGCCGGGTGATCAGAAGGGGGGATCGTCGTACCCGCCCTGGTTGCCGCCACCGGCCCAGGGGTCGGAGTCGCCGGACTGGTTGCCACCCTGGGGGGCGTTGCCGTAGCCACCGCCGCCCTGGTTGCCACCGTTGCCGCCGCCGTAGCCGCCGCCCTGGGGGGCGCCGCCGCGCTGGCCGCCGCCGGAGAAGCCGCCCCCGCCGCCGCGCTGCACCTTGGTGGGCTTCGCGGTGGCGTACTTCAGGGACGGGCCGATCTCCTCGACGTCCAGCTCGATGCTGGTGCGGTTGTTGCCCTCGCGGTCGGTGTAGGAGCGCTGCTTGAGGCGACCCTGCACGATCACGCGGGTGCCCTTCTCCAGCGACTCGGCCACGTTCTCCGCGGCGTCGCGCCAGATCGAGCAGCGCAGGAACAGCGCCTCCCCGTCCTTCCATTCGTTCGCCTGGCGATCGAAGGTGCGGGGGGTGGACGCGACGGTGAACGACGCCACCGCGATGCCGGACTGCGTGAAACGCAGCTCGGGGTCGGCGGTGAGGTTGCCGATCACCGTGATGACGGTGTCATTCGCCATGGATGCTCCTGTGCTTCCGGGACGGGTGGGGGGATAAGACTCAGTTGGACTCGTCGGCAGCGGGCTCGGCCGCAACGGCGGGCTTGGTCTCGTCGACGCGCATCAGCTTGGTGCGCAGCACGGACTCGTTCAGGCCCAGCTGACGATCCAGCTCCTGGGCGGTCTCGGGCTTGGCGGTGAAGGTGAGGACGATGTAGATGCCCTCGGACTTCTTGTCGATCTCGTAGGCGAACTTCCGCTTGCCCCACACGTCGACGTTGTCGACGGTGCCGCCCTCAGCAGGGACGACCTGGACGAGCTTCTCGAAGGTTCCGCTCACGGTCCGCTCATCGACGGACGGGTCGAGGATCACGACCATTTCGTAAGTGCGCATGTTCTGGTACCCACCTCCTGTGGTCTTCGCGGCCACGGTATCTCCGTGGCAGGAGGGTTCATGCCATCCGCTGATCGCACCGGGTGGCACGGGTGACGGACCGGCCCAGCCTACCCGGCCCCCGGGGTCCCGGCCAGGGCAGGGGCCGACGTGGGCCAGGGATCACAGCTCCCTCTAGGATCCGGAGCCATGGCAGGCACCGCAGCGCTGTGGCGCGACGCATGCAAGCAGATCATCGTCCCCGCCCTCCGGGACCGGGGGTACAAGGGCACCGCACCCACCTGGCGGCGCGTCGAGCTGGGCGAGGGGATGCCACGAACGGTCACCGAGCCACTGGGCCTGATCCGCGGCTCCCTGCACAGCCAGTCTCCGGCACCAACGGATTCCTGGTGGGAGGTGTCGGACGGGTCGTCGGCCGCGGCCGTCGCGCAGCACGTCCTGGCGACACTGCGCGAGTACGGACTGCCCCGGCTGGAGCGGCTGCTGGATCTCGAGGGGCTGATCGAACAGCTGGAGACGTGGGATGAGCGGGGCGGGCCGGACGGATGGTCCGTCGCACCGCTCCACCCGGCTGTACGCACGGGCGATGGCTCGGGCCCATCAGCAGGGCCTTTCGGCCGAGGTGGTGGACCTGCTGGCCAAGGCCTGGGACGAGGTCCCGGAGTCGACGCGCTGGCGCGGTGACGTGCTGGGAGACCATGTCCGTGGGCTCGCTCGGTGACCGAGGCGGCCCGACGCGGAAACCCCGACGCCGACACGATGCCCCGGCACGGTGCCCCGACAGGGAACGCGCGTGTGATGGCATGGCCACAGCAGGGCCAACTCCTGCTCAGCGCATCCCCTCCCCGCGGTAACGGACGGTAGAATCCCAGGTCAATAGGGTGCACCACTCGCTGCCGGGAGTAGGGTCAGCGCTGATGAGCACTTCACAGACTCCCCGCCGACGGCCCCCCGACCTCCACGGTTCCTCCCGAGCACCCCGGGCCACCGTCTAGCCCGCGCGCGATCCCTCCCGGCCCGGCATCAACGTGGTGGTCCTGGCCGACCCGGGTCGCTGCACCCTGGGAGCCGAGGGCGCCCAGGAATCCCTGCAGCAGGAGCTGACACGCGTGTTCGGCAGTGCCGAGGTGCGGGTGCGGTCCCAGCTGCTGGGCATCAGCGAGGCCAACACCCTGGAGATGTCCACGCCCGGTGCGCTGATGGCCGGTGACGAGGACGTGGACGCGGTGCTGATGCTCACCGAGATACCGCGCCGGCATGGCGGGGTGCCCCTGATCGCCGAGGTGTTCCCCGAGCAGTGCTCCGCCGCGATCGCGTACCCGGTGGTCGGGGTGCTGTCCAGCAAGAAGCGGCTGACCTCGGTGTTCATGGCCTGCGTGCTGCGCATCACCGGTGTAGGCACCGAGGAGGACCATGAGCGGTACTCGCTTCACGGGAACGCGTGGACCGAGGCCACCGGCGAGGCCGGCGCGATGCTGACGGCGAACACCGTGACCGGGGTGCCGCGCACCATCATCGGGATGGTGGCCACCAACGCCCCCTGGCGTACCGCACCGAAGCTGTCCAGCGCCGTGGCCGCGGCCTGCGCCACCGGCGCCTTCGGCATCTTCTACAGCAACATCTGGGAGATGTCAGCTGCGCTGTCCACGCCACGGCTGCTGACGATCGGCCTGCTGGCGATGACGCTGATGGTGGGGTGGCTGATCATCAGCGGCAACCTCTGGGAGCGGCCCAAGCGGGAGGACCCCGCCACCGTGCACCTGTACTACAACCTCTCCACGGTGCTCACGCTGTACCTGAGTGTGCTGGGCCTGTACCTGGCGATGGTGCTGCTGATCTTCCTGGCGGGCCTGGTGGTGATCGACCCCGACTACCTGGAGTCGGTGATCAAGCGGCCCGCGAGCCTGGATCGCTACCTGGACATCGCGTGGATGAGCGCGGCGCTCGGTGTGGTGGCCGGTGGCCTGGGCGCCAGTTTCGACGACGAGACCGACCTGCGCTCCCTCACTCATGGCCGGCGGGAGAACCAGCGCCGGCCGGAGGAGCTGCGCGACTGACGAAGCGGTCGGCCTCAGGAACGAGGAACGGGCCCCGTGCTGAGACAGCGCGGGGCCCCGTGTCCGGGGTGTCTCAGGCGGTGCCGTCGTCCCGTCCGCCACCGGCGGGCGGGCCGGCGTCGTCACGTCCACCGGTGCCGCCTCCCGCCCCGGAACCTCCGGAGCCGGTTCCTGACCCGCCGCGGTTCGGGGCCCTCTCGCCGCCCTGGGTGTCGGTGGTGGGCTCCTCGGTGGGCCTCTCGTTGCCACCGCCGTTGCCTCGGCCGCCGCCCGGCTGTGTGGTGGTGGGCTCGGGTTCGGGCTCCTCGGTGGGCTCCTCCTCGGTCGTCGGCTCCTCCGACGGCTCCTCGGTGGTCGGCTCCTCCGACGGCTCCTCCGACGGCTCCTCCGACGGCTCTTCCGTGGTGGGCTCCTCCGAAGGCTCCTCCGAGGGCTCCTCCGTGGTCGGCTCCGGTGCCGGGGCCCGGGTGGTGCGCGGTCGCGGTGCCTGCGTGCGCTGGGTCCGCTTCTGGTTCTCCAGGCGCACCTCCTCCGGGAAGTCGATGAACTCCTGACCCTCCAGCGAGCGGGACATGATGGACCCCCAGATCTGTGTGGGGAAGCTGCCGCCGGTGATGTTGTCGACCCCGCCGAAGCGGGTCAGCGGCTCCTCACCGGTGCCGTCCTCAGTGGGCTGGAACATGCCCACCGCGGTCACCAGCTGCGGGGTGAAGCCCACGAACCAGGCCGAGCGGAAGGACTCCGAGGTGCCGGTCTTGCCGGCCACGGGGCGTCCGTCCATCACATCCCGCAGCGAGCGGGCGGACCCCTCCGTGGGCGGGCCCTGCAGGGCAACGGTCGCGTTGATCGCGACCCGCTCGTCCAGCGCCCGCTGCTCGTTGTCCTGGTGCTCGTACTCCACGGCGCCGTCCGGCGTGTGCACCGTCTGCACGATGTAGGAGGGCCGGTACATGCCGCCGGCGGCCACCGTCGCGTACACCTCGGCCATCTCACGCACCGTCGGCGAGGCCGAACCCAGCACGTTGGAGGGCTCCGCACCCAGGCCCGGGGTGTCCTCCGGCAAGCCCAGCTTGATGGCCGTCTCCTGAGTGCGCTCCGGACCGATCTCGATGTTCAGCTCGCCGTAGGCGGTGTTGATCGAGCTGGTGGTGGCCTTCTCGAGGGTCACCCGCCCGTAGGAGGTGTCGTTGAAGTTCTTGACGGTCCACCCCTGCTCCGGGAACTCCTTCGGGGAGTTGCCGTCCCAACGGGATTTCAGCGGGTAGCCGTCCTCCAGGGCCGCGATCAGGGTGAAGGTCTTGAAGATCGAGCCGGCCTGCATGCGCGACTGGGTGGCATCGTTCTGCGCCTGCTTCACGAAGTCGGGCCCGCCGTACATCGAGCGGATCGCCCCGGAGGAGGGGTCGATCGTCAGGGTGCCCACGCGGTTGCGCTCGGGCCTGTCCTCGGGCAGCTCGGCGATCGCTGTCACCGCGATCTCCTGCATCCGCGGGTCGATCGTGGAGATGATCCGGTAGCCGCCGGTGTTCAGCTGGTCCGCGGTCATCCCCTGGGCGATCAGCTCGCTGCGCACCGTGTCCAGCAGGTACCCGTTGGTGCCGCCCAGGACATTGGTGCGGCCCGGGGGGATGGTCTCGGGGAACTGCATGGCGTCGGCCTCGGCGGCCGTGAGCCCGCCGGTGGCGTTGACCCGTCGCTCGATCACGCGGGTCCACAGCTGCTCGGCCTTCTCCGGGTTCTCCGCGGGGTCGTAGGCCGATGGGGCGGGGATCACGGCGACCAGCACCGCGGCCTCCTCGTCCGTGAGGTCCTTCGCGTCCTTGCCGAAGTACGCCTGGGCGGCCTCCTGGACGCCGTAGGCGCCGCGGCCGAAGTAGATGGTGTTGAGGTACCGCGAGAGGATCTCGTCCTTGCTGAGCTCCTGGTCGATCTTCAGCGCCATCACCGCTTCCTTCGCCTTGCCGACGTAGGAGGTGGTGGTGCCGGTGTGGTACCGCTCCACGTACTGCTGGGTGATGGTGGAACCGCCCTGCTGGGCGCCGCCCCTGAGGTTGTTGATCAGGGCGCGCACGATCCCGCGGGGGGACACCCCGCGGTTCTCGTAGAAGCTGGAGTCCTCGCTGGCCACCACCGCGTCCTTGACGTTCTCGGGGATCTCGTCGTTGGGGATGATGGTGCGGTTGATCTCGCTGAAGCGGCCCATCTCGGTCTCGCCGTCGGCGAAGTAGACCCGGGAGGTCTGCGCCAGGGCGATGTCGTCCACCTCGGGCACCTCGGTGTCGTTGTACAGCCACACCGCGAAGCCCAGTCCGGCGATCACGAACAGTGCCATCGCGCCCACGATCATGCGCAGCGAGGGCAGCCAGCGCCAGGGGTTCTTCGCCCCGGCGCGGGGATAGTTCAGGACGTTGGTAGCGGCGACCTTCTTGCCCCGGCCTCCGCGACTGCCTCGGCCACCCTTCGAACCGCCGCCCTTGCCGGGCTTGCCGGAGCCTCCGGCGCGACCGGGTCCCGAGGAGCCACTGCCACCGCGACCGGACCCGCCGCCCTTCCCGGCACCTGCACCTGCACCACCGGGGGCTGCATGGCGCGCCGCCACCGAGGTCCGGTCGGCTGCGCGTCGGCCCGTGGCCCGAGCGCCGGCAGAGGATCGAGCACCACCGGTGGATCCGGCAGCTGCAGCCCCGGCCCCCGCACCGGTGGAGGCTGCTGCCGCGCCGGCGGAGCCCTTGCGCTGGGTGCGGCTGCTGCCCTTGATGCGATCAGCAGAGGGCGTACGGGAGCCTGCGTCCTTGCCGCCGGCGATCCGCTTGCCGCGCGCGTCGGACTTTCCGGAACCGGAGGCGCGCCGCACACCTGCGGCACGACGGGCGCCGGACGAGCGTCGGGATTCGCTCATTGCTGCTCCTGGGGCGATCTGAGGGTCAGGTCTCGCGCTTCCCGGGGACCCGGGTGCGCGACCTCTCAGTATGGACACCCCTGCGCCCCGGGCGGAACGGCACGGGGGCGTCTCTCACACGGTGTGCACGTCTGCTGCGGCGTCCGTCACAGCGGGATCGCGGGGCCCGCGGGGCACCATGGGGGCACTCAGCGGGCCTCCCACCAGGCGCGCAACTCCTGCTCAGCGCGCTCGGGCCCCAGCGGCCCGTGCTCCATCCGCAGCTCCAGCAGGTGCTTGTACGCCTCACCCACCTCCCGGCCCGGGCCGATGCCCAGCAGCTCCATGATCCGGTTGCCGTCCAGGTCCGGGCGGATCTTCCCGATCTCCTCCTGCTCGGCGAGGTCGGCGATGCGCTGCTCGAGCTCGTCGTAGGCGCGGGCCAGATGGCGGGCCTTGCGACGGTTGCGGGTGGTGACGTCGGCCCGGGTGAGGCGGTGCAGGCGCTCCAGCAGGTCACCGGCGTCGGTGACGTAGCGCCGCACCGCCGAGTCGGTCCACGGGGCGTCCGCGTAGCCGTGGAACCGCAGGTGCAGCTCCACCAGGCGGGCCACCTTCTTGGTGGTGTCCTTGTCGAAGGTGAGCGCCTTCAGGCGCTTGGCGGCCATCTTCGCGCCCACCGTCTCGTGGAAGCGGAAAGTGACGGTGCCTCCCTCCTCGAAGCGGCGGGTGGCGGGCTTGCCGATGTCGTGCAGCAGCGCGGCCAGGCGCAGCACCAGGTCAGGGCTCTCGCAGGGCCCACCGGAGCCGGGCTCGCTCTCCAGGTCGATGGCCTGGTCCAGCACGGTGAGGGAGTGCTGGTACACGTCCTTGTGCCGGTGGTGCTCATCGAGCTCCAGCTGCATCGCCGGCAGCTCCGGCAGCACGTGGACGGCCAGTCCCAGGTCCACCATCAGCTCCAGGCCCCGCCGGGGGTGCTGACCGCAGATCAGGCGCACCAGCTCCTCCCGCACCCGCTCCGCGGAGACGATGGTGATGCGGTCGGCGAGCGCCTCGACGGCCGCGGCGGTGGCCGGGTGCAGGGCGAAGCCCAGCTGGGAGACGAAGCGCACCGCACGCATCATCCGCAGGGGGTCGTCGTCGAAGGACTGCTCAGGAGCCACGGGGGTGCGCAGCACACCGGCGGCGAGGTCGGCCAGACCGTCGAAGGGATCCACCAGGTCCAGCGAGGGGATCCGCACGGCCATCGCGTTGACGGTGAAGTCGCGGCGGGAGAGGTCACCGATCAGGGTGTCGCCGAAGGCCACCTGGGGCTTGCGGCTGGTGGGGTCGTAGGTCTCCGTGCGGTAGGTGGTGATCTCCACCTTCACGCCGTCTCGCACCCCGCCCAGGGTGCCGAACTGCCGGCCCATGTCCCAGATCGCGCCGTCGCGGGTCCACGTGCGAAGGATCGCCTCGGTGTCGTCCGGTCGGGCGGAGGTGGTGAAGTCCAGGTCGGCGCTGGAGCGGCCCAGCACCGCGTCCCGCACCGGCCCGCCCACCAGGGCCAGCTCGAAGCCCGCGGCCTCGAAACGGCGGCCCAGGTCATGGATCTCCTCGGGCAGGGCCCGGAACATGGTCGCAGCGCGGGTGCGCGCGATCTCCAGCCGCGCAGCCGTGTCGGGATGCGCCGGCGTGTCAGGGCCTGCGGGGCGAGCAGAGGGATCGGTCACGGGTGTCCTGTCCTGGGAGGGTCGCCGGAAAGCCGCCTCGGCGTCGTGCGCGAGGCTGCGGGACCTCTACGGTAGTCGGCGCATAGGGTGTCCCCATGCTGTCGTCCCCGCTGCCCGTGCGCCCTGCGCTCGTGGCGCTGTCGGCAGTGCTGCTGACGCTGCTGCTGGTGGCGGCACCCGCACTGGTGAACGGTCCCGCGACGGCGCTGGCCATGGGCTCGGGCACGGTGTCGGCCCGCCCCGCCGCACCGGCGGCACCCCCGCAGCCCGCACCGGATGCGCCGGTGGCGCTGGACCTGGAGTCCCTCACCCCCACCTCCCTCGGTGCGGACGGCACCGTGGCGGCGGAGGTGACCGTGACCAACACCTCCTCGGAGCACATCGCCTCCCCGCAGCTCGCACTGCGCACCCGCATCTCCCGCGTCACCGAACGGCAGGCTGTTGCCGCGTGGCAGGCCCGCACCGAGGTCGATGCGACCGGTGACCCGGTGGCCACCTCCGCCGCGAGCACCGACCTGGCCCCGGGGGAGTCCGTCACCCTGGCCGTCAGTGCGAGCGCCGACCAGCTGGGCTACGTGGACGCCCCGTACTACTGGGGGACGCGCCGGATCTCCCTCACCGTCGTCTCCGGGCAGGAGCAGCTGGCCTCGCTGTACACCTTCGTGGTGTGGCGCCCCTCGGGGGCGACCGACACGATCCGCCAGTCGGTGGTGCTTCCGGTGGCGACCCTGGACCCCTCCGCGCCCATCACCGCGCCCGATGCCTTCGCCGAGGCAGTGGAGTCCGGCAGGATCGCGGACCTGGTGGACCTCGCCGTGCGCACGGACGTGGACTGGTGGCTGGACCCGGCGCTGCTGGACCCGCCCCGCATCCCGGTCGGCTCCACCGCTGAGGACGGCGCACCGGCCACCGAGCCCCCGGCCGAGGGCGGCGATGCCACTGCTGCGCCGACGGTCCCCGAGTACGAGCCGCACCCGGTCGCCGCACCGCTCGCCTCCACGCTCGCCGAGCAGGTGGGGGACCGCACCGTGTTGGCGATGCCCTACGCGCACGCCGACCGGGTGGCCCTGCAGGCCGCCGGGACGACCACCCTCTCCACCGCCGTCACCGAGGCGGGGCAGCGGGCCTGGGGGGACGCCGGCATCACGCCGGCCGGCAACGCCCTGTCCGTCCCCGCGCAGCAGGCCGACGCCCAGACCCTCCAGGACGCAGCGGATGCCGGCGCGACCACGCTGATGGTCCCCTCCTCCGCCCTGCGGGGATCGGCGCCGGGGACGGTCACCCCCAGCTCGGTGGGCTCCCTGGCGACCGACGCCGGCCCGATCCCGGTGCTGGCCCCGGATCCGGAGCTGTCGGCCGAGTTCTCCCTGCTCACCGGCAGCACCGACACCGAGCGGACCCGGCAGAGGATGCTGGCCGAGACCGCCACGATCGCCTCGGAGTACACCACCGCGCCGCGCCATGTGCTGATCGCCCCGGACCCGGGGGCCGCCCTGGACGCCCAGGCCACCGGCTCGGTGCTGGACGCCTTCGCCGACGCCCCCTGGATCACCGCGGGCCGCACCGGGGACCTGATGGGCGCGACGGGCAGCGGGGACTGGACCACGGACCCGCAGGACGAGACCGGGGCGCTGCTGACCCTCGGGGAGATCGACCCCGAGGCCGTCACCCCCACCGCCCCCGACGAGATCGGGCTGTACCAGCCTCTCGCCGAGGCGGAGCCCACGCCCCTGACCAGCCCGGCCGTGCTGGAGGACCTCGCCGGTTCCTGGGAGCAGCTGGACCGGCTGGGGGCCGCGATGGACGACGACGCCGCCCTGGACGCCCCCCGGTTGATGGCCCTGTCCGGGGCCTCCCTGCGGTGGCGGGGCATGGCGGGGGTGCCCGCCGAGCGCGCTCGGGAGACCGGCAACGAGGTGGGTCTGCTGATGGACCGCATCCACGTGGTGCCCGCCTCGGGCTACAACCTGATCTCCGACTCGGCAGGTGTGCCGATCACCCTCACCAATGAGCTGGACACACCGATCACGGTGCGCACCGCGCTCAGCTCGGACCGGCCACTGGTGCGGATCGACCAGGACCAGCCCGAGGTGACGGTGCCGGCCCGCGGCGAAACGGAGATCGCCGTTCCCGTGGATGCGATCGCCAACGGCACCGTGCAGCTCACGGTGGGGCTGACCACCCCGGACGGCCGGCCGCTGACCGAGCCGATCGAGGTGCCGCTGACGGTGAACCCGGCCTGGGAGAACTGGACCACCCTGCTGCTGGTGATCGGCATGGGCCTGCTGGTGGTGGTGGGCGTGATCCGTGCCCGCCGCACCGGCGCCAGCACCCGCGCTCCCGCGGTGCAGGGCCCGGAGGACCCGGTCGAGCTCTCCCGCACCGGACTGTCCCGCCCGGCCCCTCCCGATCCTGGCCCCCACGAGCCCGCCCAGCAGAACCGCCGGACCCAGACCGACCCGCAGGAGGAGCGCGCATGACCCGCGAGCTGAGGGCAGTGCACGTGCCGCGGCACCGCCGGGCAGGGGTGCCGTCCAGCCGCTCCACCCTGATGAGGGCAAGCGTGCTGATGGCATCGGGATCGATCGTCTCCCGCCTGCTCGGATTCGTGCGCAACTACCTGTTCGGGGCGATCCTGGCCGGCTCCATGAGCGCCGCGGCCAACGCCTTCAGCGCCGCCAACACCCTGCCCAACACCATCTGGATCCTGGTGGGCGGCGGCACCCTGAACGCGATCCTGGTGCCGGCGATCGTGCGGGCCGTGAAACGGCCGGACCGCGGCAGCGACTACATCTCCCGCCTGATGACCCTGGTGGCCGCGTTCGCCCTGGGCGTCACGGTGGTGTGCATGGTGGCGGTGCCCGTGCTGCTGGTGCTCACCAGCGGCGTGCTGCCCCCGGTCACCTACGCCCTGGCCATCCAGCTGGGCCTGTGGATGATGCCGCAGATCTTCTTCTCGGCACTGTACGTGATGTGCGGTCAGCTCCTGAACGCCCACGACTCCTTCGGCCCCTACCAGTGGGCACCGGTGCTCAACAACCTGGTGGGCATCCTCGGTGCCGCGATCTTCCTGGGGATCTGGGGCACCGTGGGCGAGCCGGAGCAGTGGACCATGACCATGGTGGCCGCGATGGCGGCGATCAACGTGGGCGGCTCCGCCGCGCAGGTGCTGTTCCTGTTCTGGTTCGTCAAGAAGCTCGACCTGCGGCTGCGGCCTCGCTGGGGGTTCCGCGGACTGGGCCTGGGCAAGCTGAGCCGGATCGGCCTGTGGACGCTGGCGATGCTGGGCCTGGGTCAGGTGGGGATCTGGGCCTCGCGCTGGGCCACCGGTGGGGCGGTGCGCGCCGCGGAGCTGCTGAAGGACCAGCCGGAGGCCGCTGCCCGCTACCCGGCGCTGCTGACCATGGAGTGGGCGTACATGGCGTTCATGATCCCTCAGGGGATCATCGCGGTCACGCTGGTCACAGCCACCTTCCCGGCCATCTCGCGGAATGCGGCCGAGGGCGAGCACCGTGCCGCCCTGGAGCGCTACGGGGAGACCAACCGCCTGCTGGCGGTGCCGATGGTGCTGTGCACGGCAGTGTTCGTGGCCCTGGCCGGGCCGATCATGTGGGTGATCGGCGGTGGCACCGGGGAGGTGGGTGCACGGGCCAACGGCACCGTGCTGGTGGCGTACATGCTGGGTCTGGTGCCGTTCGCCTCCCTGTACCTGATGAAGCGGGTCTTCTACGCCTACGAGGACGCCCGCACTCCGTTCCTGATGCAGATCCCGATCGCGGTGGTGACCCTGGCCTCGGTGCCACTGATCCTCACCGTGGTGGATCCGCGGTACGCGGCGATGGCGGCGGCCGGTGCCACCAGCCTCGGGAACCTCGTGGCCTGGCTGACCGGGTACAGGATGCTGCGCAAGCAGGCAGGCGCGCTGCAGGTGGAGACCCCGTCCCTGAGCAAGGGTGCCGTGGTGCTGGCCAAACTGGTGGCTGCCGGGGTGCTGGCCTGGGCCGTGGGCACCGGGCTGGTGATGCTGGTCGAGGAGGCGATCTGGTCCCATCGCCTCATGGCGGTGCTGCTGGGCGGCGTGATCGGCGTGGTGATGACGGCAGTGTTCGTGGGTGCCGGATGGCTGCTGCGAGTGGACGAGGTGCGCTGGGTGGTGGGCATCGTGCAGCGCCGTGTGCTCCGCCGGTCCAGGGTCACCTCGTAGCATGGGGGACGCTTCGGGCACCATGGGCCCGCGGCACGAGCAGAAGGGCGGTCGGTGAACACGATCCCGCATCAGGACGCACTGCGTTCGAGGTGGACCCTGGAGGGGAGGATCCCCCTGTCCGGCGTCGCCGAGGACGCCATGTGGCAGCGCGCCCGTTCAGTGAGCACCGGCGAGCCGGTGGCACTGTTCATCGTGCACGGTGCCGCCGCGCTCGAGACCGCCGATGCCGCCCGCCGCGCCTACCCGGTGGAGGATCCGCGCCTGATCCCGGTGCGTGACGTGGTGGTCCTGGACGACCCGCGCGATGCCGACGTCGACCCCGGGCAGGGCCCGGAACCGCTCACCGTCGTCGAGTACCCCTTGCCGTCCGCGCCCCCGCTGGCCGCTCTGCTGCGTGGCCGCAGCCTGCACGCGGAGACGGCCCGTTCGATCATCGGCGAGGCGGCCAAGGGCGTGGAGACGGCCCGTCGCCGCGGGGTCCGCCACCAGTTCCTGGACTCCAACCGCGTGTTCGTGGACACCGCCTCCGGGCAGGTCACCGTCCTGGGCATGGGAGTGGAGGCCGCCTCGCACCCGGGCCTGGAGCGGTCCGGTCCGATCGCGTCCTTCCAGGACACCTCCGCCCTGGTGGCGCTGCTGTACCGGGCACTGGCCGGGCGCAGTCCGCAGCAGGGCACCGACGGCCACGTGCCCCGTCCTTCAGAGGTCACGCAGCGGCCGATCCCGACGGATCTGGACGTGCTGTGCGACCTGGTGCTGAACGAATCGGCCGATGTGATCCCGGAGACCAGCCGTGAGCTGATCGCGGAACTCGAACCGTGGCAGTCGATCCCGGTGACGCTCGAGGCCTACGAGCGAGACACCCCGGAGCAGGCACCCACCGCTGCCGCCGCCTCCGATCCTGTCGCTGACTCTGGTGCTGCCGCTGACGCTGCCGTTGCCTCTGATACGACCGCTGACTCGGGCGCCGAATCCGCGGATACTGTTGATGAGCCGCGCACCGAGGCCGAGCCATCCGCCTCCTCGCCCGGGTCCCCGTCTCGGCCCAACGATGCCGGGCCCCTCGTCCCCCCGACGTCCGGTATGGCCGGTGCCGCCGGAGCAGCAGGAGCCGTCGCGGCTGCAGGCGCCGCCGGAGCTGCAGCGATCGCGTCCGCGTCGGCGGAGCGCACCGACGCCGCATCGCACCGCGAGGCCGGGTCGCCGGCATCGCCGTCCTCCGATCACGAGCTGGCCCCGGGACCACAGCCCGAGGGCACGCACCCCGTGCCAGGATCGAGCGGGGAGCAGTCCGCGCAGCCGTCTCCCGCAATGAAGGATCATCACGCCGAGGACGCCCAGGCCCTGATCCAGCAGCTGCACCTGGACCAGAAGCGCAACGACGCAGCCTTCCCCGGACACCTGGAGATCACGCTGCCTCCCACACCGGCGCCCGAACAGGACCCGACAGCATCGGGTGAGGAATCCGGAGCCACTGCCGGCAACGCCGACGGCGAAGGAACCGCTGGTCCCGCAGGTGCGCCGGGCACAGGAGCAGTCGCGGCAGCCGCCGCTGGTGACCTCCCTTCGCGTCGTGCCGGCACCGACTGGCCCCTGGCCCCCCGCGATGAGCACGCACCCGCGCACCCGCCGGTCCAGGACTGGTCCGACACCGGTCGCACCCCGGAGTCCGCGAGCACCTCGGCCGAGGCTGCTGCCGGCTCCGACGCCGAAGCGACGGCACGGATGGGGTCGGTGCAGGACCCCGAGCCGACCGGTCCCATCGTGGTGCGCGGGCGGGAGCGCTCCGCCCTCGAGGGGAACGACCTGGACGCCACTGTCCCGATGGGCCGCTCGGCGCTGCTGCGGGACGTGGTCAGCGTGGCGGTGGACAAGGACGATCCTGATGCCTTCGCGATGGAGCCACTGCCCCCGGAGCAGCGCTCCCGGGTATCGCAGTGGATCCTTCTGGGTGGGGTGCTCGCGGTCATCCTCGCGATGGTCCTGGCAGTCTCCACCATCACCTCCGGTTTTCGCGACCGGGTCGCGAATCCTCTGAACACGAAACCTCCGCAGACCTCGGCCGCGCCGCCCAGTGATGGCGGGGGCGAGGAGCCTGCACCGGAGGAGCCCACCGAGGAAGCGCCGGCCGCCACGCCCGCGGAGCTCGCAGGCGTGGAGGTGTTCACCTTAGGATCCGACAAGCCACCGGACAACGCCGACCAGACCGAGCGTATGACCGACGGGGACCCGGGGACCTTCTGGTCCACGCAGATCTACCACGGCGCTAACTATGCGGGCACGAAGGACGGCGTGGGGGTGTACCTCGACCTCGGGGAGACCTCCACCCTCACCGCGGTCGTGCTCACCACCGCCCGCAACAGCGGCGGTGCGATCGAGTTGCGCGCCGTCGCGGAGGACGGGTCGATGGGCGACGTGCTGGCCACCGGTGAGTTCGCCGGCGACGGCGAGGTGCGCCTGGCGCCGGAGGAACCGGTCGAGGCCCAGCGGGTGGCACTGTGGTTCCCCGAGCTCCCCGCCGACAGCGAGCGGGACGGCTTTCGCGGGCGGATCGCCGAGGTCTGGGTCGAATGACACGCCGCTCCTCGCGCAGGTCGTCGGCAGCTCCGCGACGATCGTCCCGCAGCTCGGCCACCGGCCGGGTCGGGATGGTGGAGCGCTTCCGCAGCGTCGTGGGGATCCCCCTGCACCTCGCCCTGATCGCGCTGCTGGTGACCGTCCTGCTGGGCCTGCAGCTGGCCTATGCGCTCGACACCGGCACCTCCAGCCGCGTGCGCACCGGTTCCACCTCGATCGATGGCCCCGCCGGCCCCGGGAAGAACCAGGCCGGCCGCCCCGTTGTCACCGAGAGCACCCTCGGACCCGAGGTGCAACGACTGATCGACAGCGGAACCATCCTGCAGATGGTCAGCTTCGATGCCACACGGTGCCTGCGGGAGCAGGGGATCCCTGATTCCGTGCTGATCATGGAGGAGGTCGCATGGGGCATCGAGGAGACACCTGGCTGGCTGCTGGTGCACGGCCCCATGGACCGCGAGACCCTGCGCTCGGCGGGAGGCACCGTCTCGGCCACCGTGGTGCTGCCCCAGTGCGGCGCCTCCGAGCAGGGCGAACCCACCGACAATCTGCTGTGGACCGGCCAGGTCATGGTCGGCAGCGTATGAGGCCGGCCCATCCGGCCCACCCCCGAACTCCCATGGAAGGATCCACCACATGACCCAGCCCATCCAGGCCCTGAACATCCTCGGCACCTCCTCGCCGAAGGCCACTGACAACACCACTGCCGCCGATCCGGCCGCGGCCCCGACCGCCGACGCCGATGCTCCGGTGCACGACGTCGTGATCGTGGGTTCCGGGCCGGCCGGCTACACGGCCGCTGTGTACGCAGCCCGCGCGGAGATGAAGCCCGTGGTGATCGCGGGCGCCCTGGATGCCGGTGGTGCCCTGATGACCACCACCGACGTGGAGAACTTCCCCGGGTTCCCCGAGGGGATCCAGGGCCCGGAGCTGATGGCGCAGATGCAGGAGCAGGCCGAGCGCTTCGGCGCCGAGGTGCTGTTCGAGGATGCGGTGGACCTGCAGCTCGAGGGCGAGATCAAGACGGTCACCCTGGATGACGGCACCGTGTACCGCGCGAAGGCTCTGATCCTCGCGACCGGTTCCGCATATCGGGAGCTGGGTGTGGAGGGCGAGAAGCGGCTCTCCGGCAAGGGCGTCAGCTGGTGCGCCACCTGCGACGGTTTCTTCTTCAAGGACAAGGAGATCGTGGTGGTGGGCGGTGGCGACAGTGCCGTCGAGGAAGCAACGTTCCTGACGCGCTACGCGAAGAACGTCACCATGGTGCATCGGCGCGACGAGCTACGCGCCTCCAAGATCATGGCTCGCCGGGCGGAGGCCGATCCCAAGCTGCGCTTCTCCTGGAACAGCCAGGTCGTCAGCATCAACGGCGAGGACAAGGTGGAGTCGGTGACCCTGCGCGACGTGGAGACCGGCGAGGAGCGCACCCTTCCTGCCGGCGCCGTGTTCGAGGCCATCGGGCACGTGCCGCGCACGGAGCTGCTGCGCGGCAAGCTCGAGCTCGACGCCCAGGGTTACATCGTGTGCAAGGACCGCTCCACCTACACCTCGGTGCCGGGCGTGTTCGCCGCGGGCGACGTGGTGGACCACACCTACCGCCAGGCCATCACCGCGGCCGGGTCGGGCTGCCAGGCTGCTCTGGACGCGGAGCGCTGGCTGGCCGACCAGGCTGCTCTCGCCTTCGCCGGGGAGAAGAACCCTCACGAGGCCGCGGCCGAGGAAGTCCCCACGGAGCCGTCCGTGCCCACCGAGCAGCTGGAGGCCACCACCCCCGGTGGCCCTTCGGACGCGTCGACCACGCTGCCTGAGGCCCGCTGACGGTGCCCCGTCGAGGGTGCCCGTCTCGCCGGTTCCGGTGAACGGGGACGGTGCTCCCCGCGGGGAGGGGCAGGCGCAGGTTCGAACGCTCGCCTGCAATCGTCCGGCTATCGTGCTCGTGTGGGCCGACTGGTGCGCGCCGTGTCGGCCTGCTCCCACCGTGCTGCGGGAGCTTGCCCGACGGTGGGGTGCGGACGCGCATGCCGTGCTGATCGAGGACCCGACGGATGAGCAGCTGGACCTGCTCGGCATCACTGCGCTGCCCGCGTGGATCCGTCTGAGATCAGGGCTTCACGACGCTGATCATCAGTTCGACCGTCCTGGTGGTGTTCCGGAGACGCCGACCGAGCCCGGGGTCGGTACTGTCGCTGGACTCCAGGGCCGTCGCCCGGACGGCGCAATGGTGCAGCTGCCCGGAGAATGGACCGTGGAGGAGCGTTTCGAAGGGGCGCTGCCCAAGCACGAGGTGCACCAGCGATTCGGGCCCTCCTCGACGTGACCGTCCCTGGCACGACCAACCCTTCGGCGGGACCTCATAGCCTTGGCAGCTGAGTGCCGACTTCCTCCACACCTTCTGTCAAATCATGGGATACGCATGTCTCTGACGTGCAGGAAGCGATTGTGCACAGTGTTGTCCACAGCGTTATCCACACCTCGCGAGGCGGTTGTACACATGGTTGTCCACACTTGAATGTGGATAACAGTCTAGACGGTACAGAATGTCCACTCTCCTCGAATACGTCTCTGACCTGGGCATTTACCCTCTCGGCCGGGGAGGGAAGTCGAAGGTCCCCGATCCTGGACAGATCGGAGGTCCCCGAGAGGTGCAGTGACGCCACTGCCTTGTCCACACAGTTACGCACACTGTGCAGAGTCACGGTTCCGGTCCACGTGATCGTCTTGACCATGCAGCGCTGGCGTGGACACTTTCGTGCCGGTCACCCCGCGAGTACCTAACCTCTCCTAGCGCGACCGAGAGCCGATTCATCGTTTCACCGCTGTTTCGCGTGGAACCATCGAGCTGCACCCTCCGCCTCCATGCGCCTTGCAGGGGGCGCCGCTGGGTCATGCGGGGTCCATGAGGTGAACGGCATCTAAACATGTACTGCTCACGTACGGCGCCGGCACCCGCGCCTCCCGAAGGTTCTCCCTGGTGCGCCCTATAGTGCGCGACTGATCACGTGACGTTTCACGTCGAACCTGCCGGGCAGGCCGTATGCGGGCCTAGTGAGTAGTTGGCGCTGCGTCGAGTAGTCAGACGCTCCAGGTTGTGATGCCGTGTTTCACGGGAAACGGGTAGAAGTCCGCGGCCGAGGGCGTGGGCAGGGCGGGCTTCTACTTTTGATCCGCGGAGTGCTTCACGTGAAACACGCCCCTGTTCAACAGTGGCCGATCACCGATCGTGCGCTCCGCTTCGCAGGGGACAGGTACGCGGAGACCCCCTGTACGGAACTGCGATCCCCTCCAGGACGCCATGGTGGCCGGCGGTCTGTACCCACGTATTGAAGGCCATCACCAGCGCCGTACCTTAAGAGTGGTCCTCTACCTGTTTCACGTGCAACGTAGGGGAATCATCGCCGCGACACAGCACCAAGGTCCCTCGGACGCGAGAGTGCACGTTTCACGTGAAGCATCCAGCCTCCCACCCACCCATCTAACAATCTGGGTCTACGATCCTGCGCGGCGGGTCCAGGTGCTCAGGGTCAGTCAGTCGACAACTGCAGTCATCCCCGAGTTCGGGTATCGCATCACGGGTGATTAGGAAGCATCGAACGTTTCACGTGAACCCGATGTGGGCCATAATTGCCGTGCGCACCACGGGCTTCATCCTGTGGCCGGCTGCCCACACCACACCACACTTTGCCCTCCAGCGACTGCTCGGCCCTGAACTCACTTAACGCCGCACGTCAGGGCGGAGGAGTTCGCGTGCAGCGCGCTCACCACCGACTGTGTGAACACACCGGCCCGCGCATCCCCATGGCTACAAAAACCAACAGGCCCGCTGTCGTCTCCGAAATGATTCACGTGAAACAGTGATCCCTCGCAACTGCTCAGAGAGTATTCGTGGACCCTCGGGGTGGACTCCACCGCTCACCCCTGCACTAGAGCTCAACGATGAGTATTCGTAGTCGTGGGAGCCACCGAATCTTGCTCTTGGGGACCGCCGATCGTGCCGACGGGGGCCAGTAGCCGCCGCGGTGGGGACCACTGGCTCCCGCCGGCATCGGGTCACTGGGGCAGTGCGGTGTGTTCTCGCATGTTCCTGTCGCCGGTGTCGATCCAGATTGTGTTGTGCACGATGCGGTCCATGATCGCATCGGCGTGGACTGCTCCACCGAGCCGGGCGTGCCAGTCCTTCTTCGGGTACTGGGTGCAGAACACGGTCGAGCCGGTGTCATAGCGGCGCTCGAGCAGTTCCAGCAGCATCGAACGCATTCCCTCGTCAGGATGGTCCAGCAGCCACTCGTCGATCACCAGCAGCGAGAACGTGGAGTACTTCCGCAGGAACTTCGTCTGGCCCTGCGGCTTGTCCTTTGCCAGGGCCCAGGCCTCTTCGAGGTCGGGCATTCGGATGTAGTGGGCTCGGAGCCGGTGCTGGCAGGCCTGCTTCGCCAGCGCGCAGCCGAGGTAGGACTTCCCTGAGCCGGTGAAGCCCTGGAAGACCACGTTCTGTTGCCGCTGGATGAAGGAGCAGGTTGCCAGTTGCGCGATCACGTTCCGGTTCAGTCCCCGTTCCTCGACCAGATCCAGCCGCCGCAGGTCCGCTCCGGGATAACGCAGCCCCGCCCGGCGGATCAGACCCTCGACCTTTCCATGATTGAAGATGGAATGCGCCTCGTCCACGATCAGCTGGAGCCGTTCCTGGAACGACATCCCCAGCACGTGAGCCTCATCCTGGGCATCGATCGCGTCCAGCAGCGCGGTCGCGCCCATCTCGCGCAGCTTCCGCTTCGTGTCGTTATCGATCACGCTCACCGGACACCTCCGGCGTAGTAGTCGGCGCCACGGACGTATCCGCCGTCTTCCGCGGGTTCCTCGCGGGGTGGACGCAGGGCGGCGACCTTGTCCTGCCCGGTGGCCAAGATCGGGTGCAGATGCGCATAGCGCGGTGAACGGACCCGTCCCGTCAGCGCGAGTGCGCAGGCCGCCTCGACCCGATCTACGGAGAAGCGGCGAGAGAGCCGTAGCACCGCCAACGCGGGATCCAGGCCCTGTTCCACGATCGGCACGGACTCGAAGATCCGCTGGATCACGATCACCGTGGCCGGCCCGACCCGATCTGCCCACGCCCGCACCCTCTGCGCGTCCCAGGCCTGGAAACGCTCGCCCGCAGGTAGGTCCGCGTCGTTGGTGCGGTACTCATTGCTCGCGGTCTCCGGGAGCAGCAGGTGACTGGTCAGTCGCTGGCTGCCCTGATAGATCTCCAGCGTCCGGGCCGTGATGCGCAGATCGACCTTCGCGCCGATGTGCGCGAACGGCGCGGAGTAGAAGTTCCGCGCGAACGTGACGTGCCCGTTCCTGCCCACTCGTCGTCCGTAGTGCCATGTCGAGATCTCGTAGGGCACCGCCGGCAGCGGCGTCAGCAGCGGCCGCTCCTCCGCGTCGAACACGCTGGCGCGGGATCCGGGCCGCTTCTGGAACGGCTCCGCGTTATAGGCCTCCATCCGCTGCCCGATGGCGGCTGCAAGTTCGGGCAGGGACGTGAATCGCTGATCCCGCAGCCCGGCGATGACCCAGGTCGCGACGTGCGCGACGGTGTTCTCCACGCTCGCCTTGTCTTTCGGTTTCCGCACCCTCCCCGGGAGCACCGCCGCCGAGTAATGCGCTGCCATCTCGCGATACGCATCGTTCAGGACGATCTCGCCCTCGCGGGGGTGCTTCACCACACCGGTCTTGAGGTTGTCCGGAACGATCCTCGGGACCGTCCCGCCCAGCGCCTCGAACATCGCTACGTGCGCTCGCAGCCAGGACTCCTGGCGCATATCCAGCGCCGGGAAGCAGAACGCGTAACGAGAAAAAGGCAGGCAGGCAACGAACAAGAACACCTTCGAGACCTCGCCGGTGACCGGATCGGCCAGCTCCATCGTGGGGCCGGACCAGTCGACCTCCACGCTCTGGCCGGCCTTGTGACCGACTCTCGAAGCGGCACCGGTGACCATGACGTGGTGCTGGTAGGTGCGGCAAAACCGGTCATACCCCATCGCCGGATCCCCAGCCGCCGTGGTCGCGTCGAAGTACTCGCCGTGCAACAGCTTCAGCGTCACGCCGACCCTGGCCATCTCTCGATGGACCTGTTCCCAGTCCGGCTGTGCGAACACGCTCTCGTGCTCGCCCCGGCCCGGGAACAACCGGGCATACACCTGCTCATCGGCGACGTCCGCGATATCGCCCCACCCGATCCCTGCAGCGTCAGCGGCCTCGAACACCGCCCTCACGGACTTGCGGGACATGCCCTGCGAGGACGAAATCGCTCGCCCCGACAGACCTTCTGCGCGCAGCTGGAGCACCAGCTTCGCCCTGATCTTCCGTACCATTCCAGATTGCTCCTTCCGCCGCGTGCCCTATACACACGGCGGAAGGAGCGTAGACAGAGCGGCCCCAACGACACCACTGGTGGTCCCGAACGACGCCACCGCTACGGCAGCGACGTGGCACCCGAACCCTCGATCAGCGGACCCCAGCGAGGCGAATATTCAACGACCCGCAGCTCCGAGATCGTAGGAATCCACTGGTACGCCAGCAGCCCTCACTCAAGGGGATGGATGACCTAAGGGATGATCGTTTCACGGGAAACATGTGCCCTACCCGATCTCTCACGGGGAGGGGTCCAGTCCTGACTGTCGGCACCCCTCCAGGATCGTAACCAGCTTGGTTTCACGTAAATCTCTACGGGCAAAACTTGGTTGGGCACTCTGGAATGAGTGCAGCAAAGGCCGGCATCATTCCGACATGTTGCCGCCTGAACGACGTTGCACGTGAAACGCGAGTTCTCTCTGGGAACCGGGTGCTCCATCGGCAGCTCGACGTCCGGGCCTCGTCTACGGCTGAGAACGCCAGGGCAATTGCTCCGGATCAGACATCACCGCTGCCAGTCAGAGCCTCGTAGCCCACCTTTGGGTTGATGTGTTCCGCCGGTTTCACGGGAAACAACTCGGTACAGGGCGGCGCTGGCTCACGTGCCGACTGGTCGTAACGGGGGACTTTATCACTGGGCTTCACGTGAAACATGAACCCCGGCGGGAACGATCCCACATGAAACGTGAGAACCCCGCTGCGAAAGTTCCATGTGAAACGCGCGTACTGACGACCCCACCCTTCAGACCAACCCCAGCGTCCCTACCCGATCACGGTGCGGCCTGGTCAGGTGGGGCGGTGACTCAGTTTCCACCTCTGAACAGCAGATCCTTCACTCATCCACACACTTGTGCACATTCGTGGATCACGCTCCGGAAGCCATGCTGCCGTTCGATGGGAAACACCAGGGGACTCAATCAGCGGACGGGGATCAGAGCATAGGCGAGGCAGGCTCGTACTACTATGCCGAGTCCCGCTCTCCATGGGTGAATATTCGCCTCGCTGGGGTCCGCTGATCGAGGGTTCGGGTGCCACGTCGCTGCCGTAGCGGTGGCGTCGTTCGGGACCACCAGTGGTGTCGTTGGGGCCGCTCTGTCTACGCTCCTTCCGCCGTGTGTATAGGGCACGCGGCGGAAGGAGCAATCTGGAATGGTACGGAAGATCAGGGCGAAGCTGGTGCTCCAGCTGCGCGCAGAAGGTCTGTCGGGGCGAGCGATTTCGTCCTCGCAGGGCATGTCCCGCAAGTCCGTGAGGGCGGTGTTCGAGGCCGCTGACGCTGCAGGGATCGGGTGGGGCGATATCGCGGACGTCGCCGATGAGCAGGTGTATGCCCGGTTGTTCCCGGGCCGGGGCGAGCACGAGAGCGTGTTCGCACAGCCGGACTGGGAACAGGTCCATCGAGAGATGGCCAGGGTCGGCGTGACGCTGAAGCTGTTGCACGGCGAGTACTTCGACGCGACCACGGCGGCTGGGGATCCGGCGATGGGGTATGACCGGTTTTGCCGCACCTACCAGCACCACGTCATGGTCACCGGTGCCGCTTCGAGAGTCGGTCACAAGGCCGGCCAGAGCGTGGAGGTCGACTGGTCCGGCCCCACGATGGAGCTGGCCGATCCGGTCACCGGCGAGGTCTCGAAGGTGTTCTTGTTCGTTGCCTGCCTGCCTTTTTCTCGTTACGCGTTCTGCTTCCCGGCGCTGGATATGCGCCAGGAGTCCTGGCTGCGAGCGCACGTAGCGATGTTCGAGGCGCTGGGCGGGACGGTCCCGAGGATCGTTCCGGACAACCTCAAGACCGGTGTGGTGAAGCACCCCCGCGAGGGCGAGATCGTCCTGAACGATGCGTATCGCGAGATGGCAGCGCATTACTCGGCGGCGGTGCTCCCGGGGAGGGTGCGGAAACCGAAAGACAAGGCGAGCGTGGAGAACACCGTCGCGCACGTCGCGACCTGGGTCATCGCCGGGCTGCGGGATCAGCGATTCACGTCCCTGCCCGAACTTGCAGCCGCCATCGGGCAGCGGATGGAGGCCTATAACGCGGAGCCGTTCCAGAAGCGGCCCGGATCCCGCGCCAGCGTGTTCGACGCGGAGGAGCGGCCGCTGCTGACGCCGCTGCCGGCGGTGCCCTACGAGATCTCGACATGGCACTACGGACGACGAGTGGGCAGGAACGGGCACGTCACGTTCGCGCGGAACTTCTACTCCGCGCCGTTCGCGCACATCGGCGCGAAGGTCGATCTGCGCATCACGGCCCGGACGCTGGAGATCTATCAGGGCAGCCAGCGACTGACCAGTCACCTGCTGCTCCCGGAGACCGCGAGCAATGAGTACCGCACCAACGACGCGGACCTACCTGCGGGCGAGCGTTTCCAGGCCTGGGACGCGCAGAGGGTGCGGGCGTGGGCAGATCGGGTCGGGCCGGCCACGGTGATCGTGATCCAGCGGATCTTCGAGTCCGTGCCGATCGTGGAACAGGGCCTGGATCCCGCGTTGGCGGTGCTACGGCTCTCTCGCCGCTTCTCCGTAGATCGGGTCGAGGCGGCCTGCGCACTCGCGCTGACGGGACGGGTCCGTTCACCGCGCTATGCGCATCTGCACCCGATCTTGGCCACCGGGCAGGACAAGGTCGCCGCCCTGCGTCCACCCCGCGAGGAACCCGCGGAAGACGGCGGATACGTCCGTGGCGCCGACTACTACGCCGGAGGTGTCCGGTGAGCGTGATCGATAACGACACGAAGCGGAAGCTGCGCGAGATGGGCGCGACCGCGCTGCTGGACGCGATCGATGCCCAGGATGAGGCTCACGTGCTGGGGATGTCGTTCCAGGAACGGCTCCAGCTGATCGTGGACGAGGCGCATTCCATCTTCAATCATGGAAAGGTCGAGGGTCTGATCCGCCGGGCGGGGCTGCGTTATCCCGGAGCGGACCTGCGGCGGCTGGATCTGGTCGAGGAACGGGGACTGAACCGGAACGTGATCGCGCAACTGGCAACCTGCTCCTTCATCCAGCGGCAACAGAACGTGGTCTTCCAGGGCTTCACCGGCTCAGGGAAGTCCTACCTCGGCTGCGCGCTGGCGAAGCAGGCCTGCCAGCACCGGCTCCGAGCCCACTACATCCGAATGCCCGACCTCGAAGAGGCCTGGGCCCTGGCAAAGGACAAGCCGCAGGGCCAGACGAAGTTCCTGCGGAAGTACTCCACGTTCTCGCTGCTGGTGATCGACGAGTGGCTGCTGGACCATCCTGACGAGGGAATGCGTTCGATGCTGCTGGAACTGCTCGAGCGCCGCTATGACACCGGCTCGACCGTGTTCTGCACCCAGTACCCGAAGAAGGACTGGCACGCCCGGCTCGGTGGAGCAGTCCACGCCGATGCGATCATGGACCGCATCGTGCACAACACAATCTGGATCGACACCGGCGACAGGAACATGCGAGAACACACCGCACTGCCCCAGTGACCCGATGCCGGCGGGAGCCAGTGGTCCCCACCGCGGCGGCTACTGGCCCCCGTCGGCACGATCGGCGGTCCCCAAGAGCAAGATTCGGTGGCTCCCACGACTACGAATACTCATGGGCGATACGGACCAGGCGCCCTCGGCCCGTCACGAGTGGGACCAGCGGTGGGGAAGAGCATCCAACCAACCAATGACGGAAGATGATGCAAGCATATGCAGTCACTCGCATAGATGCTCACAACGGCACGGCAGTACCGCTCCCCAATGAAGAGTTCGCGCTCTCTGTCGCCGTCCAGCAGGTACGACCACCCGGTCCTGTGAAACCTCAGCTATGGTCAGCGGTTCCTTCGGGCAGATCCAGTCCGATGCGTTCCACAAGTCGCTCCAGATCCTCAAGGTTGGAGAACTCCAGGGTGATCTTGCCCTTGCGCTTGCCCACGTCGATGCGTACCGGGGCCTCCAGGCGGTTCGAGAGCCGACTGGTCAGATCCACCACGTGGGGGTCGTACGTGCTGCGGCGCGGGGTGCGGGTAGCGGCAGCGGGCTGCACTCCCCGAGCAACGAGTCTCTCCACCGCCCGAACGGACAGGCCCTCCTGGACGATCCGCTGCGCGAGCTCCTCCATCAGCGCCGGATCATCCAGCGAGAGAAGAGCACGGGCGTGGCCCGCACTGATCGCCCCACTGGCCAGGCGCCGCTGCACCAGGGCGGGAAGGCGCATCAGGCGCAGGGTGTTCGTGATCTGCGGGCGCGAGCGCCCGATGCGTTCGGCCAGCTCGTCCTGCGTGCACCCGAAGTCCTCCAGCAGCTGCTGATAGGCAGCGGCCTCCTCCAGCGGGTTCAGCTGCGAACGGTGCAGGTTCTCCAGCAGGGCATCGCGCAGCAGGTCGTCATCGCTGGTCTCACGGATTATCGCTGGGATGCGATCCAGGCCGGCGCGGCGGGCCGCACGCCAGCGGCGCTCACCCATCACCAGTTCGAAGGACTCGCCATCCTCGGTGACCGAGATCGGCCGCACCACCACAGGCTGCAGCACACCCACCTGCTGCAGGGACTCGGCGAGCTCGTCCAGCTCATCCTCGTCGAACATGGTGCGCGGGTTGCGCGGGTTCTCGCGGATCTCATGGATCGGGACCTCGGCGAACTCCGCGCCGGGGACGGGCAGCAGGGCTCCGTCCTGGACAGCGGCCCTGGGGTCCTCCTCGGGCTTGCTGAGCTCGTCGTGATCGGAAGGCGCGGCCTGCGGGGTCGGCTCCGGCGTGGAAGTCTCCGTTGTGGACGTGGCAGGCGTGCTGGGCTCGGCGGCCGTTGCCTCGGAAGCGGTGCCTTCAGGGGTATCTGCTTCGGCCGTGCCGGAGACGGGGGTGCTGGTGACCTTCTCGACGTCCACGACGGGACTGTTCTCGGCGACCGGGCCAGTGGACTCGGTCGGTGCCTCCGCAGGAGACTCCGCCACCGGGACATCCGCCGCCGGGACATTCTCCACCGGGGCCTCCGTCACGGAAGGCTTCCTCGCCACAGCCTTCTCGGCCGGGGTGCTCTTCGTGGGGTTGCTCTTGGCCGGAGCGCTCTTGGTGGGGGCGCTCTTCGCGGGAGCCTTCTTGGCAGGCGTCCGCTTGGCGGGTGCCTTCTTCGCGGGAGTGGTCGACGTCGGGGCGTCCGGAGCGTCCTGGGCGTCCTCCGCGGCGCCGCCCTTCCCCGTCGCAGCCTTCGCAGCGGTGGCCTTCGCGGCAGTGGCCTTCGCAGCCGTCGGGGCCTTCGCCGTGCTGGCGCGCCCCGTGCCCACCCCTGCACGACCACGCCGTTCGGCAGCAGCACGGGCCATCTCACCGGCGATGTCCTGCTTCGAGGCACGGTCCCGCTGCGGGCGCTGCTCATCGGCCTGCACCGGATCGCCGGAGAAGAACATGTCCACCGGACGGCTCGAGGCGCCCTTCTCCCCGGCCTCCGGGGAGGTGCGAGGATGCGATCGGGTGCGCAGGTCCTGGCCGGTGGCCGGGGCAGTGCCGGCACCGGGGATCAGCGCACCGAGTCCTCGACCGAGTCCTCGCTTCTGCGTCATGTCCGTCGTCCTTCCGGGTGGATCATCCACCGAGAGCGTGATGGGAGTGTCCGCCGTATGCGTCGTCGCCTCCTGCGGACCGTGGGGGTCAAGGTGCCGGGCGGGTGGTGAGCTCGTGGGCCGCTGCCCGGTACGCGAGGGCACCGCTGGAGGCCGGGTCGTAGGTGAGCACCGTCTGCCCGTAGCTGGGGGCCTCCGAGATCCGCACCGAGCGCGGGATCGCGGTGGTGAAGGTCTGGTCCGGGAAGTGCTCGCGCACATCCTGCGCCACCTGTGCGGCCAGCCGGGTGCGGGCGTCGTACATCGTCAGCAGGATCGAGGAGACCACCAGGTCCGGGTTCAGGTGCTGGCGCAGCAGCTCGATGTTGTTCAGCAGCAGTGTGAGGCCCTCGAGGGCGTAGTACTCGGCCTGGATGGGGATCAGCACCTCACGGGCGGCGACCAGCGCGTTCACGGTGAGCAGGCCCAGTGACGGCGGGCAGTCGATCAGCACGTAGTCCAGGCGCGGCTGCCCCTCCTTCTCGCGGTGGGCGAGCAGGTCACGGATCGCGCCGCGCAGCCGGTTCTCCCGGGCCACCATCGAGACCAGCTCGATCTCGGCGCCGGAGAGATTGATGGTGGCGGGGGCGCACAGCAGGCGGTCCATCTCGGGGACCTGCTGGATCACCTCGTGCATGGGGGTGGACTCCACCAGCACCTCGTACATGCTGGGCACGTCGGCGTGGTGGTCGATCCCCAGCGCGGTGGAGGCGTTGCCCTGCGGGTCCGCGTCCACCACCAGCACGTTCAGCCCGCCCATGGACAGCGCAGCCGCCAGGTTCACGGTGGTGGAGGTCTTTCCCACCCCACCCTTCTGGTTGGCGATGGTGATCACCCGGGTGTTCTCGGGGACGCCGAACTCCAGGCCCTCCAGCTCGCGACGACGGGCGTGGTCACGGGCCAGTTCGCGCATCAGCGGGGTGTCTTCCATCCCGGTGCGTGATGTCGCGGGGACGTCGCGCTGATCAGCCACGTCGGCCTCCCTTCCTGGTCGCCTGGGGAGTGCGGAGCACGTGGACCACTGTAGTGGGAACCTCCACCTCGCCGTCCCCGTAGCGGCCGATGCGGGCATCGGTCCCACCCAGTCGCTTGAGCACCGGGGCGGCCTTCTCGATCTCCTCGCCGGCCGAGCCGCCCTTCATGGCCAGCAGCGTGCCGCCGTCGGCCACCAGCGGCAGGGTCCACTTAGCCAGCTTGTCCAGCGCCGCCACTGCCCGTGCGGTCACCAGGTCGAAGGAGCGGTCCTTGTGCAGCTCCTCGGCGCGGGCACGCACCACTTCCATGCCCAGCCCCAGTTCCGTGTTCACCTCGTCCAGCCAGGTGGTGCGGCGCTGCATGGTCTCGATCAGCGTGACCTGCAGCTGCGGGCGAGCGATGGCGATCACCACACCGGGCAGCCCTGCCCCGGAGCCCACGTCGGCCAGGGTGGCGGTGGGCCGGCCGGCCGCGGAGACCTCGTCGATCGCATCGGCCAGCAGGGCGCAGTTCAGCACGTGCCGCTCCCACAGACGGTCCACCTCGCGCGGGCCGATGAGGCCGCGTTCGGGCCCCTCGGCGGCGAGCATCCCGGTGAATCGCTCGACCAGTGCCAGGCGGTCACCGAAGACCCGCTCGGCCGGGCTGCGCAGCTCCTCGGGCACTGTGGAGACGGGAGTCATGCGGGGCCTCAGGAGGCCGGGTAGATGACGACGTGACGGTCCTTGCCGTCACCGTCGGACTCCGAACGCAGGCCCTCGCGCTTGGCGACGTCGTGGACGACCTTGCGCTCGAAGGGGTTCATCGGGCGCAGCGGCACGGGGGCGCCACCGGACTTGGCCTGGGCGACGGCGTCGGCCGCGAGGTCCTCGAGGCTCTCCTTGTGCTGGGCGCGGAAGCCGCAGATGTCGAGCATCAGGCGGGAGCGGTCACCGGTGCGGGTCTGCACGGCCAGGCGGGTCAGCTCCTGCAGAGCGTCCAGCAGCTCACCGCGGGGCTCGTTCATCTTCTTCAGCTGGGTGGCGCCGCGCACCTCCACGGAGGCGCGATCGCCGTCCACGTCGATGTCGATGTCGCCGTCGAGGTCGGCGATGTCCAGCAGCTCCTCGAGGTAGTCGGCGGCGATGTCGCCCTCCTCCTCCAGGCGCTTCAGGCGGTCCTGGCGGCTCTCACCGGCGGGGCCGGCGACGGGGGCGTCGTCGTCCTCACGGTCCTCGTCGGACGCGGCGCGAGGATCGGCGGAGCCCTCGGCCTCACCCGTCGTGGGCTCAGCCTTCGCATCCTCACTCTTCACGGCGTCGGGCTTGACGGCCTCCGGCTGCTCGTCGAGCGTGATGATCTCGGCGTCCATCCCGGTGGCGTCGGGGGTGGACGCATCGGTGGTGCCCGTGGGCTGCTGGGGTTCGGTGGTGTCGTTCATCGGTGGTCCTCCTGGAATGCTGCGGGGTACGGGGAGGTCCCGGGAGCGTCAGCGCGCCCAGGGACGGTGTCACTTGTGACGCTTGGAGCCCTTCGAGCCTTTCGACCCCTTGGAACCCTTGTTCAACGGCGAGGAGGAGGGCTTGGGCTTCTCCTGCGCGCCGGCGGCCTCCTGGGCGGCCTTCCGCTCGGCCTGGGCCCTGGCGCGGGCCTCGCGGGCGCGCTCGAGCTTCTCCTGGTCGCTGAGCTTCTTGTTCTTCTTGGGCTGCACCCGGATGGTGGGCGCCTCCTCGGGCTCCTCCACCACCTTCTTCTTCGGCGTGAAGTCCAGCGGCTCCAGGCCCTTCTTCTCCCGCTTGGCGTTGATGCGGGCCTGGCGCTGCTTGTCGGCGTCGGAGCCCGGAGTGGGGGTGGCGCGGATGACGATGTACTGCTGGACGAAGGTCCACACGTTGGTGGTGAGCCAGTAGATCAGCACACCGATCGGCATGCCCGGTCCCGTGATCACGTAGATGAACGGGAGCATGTACAGCATCATCTTCTGGGTGCTGGCCATCGGCCCCTCGAGGGCTGCCTTGGGCATGTTGCGCATGGTCAGCTCCTTCTGGGTGATGAAGGTGACCGCGCACATGAGGGCGATGATGATGCCGGAGATGATCTTGGTGGTGATGCCGCCGTCGCCGGAGTTCAGGAAGCTGTCGGCGATGGTGACGTTGCCGAAGAAGGTGCCGGTGTAGGCGCTGTGCGCCAGCTCCGGGGTGAGCGGGCCGAAGCCCTCACCGCCGGCGGCCTGCGGCAGCTTGGTGTACAGCACCCGGAACAGGGCGAAGAAGATCGGCATCTGCAGCAGGATCGGCAGGCACGAGGAGAACGGGCTGGCGCCGGCCTCCTTGTAGATGGCCATGGTCTCCTGCGCCATCGCCTGGCGGGATTCCTGGTCCGTCTTGCCCTTGTACTTCTTCTGCACGGCCTGCAGCTCGGGGCTGACCATCTGCATGGCCCGGGAGGCTTTGATCTGCCGCACGAACAGCGGGATGATCAGGGTCCTGATCACGACGGTGAGGCCGACGACCGACAGCGCCCAGGTCCAGCCGGAGTCGGGGTCCATGAACACGGACAGCAGTGCATGGAACTGCACCATGATCCATGCCACGGCCCATTCGATGGGATACAGAGGGTTCATCGGCCTGGTTCTTCCTGCCGTCGGTATGCGCATGACGTCCATGCGGTGTGACGGCTACGGGTCGGGGTTCTGGACAAGGGTAGGCCCTAGCGGGCCGGGGTCCGCAGTCGACGCGGATTGCTCCACATCCCCGGGGCGGGGACCGGGTCGGGTCCTCCTCGGGTGAGCGGGTTGCAGCGCAGGATGCGCCAGGCGGTGAGCGCGGTCCCCTTGACGGCACCGTGGACGCGCAGGGCGTCCATGCCGTACTGGGAGCACACCGGGTAGAAGCGGCAGGCGGGAGGGGTGTACGGGGAGATCCCCACCTGGTAGGCCCGCACCGGCAGGGCCAGCAGGCGCCGCGGGAGCCGGGCCAGGGAGCGCATCGTCGCGGGCATCAGCGCTCCGACTTCCCGGTGCTCGCCCCGACCTCGTCGGTCAGGGGCCCGCCGGTCGAGGGCTCGCCGGCCGTCGAGGTCGCGGGCCGGGCCCTCTCCTCGTTGCGCCGTTCGAGCTTGCGGGCGGCCGAGTCGAGTGCCCCCGCCAGATCCGTCTCCAGCTGCGCGAACGGCTGGGAGTCGATGCCGGGCAGGGCCCTGACCACGACGGCGGAGCACGCAGGCAGCGCGGTGAGGCGGGGTCGGATGATCTCTCGCATGCGCCGGGTCACGCGGTTGCGGACCACGGCGTTACCGACCTTCTTGGACACGACGAATCCCACGCGGGGCGCCTCCGGTCCCTCCGGCAGGAGGGCCAGGTGCACGACCACGTGGGATCGGGCGCTGCGCACGCCACGGCGGGTGACGGCGCGGAACTCGTCGCCGGTGCGGAGCCGGTGACGGGACCAGGTGCTCACGTCACGGTCCAGGGCTGCTTGATGGCCCGGGCGCCGTCCTGTGGCCTCAGGCCGACAGTTCGCTGCGGCCCCGGGCGCGACGTGCGTTGATGATGGCGCGGCCGGCGCGGGTGCGCATGCGGGCGCGGAAGCCGTGCTTCTTGGCGCGACGACGATTGTTCGGCTGGAAGGTGCGCTTGCTCATCGGTTCTCCTCGATCATGGGCACGGACGTGCCCCTCGCGGTGGCATGTGGTCTGCTGCGCGGACGGGCTGATCGGGCGCTCCCGCAGGTGACGGAGCGGCTGCCGTGACGACCGGGCCGATCCTGGACTGCCACAGCAGAAAGGTCGGCTCGCAGCGCTGACTGCACGATCTTAGGGGCGAGGGGGCACCGGGTCAACGGCTGCGGTGCAGGTCGGCGCAGGTGTGGCCGGTTTCTCACTGGCGCGCGATCGGGGGTGGGGACCGGGGTCACAGCTTTCCACAGGTTCTTCCACATGATTGTGGATCGTGTGGAAAACTACCGGGACTGCTGCCTTCCACCGGAGATGATCATGAACGACTCCACCATCGACGTCGAGGCGATCTGGGAGCGCACCCTCCAGATCCTGCGCCGTGACGAGACGGTGTCGCCCCGGGTGATGGCCCTGCTCACCCTGTCCCGGCTGATGGCCGTGGTGGCCGACACCGCCCTGCTCGCCGCCCCCTCCACCTCGGCGAAGGAGCTGTTCGAGCACCGGATCGTGGATTCGCTCAAGCAGGCACTGAGCGAGGCCTCCGGTCGCGAGATGCGCTTCGCGGTCACGGTGGACGAGTCCCTGCTGCTCGAGGGCGACGACGATGAGATGCCCAGCAGCGCTATGACCTCCCGTTCCTCCGCCCCCGGTGCACAATCTGTGGACAACTCTGTGGACAGCAGCACGGGGTCTGTCCACAACAGTGGGTCCGACGGTGGATTCACCCGTGCCGACGGCACCTCGTCCACCACCGATGCTGAGCAGGACCGCAGCGGGATCGGTCCCTCGGCCGGCTCGTCCTTCGGCGCTCCCTCACCTGCCGGACCGGGCGCATCGCCCACCGAACCCGCTCGTCCGGCCGGCGGCGCTAGACCCGCAGGCAGCTCGTCGGCCGCCGAGCCCACCCCCGGCCCCGGCCGCTCCCTGTGGTCCCCGGCCACCGCCGGCTCCCCCTCCCCGGCGCCCTCGCAGGTGTCCTCGCAACAGGCCCCGCCGGCGGAGACCACCCTGGTGGGCGATTCCCGCCTGAACGGCAAGTACACCTTCGACACCTTCGTGATCGGCTCCTCCAACCGCTTCGCGCAGGCGGCGTGCTCGGCCGTGGCCGAGACCCCCGCCAAGGCCTACAACCCACTGTTCATCTACGGCGGCTCGGGCCTGGGCAAGACCCACTTGCTCCACGCCATCGGTCACTACGCGCAGAGCCTGTACCCCGAGGTCGTGGTGAGGTACGTGAACTCCGAGGAGTTCACCAACGACTTCATCAACTCCGTGCAGTCCGGCCAGTTCGGCAAGGCCCAGGAGTTCCAGCGCCGCTACCGCGACATCGACATCCTGCTGATCGACGACATTCAGTTCCTGCAGCGCGCCCCCGAGACCATGGAGGCGTTCTTCCACACCTTCAACACCCTCTACAACTCGGACAAGCAGATCGTCATCACCTCGGACCTGCCGCCCAAGGAGCTGGGCGGCTTCGAGGACCGCATGCGATCCCGCTTCGAGATGGGGCTGATGACGGACGTGCAGCCCCCGGACCTCGAGACCCGCATCGCGATCCTGCGCAAGAAGGTCGCCCAGGAGAACACCGGTGAGGTCCCGCACGACGTGCTGGAGTACATCGCCAGCCACATCGCCACCAACATCCGCGAGCTCGAGGGCGCCCTGATCCGCGTCCAGGCGCTGCACTCCCTGTCCCGGCAGCCGATGGACGTCACCCTCGCCCAGAGCGTGCTGAAGGACCTGCTCAGCCACGACGACGGCACCCAGATCACGGCCTCCACGATCATCGCCCAGACCGCCACCTACTTCGGGCTGTCGGTCGAGGAGATCATCGGCAGCGGGCGCTCGCGCCGGCTGGTCTCGGCCCGTCAGATCGCGATGTACCTGTGCCGTGAGCTGACCGACATGCCGCTGATCCGCATCGGCGAGGAGTTCGGCGGCCGCGACCACACCACCGTGATGCATGCGAACAAGAAGATCAGTGAGCTGATGAAGGAACGGCGGGCGATCTTCAATCAGGTCACCGAACTCACCGCACGTATCAAGAGCTCGAACTCCACCTCCCGGCACTGAGGCCCCGGTCGCTCGCGAGAAGGTGCGCGGTGACCAGGAGAAGAGCCGTGATCGGGCGGGGAGATGGCAGGGTTTCGCAGACCTTGTTCCTCCCCATTGTGGACAACTCTGTGGATTGTGTGGATCAGTGAGCATCCGCGCAGGAGCCGTTGTGCATCGAGGAATCACAGGAATGAGCGATGAGCCGCTGATCATGCACAGTGCAGCCACGAGCGCGAGCCTGTGATTCACAATCAGTGGCAGGGGTGGTCATGGGAGGTGACCTGCGATGACGGGGGTTGTCCACGAAGTGCACAGCCGTGAAGAAGAGGACTGTAGTTAGTTGCTCGACGGGGATGTGGACGGGGAGGCGGGGAGGGCCGCTGTGAGGAACGGGACCCGGTCTCGGTGGGGAGGAGCTCGGAAGTCAAGGATCTGGGACGGTGTGTCGGCGAGGACCGCGCGGAACCGATACGCTGGGCCCCGATCACGATGACGACCTTCTGAAGGAGTGGCAACGGTGAAGTTCCACCTCGACCGCGGCGTGCTGGGCGACGCCGTCTCCTGGGCCACCCGCACCCTCCCCGTGCGACCCGCGATGCCCATCCTGCAGGGCGTGCGCATCGTCGCCGATGCCGGCGGCGGCCTGCAGCTGTCCACCTTCGACTACGAGGTCAGCGCCCAGATCACGATCGACGCCGAGGTGGACCAGCCCGGCGAGGTGCTGGTCCAGGGCCGGATGCTCTCGGACATCGTGCGCGCCCTGCCCAACAAGGACGTCACCGTGGCACTGGAGGGCACCAAGCTCCAGGTCCGCTGCGGCAGCGCCCGCTTCGCCCTGGCCACCTTGCCGGTGGAGGAGTACCCCCAGCTGCCCGCGATGCCCGAGGTGGCAGGATCCGTCCCGGCCGATGTGTTCGCCGAGGCGATCTCCCAGGTCACCGTGGCCGCCTCCAAGGACGACACCCTCCCCCTGCTCACCGGCGTGAAGATCGAGATCAGCGGCGAGACCATGACGCTGATGTCGACGGACCGCTACCGCCTGGCGATGCGCGAGCTCACCTGGAACCCCTCCACCCCCGGCACCGAGCTCACCGCCCTGGTGCGCGCCCGCACCCTGCACGAGGTGGCCCGCTCGCTCTCCACCGGCGGCAGTGTTGACATCGCCCTGTCTAAGGAGGGTTCGGCGAACCTGATCGGCTTCGAGGCCGGCGGCCGCCGCACCACCTCCACCCTGGTCGACGGCGACTACCCGCCCGTGCGCCGCCTGTTCCCCGACACCACCCCGATCACCGCCGTGGTCGCCACCGGCCCCCTCATCGACGCCGTCAAGCGCGTGTCCCTGGTGGCCGAGCGCAACACCCCCGTGCGCCTGTCCTTCACCGAGGGCCAGGTGGCCCTGGAGGCCGGCGCCGGTGACGACGCCCAGGCCAGCGAGGTGCTCGAGGCGCAGCTGGACGGCGAGGACCTGGTGGTCGGCTACAACTCCGGCTTCCTGCTGGACGGCCTGGGGGCACTCGGCACCGAGTTCGCCCGCCTCACCTTCACCGACTCCATCAAGCCGTCGGTGATGGCCGGCCAGGAGTCCCTCGAGGGCAGCCCGTCGAGCTCGTACAAGTACCTGATCATGCCGATGCGGATCTGAGCGGAGGGGACCACCCTCCGTGCAGCTGACCTCCCTCGAGCTCACCGACTACCGCTCCTACCCGCAGCTCACCCTGGCCTTCGAGCTCGGGATCACCGTGCTGGTGGGGAAGAACGGCCAGGGCAAGACCAACATCGTCGAGGCCGTCTGGTACCTCGCGACCCTCTCCAGCCACCGCGTGCCACACGATGCCGCCCTGGTGCACCGCGGGGCGAGCACCGCGATCGTCCGTGCCGGATTCCAGCGCGCCGGCCGCCCATTGCAGGTGGACCTGGAGATCACCCCGGGCCGCTCCAACCGCGCCCGGCTGCAGGGGCAGAACGTCTCCCGCCTGCGGGACCTGCTGGGTGAGGTGCGGGCGGTGCTGTTCGCCCCCGAGGACCTGGGCCTGGTCAAGGCCGATCCCGAGGGGCGGCGCCGCTTCCTGGACGAGCTGCTGTTCGTGATCGCCCCCCGCTACGCGGCCGTGAAGGCCGACTACGACCGGGTGCTCAAGCAGCGCTCCAACCTGCTCAAGCAGATGCGGTCCATGCGTCGCGGCAGCAGCGGACGCTCCGTGGGCGGCCTGGACCCGGCCGAGGCCGCGAGCTCCACCCTGACCGTGTGGGACCAGCAGCTGGCCCGGCACGGCGCCGACCTGCTGCGGGCGCGCCTGCACCTGGTGAACCGCCTGCGCCCCCACGTGGGCTACTCCTACCTGCGGGTGGCCTCCGACGAGGGCGCCGAGGAGTCCTTGGCCCTGCCCCCGGACCAGCGGCCCGAGGTGAACTCCCCGGCGGATGTCGCCTACCGCTCCGCCGTGCTGGACGAACTGGGCGCCCTGCCCGGCACCCTGCCCACCGCCGCCGAGATCCACGACGCGATGCTGCAGATGCTCGGGCAGCGGCACGACGACGAGATCGACCGCGGCGTCACCCTGGTGGGACCGCACCGCGACGACCTCGAGATCCGCCTGCACGACTTCCCCGCCAAGGGCTACGCCAGCCACGGCGAGAGCTGGTCGCTGGCCCTTGCCCTTCGCCTGGGCTCCTACGACCTGCTGCGCCTGGAGGAGGGCAGCCTGGGCGACGGCGAGCCGATCCTGATCCTGGACGACGTGTTCAGTGAGCTGGACGTGCACCGCCGCGAACGGCTGGGACGGATCGTCAAGGGCGCCTCGCAGGTGCTGATCACCACCGCCAACGACTCCGACATCCCCGCCTCCCTGCACGGCGATATGCACCTGGTGGACGTGAGGCTCGGCGAGGCGGTGCCGCGCCCCCGCAGCGCCGGGAGCGCCTGGTGACCGGGCGGCGGCCCCGTGCGGGCAGCGGACGAGGAACCCCACCCCCGCATCGGCCGGCGGTGGCGAACCCGTACGACCTGTCCACCTGGAGGGCATCGGTGCCGGGCCCGCACCTGCCGCCGGAGCCTGCCCAGGACGTCGCGGCCGAGCCGGATGCTCCCGTATCCCTCGATGATGCACCGGGTCCGTGCCAGAGGGACGAGCCTGGCGCTGCTGATGAGCCCGGTGTCGGCGAGGAGATCGACGCCAGGGAGGAGCCGCCGGCGTACGACCCGGTGGAGCTGCCCACCCCGACCGATCCCTTCGAGCTGGCCCGTCGCACCGTGAACCGCTCCCGTGCCGCGGCGCGGGATCGAGGACTGTTCCCGATCTCCGCGAAGACGCAGGCGCGCGATGTGCGCGACCGTTCCACCAGCGCCCCCGGCTACTCCGGTGCCCGGCCCGATCCGCGCGACCCGCAGGGGGTCCAACTGGTGCTGCGCCGGGTGCTGGGCGACCTGGGCTGGACCGCGGGGATGAGCGCCGGGCGGGTGCTGGAGGAATGGGACGACATCGTCGGCGAGCGGATCGCGGCCCACTGCAGCCCCGTCTCCTTCGAGGACGGGGTGCTGGTGGTCAGCGCATCCTCCTCCGCCTGGGCCTCCCAGATGCGCATGATCACCCCGCAGCTGATCACCACGATCGAGGAGCACATCGGCTCCCACGTGGTCTCCGAGCTGCGAGTCACCGGGCCCGCGGCCGCGCAGCGCACCTGGAAGAAGGGGCGGCGCACCGTCACCTGGCGCGGTCCGCGCGACACCTACGGCTGAGGCCCGGCACCCCTGGATCGCGGATCGCTGGACGGCCCTGTGCCGCGAGATCACCCGCCGGGCCGTACGGGACCTCATGTGACGGTGTCCGAATCGCTCCGGGAGGGGTTCGCGGCGCGTCTGGAGCCACTTCTGCGTCGTCTTGTCCACAGGATCGGGGCGTCGAATAGGTTCACGGGCCGTCGTCCGATAGAATCGACCAGGTTCGTCCCGCGCCTCGGCGCACCGATCCCGGCCCCCTCCACAGCGGCCTGCGAGCCCTCGCGCGCGTGCGCGAGGCACGGCGGGCCGTTCGTGTGCAGGACCAGGATACGGGCTGCTGACCAGGTCGAACCCCTCGGCGCTCCACCGGAGCCGAGTGCCCCCGGACTGCGAGGAGCCACATCACGTGAGCGACAGCGACCATCCCACCCCCGATCAGGCAGCGGCCCAGGCGACGCCCGAGCCTGCCGCGATGAGCGCGAGCGAGAGCGCGGCGCACGCCCCCGAGCACTACGAGGCCTCGGACATCACCGTCCTCGAGGGCCTCGAGGCCGTGCGCAAGCGCCCCGGCATGTACATCGGCTCCACCGGTGAGCGCGGCCTGCACCACCTGGTGTGGGAGATCGTCGACAACTCCGTGGACGAGGCCCTGGCCGGGCACGGCGACTCGATCGAGGTGACCCTGCTGGAGGACGGCGGCGTCAAGGTCGTCGACCACGCCCGCGGCATCCCGGTGGACATGCACCCCACCGAGAACAAGCCCGCCGTGGAGCTGGTGCTGACCGTGCTGCACGCCGGCGGCAAGTTCGGCGGCGGCGGTTATGCCGTCTCCGGCGGCCTGCACGGCGTGGGCTCCTCCGTGGTCAACGCCCTCTCCCGCCGCATGGAGGTGGAGATCCGCCGCCAGGGCCACGTGTGGCGCCAGGCGTACGTGCGCGGCGTGCCGGAGGCCCCCCTGGACAAGGGTGAGGAGACCACCGAGACCGGCACCACCATCACCTTCTGGCCGGACGACGAGATCTTCGACGCCACCGTGTTCGACGTGGAGGTGCTGCGCAAGCGCTTCCAGCAGATGGCGTTCCTGAACAAGGGCCTCGCGATCACCCTGACCGATGAGCGGCCCGTGCACATCGAGGAGGGCGAGGATGACCTCGTCGACGTCGAGCTCGAGGCGGAGAAGGACACGGCCGCCGAGGGTGAGGACAAGCCCACCGGGCACCCCACCTGGACCTACCGCTACGAGCGGGGTCTGCAGGACTTCGTGGAGTTCATCAACAAGGCCAAGCGGGCCGAGGTGATCCACCCCGAGATCATCGCCTTCGAGGCCGAGGACACCGAGGTGAAGATCTCCGTCGAGGTCGCCATGCAGTGGACCGGCGCCTACTCCGAGTCGGTGCACACCTACGCCAACACCATCAATACCCACGAGGGCGGCACCCACGAGGAGGGCTTCCGCACGGCGCTGACGGCGATCGTGAACCGGTACGCCCGCGCCCAGGGCATCATCAAGGAGAAGGACGCCAACCTCACCGGTGAGGACATCCGCGAGGGCCTGACCGCCGTGGTGTCCGTGAAGCTCGGCGAGCCGCAGTTCGAGGGCCAGACCAAGACCAAGCTGGGCAACGCCATCGCCCGCACCTTCATGGTCAAGGTGATGAACGACCAGCTGGTGGCGTGGATGGAGTCCCACCCGCAGGAGGCCCGCTCCATCGTCACCAAGGCGCAGGCCGCGGCGATGGCCCGCGAGGCGGCCCGCAAGGCCCGTGACGCCACCCGCCGCAAGTCCCCGCTGGAGACCGGCGGCATGCCCGGCAAGCTGCGCGACTGCTCCTCCCGCAACCCTGCCGAGTCCGAGATCTTCATCGTGGAGGGCGACTCGGCCGGCGGCTCCGCCGTCTCCGGCCGCGACCCACGCACCCAGGCGATCCTGCCGATCCGCGGCAAGATCCTGAACGTGGAGAAGGCCCGCCTGGACCGCGCCCTGGACAACCAGGAGGTGCGCTCGCTGATCACCGCCTTCGGCACCGGCATCGGCGAGGACTTCGACGCCACCAAGCTGCGGTACCACAAGATCATCCTGATGGCGGATGCCGACGTGGACGGCCAGCACATCTGCACCCTGCTGCTGACCCTGCTGTTCCGCTACATGCGGCCGCTGATCGAGCTGGGCCACGTGTTCATCGCGATGCCGCCGCTGTACCGCCTGAAGTGGTCCAACTCGCCGCACGAGTACGTGTTCAGCGACGAGGAGCGCGACCAGCGCCTGGAGGCCGGCCGCGCCGCCGGCAAGCGGATCCCCAAGGACAACGGGATCCAGCGCTACAAGGGCCTGGGCGAGATGGACTGGCGCGAGCTGCAGACCACCACCATGGACCGCGACGTGCGCACCCTGAAGCAGGTCACCGTGGACGAGGCCGCAGATGCGGACACCATCTTCTCGGTGCTGATGGGCGACGACGTCGAGGCACGTCGCCGCTTCATCCAGGAGAACGCGAAGGACGTCCGCTTCCTCGACATCTGATCGGCCCGGGCGCCGCGCGCCGGATCCTCACCGGTCCCCGCGCGCGCCCCGCGGCCGGCCCCCACCCGCTGCCCCAGGATCCTCCGGGATCCGACGCGAAAGGTCTTCCCGCATGAGCGACACCCCGAACGACCCCACCACCCCCGGCGAGAACGTCGGCGGTGACACCCCCGTCGAGCCCGGTGCCGACGCCACCACCCCCGAGGCGAGCAGCGAGGACACCCGCCTGGACGGCGCGCCCGCCACCGGCATCGGCCCCGCGGGCACCACCGAGATCTCCGCCTCCGAGGCCACCGACCGCACCGTCACCCTGGTGGACCCGTTGGACGAGAACGAGGTCGACAAGATCAGCCAGGTCGATCTGAACCAGGAGATGCAGCGCTCCTACCTCGACTACGCGATGAGCGTGATCGTGGGCCGCGCCCTGCCGGACGTGCGCGACGGCCTCAAGCCCGTCCACCGCCGCATCATCTACGCGATGTTCGACGGCGGCTACCGGCCCGACCGCTCGTTCTCCAAGTGCGCCAAGGTCGTCGGCGAGGTGATGGGCAACTACCACCCCCACGGCGACTCCGCCATCTACGACGCCATGGTGCGCCTGGTCCAGCCCTGGTCGATGCGGTACCCGCTGATCCTGGGGCAGGGCAACTTCGGCTCCGCCGGTGACGACGGCGCCGCCGCCCCCCGGTACACCGAGTGCAAGATGGCGCCGCTGGCCCTGGAGCTGGTGCGCGACATCGACCAGGACACCGTCGATGTGCAGGACAACTACGACGGCACCATCTCCGAGCCTGTCGTGCTGCCCGCACGGTTCCCGAACCTGCTGGTCAACGGCTCCTCCGGCATCGCCGTGGGCATGGCCACCAACATCCCGCCGCACAACCTGCGCGAGGTGGCCGAGGCCGTGCAGTGGCTGCTGCAGAACCACGAGGCCACCAAGCCCGAGCTGCTGGACGCCTGCCTGCGCTTCATCAAGGGCCCGGACTTCCCCACCGGCGCCACCATCGTGGGCACCAAGGGCATCGAGGAGGCGTACCGCACCGGCCGCGGCTCCATCACCCAGCGCGCCGTGGTCAGCACCGAGGAGATCAACGGGCGCATGTCCCTGGTGGTCACCGAGCTGCCGTACCAGGTCAACCCCGACACCCTGGCCCGCAAGATCGCCGAGCTGGTGAAGCTGGGCAAGATGCAGGGCATCGCCGACATCACCGACGAGACCTCCGGCCGCACCGGCCAGCGCCTGGTCATCACGCTCAAGCGCGACGCCGTGGCCAAGGTGGTGCTGAACAACCTCTACAAGCACACCCAGCTTCAGGAGAACTTCTCCGCGAACATGCTGGCCCTGGCCGGCGGGGTGCCCCGCACCCTGTCGATCGACTCCTTCGTGCGTGAGTGGACCCGCCACCAGATCGACGTGATCGTGCGGCGCACCCAGTACCGCCTGCGCAAGGCGCAGGAGCAGATCCACATCTACCGCGGCTACCTCAAGGCGCTGGATGCGCTGGACGAGGTGATCGCGCTGATCCGTCGCTCCCCGGATGCCGACCAGGCCCGCACCGGGCTGATGGAGATGCTGGAGATCGACGAGGTCCAGGCCAACGCGATCCTGGCGATGCAGCTGCGCCGCCTGGCAGCCCTGGAGCGCCAGAAGATCATCGATGAGCACGATCGCCTGCAGGCCATGATCGAGGAGTACGAGGGGATCCTGGCCGATCCGGCCTGGCAGCGCCGCATCGTCTCCGAGGAGCTCGCCGAGATCGTCGAGAAGTACGGCGACGACCGCCGCACCCAGATCCTGCCCTTCGACTCGGACATGTCGATGGAGGACCTGATTCCCGAGGAGGATGTGGTCGTCACCATCACCAAGGGCGGCTACGTCAAGCGCACCCGCACCGACCAGTACCGGGCGCAGAAGCGCGGCGGCAAGGGCGTGCGCGGGGCCTCCCTGCGGGCCGACGACATCGTGGAGCACTTCTTCACCACCACCACCCACCGCTGGCTGCTGTTCTTCACCAACCAGGGCCGCGTGTACCGCTCCAAGGGCTACGAGATCCCGGAGGCGCCGCGCGACGCCAAGGGCCAGCACGTGGCCAACCTGATGGCCTTCCAGCCGGACGAGCGGATCGCCTCGGTGCTGTCGCTGGACACCTATGAGGATGCCGAGTTCCTGGTGCTGGCCACCCGCTCGGGCCTGGTGAAGAAGACCCCGCTGTCGGCCTTCGACTCCAACCGCACCGGTGGCATCATCGCGATCAACCTGCGCGAGGTGGACGGCCCCGAGGGTCCCCGCCCCGACCGGGTGATCGCGGCGCGCGCCGTGAACAGCGACGACCACCTGCTGATGGTCTCCCGCAACGGCCAGTCCGTGCGCTTCCCGGCGGCCGACGATGTGCTGCGGCCGATGGGTCGCGCCACCAGCGGCGTGACCGGTATGAAGTTCCGTCACGACGACGAGCTGCTGGCCATGGACGTGGTGCGCCCCGGCACCTTCGTGGTCACCGTGACCGACGGCGGCTTCGCCAAGCGCACCAGCATCGACGAGTACCGCCTGCAGGGCCGTGGTGGCCTGGGCATCCGGGTGGCGAAGCTGCCGGACGACCGCGGTCACCTGGTCGGCGCCGCCGTGGTGCAGGAGACCGACGAGGTGCTGGTGGTGATGGAGCGCGGCAAGGTGGTGCGCTCCCGTGTGGACGGTGTGCCCGCCAAGGGCCGCACCACCATGGGCGTGGTGTTCGCCAAGCCCGACAAGGGCGACCACATCATCCTGGTCACCACCACCGCCGAGGCGGAGGTGGACGACGAGCTCGAGGCCGATGAGGTCGCCGAGGCCGTCGAGGGCACGCAGAACGCCACGGAGAACGCCACGGAGAGTGCCACGGGCGAGGATCCTATGGAGGAATCCGCTGATGCCGCGTCGCTGGAGCCGTCCCCCGAGGACGATGCTCTAGGCTCGGACGCGTCCGAACCGTCGTCCGACGACGACACCCTGAACGAGGAGTGACCCCGTGACCACGAGCAACGACGAGCGCGGCGACTCCACCTCGACCCTGCCCGAGGTGGATGACACCGCAGGCTCCCAGGGAGAGAGGGGCTCCAAGGGCTCTGCCGGTTCCAGGAGCGGCTCCGGTTCCAAGGGTGGCTCGACGAAGCTGGGCGACGGCCGCGGTGACTCGTCCAAGGGCGCCAGCCGCAGCCCGGCGAAGTCCGCCGCCTCGGCGGGCAGCGCCAACGAGCGGGAGCGCCGCGGCCCGCGCCGCGTGCGCCTGACCCTGGCACGGCTGGACCCGTTCTCGGTGATGAAGCTGTCGTTCCTGATCGCGATCGCCATCGGCATCTCCACCGTGGTGGCCGTGGCGCTGCTGTGGAACCTGGTGGACGCCATCGGCCTGTGGACCCAGATCGACGAGCTGGGCCGCTCGCTGAACGGCGACAAGCCGCTGCCATTCATGGACTTCTTCAGCTTCTCCAAGATGGTCAGCTACGGCACCGTGGTGGCCGTGATCAACGTCGTGATCATCACCGCCCTGGGCACCCTGCTGGCGTTCCTGTACAACCTGGTGGCGGCGCTGCTGGGCGGTCTGAAGCTCACCTTCACCGACGAGTGACCCACTGAGTGGACGCCAGTGGCTGATTTCAGACCGTGAAACAGCCACTGGCGTCCACTCATCTGCTGTCTGCGCCTCGCTGTCTCCGCGCCGGCCGGATCTGCCGACGGGCCTGACGGGCCTACTGCAGCTCGGTGACGTCGGCGACCTGCGCCTCCAGCGCTGCGATGGCTGCCTCGGCGTTGACGGTGACGGCCACGCCGTGCGCCCCGGCACCCAGGGAGATCATCCGATCCGGCTCACCGGCCAGGGAGGCGTCGGCGACGACAGGCCAGGCGGTGGTGGAGCCGAACGGTGTGATGGTTCCGCGCTCGTAGCCGGTGGCCTGCTTGGCCACGTCCTTGTCGGGCATGGACATGCGGCTCACCCCGAGCAGGGAGCGCAGCTTCGGCCAGGAGATCTCCCGGTCACCGGGCACCAGCACGAACAGGAAGTCGTCGTCCGCGCGGCGCACCACCAGGGTCTTGATCAGGTCGCGGGGCTGCACACCGCGGGCCTCGGCGGCCTCGGCCAGGGAGGAGACCCGGCCGTGGCGGGTGAGGGTGAAGTCCAGTCCGGTGGCCTCCAGGGCCTCGATCGCACGCTGCTCGCTCATGGAGCCACCCTAGGGGGCGGTCGCGGCTGTGACCTCCCGTACAACCTCCCCGACCGGTTGGACGCGACGACTGGATCCGCTGTAGCGTTGTGCGTCGGTGGCACGCCCGGTACGATCCTGCGGGATCGGCTCGGAACAGCCATCACGGGCCTATAGCTCAGTCGGTTAGAGCGCTGTCCTGATAAGACAGAGGTCACTGGTTCAAGTCCAGTTAGGCCCACTTCGAGGATCGGAGGACTCGTGAAGAAGTTCGGACAGATCGCAGCAGTACTGATCAGCAGCACCATCGCCGGCGTCCTCGTCTGGCGGAAGGTGGAATCGGATCGGCTACGCAACGACCTGTGGGACGAAGCAGAGTCCATCTCCGCCGAGCAGGACGCGGCCAAGGCCTCCCCGCAGGCCCAGCCGGTTCCCGCACAGCGGGGCTGACACCGTCCACTCGATACCGCGCTTCACGCGCACGGGGACTTAGCTCAGTTGGTAGAGCGGTAGCTTTGCAAGCTTCAGGTCAGGGGTTCGACCCCCCTAGTCTCCACCAGGCAGGACAGAAGGCCGCTTCCCGTGAGGGAGGCGGCCTTCTGCGTTGACCTGCATGGGGCTCGGGAACTGCCGCTCAGGGGGTGGGGCTCACCACCGGTGGGCGACGTCCGCGACGATGCGCGACCCGGATCCGGGCCCGTTCAGCACCGTGACCCGCATGGGCAGGCGTGCGCGCACACCGAGGCCCAGCGTGGTCTCCCCCTCGAAGCTTCCGGCGAGGGCGACCTGACGGAAGGTGCGGCACCCGGCCACGTTCACCGCGGTGTTCGGGCGGGCAGGTGAGTAGGTGGCGCGCCCGCTGTCGTCATAGGCGGGGGCGTTGAGGGTGATCTGCAGGTCGGCCGCGCCCGCGAGGGACACCACCGATCCGGAGCCGCGCCGACGCACTGCGCTGACGTACTTGACCGAGTAGCCGGTGACGCGGTGGTCGAGATCGATGACGAGCCTGTCGTAGCAGTCGTGCTTGCCTGTGCGCAGGTTCTTCAGGTGGGAGGTGGAGTACCCGGAACGGGTCTCGCTGTTGGAGCCCCAGCTGATGCCGCAATAGGGTGCGGCCTCGGCTGCGGTGGGGACGGCCATGCCCAGGCCGACGAGCAGCAGAAGACTGGCGATGCCGGACAGCAATCGCTTCATGGCTCACTCCTTCGTGACACGTGAGTATTCGTAGTCGTGGGAGCCACCGAATCTTGCTCTTGGGGACCGCCGATCGTGCCGACGGGGGCCAGTAGCCGCCGCGGTGGGGACCACTGGCTCCCGCCGGCATCGGGTCACTGGGGCAGTGCGGTGTGTTCTCGCATGTTCCTGTCGCCGGTGTCGATCCAGATTGTGTTGTGCACGATGCGGTCCATGATCGCATCGGCGTGGACTGCTCCACCGAGCCGGGCGTGCCAGTCCTTCTTCGGGTACTGGGTGCAGAACACGGTCGAGCCGGTGTCATAGCGGCGCTCGAGCAGTTCCAGCAGCATCGAACGCATTCCCTCGTCAGGATGGTCCAGCAGCCACTCGTCGATCACCAGCAGCGAGAACGTGGAGTACTTCCGCAGGAACTTCGTCTGGCCCTGCGGCTTGTCCTTTGCCAGGGCCCAGGCCTCTTCGAGGTCGGGCATTCGGATGTAGTGGGCTCGGAGCCGGTGCTGGCAGGCCTGCTTCGCCAGCGCGCAGCCGAGGTAGGACTTCCCTGAGCCGGTGAAGCCCTGGAAGACCACGTTCTGTTGCCGCTGGATGAAGGAGCAGGTTGCCAGTTGCGCGATCACGTTCCGGTTCAGTCCCCGTTCCTCGACCAGATCCAGCCGCCGCAGGTCCGCTCCGGGATAACGCAGCCCCGCCCGGCGGATCAGACCCTCGACCTTTCCATGATTGAAGATGGAATGCGCCTCGTCCACGATCAGCTGGAGCCGTTCCTGGAACGACATCCCCAGCACGTGAGCCTCATCCTGGGCATCGATCGCGTCCAGCAGCGCGGTCGCGCCCATCTCGCGCAGCTTCCGCTTCGTGTCGTTATCGATCACGCTCACCGGACACCTCCGGCGTAGTAGTCGGCGCCACGGACGTATCCGCCGTCTTCCGCGGGTTCCTCGCGGGGTGGACGCAGGGCGGCGACCTTGTCCTGCCCGGTGGCCAAGATCGGGTGCAGATGCGCATAGCGCGGTGAACGGACCCGTCCCGTCAGCGCGAGTGCGCAGGCCGCCTCGACCCGATCTACGGAGAAGCGGCGAGAGAGCCGTAGCACCGCCAACGCGGGATCCAGGCCCTGTTCCACGATCGGCACGGACTCGAAGATCCGCTGGATCACGATCACCGTGGCCGGCCCGACCCGATCTGCCCACGCCCGCACCCTCTGCGCGTCCCAGGCCTGGAAACGCTCGCCCGCAGGTAGGTCCGCGTCGTTGGTGCGGTACTCATTGCTCGCGGTCTCCGGGAGCAGCAGGTGACTGGTCAGTCGCTGGCTGCCCTGATAGATCTCCAGCGTCCGGGCCGTGATGCGCAGATCGACCTTCGCGCCGATGTGCGCGAACGGCGCGGAGTAGAAGTTCCGCGCGAACGTGACGTGCCCGTTCCTGCCCACTCGTCGTCCGTAGTGCCATGTCGAGATCTCGTAGGGCACCGCCGGCAGCGGCGTCAGCAGCGGCCGCTCCTCCGCGTCGAACACGCTGGCGCGGGATCCGGGCCGCTTCTGGAACGGCTCCGCGTTATAGGCCTCCATCCGCTGCCCGATGGCGGCTGCAAGTTCGGGCAGGGACGTGAATCGCTGATCCCGCAGCCCGGCGATGACCCAGGTCGCGACGTGCGCGACGGTGTTCTCCACGCTCGCCTTGTCTTTCGGTTTCCGCACCCTCCCCGGGAGCACCGCCGCCGAGTAATGCGCTGCCATCTCGCGATACGCATCGTTCAGGACGATCTCGCCCTCGCGGGGGTGCTTCACCACACCGGTCTTGAGGTTGTCCGGAACGATCCTCGGGACCGTCCCGCCCAGCGCCTCGAACATCGCTACGTGCGCTCGCAGCCAGGACTCCTGGCGCATATCCAGCGCCGGGAAGCAGAACGCGTAACGAGAAAAAGGCAGGCAGGCAACGAACAAGAACACCTTCGAGACCTCGCCGGTGACCGGATCGGCCAGCTCCATCGTGGGGCCGGACCAGTCGACCTCCACGCTCTGGCCGGCCTTGTGACCGACTCTCGAAGCGGCACCGGTGACCATGACGTGGTGCTGGTAGGTGCGGCAAAACCGGTCATACCCCATCGCCGGATCCCCAGCCGCCGTGGTCGCGTCGAAGTACTCGCCGTGCAACAGCTTCAGCGTCACGCCGACCCTGGCCATCTCTCGATGGACCTGTTCCCAGTCCGGCTGTGCGAACACGCTCTCGTGCTCGCCCCGGCCCGGGAACAACCGGGCATACACCTGCTCATCGGCGACGTCCGCGATATCGCCCCACCCGATCCCTGCAGCGTCAGCGGCCTCGAACACCGCCCTCACGGACTTGCGGGACATGCCCTGCGAGGACGAAATCGCTCGCCCCGACAGACCTTCTGCGCGCAGCTGGAGCACCAGCTTCGCCCTGATCTTCCGTACCATTCCAGATTGCTCCTTCCGCCGCGTGCCCTATACACACGGCGGAAGGAGCGTAGACAGAGCGGCCCCAACGACACCACTGGTGGTCCCGAACGACGCCACCGCTACGGCAGCGACGTGGCACCCGAACCCTCGATCAGCGGACCCCAGCGAGGCGAATATTCAACACGGTCGGTGCCACGGCGGCATCGGCCGTCCGCCCAGTGTGCGCTCGATCAAACCCGAAGGCCAGGGGAACGGTGATGGTCGATCAGGAGGAGCGGGCCACCCGATGGGTGAGCACCATCGTCGCGCCCATCAGCAGCAGAGGGAGCACCACGCCGAGGCCGAGGAACGCCCCGAAGGTGCCGATCCGGTCGGTGAGCCAGCCGAAGTTCATGCCGAACAGCCCGGCCACCAGGTTCAGCGGCAGGAAGATCGTGGCCACGAAGGTGAGGCGCTCGGAGATGATCGTGCCCTGCTGCTGCAGCACGTCACCAAGGCGCGCATACAGCTGGGATGCGCGGGAGCGCACCGAGTCCACCGCGTTCGCGCTGCGGCGCAGTCGGCGGCGATGATCCGGGCTGAGCGTCTGAGCGAGCTCCCCGTCCGATGCCAGCAGCCGATGCTGGGTATCGGCGATCTCCTGGATCGAGAACAGGTGGTTGCGCAGCTCGGCCATCGCCCGCCGCTCGGGTGCCGAGGTGAAGCCGCTGGCCCGGGTCTCCAGGTGACGGCTCTGATCGGACAGCTCGTCCAGCACGTCCTGGGTGTCCACCGCCAGTTCGTGGAGCAGGTCGATCAGCACCGCCCACACGTCGGCGCCCTGCAGGGTCTGCTGCCCCTCGCGGGACCACAGGTGGTCCCGGATCCAGGCGAGGTCCTCGTCCGGGCCGACCACCAGGAGGCCGCCGGCGCCGGCGAACAGACGGATAGGTGTGAGGGTGCCGTCGGCGTCGAAGGAGAACACCACCAGCTGGCCCTTGTCGTCACCGAGGGTGATCGTGGGCCGATGCGGGGTGTGGTTGCTGAGCGGAAGTGCCAGGTCCAGCTGAGCTGCCGCCCAGGTGGCCAGCTCCGAGCCGACGGAACCGGTCAGCGCGCAGAACGGTTCCCGGGTGGACGGCGTGCCGGTGGGCTGCGACGGCAGCGCATGGGCGTCGGCGTCCTCGATGATTCGCATGGCCGTCACCCTATGCCCGACCCTCGACGCCGGAGCCTCACGGGTTCAGGGGTGATCGTGCCCGGGCGAGAGGACCCGGATCCCCAGGGCGCGGGCAGCCTCGCCCATACGGTCGTCATAGGTGACCAGAGCGTCGAGATCGTCCCCGAGTTCCAGAGCTGCGGCGAGGTGGACGGCGTCCAGCGATCTGAGGACCACCGGATCCAGGAGGCCGGCGGCATCGAAGATGTGGGAGGTGATACTGATGATGATCAGTGCGTCAAGGACGGTTCGGGCGTGCGGGCTCCGAGAAGGGTCCACGCGGCGCACGGCGCGGAACAGCTCGGTGCGCGTGAGGTCGGAGGTCACGGCGACGGGGGAGTTCGACTCCAGCCACGCGCGCAGTGCGGGGGTCTCGGCCTCGGCCACGACCAGCTTCACCAGTGCGGACGTATCCAGGTAGTGAGCCATGGGTCAGTAGCGCTCTGCCTCGCGCATCGCCTGCAGTTCTTCGGATATCGCCGGGCCTGAACTCGTTGCCGGTGCGGGTGCCGGCAGTTCATTGAGCCTGACCCTGGGGAGCCGGGCCCGTCCGGAGTCGAGCAGGCGTTGGAGGGCGGAGTGCGGCAAGGCCGATATCTGCGCCACGGGCCGCCCTCGATCGGTGATCGTCACCGTGTGACCGGCAGCGGCCTCGGCCACGACGGCGGAGGCGTTCTGCTTCAAGGCACGGATCCCGATCTCACTCATGTGCTACATCGTAGAACATGCGGTCACCGACTGCACCGTGAACGTCACTGCCATGGCCTTCTGAGGGCCGCGGCAGGTGAGCTGGTGGGGGACGGTGCGCGAGGCGGTCAGCTCCACTTCGAGCACCTGCTCGGTGGGAACCCGGCGCACCCGTACCCGCCAGCGGCCATCCTCGAAGTCGGCCGAGTCGATCCGGTGGGCGAAGCGGCCCGCGGGCCCCCAGTGCTTGAGAGCCGCACCCACCGCCACCTGCTCCACCGGAGCCAGGTCGGTGTATCCGCGCAGGTATCGCGAACCGATCCGGTCTGCCAGGTGGTCCTCGAGCACGTCGACCGCGTTGTTCGCCTCGAGGTTTCCGTAGTACACGCCGTCGGGCACCACCAGCACGTTCGCCGCGAAACGGTCCCCGCCCACGTGCGAGCACTCCCACACCTGCTTGGGCCAGCGCTCGGCGAGGGCTGCAGCGACCGGCCTGCCGCGGATCGCGCAGCACAGGTCGTGCTGGGCGTGGGCACACACCAGGATCACGGGTGGGTGGTCCTCGTCCGCTCCTGCTCGCGTCGACGCCTTCGCCACCTCACGCAGCGCCACGGGAATGCCCAGCAGGTCCGCATCGTGCCGCCATCTGCCCCAGATCTGCCGCAGGTCACCGGGGCCCGCCAGGTGCATCACGCCCCAGTGGCCGGACGTGGCCCGTGAACGGCGGCCGTGCCGCCGGATCAGCAGGATCCGGGCCCGCAGCGCCTGCGCCGCGGCGAATACCTCGGTGTACACGTCCGGGTCGAGGTCCAGACCGTCGAAGCCGTTGACGGGCCAGCCGCCGCGATGCTCCACCAGCACCCAGTAGGTGCCGCGGGGCGCGGTCCCGCCGATGCTGTCACCGCGCTCCCGTGCCGCATCCGCGCAGCGGAACGCATGCTGCCGCGGAACTGGGGCAGCACCCCGCCGCCCGGCGTCGCTGCTCCGTGGCCCGGTCAAGCTCAGCTGCCGACCGGGACGAGCACCCCGGAACGCACCAGGCGCTCCACCAGCGCCCGTCCGCTGCTCTGCGGGGTGAGCTCCTGGCCGTCCAGCGCGGCACGGACGTGGAGGAGCTCGTCCTCGGAGAAGTCCAGCCACCCCACGCGGGTCCACAGGCGTGTCCCGTCCAGGCGTGCATCGAGGTGCTCGCGCAGCACGAACCGGGAGTCGTCGGCCAGGCCCCGCAGTGCGGCCAGCTGGGCCAGCGGCCCCAGGGGTGCCGGCCGGGCCTGCCCCCGCCTGGTGCGCGCCAGTCCTGCCGACGGGTCCGCATCGCCGAGCACAGCGCTGATGCTGTCCTTGACCAGGGCCAGCACCTGCTCGTCCGGTCCGTCGGCCCCCAGCGGCAGGCTCTGCCGCATCGTCGGATCCTCCCGCAGCAGCGCGAGGACGGACTGGGTGACCTGCTCGGCCACGGCGTACCGGGTCCAGTTGTGGATCCCCAGGGTGACGTGGATGGACACCTCGCCCTGCGCGGTGGCGGCATGCAGCCAGCCCCGCGGAAGGTACAGGGCGTCGCCCGGCTCCAGCACCGCGTCGATGTACGGCTCCTCGGCGGCGGCAGTTGCCACCTGCTCACGGCGGTCGGTCCACGGCTGGTCCCGCAGCGGGGCATCCAGAACGGGCGGGTGCAGCACCCACCGCTTGGTGCCCTCGATCTGCAGCACGAACACGTCGTGCACGTCGTAGTGGTCGTCGAAGCCCTGGTTCTGCGGGGGCGTGATGTAGGCGTTGGCCTGCACCGGGCTGCCCAGCTCGTCGGCGAGGGCGGCACTGAATGCCCCGAGAGGCTCCCAGGTGCGCTGCAGGGCCTGCAGCACCAGGGTGGCGCCGTCGCGGAAGTGCCGCCACAGGGCCGTGTCGTCGAGCTGGTCGCTGACGGTGGCACCCACCCCGGCCCCGGCGGTGAAGGAGGCCACGGGCAGCGTCGCACCGTCCTTCGCGACCCGCAGGAAGGGCGAGCGCAGGCCCCGCCGGGAGATCAGCTCGTCCACCGCATCAGCGCTGAACAGGTCCGAGAAGTCGCTCGCACCACGGGTGAGCAGGGCTTTCTTCCCCCATACTTCGCCGGCGAACTGCTCACGGCTCACATCGGTCAGGCGGGATCCCAGCACCCCGGCCCCCTCACGGGAACCGGGGTGCTGGAGATCAGAGTCAGAACTGCTCACTATCGATCGGCCCCGCCATCGGCGCCGCCGTCCTGGACACCGGGGACGCCGGAGGCGCCACCGTCGGCCGGGCCCTCGGCCCCGCCGTCGGCGCCGCCGTCCTGCACGCCGGGGACGCCGGATGCGCCGCCGTCGGCCGGGCCCTCGGCTCCGCCATCGGCGCCGCCGTCCTGCACGCCGGGGACACCGGATGCGCCACCGTCAGCGGGACCCTCGGCCCCGCCATCGGCGCCACCATCCTGCACGCCGGGCACGCCTGCGGCACCGCCGTCGGCCGGGCCCTCGTTCTCCTGCGGATCCTTCGTCGTATCGGTCATGGTTCCTCCTCGATCGCGGACTGTCAGAGCGGGCTGCGGTAACCGCCGGCCATGGCCGACGCCACCTCGCGGGTGACCCGCCTCACAGGAGGTTAACGGACCGGGCCGACAGACGAAACCTGATGGACCGAGTGTTTCGCAGGACGAGAGGACCGCGCGGGCCCTCGCTGCCCCCGTACGCTGAGGTCATGAGCGCATCCCCGGAATCGCCCCGCCTCTCGGACGCCCTGGAGGGCAGGCGCATCCTGCTGGCCGTGGACCGCCGCACCGGGGAGCTCTCGGCCGCTCTCGAACGGCACGGCGCCCAGGTGTCCGTAGCCGCCGCGCTCACGAACATCCCCCACGTGGACGACGAGGCCCTGCTGGAGCGCACCCGGGAGCTGATCGCCAGCCCCCCGGACATGGTGGTGATCACCACCGGCATCGGCATGCGCGGCTGGTTCGAGGCCGCGACCGCCGCCGGCATCGCCGATGAGCTGCGCACCGCGCTCGCCGGTGCCACGATCCTGGCGCGCGGGCCCAAGGGGCGCGGCGCCATCCAACAGGCGGGCCTGAGTGCCGCGTGGGTGTCGGAGTCTGAGACCGCCGCGGAGGTCGCCGACCACCTGCGCACCCTGGACGTGACCGGCCAGCGGGTCGCGGTGCAGCACCATGGCTCGGGGGCCGACGGGCTCGACGAGCTGTTGGACGAGATGGGTGCCGAGGTGGTGAGCCTGACGGTGTACCGCTGGGGTCCTCCCCGCGACCCCGAGGCCGTGCGGCGTTCCGTGCACGACGCCGCCATGGGGAAGCTCGACGCGGTGGTCTCCACCGCCGCGCCCGGTGCTGCGCGCTGGTTGGAGGTCGCCCAGGAGGAAGGGGTGCTGGACGGGATCCGGGGGCGCGCGAAGGCCGGTGACCTGGTGCTTCCCGTGGTGGGGCCCGTCAACGCCGGCCCGTACGAGGAGCTGGACATCCCTGTGCTGCAGCCTGAGCGGATGCGACTGGGGTCGATGGTCAAGGCGATCGTGCAGCACTACGGGGACCAGCGGGGGAACTGAGGACCGCTGGCACGAGCGGACGCCTCCGATCCCCGCCTGCTCGAACGACGGGAAGCAGAGATCGGATGGATCCTGCTCTCCGCTCTTGCCGGGGTCATGCCCGGGAGGCGCCCGGAGCTGGTGCCCGGACATTCAGAGCCGGACGCACCTCAGAACCAGGATGTGGTTCTGAGGTGCGTCCCGCTCTCAGTCCCCGCAACCCACGCCCCGCGCCGTGCATGGGGCAGACGGGCGCCGGGCGTGGGCCAGTCGGGTCCTGGGCTGGGGGAAGCCGGCCCCTGAGCTGGAGCGCTCGGGTCTTGGGTGGGGCAGTCGGGCATCGGGCGTGGGGCAGCCGGGTCGCTGACTCGTCGGCGCCTCGGATTCATGGGATGTATGTCGGTGAGGCAGGACGTTCGGCCCCAGTACCGGTGGCTGTCGAGTAGACAGTATCTGTGAATCGATTGACGCCTACGGGGGCGTCGATCGCGGTCATCTGCACACCCACGACCCATCCCCGCACACCCACTGCACCAGGCCGCATCGCGCGACCGGAGTTCGAGAGGAACCCACTCCATGGCCTACCGCATGATCGTCAACCAGACCGGCTACTTCGGCCGGGGCGCCCTGCAGGAGCTGGCGCCCGAGCTGCGCCGACGCGGCTTCACCAAGGCCTTCCTGATCACCGATGCGGTGCTGCTGGAGACCGGCACCGCCGCCCGCATCACCGACCTGCTGGACCTGGCCTCCTTCCCCTACGAGATCTTCTCGGACGTGGTCCCCAACCCGCCGGTGGAGAACGTGCAGGCCGGTGTGAAGGCATTCCAGGACTCCGGGGCCGACGTGATCATCGGCTTGGGCGGCGGCTCCCCGCAGGACACCGCCAAGGCCATCGGCATCATCGCCGCCAACCCCGAGTTCTCCGACGTGCTCTCCCTCGAGGGCGTCGCCGACACCAAGCACCCCGCGGTCCCGATCATCGGCATCCCCACCACCGCCGGCACCGCCAGCGAGACCACCATCAACTACGTCATCGCCGACACCGCCAAGGAGCGGAAGTTCGTGTGCGTAGACCCGCACGACATCCCGGTGATCGCCATCGTGGATCCCGACCTGATGGACGGCATGCCCCGCTCCTTGAAGGTCGCCACCGGCCTGGACGCCCTCACCCACGCCATCGAGGACTACATCACCCCCGGAGCCTGGGAGCTGTCCGACGCGGTGCACCTGAAGTCCATCCAGATGATCGCCGCGAACCTCCGCAAGGCCGCAGACGGTGACGCCGAGGCGGTGGAGAAGATGGCCTACGCCAGCTACATCGCCGGCATGGGCTACTCCAACGTGGGCCTGGGCCTGGTGCACGGCATGGCCCACCCCCTGGGCGGCCGGTACAACGCCCCGCATGGCCTGGCCAACGGCATCCTGCTGGCCCCCGTGATGCGCTACAACGCCGGGCACACCGGTGAGAAGTACCGCGACATCGCCCTGGCCTTCGGTGTCGAGAGAGCCCGTGAGATGGGCCTCGCCGAGGTGCGGTAGGCCGCCTGCGAGGCCGTCGCCGCCCTGACCCGCGACCTGGGCAACCCCACGAGGATCAGCGAGGTGGGCGTGAGCGAGGAGGGCCTGGACGATCTGGCCGATGACGCCTTCGCCGACGTGTGCACCCCTGGCAACCCGCGCTCCGCCACCCGCGAGGAGATCCGGGAGCTGTACGCGGCGCTGCTGTGATCCTTCCCGTCCTGTGACGGAGGGCTGAACCGCCCCGTGGGTGTCCTGACCACCCGCGGGGCGGTTCTGTCGTGCTGCGGTGCTGCGGTGATGAGGTGATGGGGCGTGCGCGCTCTGGTGATGAGCGTCTGCGATCGATCGTCGAACCGGGGTGCGCGGACAGGTCCGGCACCGGCACCGCAGTGACGAAGTCCCGGGCGGGTGGCGGCGCGCGGTGCGATAGTGAACGCATGACCGTTCTCGTCGCGTACGCCACCCACTCCGGGGCCACCAGGACCCTGGCCGAGACCATCACCGAGACCCTCACCGCCGCCGGTGTCCCCGCGGAGCTGGTGGACGTGGACCAGTCACCGGACCCCACCGGGTACGACGCCGTGGTGCTCGGCTCCGGCGTGCGCATCGATGCCGCCGAGAAGCCCGCTACCGCCTGGGCCAAGTCCCACCGCGAGGTCCTGTCCACCAAGCCGATGGCCTTCTTCACCTGCTCGGGCTCCGCAGCGGACCCGGCCAAGGGCGGCAAGCAGAAGGCGGCCGACTCCTTCGTGGAGATGCTGGGCTTCTCCCCGGTGGCGGTGAAGAACTTCCCCGGCTGGGTGATCATGGACAAGATCCCGATGCACGAGCGCCTGCTGCTGAAGTCGATGCGCACCCCCACCGGCGACTTCCGCGACCTCGACGCCGTGCGCGCCTGGGCCGAGGAGATCGCGCCGCTGCTGCAGAAGGGCTGACCCTCCGCCGGCCCCGCGGACCACGCCTGCGCGCCCGGCCCCCTCGTGAACGTGCACGGACCGGGCTAGGATCGATGTGCGAACCCGGGTGCGCCCGGGGACGAGCATGCGCGGGCCCTACGCGGCTCGTGGGCACCGGGGCCACCCGGTGCCCGCCCACCGACCTCCAGCGACGGAGAGACGACATGCCCCACCCCGACCGAGTGCAGGGCCTGCGCGTCGGCATCATCGGCACCGGTGGGATCTCCCACGAGCACGCCCCCGGCTGGATCGAGCAGGGCGTGGACCTGCACTGCTACAGCCATTCCGGTGCCGAGGCCTTCGCCGAGCAGTACGGCGCCACCGTGCACGAGGCCCTCGACGACCTGCTGGCCGCGGTGGACGTGGTGGACGTGTGCACCCCCACCCCCTCCCACGCAGGGATCGTTCACCAGGCCCTCGATGCCGGCTGCCATGTGGTGTGCGAGAAGCCGCTGACGCTCACCGTCGAGGACTCCCGCGCCGTGGTGGAGCACGCCGAGCGCGCGGGGCTCCACCTGTTCCCTGCTCACGTGGTGCGGTACTTCCCGCAGTACGCCGCTGCGAAGCAGGCGGTCGATGCCGGCGCCGTGGGCACGCCCGCCGTGCTGCGCTACGAACGCACCGGTGAGGCACCGGGCCAGGACTGGTACGCCGACGACGAGGCCTCCGGCGGCATCATCATGGACCAGATGATCCACGACCTCGACCAGGCGATCTGGATTACCGGGCCCGTGACCAGCGTGTACGCGCAGCAGTCGGTGGGCGTCGGCCCCCACACGGTGCGCACCGGCCACGTGGTCCTCACCCATGAGGGCGGCGCCATCAGCCACTGCCGTGGGCTGTGGGGCCCGCCCGGCACCGCCTTCCGCTACACCTTCGACATCGCCGGTGATGCCGGCCGCCTGCAGTACGACTCCGCGGGCGACCCCGGCGTGGTGCTGGATGTCGTGGCCTCAGCTCGACGTGAGGAGCAGGGAGGCTACCTGCCCGACGTCAGCGGCATCCGCAGCCCGTACACCGAGGAGATCCTCGAGTTCACCGCGGCCATCACCAGCGGCACCCCCACCCGGGTCTCCGCGGCCGACGGCGCGTACGCCGTCGAGGTGTCCCGTGCTGCCCTCGAGTCCCTGCGCACCGGACGGAGCATCCCATGCTGAACCAGAACACCCCCCGCCTCACGGTCGCGATCCTGAGCATCGCCCACACCCATGCGCTCTCCTACGCGGCAGCCCTCGAGGCCCGCGGCGACGTGGACCTGGTGGTCTCGGACCCCGAAGGCTTCGGCGAGTACCGCACCGGGCCCGGCGGCCGCCTGGTCCCCTCCGATGAGGATGCCTGGAACGCCTGGCCGGACGGCCCCGACGCCGTGATCGTGACCAGCGCCAACGCCCATCACCGCGACCAGGTGCTGGAGGCCGCCCGCCGCGGCGTGCACGTGCTGTGCGAGAAGCCGCTGGCCACCACGGTCGCCGATGCCGAAGCCATGGTCGATGCCTGCCGCGAGGCCGGCGTGGTGCTGATGACCGCCTTCCCTGTGCACTTCGCCCCCGCCGTGGAGGCGCTGCGCACCGCGGTGGCCGAAGGAGCCCTCGGTCAGGTCGTCGGCCTGACCGGCACCAACAACGGCCTGCTCCCGGCGGGGAGGGCGTGGTTCAGCGATGCGGAGCTCTCCGGCGGCGGCGCCATGGTGGACCACACCGTGCACCTGGCCGCTATCCTGGACTCGATGTTCGGCGCCCCCCGTACCGTGCACGCGGTGTCCAACCGCATCCTGTGGGCCGACACCGCCGGCGAGGACGCCGAGACCGGCGGCCTGGTCACCCTCACCTACGACTCCGGCCTGGTCGCCACCATCGACTGCTCCTGGTCCCAGCCCAAGAACTCTCCCACCTGGGGCGGGCTGACCCTGCAGGCCCTGGGCACCGGCGGCCAGATGCACATCGACGCCTTCGCCCAGCACGTCGGCGGGCAGGGCCAGTGGCTGGCCTACGGCCCGAACTACGACGCCCTGCTGATCGACGCGTTCCTGGATGCCGTGAGCACCGGGGAGGCCGTGGAGCCGACGGGGGAGACGGGCCTGCGCACCGTGCGGATCGTCGCCGCCGCTCAGGAGTCCGTGCGCACCGGGCAGCCGGTCACCCTCGAGAAGGACTGAACCGTTGCTCGTCTTGGGCAGCAGCATCCTCGGCAGGCAGCGCCTGCGGGCCCAGGCCCGAGGTCATCATGCCCATCCGAGTCCGGGAGACGGACGTCCCTGCCGCATCCCCTCGTGCCCGCCTACGCTCCGGGGTAAGCCTGCCGCAGGAACGGCCTGGACGCATCGAGGATGACCTGACCGCCTGGGGCCTGTCCCCGAGGAGCACCCCATGGAGACCGCCCGCGGTTTCGCCAGGCTCTGGCCGCTGCACCTGCTGGTGCTGGTCGTCGGCATCCTGGCCCAGTTGATCGGGGTGCGCCGCATCCCCATCGGTATCGGCGCCGTGCTGCTGCTGCCGATGCTTTACGCCTTCGTGATCGCCCTGCTGCTGAACCCCAACGTCGCGGGGTTCATGAAGAAGGTGGTCTCCCGGGAGCGGGCCGCTGCTGCCGGGCCGCTGATCGTGGTGGCGCTGATGCCGTTCATCGCCCGCTTCGGTGCGGACATCGGCCCCGGCATCGAGCTGGTGATCAAGTCCGGCCCCGCCCTGCTGCTGCAGGAGATCGGCAACCTGGGCACCATCATCCTGGCGTTCCCGATCGCCGTGTGGATCCTGCGGATGGGCCGCGAGTCCGTCGGTGCCGTGCACTCCATCGCCCGCGAGCCGAACATCGCGATCATTGCCGACCGCTACGGGCTGCGCAGCGCCGAGGGCACCGGCGTGCTGGGCGTGTACGTGATGGGCACCCTGTTCGGCACGTTCATCTTCGCGGTGCTGGCCTCACTGTTCTCCACCTCCGGCCTGTTCAGCGTGGAGGCCCTGGCCATGGCGTGCGGCATCGGCTCCGGCTCCATGATGGCCGCGTGCGCCGGGGCCCTGTCGGCCGCTGACCCCGCCGCCACCGAGACCATCACGGCGCTGGCCGGCTCCTCCAACCTGCTCACCTACGCCACCGGCATGTACGTGAGCCTGTTCGTGGCCCTGCCGCTGGTGGAGTGGATGTACCGCTGGGCCAGGCCCGACGACCCTGGCAACCCGCGCACCCGTCGTGAGCGCCGGGCTGCCGCGGCGGCCGCCCACCCGGCAGGAAACACCGGGACCACGACCGGCTCCGCCACCGGCCCGTCGGCCGATCCCACCACCCCCACCAGCGGGAAGGACGAGCTGCGATGACCACCGCCGACGCCACCCCCACCGGGCCCGAGCTGCCCAAGGACGACCTGACCGACCTCGACTTCGCCGCCGGCGACGAGAAACAGATCCAGCTGCTGCCCACCCTTCGCGACGTGGCCATCGTGTCGCTGATCGCGGTGCCGATCCAGATGCTCGCCACCGACCTGTCGGTGATCGACATCGTGATCGGCCTGGCGGTGCTGTACGTGATGTGCATCGGCGGGCTGCTGCTGACCAAGTACGTGCCGCTGCGCCTGCCGTCGGTCGCATGGATCTCGCTGGTGGCGATCCTGTTCACCCTGCCGATGCTGCCGTGGAGCGGGGCGATCCTGCCGCTGGTCAGCGGGATCGACTTCCTGGCCCTCGCGGTGCCGCCGCTGGCCTACGCGGGCTTCGCGATCAGCCGCATGGAGCTGGACGTGATGCGCCGGTCCGGCTGGAAGATCCTGATCATCGCGTTCCTGGTGTTCACCGGCACTTATGTGGGCTCCGCCCTGATCGCCGAGATCACGCTGCGGGTGACCGGCTGATGAGCGCATTCGCCGTGGTGGGCCTGGGCCACATGGGCGGCGGCATGGCCGCCACCCTGGTGCGCGCCGGCCACCGCGTGCTCGGCGTCGATCCCGGCGCCGGCCCCACGCCCGACGGGGTGGAGCGCATGGAGCTGGCCGAGGCGCTCGCCGGGGCCCGCACCGTCGTGCTGTCCCTGCCGGGCACCGAGCAGGTCGACCAGATCCTGCCGGCCCTCGACCAGGCACCCCACCAGCTGCTGGTGATCGATGCCAGCACCTGCCCGCCGGACGACACCCGACGCCGCGCCGAGCACCTCGCCGAGAACGACCACGTGCTGGTGGACGCCCCCGTCTCCGGCGGACCCTCCGGCGCCGCCACAGGACAGCTCACCGTGTTCCTGGGCTGCCCCGAACAGCACCTGCCCGCCGTGCTGGAGGCCCTCGAACCGCTGGCCACCAACGTGAACCACGTAGGGGAGGTGGGCGCGGGCAACACCGCGAAGCTGATGAACAACCTGCTGTGCGGCATCCACCTGGCCGCCGCCCAGGCCCTGCACGGCGTCGCGGAGAACTCCGGCGTGGAGCTGGAGCGCCTGCTGGCGGCGATCAACACCGCCTCCGGTCGCAGCGCCGTCACCGAGGTGAATCTGCCCCGCTGGGTTCTCACCGGTGACTTCGACTCCGGTTTCCCGGTGGGCCTGATGGCCCGGGACGTGGCCCTCGCCGCCGAGATGGTGGCCGAACAGGGCGCCTCCTCCCCACTGGTGGAGGCAGCCGAACGAATGTGGGCCGGCCTGCGCGAGCAGGTGGGCCCTGCCGACGACTTCAACAGGATGGTGACCACGCGATGACCGCCCCTGACCACGCCCCCGGACAGCACGACACCTCTGAGCAGGCCGACCCCCAGCCGCCCGCCGCCACCGCCCCCGCACTGTGGGCCCAGTTGATGGGCTCCGACGCCGTGGGCAGCTGGATCGACGGCGTCGTGCACAGCGGCGACGGCGACGAGGTGCCGCTGATCGACCCCGCGACCGAGCAGCAGCTGTTCACCTACCGCGACGGCGGCGAGGAGGCGGTGGACGCGGCAGTGCAGTCGGCCCGCATCGCGCAGCAGCGCTGGTGGGGGATGACCGCCTCGGACCGCGGCCGGGTGCTGTGGCGCATCGGCCAGCTGGTGCGCGAGCAGCTCGAACCGATCGCACGGCTGGAGGCCCGCACCGGCGGCAAGATCCTGGGCGACGCCCGCGCGGAGACCACCAAGGTCGCCGAGATGTTCGAGTACTACGCGGGCTGGGCGGACAAGCAGCACGGCGAGACGATCCCCGTGCCCACCAGCCACCTCACCTACACACTGCGCGAGCCCTACGGGGTGGTCGCCCAGATGACGCCGTGGAACGCGCCGGTGTTCACCGCCGGCTGGCAGCTCGCTCCGGCGCTCGCGGCCGGCAACGGTGTGGTGCTGAAGCCCTCCGAGCTCACTCCCCTGACCTCGATCGTGCTGGCTTCCCTGGTGGAGCAGGCCGGCGCCCCGCGGGGCCTGGTGGCGGTGATCGCCGGGCTGGGGCCGACGGCCGGGCAGCGCCTGGTCACCCATCCCGGGATCGGCAAGGTGGTGTTCGTGGGGTCACCCGCCACGGGCAGGCGCATCGCGGCTGCGGCCGGTGAGGCGCTGATCCCCTGTGTGCTGGAGCTGGGGGGCAAGAGCGCCAACATCGTGTTCGAGGATGCGGACCTGAACCGCGCCGTGGGCGGGGCGGCCGCCGCGATCTTCTCCGGTGCCGGGCAGAGCTGTGTGGCCGGGTCCCGGCTGCTGGTGCAGCGCTCGGTGCATGACCAGGTGGTGGAGCGGCTCGGGGAGCTGGCCCGCAGCATCCAGCAGGGTGACCCGTTGGCGGCCGACACCCAGGTGGGGCCGGTGCAGAACCGCGCCCAGCTGGAGCGCATCACCGAACTGGTGGACGCCGCGGCCGGGACAGCGCAGGTGGTCGCCGGTGGTGCCCGCCTGGACCGTGAGGGGTTCTTCTTCCCGCCCACGCTGCTGGCAGGGGTGTCCAACACCGACCCGATCGCCCAGCAGGAGGTGTTCGGGCCGGTGGTCGCCGCGATCCCCTTCGACACCGAGGCCGAGGCGATCGAGCTGGCTAACGCCACCGAGTTCGGTCTGGCGGGCGCGGTGTGGACCGGGGCCGTGGACCGTGCCCACCGGGTGGCGCGGCGGTTGCGGGCCGGCACCATCTGGGTCAATAGCTACAAGACCATCAACGTGATGGCCCCCTTCGGCGGCTTCGGCCACTCCGGCCACGGCCGCTCCAGCGGATGGGACGGCCTGCTGGAGTACTCCGAGCCGAAGGCCGTGTGGGTGGAGACCGACGACCAGGCGCCGCTGGCGTTCGGGTACTGATCCGCGGGCCGCTGAGCGATCCGAACCGAGTTCCGGGGGCCGCACAGCAGGGAAGAGCCCGGGTACCGCATAGGTTCGATGCGGTACCCGGGCCTCTCGGGGATTCAGTGCTTCGAGCAGTGCTCGCAGCAGTAGATCGCGACCGGGGCCCATAGCCCCCGTGGTCGGGCGCCGCCGCCTCGTTCATATTCGGCGACCGCGGGCAGCGCATGGTCGACGGCACCTTCGACCGCCGCGACGACTCCATCGTGTTCGAGGTGCTGCGGGGCCGGTGATTTCCGGGGTGGCCCACGTCTGTCGGTGCGGGTCCCTACTCTGTTCCTGGTGGAGTGATCCAGCTCCGACGCGAGTCCTGAATGCGCATGGTGCGCCTCTGCTGTGATGTTGCTGTGCCGCTCAAAGAACAGGAAGGAGACCGCTGATGTCCGCGATCGCCCGTGCACTGGAGAACCGGGACCTGTTCGGCGGGGAAGGCGTCCTCGCGCTGCTGCGAACCGACAACGCCCCTGTCACTCTCGGCCTCCTGGGAACGCATCTCGCAGGGGATGTGCGAACCCGTACCGCCGCTGACCTGTACGACCTCCTGTCTGCAGACCTCGCGGAACTGCGCTTCCACGGCATCGACCTGCCCCGCACGGCCCAGCAGTACTGTGCGACATGGGTAGAGCAGGGTTACCTCACACGCCGCGCTGCACGGACCGAACGGACGGAGGAGTTCGCCCTCACCGAGAACTCTCAGAGCGCCCTGCGTCTCATCGAACAGCTGCACACCCCCCGCGATGCCGTGACACGCTCCCGGCTCACCCTGCTGACCGAACGTCTGCGCACCCTTGCCCGCGACACCGATGCTGACTCGGCTGGGCGGTTGGAGGCACTGCATACCGAGCGCGACCGCCTCGACGAGGCCATCGCACAGGTCATGGAACTGGGTGCAGAACCGCTTCCGGAGGCTCAGGCACTGGAGACGATCGACGAGCTGTACTCCCTGGCCTTGGACGTACCGTCCGACTTCACCCGGGTGCGCGGTGAACTGGAGAGGCTGCACCGGAGACTGCGCCTGGACCTGGTGGAGCACGAGGGCTCGCAGGGGGAGATCCTCGACCAACTGTTCCTGGGCGTCGACGCGATCGAGGACTCGGAGGCCGGACGCTCCTTCGCCGCGTTCCATGACATGGTGATCGACCCCGTCCAGGAAGCGAGGTTCCACGACGCCGTGGATGCGCTCGCCACCCGTCCCTTCGCGCACCGGTTCGGTCGCGAACGGATCGTGTACCTCCAGTCGTACCTCGCCCGTCTGCAACGGGAATCCCACCAGGTGCGGCACGCCATGATCGACCTGTCACGGTCCTTGCGCGAATTCGTCCGCTCCCGGCAGTTCGAGGAGTTCCGGGCCCTTGCCGATCGGCTCCGCAGGCCCCAGCGCATCGGTCTGGAGATCGCGCCCCAGGTGAGGCCTCACACTAGGATCGGTGTGGAGCTGACGCTGTCGACCTTCACCCCGCGCTCGGTCGGCCAGCTGCATCTGCTCGTACCCTCGGACGTCACAGCGCAGGACGATCTCGAGCTCGCGTCGACCGAGGTGCTCGATCTCGAGGCGATGCGCGCAGCGATCCGTGAATCGGAGATCGATATGGCTGAACTGGTCGATGCAGTCGACGATGTTCTCTCTCGCCGCTCCACGGCGACTGTTGGTGAGGTGCTCGAGGAGCATCCGGCGACTCAGGGACTCGCCTCGATCGTCGGCCTGCTGGTCCTCGCCCATCGGCACGGTGAACGGGTCGAGGGGCCGTCCGACACCGTGGAGACGGTGCGATGGCGCCTGGTCGGGAGAAGAGCAGGTGCCGAGCGCGAAGCCGGTGTCGGACGAGCCGAACACAACGGCGGCAATGGCTGGCGCAGCGCTCGGATCAGTCGCAGCCGGTTCACCCGCCCCCTCGGAAAGGACAGTCATGTCGGAGAGTGACGATCGTGTGGTGCTGTGGCCCGGTGACCCGGGGACCCTGCCGCTGGACGTGCGCCGAGCACTGGTCGCGCTGCTGCGCGGACCGTACATCTCCTTCCGCCGTGATCCTCTGGTGTGGTCGGCGCTGCTGGCACACGAGGCGGTGGTACGGCGCCACCTCGGCGACCTGCTGCTGGATCTGGTGATCGACGCCGATGCCGAGGTCGCCTTCTCCCGCAACCTCGAGCCCGGCCCCGACTTCGACCAGGCCGTCCCGAGCGTGCTGCGGAAGGCACCGCTGAGCTTCATCGACTCCGCGCTGCTCCTCCACCTCCGGCATCTGCTGCTCCAAGGCGCTGCCCAACAGGAGCGGATGGTGGTGGGGCGCGATGAGATCGAGGCGCACATGCAGGCCTACGCCACCTCCTCCGGTCATGACCAGGCGCAGTTCGGCAAGAGGCTCACCGCGAGCATCAAGCGGATGCGGGAGTGGTCGATCCTGCTCCCCACGGACACCGACGATCGGTGGGAGGTGTCCTCGATCCTCGCGCTGATCCTGACCCCCGAGGTGATCGAGGGGATCGAGGTGGAGTACGAACGCCTGCGGCGCGGAGGGACCGGTGACCTGCCCAGTGCCGACGGGATGACAGAAGAAGACGCAGAGTCCGACGACGCAGATTCCGACGGGCCGGACCCTGACGAGCCGGACACCGATGAGACAGGTCTCGACGAGACGGAGAGCGCGACGTGAGCCAGACCAGCCTCGACCTCGACCCCACCGCAGCGGGAGTCTCCCATCCCGGGCAGATGCGACTTGCCCGCATCCAGCTGCACAACTGGGGCACCTTCGACAAGCGCCACGACCTCACCGTGCCCCGTGCAGGTCTGCTGCTCACCGGGGAGTCCGGCTCCGGGAAGTCATCGATCCTGGATGCCATCAGTGCAGTGCTCATGAAACCCGGTGAGACGCGCTTCAACGCCGCTGCCCAGGACGGACCGGCCGGTGACCGTGACCGCTCACCCATGAGCTACGTGCGCGGCGCCTACCGTCGGCATACCGACGAGGCCACCGGCGAGGTGCGCCCCGGCTACCTGCGGCAGTCGACGACTGTCTCCGGCATCGCGCTCACCTTCGAGGACGGTCTGGGGCGCGCCGTCACGGCGATGCGAGTGATGCACGTGGCAGGTCGTTCCGCTGCAGCCGTCGATCTCCGTTCCGCCTTCGTCCTGTTCGATCGGCCGACAGAACTGGCCGACGTCCTCCGACTGTGCGACACGGGCATCGATCGACGGCGCCTGAAGCAACAGCTCTCCCCGCAGGCAGCCGAGGACAGCTACACCAGGTTCGGCGTGCACCTGCGACGGCTCACCGGGATCGGCAGCGAGGACGCCCAGCGGCTACTGCACCGCACCCAGGCAGCAAAGTCCCTGACCTCGCTGGACGACCTGCTGCGCGGCTTCATGCTCGAGACGCCATCGACATTCGCCCTCGCGGACCAGGCTGTCGAACAGTTCCGGGCTCTGCAGGACGCGCACGCCACCGTCATCGATGCGCGTGAGCAGATCGAGGCGCTGATCCCTCAAAGGGAGCAGTGGCAGGTCCACCGTGCTGCCACTGCGGAACAGGAACAGCTCTCCGCACTGCTGGCAGCCGTCGGGACGTACCGGTACACCCGCTTGGCTGAACTCGCTCAGAGTGACCTGAGCGCGAGCGAGATCGAGCTCGCTGCCGCCGCACACGAGCGGGACAGGACCCGGCGCGCGGAGGACGACGCCCGGGAGGCGGAGCGTCGTGCCCGACAGGCCCTCGATGACCGCGGCGGCGCCGCCCTGCAGGTGCTCGAGAGCCGGATCGAGCAGGCCGAGGACCGCCAGGAACGGGTTCGGAACCACATCGACCGCATCGCCCCGGTGCTCGACCGCCTCGGCTCCCCGATGCCAGGCACCGCGGAGGAGCTCGCCAGTGCCCAGGCCCAGGCCCAGCGCGAACAACAGCGCATCGATCACGAGACAGGTGGCCTGACCCGGACCTCCGGTCCCGTTCACGTGGAGCACGCCGAGGCCACACGGCGCAGGGACGATCTGATCGCGGAGATCCGATCCCTCAACGCTCGGCGATCGAACCTGCCGGCATCGTTGGTGGAAGTGAGGGACCAGCTCGCCGAGGCCGCCGGCGAGTCCCCGGCCTCACTTCCGTTCGCCGGCGAGCTGATGAACGTCCGCGATGAGCAGTGGCAGGGCGCCGTCGAGCGACTGCTGGCAGGACTCTCCACGACGATCCTGGTTCCTGAGCGTCTCTACCCTGCTGTGGCCCGGGCTGTCGATGCGCGGCACTGGAACCGGCGCATCTCCTACGAACGGGTTCGGGAAACGGATCGACACCGGCACGATGCCGGTGCGGTCTCGCATCGCACCGTCCTGTCCGTGCTGGAACTCGCACCGTCTCCCTTTCAGTCGTGGCTGCGGGGCCGCATCTCCTCGGGATTCCCGCACGTCCTGGTCGACGATGCGCAGCAGCTGGCTCGGCATGAGAAGGCACTCAGTCGCGCCGGGCAGGTGAAGAACCGTGATCGCCACATCAAGGACGACCGCCATCGGATCTCGGACCGGGACCACTGGGTCATCGGTACCGACAACGCGGCTCTGCTCGAGGTGCGCAGGCAGCAGCTCGAGCAGGCCAACGCGGAGATCGCGCAGAGCCAGCAACGGCTTGCAGACATGGAGCGGCAGCGGCGGGCCCTCCGGGACCGGGACCTCGACCTTGCTCAGCTGCTGCAGCTGAACTGGGAGGACATCGACGCCGTCGACGTCGATCAGCGCCTCGGGACGTTGCGGCAGCAGCGACAGGACCTGCTGTCCGACGCCGACATGGCCCGCCTGGAGGTCCTGCTCCGCACTGCTGGGGAGGACCATGCTCAGGCCCGGGACGATGCCGAGCAGGCTCGCAACCGGCACCACGATCTGTCCGCTGCGGTCGAGTCCGCGACCGCCGATCTGGAACGAGCTCGGGGGGAACTCGCCGATGCGCACCTTGACCTCGTGCATCGCGAGCAGCTCGATCGACGGGTCCGGGCCAGGCGGCGCACGCTGGCGCGTGAGCAACTGCCCGACGTGATCAGTGAGGTCTCCGGGCAGATCCGCGATGAGCTCGATCAGGTCAAGGACCAGATCCGCAGTGCGGAGAGTGCGCTGGCGCTCGCCCGCGCTCGGTACCTGCGTCAGTGGGCCGAGAGATCGGTGAACCTGGTCGACGACATCGCGGCCACCCCGGACTTCCTCGCGCAGCTGGGTCGCCTGGAGTCCGATCGGTTGCCGGAGTTCGAGCATCGCTTCCGGGACCTGCTGCGCACCCAGTCCCAGAACAACATCGGTCAGCTCCGCGCGGACATCGCGCACGCCATCCGCGACGTCCAGCAGCGACTGGGACCGGTGGATGAGTCACTGCGTGCCACCCCTTTCGACACCGAACGGCGCACCTGGCTGACCTTGATAGCCCATCAGCGTCTGAGCGACGAGGCGAAAGCGTTCCTGGGGGAGCTGATGGAGATCACCCACGGTGCTTTCCACCAGGACGATGAGAGCGTCACAGCGGCCGAGGAGCGGTTCGCGCGGATGGACCACGTCCTGCGCCGGCTGGGCTCCGCGGAGAGCGCAGATCAATCCTGGCGCAAGCGGGTGCTCGACACCCGTCGCCATGTGGAGTTCGAGGCGCGCGAGATCGACGCCGAGGGCATGGTGGTCGACGTGTACAAGGGGTCCGACGGGCGGTCCGGTGGCCAGCGGCAGCGCCTCGTGACGTTCTGCCTCGCTGCGGCCCTGCGCTACCAGCTCACCTCCAGCGCCGATGGGTTCCCGCCGTACGGTCTGGTGGTGCTCGATGAGGCCTTCGACAAGACCGATATCCACTTCACTCGGGCCGGACTGGAGGTCTTCCGCTCCTTCGGCTTCCAACTGCTGCTGGCGACACCCCTGAAGATGCTGCAGACGATCGAGGAGTATGTCGGTGGAGCGGCGGTCGTCTCCAACCCCACCGGTCGGGCCTCGCGGCTCTCGGCAGTCGCCTTCACCGACATGGGATCAGGTGAATATTCGCCTCGCTGGGGTCCGCTGATCGAGGGTTCGGGTGCCACGTCGCTGCCGTAGCGGTGGCGTCGTTCGGGACCACCAGTGGTGTCGTTGGGGCCGCTCTGTCTACGCTCCTTCCGCCGTGTGTATAGGGCACGCGGCGGAAGGAGCAATCTGGAATGGTACGGAAGATCAGGGCGAAGCTGGTGCTCCAGCTGCGCGCAGAAGGTCTGTCGGGGCGAGCGATTTCGTCCTCGCAGGGCATGTCCCGCAAGTCCGTGAGGGCGGTGTTCGAGGCCGCTGACGCTGCAGGGATCGGGTGGGGCGATATCGCGGACGTCGCCGATGAGCAGGTGTATGCCCGGTTGTTCCCGGGCCGGGGCGAGCACGAGAGCGTGTTCGCACAGCCGGACTGGGAACAGGTCCATCGAGAGATGGCCAGGGTCGGCGTGACGCTGAAGCTGTTGCACGGCGAGTACTTCGACGCGACCACGGCGGCTGGGGATCCGGCGATGGGGTATGACCGGTTTTGCCGCACCTACCAGCACCACGTCATGGTCACCGGTGCCGCTTCGAGAGTCGGTCACAAGGCCGGCCAGAGCGTGGAGGTCGACTGGTCCGGCCCCACGATGGAGCTGGCCGATCCGGTCACCGGCGAGGTCTCGAAGGTGTTCTTGTTCGTTGCCTGCCTGCCTTTTTCTCGTTACGCGTTCTGCTTCCCGGCGCTGGATATGCGCCAGGAGTCCTGGCTGCGAGCGCACGTAGCGATGTTCGAGGCGCTGGGCGGGACGGTCCCGAGGATCGTTCCGGACAACCTCAAGACCGGTGTGGTGAAGCACCCCCGCGAGGGCGAGATCGTCCTGAACGATGCGTATCGCGAGATGGCAGCGCATTACTCGGCGGCGGTGCTCCCGGGGAGGGTGCGGAAACCGAAAGACAAGGCGAGCGTGGAGAACACCGTCGCGCACGTCGCGACCTGGGTCATCGCCGGGCTGCGGGATCAGCGATTCACGTCCCTGCCCGAACTTGCAGCCGCCATCGGGCAGCGGATGGAGGCCTATAACGCGGAGCCGTTCCAGAAGCGGCCCGGATCCCGCGCCAGCGTGTTCGACGCGGAGGAGCGGCCGCTGCTGACGCCGCTGCCGGCGGTGCCCTACGAGATCTCGACATGGCACTACGGACGACGAGTGGGCAGGAACGGGCACGTCACGTTCGCGCGGAACTTCTACTCCGCGCCGTTCGCGCACATCGGCGCGAAGGTCGATCTGCGCATCACGGCCCGGACGCTGGAGATCTATCAGGGCAGCCAGCGACTGACCAGTCACCTGCTGCTCCCGGAGACCGCGAGCAATGAGTACCGCACCAACGACGCGGACCTACCTGCGGGCGAGCGTTTCCAGGCCTGGGACGCGCAGAGGGTGCGGGCGTGGGCAGATCGGGTCGGGCCGGCCACGGTGATCGTGATCCAGCGGATCTTCGAGTCCGTGCCGATCGTGGAACAGGGCCTGGATCCCGCGTTGGCGGTGCTACGGCTCTCTCGCCGCTTCTCCGTAGATCGGGTCGAGGCGGCCTGCGCACTCGCGCTGACGGGACGGGTCCGTTCACCGCGCTATGCGCATCTGCACCCGATCTTGGCCACCGGGCAGGACAAGGTCGCCGCCCTGCGTCCACCCCGCGAGGAACCCGCGGAAGACGGCGGATACGTCCGTGGCGCCGACTACTACGCCGGAGGTGTCCGGTGAGCGTGATCGATAACGACACGAAGCGGAAGCTGCGCGAGATGGGCGCGACCGCGCTGCTGGACGCGATCGATGCCCAGGATGAGGCTCACGTGCTGGGGATGTCGTTCCAGGAACGGCTCCAGCTGATCGTGGACGAGGCGCATTCCATCTTCAATCATGGAAAGGTCGAGGGTCTGATCCGCCGGGCGGGGCTGCGTTATCCCGGAGCGGACCTGCGGCGGCTGGATCTGGTCGAGGAACGGGGACTGAACCGGAACGTGATCGCGCAACTGGCAACCTGCTCCTTCATCCAGCGGCAACAGAACGTGGTCTTCCAGGGCTTCACCGGCTCAGGGAAGTCCTACCTCGGCTGCGCGCTGGCGAAGCAGGCCTGCCAGCACCGGCTCCGAGCCCACTACATCCGAATGCCCGACCTCGAAGAGGCCTGGGCCCTGGCAAAGGACAAGCCGCAGGGCCAGACGAAGTTCCTGCGGAAGTACTCCACGTTCTCGCTGCTGGTGATCGACGAGTGGCTGCTGGACCATCCTGACGAGGGAATGCGTTCGATGCTGCTGGAACTGCTCGAGCGCCGCTATGACACCGGCTCGACCGTGTTCTGCACCCAGTACCCGAAGAAGGACTGGCACGCCCGGCTCGGTGGAGCAGTCCACGCCGATGCGATCATGGACCGCATCGTGCACAACACAATCTGGATCGACACCGGCGACAGGAACATGCGAGAACACACCGCACTGCCCCAGTGACCCGATGCCGGCGGGAGCCAGTGGTCCCCACCGCGGCGGCTACTGGCCCCCGTCGGCACGATCGGCGGTCCCCAAGAGCAAGATTCGGTGGCTCCCACGACTACGAATACTCAATCAGGTCCACATGCGCACACCTGAGGACGTCCGAGCGACCTTGCGCACCAAGTGGGATCGCAACCTGCCCGCATGGCTCGCTGAGCCTTCGAAGGCGACCGTGAGCGTGCCCCTGCACCCTCCCACGGCTGCGCAGGCACTTGCCGACCCGCCCGCGGTCTCCGAGTGGGTCCAGCTGTGGCGTCGCGCCCCCGAACCGCTGGGCCTCCACGTGCAGTGGGAGGAGCGCCGCTGGGCACACCTCGGCTCCCAGCGAGTCCCCGTGCGATGGGGTGCAACCGGTGCTGACGTGCTCACCGAGTGTGCCGACGGACCGACCCAGGCGGAGGCGGAGCTCCTGCGTGTCCGCTACGAAGCGGCGGTGTCCCACCTGGCCCACCATGAGGAGACTCCCCACCTGGCCAATCACCCCGGGGTGGGGGGCGAGGCTCTGCGTCACTCGGTCGCTGCGGGGATGGACCGGTCGCGCGCGCAGTGGCTGCGGATGTCTCCGACAGATGCCGATCTGTCGATCGCGGTGGCGGCCTGGCTGTTGTCCCACCCCCGCTCGGGGCTGCGCATCCGCCAGGTGCCGTTCCCGGGTATGCACACGAAGTGGCTGCGGGATCACCGGTCACTGGTGAGCAGGCTCGTCGGCGCCGCCCGCGCCGACGGGTCGGAGGACCTCGGCCTCGCCTCGGACCCCGTCTTCCACGACGTCCTGGTCCTCGATCCCCGACTTCGACAGGGACACCCCGGCTTCCCTCGAAGCTCCCGGATCGCCGTGAGGCAGCTGCCTGATCTGGGGCTCACCCCCCGCGTGGTCATCGTGTGTGAGAACGCTGAGACCGTCCAGGTGCTCCCGGACATCCCCGAGGCGGTCGCCGTGAGCGGTTCCGGATACGCGATCCCCAGCCTGCTCGACGTGCCCTGGATACGAGACGTCCCGGTCATCTACTGGGGGGATCTCGACGCAGACGGCTTCCGGATCCTGGACCGGGCCCGGCACCACCATGACGACGTCACCAGCATTCTCATGGACGCCAACACCCTCGAAGACCATCGAGCGCTCGCCGTCACCACGTCCGTGCGTCCGGTGGTCACGCTCTCACGCCTGACCGGGAGCGAGCAGATCCTGCACGATGAACTCGCCACGGGCGGCACACGGCTGGAGCAGGAACGCATCGAGCTCGGCTACGCGGTCACGCACCTTGAAGCGGCCGTGATGATTGACCGGCCATGCTGATCGATCAATAGCGAGATCGGTGGCCTTTCACTCCTGAGATGCTCACCGAACTCGCCGCTCGCGGCGCTGAGAGGAGCTGATCAGTCCTCGATGCGCAGCAGGTCCGAGGCCGAGTCGATCTGGGCCTGCTGGGCGGGGGCCTGCTCCATGCGGCGCATGTAGGGCTGGGCCCGCTCCACCTGGTGCTCCAGGGCGTTGACGGTCTCCAGGAAGTTCTGGTTGGCCTGGGCGCGGAAGGTGTCGATCCCGTCCATGGTGGTGAACAGGTTGTCGAAGGCCTTCTGCAAGGTCTCGGCGGAGACACCCGAGGTGGCGGCCTGCTCCTGGATCTTCACGGAGTTGTCGGCCAGCATCTGCGAGGTGCGCGCCACCAGCGAATCAGTGGTGGAGTTGACCGCGTCGATCTGATCGAGCACCAGCTTCTGGTTCTCCAGCGCCTGCGCGGTGATCACCGCGGTGCGCAGTGCCGTCACCGTGGTGGTGCGGGCCCGCTCCACGCCCTGGGCGAGCTTGGTGTTGTTGTCCTCGATCAGCCCCATCGCCATGTAAGCCTGCACGGTGACGGCGATCTGGGTGGCCACGTCCTGGCGGCGCTGACGCACGGCGAACAGCACGTCGCGCTCCAGGGCGTCGGCCGCCTCGGTGCGGCCCTCCGCACGGGCCTGCCGCGCCTTCTCCACCGCCCGATCATCCAGCAGACCCAGCAGGTGGGAGGCCTTCTGCAGGGCACCCAGGTCCTCCCACAGTCCGCGGCGCTCCACGGCCAGCTCCGCGTTGTCGCGCTGCAGCATCTCCTGGCCACGACCCAGGGCCGTCAGCACACCGTCGAGCTGCTTCTGGTTGGACTCGAAGCTGCGGAAGTACCGCTTGGCGGCGCCGCGGCCGGGCAGGAAGCTCAGCGCCTTGGAGGCGAAGGTGTCCTCCTTGGGGGCCAGGTCCTCCATCGTGCTGCGCAGGTCCGCGAGGGACTTGGAGACCACTTCCTGGCTGCCGCCGGACTCCTTCGCATCACGCAGAGACTGCTCCATGAAGCGGGAGGAGGTGCCGCTGGTGCGCTCGAAGGTACGACGCGCCACCGCGCCCAGCGCGTTGACCTGGGCGGTGAACTCCTGGGAGTGGGGGTTCAGGGTGGAGATCTCCTCGAGCCACTGGTCGGCGCGGGTCTCCAGCTCCTTCTGCTGCTCGGCGGGAAGGTCGGTGAGTAGGGAGACGGCCTTCTCCTCACTGAGCTCCTCGACGGGCTCGGCGGGCACGATCTCCTCGGCGGGGGTGGGGGGCTGCAGCTTGTCCATGGGTTCTCCTTGAAGGGGTTCTCAGACGTCGATGATGGGGTTCAGGTGCTGATCGGCGAAACGGGTGCGCAGGAACTCGGAGTGCACCTCGAGGGAGCGGGACACCCCGGCCACCATGTCCTGCTCGATGCGCTCCACGCCGTCGGCCAGCACACCGAGCTGCTGGTCCACGGCCCGCAGGTTCGCCAGGGCCTCCTCGCGGGCGGAGCCGCGGAAGGTGACCAGGAAGCCGATGATGTCCTCAGCGGCGTCCACCAGCTCCGGGATGTACCGGCAGGCCATGCCCTCCAGCATCGTCACCTCACCGGAGGAGGGGCGCAGGGTCTGTATCGCCTCGGAGCCGGCCAGGGCGTCGATCCGCACCAGCAGCGCGTCCACGTCCTTCAGCACCTGCAGGGCTGTCGGGTCCGAGGCGCGGGCGCGCAGGTCACGGGTGCGTCCGCGAGTCTCAGCGGTGGCGTGGAGGATCTGCTCGAGCACCTCGCGGGTGGAATCGGGCACGTCGGCACCGGTGGTGAGCAGGCGGGCCGGTTCCGGGCGCAGGGAGTACAGCAGGCCGCCGGTGCCGCCCGCGGCCAGAACCCCCACGCCGGCGGCGATCGCGGCGATGGGCCCGGCGATCACCCCGGCCACGCCGAGGGCGACGACGGCGAAGGCCGCGGCAGAGCCCGTCAGCACCGGCACCCCGAAGGACACCAGGGGGCTGCGACGGGGGGCGGAGCGCACCAGCTCGGTCGAGCTTCCGGCTGCGGGGGAGTGGACCTTGCCCTCCAGGGGCTTCGGGGCCGGGCCCCACAGGTCGCGGCGCTCGGCCGTGGCCTTCCACGGCAGGTCCATGTCCCCGGGCAGGGCGGGGCGTGAGGGCGCGGCGGCACCCTCGGTGGTCGGCCGCTGGGCCGACGGGTCGTTCCCTTTGCTCACGCGCACCCGCCTCGTCTCGTGGTCGTCCGCAGGCTATCGCTAACGGCTGGAGAACAGTGAGGAATGCGTGATCAGCGGCCTGCCGGGGTGCGTGCAGTGCTGCCGGACCCCGGCCCGCGGCCGCCGGCGTCAGCCGTTCCCGTGGCCACGGCCTTTCCCGTTGCCTTTTCCACTGCCAGGTCCATTGCCCTTGCCTTTGCCCGGTTCCTTCCCGTTCCCGTTGTCAGGGCCCTTGTCGTGACCAGGACGTTTCCCGTTGTCGTGTCCCTTGCCGTGCCCTCGGCCCTTCCCTGGCCCGGTGACGGTCACCACCTGTTCGGCGGTGCGGCCGTTCACGGTCACGGTGAGGGTCGCCTGCCCGCGTCGCAACCCGGTGAGCTCACCGGTCAGCGGGTTCATCCGCAGCACCGCCCGGCCGTCCCCGCGGCGCTTCTCCACCTCGGCGTCGTCGGTGCCGGACTCCACGATCACGCCCTCTCCGCCCCACTGGGCGGTCACCGGCCAGGCCACCGGCACGGTGCGCCCGTCCTGGGTGAAGGTCGCGCTCGCCGAGCCGACGGCCCCGACGCGCAGTTCCTCGGTGGCGGTGAGCGAGAGCTCGTCCACCCAGGGCTTGGTCTCGGCTGCCAGCCAGTCCACCCGGTCCTGCGTGCTCGGGTTCTGGCCCACCAGGCCGGCGCCGGGGTTGATCCCGACCATGGTCCAGCCGGTGAAGCCGCCGGTCTCGACGGTGCCGGAGGGGTTCTTCCCCGAGTTGCCGTTGATCAGGTAGGTCACGCCCTCCACCGCGGAGCCGTGGAACGCACCCACGTGCCCGTTGATCACGGCGGCGGACTTCCCGGAGTCGCGGCGGAAGTCCGCCAGCAGCTTCTCCACGGCCCGCGCCTCGCGCTGGTCGGAGAGCTGGGAGAGTTTAGAGGGCAACGGGTCTGTGGGCGGATGGTGGAAGAACACGGTGACACCGGTGAGGGTGTCGGAGTCCTCCACCTCTTCCAGGAGGCGCTCCAACTCGGCGATCTGGTCGAGTCCGCCACCGCGCAGGCTGCCCGAGGCGGTGTTCAGGGTGATCACCTTGGTGCGGCCCAGGTCGCGACTGGTGGACGCCGGGCCGAAGGCGGTCTCGAAGTTGCCGATCTTCCCGCCCATGATCTCGTGGTTGCCCGGTACGTAGAGGTAGGGGATCTCGGCGCCCCACTCCTCGTCCAGGATCTGCTTGGCCAGCACGAAGTCCGCCTCGGAGGCCTCGTCGACGAAGTCGCCGTTGATGACCAGGAGGTCTGGTTGCTCGGCCTTGATCTCTCGCAAGGTTCGGCGGGCGCCGGCGACGGCATCGCTGTCCGGATCGGCCGCCACGAACTGGGCATCGCTCATCACGGCGATGCGCTGCGGGCGTTCCGCGACGGATCCTGAGGCAAGGAGGGCCTGATCATGGATGCGCTGCTCTGGGAGTGTCTCCGCCTCCGGGGTGGTGATTGCTCTCAGGTTGGCTACCGCGATGTCCCCGGTGTACTGGGCCTCCGGGCGGGTCTCCATGATCCGCACCCGCTCCACGGTCAGCGGTTGGGGCAAACCCTCGGGGACCGTGAAGCGTATCTGCTGCCACCCCTGGAACTCGAGGTGATCACCACCGAGGTTGGTGACGGAGCCCTGGGCGTCCCGCACCTGCAGCCGTGGCCATGACCCGGTGCCATCCCCGCGCACGTCCAAGGTGAAGGCGAGGGTGGAGCCCTCCACCTGGACCGGTTCGTTCGCCACGAGGTAGTAGCCGCGGGTGGCGGAGGAGGTGGTGAAGTCGTAGGTCAGGCCAATGGCCGCGTGGGTGGTGCCGTCGGTTGTCGACGGTCCGTCGGCGGCGGAGAAGGACCCGGTGGCTCGCGCCGAGTCGCCACGGAAGGCCGACGGGTCGGAGAAGTCGAACACCTCGACCTGCCCGGTGCCGTGGGTGAGCGCCACTGTGGTGGAGAGCTCCCCGTGGCGGAACGTCACCGAACCGGTGTCCGCCGCGCCGGTGGCGGCAACGGCCCAGGTGCCCAGGCCATCGTCGGTCACGAGGAACCCATGGGTGACATCGACCTCCACATCGCCGGTCTCCACACGGGCCCTCTGCCCATCAGCATCGACACCGGTCAGGGTGAGCAACTGCGGGGTCTCCGCGTCCGGAAGGGAGAGGGAGCGGGCGGAGGCCTGCAGGGCGACCGGCTCGCCCAGCACCCGCAGGGTCACCGAGTCCTGGTGGGCGCCGGCGGCATACGTGACAGTGCCCTGACCGCGCTCGGAACCCAGCACGCGGGCACTGGTGCTATCTGAGGAGACGATCTCGACGGGGCCGTCGACATCGAAGGTTCCGTCCACCAGTACCGGATCGAAGTTTGCACCCAGGCCGGTGGCCTCCACGGTGCGGTGCATGCCCGGCAGCACGGCGTCCTCGCCGTCCACGGTGGTACGAACCTGCACGTCGGAGAGCTGCTCGGCCGGGGCATCGGAGTAGAACACCAGCGCGTTGGGAACTTCGCGAACCACGCCATCCGAGGGGCTGTTCCAGATCTGCTCGCTCTCGTCCCCGGCAGCGCGGGCAGCCATCGCCGACGAACCGCCGCCGTCGAGGTTCAGCGCATTGTGGGCACCCATGTCCCGCAGCAGCGCGGCGAGCTCCGGCAGCGTCATGCCGCGGGAGTCGGAGGAGCGGCCGTCCAGGACCAACACGAACAGTTCGCTGCCGTCCCGGCTGATGCCCACGGCAGTGCGCGGATGCACATCGGTTGCCAGCCGATACGTGCTCATATCGGTGATCTCGCCGTCGCGCAGGATCTGGTGGGATCCAGCGATACCGAGGTCGACATCGGCCGAGGGGCCCACCTCGATCTCGACCTGGTCGCCTACCTGGAGGGCGGCGACCTTCTCCGCCCCGGCCTCGCGTCCCAGCAGCACCTGGGCGCCGTCGGGGATCTGCGGGTCACCTGCACGCGGGATCAGGCCGCTGACATCGGTGACCACACCGTCGACCACCGTGGCGCGGGCGATCCTTGCGGCCATCCGATCGGGGCCGCCGGCGGGGCGGTCCAGGCTGTAGTCGCCCCAGGCTGCGGTGTACACGCCGATCGTGCCGGGTGCCAGGTTCGGGGTGTTCATTCCGCTGAGTTCCAGGGCGGTGCCGTCCTCCAGGGTGACGGAGCCGGAGGCGGCGAGCTCCTGTATGGCGGCCTGCCCGTCGGCCACCGTGAAGGAGGCGCGCGGCTGGGAGGTGCCGGTGCGCAGACCCTCGGAGGAGACGGAGGTGTAGATCGGGGCGTCCGAGTGGTTGATGTCGAAGAAGGTGCCGTTCACGGCAGCGACAGCGCGGTCGCCGCGCGGGCCCTCCCGCATCACGTCCTGGAGCGGGGCCCGGCCGGTGACGGTTCCCGAGTCGCGCACATCCAGCGACAACGTGGACTCCCGCAGGTCTGCGGTCAGCACGCTGCCTTCGTTCCAGCCGGGCTCCTCCAGACGGGAGAAGGTGGTCAGATCCAGCCCCGGGGCGATGCGAAGGGTGGTGGAGTCCCGTAGCACCCCTCCCTGGGAGAGCTGCTCGTCGGTGACCTCGGCCGACGCTGGTGCCGCCTGGAAGGACTCGAGTGCGAAAAGCCCCGGTGCCAGCAGTGCGAGACCTGCCAGCAGGACGGCGAACCGACCCGTCGGTGTCAATCGAGCACGGGATTCGGAGGCGCCTACGGGGTTGTGAATGTCGACAGCCGAGCAGACCGGATCCTGCTCGTGCCTAACGCCCTTCATGGGGTTCTGGGCGGGCGGCGATACGGATGCAGGGGAGCGCATGGGGGTCCTGACCTAGGGGTCGTGAGATGGGCACAGCTCACGCTACGGAAGCCGGTAGTCCTGGAGGCGGGGCTCAGGTGAATCCTGGGTATCCGGGAATCGACCATGCGCTCAGAAATGCGCAATAGGTGGCGGGTGGGTGAGCGGTGTGCTGTGAGGTCATGACGACCATCGGGGAGGATGGGAAGCGGTCTATGTGAATGGCATATACATTGTGTGAACAGCGTGGACTTATGTGAGGGAGGCGGGGATGGTGAGGGGAACTCTCGGAACGACTCCTGTGGTGAAGGAGAGCAAGGCCCGGGATTCCCGCGGGTACCACCACGGTGACCTGAGGGCAGCCCTCATCGCGGAGGCACTGGAGATGACCCGCGTGGATGGGCCCTCGTCGCTGTCCCTGCGCGAGGCGACGCGTCGTGCGGGCGTGACTCCCGCTGCGGCCTATCGCCACTTCCGGGATCGCGCGGAGCTGCTGGAGGCTCTTGGCCGGGAGATCCAGGAGCGCATGGCTGAGCGGATGCGGGACCGGATCGATGACCGGTCCGGCCCTGCGACCGCCACCCCCGCTCCCGTCGCGGACACTCCCACTCCCGCCGCCGGCGCGACCGATCCCGTCGCACTCGTGGCGCGGGCAGAGGCAGCACTGCACCGCCTGCGCGAAGTGGGGTTGAGCTACATCGAGTTCGCCGTCGAGGAACCGGGCTTGTTCGAGACCGCCTTCGCCGGGCAGGCGCGCCTGGGGAATCGGGCATCGCTCGAGGAGATGCCACCGGTCGGGGAGCTGCTGGCGGCGCTGGAGGGCTGCGTGGCAAGTGGTGTTCTGCCGGCTTACCGCCGCCCGGGTGCGGAGTTCTCCTGCTGGTCGGCCGTGCACGGCTGCGCGGAGCTGATGGTGCACGGGCCCCTGCGCGGCGCGGAGCCCCAGGTGGCGGGCCAGGTGGCCGAGCGCGTGGTGGACGACATCATCGCCGGCATCCGTTGACCGCCAGGCGCGGCCGGGCAGGCGGGGGCCTCACCCTGGAACGCGGCGCGCAGGATTTCACCTGCGGCAGCGGGGATTGTGGAGAGGCCGGGGTCTCGTCGATGATCGGCTGCATGCACCGAGACCAGTGGTCACCGCCGACCGGAGTGGATGGACGGTGGCATCGTGATCACCCCGTGACCTGCGTACCCCGTCGGATCCCTGCGGCCGATGGGGCCGGGATCTCGGCATCGAAGGGGATCATCGGCCGGTCGATGCGGGAGTGGCCCAGGCGCACCAGGTCCTGGTCCACGCCGCCGGGGGTGAGGGCCAACAGCCAGTCGGCGGCGGCCTCGTACTGGTCCGGCTCCAGGTAGCCCATCTTCACGGTGACCACGTCGAACCCCGTCATCGATAGCCCCAGGCGCGCGAACATGTCGGCGGTGGCGAACTGGGAGCGACGCGCGGTGACAACCACCGTCAGGCCCGACAGTTGCTCGATGCCGTCGTCACCCGCGCCCGGAACCAGCACCTGCAGGGCGGCTGCCCGTCCGGTCGAGGCGGAGTCGTCCAGCGCCACCACCTGGGCACGCAGCGGCACCGGGCCGGGCTCGCGGGCATCGATCCGCCCGCCCACGACGAAGTCCCCGCGCCCGCCCACGCCCAGTTCCCACGCGGCACTGCTCGAGTCCGGATCCACCAAGGACACCATCAGTGCGCTCACCTCATTGGTGCGGATCTCCTCGCGGCCCAACAGCTGTGCCAGGCAGTAGGTGGTGTCGTCGGCCCCACCGGCGCCGGGGTTGTCCCCGGAGTCGGAGATCCAGAACGGCCGCTTCTCGCTGACGATCGCCTGGTCCAGGCAGTCGGCGAAACTGCCGGTGGGGGCCACGAACTCGAAATCGTGGCGGGCCTCCCACACCGAGGTGGCCAGCTCCAGAGCTGCGGTGTCGACGGCCTCGGCGTCGGATCCGAAGGCGACGATGGCGGCCTTGCAGCGGGGCTGGTCGGCCCAGGCGAAGCCCACCCAATAGGACACGTCGGTGACGCCCTCGCGGTCGGTGAGATCGGGGATGCGGCCATAGATGGACTTGGCCGGTTCAATGCGCGTGGAGGTCTTCTCCCCGGGCAGCAGCACCGGCACGTGCACCAGCGCCTTGTGGGGGAGCGGGCCGCCGGCCATCACGGCGGCGGTGGCGTCCACCAGGTCGCGCAGGCCCCGCTCGCGGGTCTCCCAGGCGTCGATGTGGGGGGCGTGACGGTAGCAGGTGAGGAGGTCGCAGGCATCGAACAGGGTCTCGGAGACGTTGCCGTGCAGGTCCATGGCGGTACCCACCACCACGTCCGGGCCGATCGCCTCGCGGATCGCGGTGATCAGGTCCCCTTCGGCGTCCTCCAGGCCCACCACGCTCATCGCGCCGTGGATGTCGAAATAGAACCCGTCCAGCGGCGCCTCGGCGTGGGCGGCGGCCAGGCCCTCACAGATCTCTCGCTTCCACCCCTCGTAGACCTCGCGAACCAGCTGGCCGCCGGGGAGGGCGCGGGCGTGGAGGACACCCACGTAGTCGGCCGCCTCTCGCAGCACCTGCCCGGAGCCGGTGGTGGCGGTGAAGAACGGGTAGCGATCGAGGATCGCTTCGGTGCCGCGGCGCACCTCGAAGTCCGCCGCGGAGGAGCGGTATGGGGTGAAGGTGGAGGACTCGATGGCGATACCGGCGATGCCGATACGGGGCCTGCGAGGCTCAGACCTGTGGGGCTCGGTGCGGCGGTTCATGAGGAGGCCCTCCCGGACTTAAGCGGTTGATGGCGGGTGGGGCCATCCTCGCAGCAGCAAGTGAGGTACACAAATGTGTACACGTTGGTGGTATCCTTTCGCCATGGCGATCACCCAGGTACGAACCAGCCGCGAAGCCCGCGAGGAGCTCGGTGCTACCCTCGCCCGGTTCCAGGTCGAGGGCGCCATGGCTGAGCCCGTCATCTTCGGTGCGCATCGCAAGCCCCAGGCGGCCGTCATCCCCTTCGAGCTCTACGAGCGCCTCGAGTCGATCCTCGAGGACCTCGAACTTGCCGAGACCCTCGCATCCCGTATGAGCCAGCCGTCCTCCGACAGCGACTCACTCCTGACCGAGCTCGGCTTCGACCCCGCTGACTTCGAGTGAGTCTCCCCTTCCGCTGGGTCCCGGCGTTCAAGGATGATCTCGCGGCGCTGCCCAAGGACGTCCAGAAAGCAGCGATCGAGACGATGTTCTCGCTCGCGCGTGGGGAGCAGAGAGGTGCTCCGCTGTTCGATCCTCCCGCTATCGGTGACCTCTCCGATTGCCGGAAGGTGTACCTCGACCCGGATCCCGAACACGCCACCAGGCCCCGATACCGCCTGGTCTATCGCGAGCGGCACGGTGGGCTCCACGGGATGATGATCGAGTCCATCGCCGCCGGTGAGCGATACGACATGGATGCTTACGTACGCGCCGCAGCCAACCTGGGGCGCACCTCCAGGTAGGTCCCACGACTCCCGATACGGTGGTCATGCGCCCCCGACCTCGCAGGAGAGACCCGATGATCAGCTTCGATGACCGTCACGGCCCCCGCGACGCCGCCCCCGCGAGCGACTACCCGGACCTCACCGTCCCTGACTGGTACCGCGACGCGAAGCTGGGCATCTTCATCCACTGGGGCCTGTACTCCGTGCCCGGCTGGGCCGACGTGTCCGACCGCTCCGACGTCACCGAGGACAACGCCTACGCCCGCCACCAGTACGCCGAGTGGTACGCCAACACCGTGCGCATCGAGGGCAGCCCCACCCGGGAGCGGCACCAGAAGCTGTTCGGCCCCGGCCACAGCTACGAGGACTTCGCCGACACCTGGGACCCCATCCGCTCCAGCCCCAAGGCGATGGTGAACCTCGCCGTGCAGGCCGGCGCCAAGTACGTGGTGCCCACCGCCAAGCACCACGACGGGTTCTGCCTGTGGGACAGCGAGACCACCTCCTTCACCGCCGCCCGCCGGGGCCCTGGCCGCGACCTGATCGCCAAGCTCGAGCACGCCACCCGCGCCGCCGGCCTGCGCTTCGGCCTGTACTACTCCGGCGCCCTGGACTGGCACGTCACCGACTTCGGGCCGATCACCTCCCACGAGGAACTGTTCTCCCTGCGCCGCAACGACCCCGAGTTCGCGGCCTTCGCCGCCGCGCAGCTGCGGGAGCTGATCGAGAAGTTCTCCCCGGACATCCTGTGGAACGACATCGACTGGCCCGACGCCGGCAAGTACCCCGGCCCCGACTCCCTGGTCCAGCTGTTCGGCGAATACCTCGAGAAGGTCCCCGAGGGCATGGTCAACGACCGCTGGGGCGTGCCTGTGCATGGGGTCGCCACCCGCGAGTACCAGGACATCGACTCCGTGCAGGACGAGGTGTTCGAGGCCACCCGCGGCCTGGGCCTCAGCTTCGGCTTCAACCATGACGAGTCGATCGAGCACGCGATGGGCGGCAGCGACGTGATCCGCCTGCTGGTGGATGTGGTCTCCAAGAACGGCAACCTGCTGCTGAACATCGGGCCGCGGGCCGACGGCACCATCCCGCCCCTGCAGCGGGTGGCATTGGAGGAGCTGGGGGCGTGGATCAACCGCTACGGCGAGGCGATCTACGCGACCCGACCCTGGATGCACGAGGCCGTGCGTACTCCACCGGAGGGCGTTCGCTTCACCCGCGGGGTCGACGGCACCGGCCAGGAGCAGTTGCACGTGCTGCTGCTGGACCCCGAGGCAGGGGAGGTTCGGCTCAGCCCGGAGGTGTCGGCCGCGATCCGCGAGCTGGCCGAGGTGCCCGAGCGCGGTGAGGAGAAGGGCGCCGCCGGTGGCGCCAGTGACGGCACCGACGACGCGGCCGGTGCGGTCTACCCCGGCGAGGAGGAGGAAGCCGACAGGGCCGACGACTCCCGGACGGTCTCCGACGGGCCCGACCGCGACGACGACGATGAGCAGGAGAAGGCACCCGCCGCCGCCCACGTGGAGGGCGACACCGTGGTGATCACCCCCGGTGACACCGACGAGCCGGTCGCGGTGGTGACGCTGCGGGTGAAGTGAGGCCGGTGCGGGCCGCTCTCCAGGAGGCGCCCGTCAGGAAGGGGCCTGCAGCCACTGCCTGACGCGACGCTCCAGGTCTGCATCGTCGGTGGCATCGAGCACGGTGCGCACGGCGGCTTCGTCCTGCAGGGCCTGGATCAGGCGCTGCAGGGCTTCGAGCTGGGCTTGGGCCTCGCGCAGCACCAGCATTACCACCAGGCGCACAGGGACCGTAGCCTCCCCGCTGCCGCCCATCTCCCCGAAGGCCACCGGTTCGCGCAGGGTGGCCACCGCGATGCCCGGTTCGATCACGTGCTCCGGATCGGTGTGGGGGATCGCCGCGGGGATCACCGTGGGCAGGCCTGTCGGGTACGTCCGCTCCCGCTCCAGTACCGCGGCCTCGAAGCCGTCCGTGACCGCACCGGAGGCATGCAGACGTGCGGCGAGGGCCCGCAGCACCGCCTCCACGGCGGAACGGCCCTTCCCGCCCGCGCTGTCGACCTCGTCAGTCCGGCCCGCCTCGCCGACCTTGCCGGAGCCGGTGACGTCGAGGCCCGCGATCGCTGCGTTCGGCAGCAGATGCAGCACGCTGCCCCGGCTACTGTCGTCGTCGCCGGTGCTGTTCGAGGTGCTGGTGTGCTGCTCGTTCATGCGGGTGCTCCGTCCTGGTCGCCTACCGGGGACGAGGTGGTGGCCTGCTCTGCTTCGGGGTGGACCTGGATCCTCCCACGCCTGTTGTGAGCCTGAAAGCGGTTGAACACGGCCCTGGCGGCAACGGCGGCGTCGCGGAGTCGGCCTACTCGCAGGCCACTCCGTCACCGTCGCGGTCCATTTTCGGCCGGTAGCCGGGATCTCCCCGGTACAGCGGCGCTGAGTATTCGTAGTCGTGGGAGCCACCGAATCTTGCTCTTGGGGACCGCCGATCGTGCCGACGGGGGCCAGTAGCCGCCGCGGTGGGGACCACTGGCTCCCGCCGGCATCGGGTCACTGGGGCAGTGCGGTGTGTTCTCGCATGTTCCTGTCGCCGGTGTCGATCCAGATTGTGTTGTGCACGATGCGGTCCATGATCGCATCGGCGTGGACTGCTCCACCGAGCCGGGCGTGCCAGTCCTTCTTCGGGTACTGGGTGCAGAACACGGTCGAGCCGGTGTCATAGCGGCGCTCGAGCAGTTCCAGCAGCATCGAACGCATTCCCTCGTCAGGATGGTCCAGCAGCCACTCGTCGATCACCAGCAGCGAGAACGTGGAGTACTTCCGCAGGAACTTCGTCTGGCCCTGCGGCTTGTCCTTTGCCAGGGCCCAGGCCTCTTCGAGGTCGGGCATTCGGATGTAGTGGGCTCGGAGCCGGTGCTGGCAGGCCTGCTTCGCCAGCGCGCAGCCGAGGTAGGACTTCCCTGAGCCGGTGAAGCCCTGGAAGACCACGTTCTGTTGCCGCTGGATGAAGGAGCAGGTTGCCAGTTGCGCGATCACGTTCCGGTTCAGTCCCCGTTCCTCGACCAGATCCAGCCGCCGCAGGTCCGCTCCGGGATAACGCAGCCCCGCCCGGCGGATCAGACCCTCGACCTTTCCATGATTGAAGATGGAATGCGCCTCGTCCACGATCAGCTGGAGCCGTTCCTGGAACGACATCCCCAGCACGTGAGCCTCATCCTGGGCATCGATCGCGTCCAGCAGCGCGGTCGCGCCCATCTCGCGCAGCTTCCGCTTCGTGTCGTTATCGATCACGCTCACCGGACACCTCCGGCGTAGTAGTCGGCGCCACGGACGTATCCGCCGTCTTCCGCGGGTTCCTCGCGGGGTGGACGCAGGGCGGCGACCTTGTCCTGCCCGGTGGCCAAGATCGGGTGCAGATGCGCATAGCGCGGTGAACGGACCCGTCCCGTCAGCGCGAGTGCGCAGGCCGCCTCGACCCGATCTACGGAGAAGCGGCGAGAGAGCCGTAGCACCGCCAACGCGGGATCCAGGCCCTGTTCCACGATCGGCACGGACTCGAAGATCCGCTGGATCACGATCACCGTGGCCGGCCCGACCCGATCTGCCCACGCCCGCACCCTCTGCGCGTCCCAGGCCTGGAAACGCTCGCCCGCAGGTAGGTCCGCGTCGTTGGTGCGGTACTCATTGCTCGCGGTCTCCGGGAGCAGCAGGTGACTGGTCAGTCGCTGGCTGCCCTGATAGATCTCCAGCGTCCGGGCCGTGATGCGCAGATCGACCTTCGCGCCGATGTGCGCGAACGGCGCGGAGTAGAAGTTCCGCGCGAACGTGACGTGCCCGTTCCTGCCCACTCGTCGTCCGTAGTGCCATGTCGAGATCTCGTAGGGCACCGCCGGCAGCGGCGTCAGCAGCGGCCGCTCCTCCGCGTCGAACACGCTGGCGCGGGATCCGGGCCGCTTCTGGAACGGCTCCGCGTTATAGGCCTCCATCCGCTGCCCGATGGCGGCTGCAAGTTCGGGCAGGGACGTGAATCGCTGATCCCGCAGCCCGGCGATGACCCAGGTCGCGACGTGCGCGACGGTGTTCTCCACGCTCGCCTTGTCTTTCGGTTTCCGCACCCTCCCCGGGAGCACCGCCGCCGAGTAATGCGCTGCCATCTCGCGATACGCATCGTTCAGGACGATCTCGCCCTCGCGGGGGTGCTTCACCACACCGGTCTTGAGGTTGTCCGGAACGATCCTCGGGACCGTCCCGCCCAGCGCCTCGAACATCGCTACGTGCGCTCGCAGCCAGGACTCCTGGCGCATATCCAGCGCCGGGAAGCAGAACGCGTAACGAGAAAAAGGCAGGCAGGCAACGAACAAGAACACCTTCGAGACCTCGCCGGTGACCGGATCGGCCAGCTCCATCGTGGGGCCGGACCAGTCGACCTCCACGCTCTGGCCGGCCTTGTGACCGACTCTCGAAGCGGCACCGGTGACCATGACGTGGTGCTGGTAGGTGCGGCAAAACCGGTCATACCCCATCGCCGGATCCCCAGCCGCCGTGGTCGCGTCGAAGTACTCGCCGTGCAACAGCTTCAGCGTCACGCCGACCCTGGCCATCTCTCGATGGACCTGTTCCCAGTCCGGCTGTGCGAACACGCTCTCGTGCTCGCCCCGGCCCGGGAACAACCGGGCATACACCTGCTCATCGGCGACGTCCGCGATATCGCCCCACCCGATCCCTGCAGCGTCAGCGGCCTCGAACACCGCCCTCACGGACTTGCGGGACATGCCCTGCGAGGACGAAATCGCTCGCCCCGACAGACCTTCTGCGCGCAGCTGGAGCACCAGCTTCGCCCTGATCTTCCGTACCATTCCAGATTGCTCCTTCCGCCGCGTGCCCTATACACACGGCGGAAGGAGCGTAGACAGAGCGGCCCCAACGACACCACTGGTGGTCCCGAACGACGCCACCGCTACGGCAGCGACGTGGCACCCGAACCCTCGATCAGCGGACCCCAGCGAGGCGAATATTCACCTGCCCGCGGCTGGCACCCTCAAGGAGGCGGGGGAGGCGTTTGATGATCGGGACATCCCCCGGTGCCCAGTCGAGTTCCTCCAGCTGATCGAGTGGCACCCATGTGAGTGCATCGTGGTCGGTGCTTGAGACCGGGTCAGATCCTCGAAGCTCGGTGAGGTAGCAGCCCAGTTCAATCGTTAAGCCGGCAACGTTGCTGAGGCTGGTGTCCACGAGCTCGCCGATGGACACGTCGACCCCAAGCTCTTCCCTGAGTTCGCGGGTAAGTGCCTGCTCGGGCGTCTCGTCGGCTTCGACCTTGCCGCCCGGGAACTCCCATAAGCCACCCGCGCTGCGCTCGGGATTGCGCCGAGCAGCGAAAACGGTCCCGTCGCGCTCGATGATGGCACCCACGACCAAGATCCGTTCGCTCACCCGAGTGCTCCTTCGCTGTGTAGTAACTCTGGTGATCCTACGTAGGGCTGCAGGCGTAGAGGCCCGCGTGGCCGGAGTTAAGGGGCGAGGGCGAGAACTCAGGATCGTTCAACGATCTTTCTCTTCGGGGTCGGGCGCCAACTCCATATATACCTTGCTTGCCAGGCCCTTATTCTTGCCGTACATCCACGCCAGGATGTCGAGCACGCGCAGTCGTGAGTACCGTTCCGCAACGCCCGCTTTCAAAGCCAGCTCACCGAGCCGGTCATCTAAGGTCTGTTCGCCCTCCTGGGTTAAGGCCGCATGGAAGATCTTCCACATGTCCTTGCTGGTCGGTAGGTCGAGAACCTCGGCGATCACGCTGTCCCAGATTGGGATTAGTCGGGGACGCTTGCGAGCGAGGAGCTTCGAGGTGCGGGTCCGTCCGACACCGTTGGCCTGTTGGATCAGATTCCAGACGTCGTTCAGGTTCCCGGCTTCAAGGGCCTCCGCCTCAACCGGCGTTAGTGTGGCCAGGTCGCGGTCAGGTTGTGCGCTGAGATGCCGCTCCAACTTTTCGCTCACCTCGACGTTCCCGATCAGATGCCCCACTGCCTCAGGCTTGAGGGTGACGGACAACAGAGACAATGACGCAACGTCGGCGATATCGATACGGTTCGGATCTGAACTTGTCGTGGTCGTTAGCTCGTTGAAGTACGCACCGGTGTATGACCCGCCTGCGGAGTACTCCTTGAGGTAGCCAACGAGCTTCTCTTCGTTCGTAGGGTCCAGGACGAGCGCACGGAACTGCTGGAACTTCTCGGGGATCTGCACGGCCATCATTGACCTCCTCATCTCACCACTGGCCGATCCAGCTCTGGCAGAGCTCGGTCCAGTACTCCCTGAGCTTACGGAGCGCCCACCCCCTTCACCGGGACTCCGGTAGTAGCTCCGCTGGCCGACCACCTGGACGCCGACTGCGAACTCGCGCTCCACCCGTTCTACGCTGGAACCACCGGACCACCACTCAGGAGGCTTCGCATGATCAGCACTGTTCCCACCCTGTCCTTCCACGACGGCAACTCCGTCCCTCAGCTCGGCTACGGCGTGTGGCAGGTCGAGGACGACGTCGCGGCCGACGTGGTCAAGCAGGCCATCGAGGCCGGCTACCGCCACATCGACACCGCCGCCGGCTACCAGAACGAGGGCGGCGTGGGCCGTGCCGTGAAGGCGGCTGGCGTGCCCCGCGAGGAATTGTTCATCACCACCAAGCTCGCCAACGGCGACCAGGGCTTCGACTCTGCCAAGAAGGCGCTGGAGACCTCGCTCGAGAAGCTCGACATGGACTACGTGGACCTGTACCTGATCCACTGGGCCAGCCCCCAGCGCGGCAAGTACCTCGAGTCCTGGAAGGCCCTCATCGAGCTGCAGAAGGAGAGGAAGGCCAAGTCGATCGGCGTCTCCAACTTCCCGATCGCCCAGCTCGAGGAGATCATCGACGAGACCGGCGTGGTGCCGGTGATGCACCAGATCGAGCTGCACCCCGAGTTCCAGCAGGGCGAGCTGCGCGCCTACCACGCAAAGCACGACATCCTCACCGAGGCGTGGAGCCCCCTGGGCCAGGGTGGCGACATCCTCAAGAACGAGGTCATCACCGAGATCGCCGAGGCCCACGACGCCGACCCCGGTCAGGTGATCATCGCCTGGCACCTGGCCGTCGGCAACGTGGTGATCCCCAAGTCCGTCACCCCCAAGCGGATCGTCTCGAACTTCGCCTCGGTGGACCTGGAGCTCACCGCTGATGAGATCGAGCAGATCAACGGCCTGGACAACCCCGACGGCCGCATCGGCGCAGACCCGGCCAACCCCGGGTTCTGATCACTGAGCGGCACTGACCGCCTCAGAAGGAAGGTCATCCGTGCACGCAGCGGCGTCGGCGCGAGAGCGTCGGCGCTGCTGCGGCGTGAGGGTCAGAAGGGCTGCTTCGTCCCGAGCCGTGCCCGCAGGAACTCCCGCTGCACGTCGAGTGAGCGGGCGGCGCCGCCGACGACCTCGCTCTCGATGCGGTCCACGCCGTCGTTGAGGGCGGCCAGCTGCTCGTCGATCACCTGCAGGTTCTGCAGTGCCTGGTCCTGGGACCCGGGGGCGGACGAGGACAGGAAGCCCAGGTTGTCCTCCACTGCACCCAGCAGCTCCGGCACGTACCTGGCGCTCATGCCCTCCAGCAGCATCACGTCCTCGTCGTACGGGCGGCGTGACTGCACCACCTCGGTGCGCATCAGTGCATCGATCCGCACCAGCAGCGCATCGGCCCGAGCCAGCACGGGGCGTGCCGCATGGGGCGTGGAGCGGCGGTTCAGCTCCGCGATCCGACGACGCTGATTCACGGCGTTGCTGACGGCGCCCTCGAGCAGGGCGCGGGTGCCCTCCGGCACCGCCGCGCTCACCGCGCGCAAGGGCTGCTGAGCCGGGCGACGGTTGCGCAGCAGGTAGGCACTGCCCCCGGCCACGGCGGCTCCGACGGCGACTGCGCCCAGAGCGGGGCCGATCAGGCCGGTGCCACCGACCAGGCTGCCGAAGCCGAACAGGAGGAACGTGCCGAGGGAGACGATGCCGCCGAAGAAGATCGGGACGTCCCGGGTGAGCCACTTGCCGCGACGGCGAGGCATCGCGACCCCGCGACCGGTGGGAGGGAACACCTTCCCCTCCAGGGGGCCGGGTGCGTGGGCAGGGGGGATCCGGCGGCCCTGCCTGATCTGATGGCTGAGCCGCGACGAGACCGGTGGCCTGCGCTGCATGGGCGGACGTTCCCCTTCCTGGCCGAGGCCCGACGGATAGCGGGTGGCGTGCTCGGCCATGTCCAGGCTACGACCAGAACCCGAAACCGTCCTGGGGGTTAACCCCCGTTCTCCTGGCAGTGGAGCGGGGCGTGAGGGTCATGCACCGTCAGCCGGCATACGTGGGCCCCCGGGCGGTCCGATGCCTAGGGGTGCTCCCACAGCGCGGAGATCGGCAGGCCCCACACCCGATCCGTGAGCTGGCGTGGCTCCTCGGTGAGCCCGAGGACGGCACCGCCGAGGAAGCGATCGCCCAGCCTCTGCGCCAATGCCCGGATCCCGCGGGAGTGCTCGGCGCGGAACGTCGAGGAAGCCTTCACCTTGATCAGGAACACGCGGCCATCGGCGAACTCGATCACCACGTCCACCTCCAGGCCGTCGCGATCACGGAAGTGGAACAGCTCGAACTCCTCGGCCGACCAGCCTCTCTGCGCCATCAGCTGGGCGACCACGAAAGCCTCGAGCTGCGCACCCAGCAGTGGAGCGGACGTGAGCTGCGACAGCTGCGCGGCTCGCAGCTTCGACAGTCGCGTGGCCAGACCGGAGTCGGCCACCGCCACCTTGTGCCTGCCTACTTCCCTCTTGGTGAGGTTCGCCCGCCAGGACGGCAGGTCGTGCGTGAGGTACATCGTCGACAGGGCGTTCAGGTATCCCGAGACCGATGACCGTGGGATCGACAACTCGTCGGACAGACGCGCCTGCACCAGCTCCCCGCCCTGGTTCGCAGCCACCATGCGCAGCACAGCAGCCAGCCGATCGCTCGACAGGCCCCGGGAGACGTCCGCGACGTCACGGGTGATCACCCGGTCCAGATAGCTGTCGAACCAGGTGCCGTGGAGCCTGGCCGGGAGGCGCTGGATCTCCGGGTAACCGCCGTGAAGGATCGCCTGGAGGTACTGCTCCCGCGACCATCCGTGCCCAGCCCCGGTGAGGGCCCCGTTCGCCGTGCGGACCCAGTGGGCGAAGTCCTCCTTCCGACCGGTGAGCTCCCCCTGGCTGAGACCGGACAGATCAAGAGTGACAGCGCGACCGGCCAAGGAGTCAGGCGACCGCGACAGGCGCAGCAGGTCGGAGGATCCGGTGATCAGGAACCGGCCGGGACGGCGGTCCGCATCGATCGCCGACTTGATCGCCAGCAGCACCGACGGTTCGCGCTGCACCTCGTCGATCACCAGGAGCCCCTCGCCGGCCTGCCGCACGAAGGCGCGCGGATCCAACCGGGCCGATTCCCGCACATCGTCATCGTCGAAGCTCACCACCACATGCGGGCGGGACCCGGCGACCATCGACGCCAACGTGCTCTTCCCGACCTGGCGGGCCCCCTGGATCACGACAGCAGGGAAGTGCGCGAGGAGATCCTCCGCCTGAGGAAGAAGATTCCGCGTGATCAGCGATGTCATGAATCCAGACTAGTCGTGACCGGCGTTTCGCGACAGGTCTTGCCGGACGTTCGCGACACCCTGGCCGGACGTTCGCGAGCCTCGCGCCGGACATTCGCGGCGTCCAGACCGGACGTTCGCGGTACCTCTGCCCGGACGTTCGCAACCCCCGAACCGGTGTTTCGCGACCCAGCCCCAGCCCCAGCCCCAGCCCAACTCAGTCCATCTCAGCCCCGCTCAACCTCGCGCGAACAGCTCCGCGATCTGCGGGTGCCCCGCCTCGTATCCCTCCAGCAGCAGACGCCCCAGCTCCGGCGAACTCACCAGCGGGTGCGTCGCGAAGCCGCGCCAGGCGGCATCGCGGGACCCGGTCACGGCGGCCTCCATGATCAGCCGCTCCGAGGAGCGCAGTGCGGCCATCATGCCCAGTCGGCCCAGCTCCACGGGTGCCACCGGCAGCGGGTGCACCCCGTCGCCGTCCACCACGCACAGCACCTCCAGCACCGTCTCGGCCGGCAGCTCCGGCACGATCCGCTCGGAGGCGGGAGCGTCCTCGCGGCCGGCACCGATGTTGCCCACGTCCAGGATCATCCGCTCGGGCCGCCCGGTGGCGATCGCGGTCATCAGGCGCAGCGCCACCTCCTGGTAGCCGCCGCCGGCCACGTCCTCCTCGCGACGCTCCTCGTCACGGGACTCGGCCATGTACGTCGCCTCGCGCTGGTGCAGGGTCTCGCGCCACAGGTCCAACGGCGAGGAACAGCACGCCTCGCTGTCCCGCTCCGCCCCGGCCGCCTCGACCCCCGCGGCGTAGAAGTCCCCCTGCTGCTTGGCCAGGAACTCCCCGCGGGTGGTGGCCGCCGCGGTGATCCGGTCGATCGCGGCGGAGGTGTGCAGGTAGTAGTACAGGTACTCGTTGGGCAGGGCGCCGTCGGCCCGCACCCAGTCCTTGCCGATCAGCCGCGCCTCCTCGATCTCCTCGAGCGCGGCGTCGTCGGCCAGCAGCCCCGGCAGGCGGTCCTCGCCGTCCACCACCACGGAGCGCAACCAGCCCAGGTGGTTCAGCCCCACGTAGTCGACCTGCGCGGCCTGCCCGTCGGCCCCCTTGTTACCGGCCACCAGGTCCACGTCCAGCAGGCGGCCCACGCGGCGCACCAGCCCGATGGGGGTGTCGCAGATCCCCACCACGCGGTCGCCCAGCACGGTGCGCATCGCCTGGGTGACGATCCCGGCGGGGTTGGTGAAGTTGATGACCCACGCCCCCGGGGCCCCCTCGGCCACGGCGCGGGCGATCTCGAGCGCCACAGGGATGGTGCGCAGCGCGTAGGCGAGGCCCCCGGGGCCGATGGTCTCCTGGCCCAGCAGGCCCAGGTTCAGCGCCACCCGCTCGTCGATGGTGCGGGCCTCGGCGCCGCCCACCCGTACGGCGCTGAACACGAAGTCGGCGCCGGCCACGGCTTCGCGCAGGTCGGTGGTGACCGTGAGCTTCGGCAGCTCGCCGGCGCCGCCAAACCCGCCATCGCCGTCACCCTCGCCGCCGGCCGCGCGCCCGCCCACGCGACCACTGGCCTGCAACTCCTCACCCAGCCCCTCGATCACGGCGGTAATGGTGGCCAGGCGCTCTGCGTCGATGTCGTACAGGGCCACCTCGTCCACGGTGAGACCGGTGGCGCCGGTGGCGACCGCTTCGTACACCAGGGGCACGCGGAATCCGCCCCCGCCCAGGATGGTGAGCTTCATGGCAGCAGGACCTCCAGATCCTCGTCGTCAGGCAGTGAGAGTTGATCGGTGCTGACGGCCCGGTCGGTGACCAGCCCGGTGAACCGGGACAGCGGCGCCACCTCCAGGAAGCCGGAGCCGGGGAACTTCTCGTGGTCGGCCAGCAGATAGGCGCGGGCGCTCACCTCCAGCAGCCCGCGCTTGACGGGCACCTCGCTGGGGGTGGAGTCCAGCACGGTGCCGTCGGCCCGCACGCCGGAGGTGCCCAGGAACGCGGCATCCACGCGCACCTGCCGCAGGGCCGATTCGGTCAGGGTGCCCACCATCGACTGGTAGTTGGGGCGCAGCAGCCCGCCGAGGACCAGGATGTCGATTCCGGGGGCGTCGGCCAGGGCCCGCACTACCGCGAGGGAGGCGGTGACCACGGTGAGGGAGCGGCTGCGCAGCAGCGGGCACATGGCGGCCACGGTGGTGCCGATGTCCAGGGCGATCACCTCGCCCTCGCCGATCAGCCCCACGGCGCGCTCGGCGATCAGGCGCTTGGACTCCGGGGCGCTGGCGGCCACGTGCTCGAAGGGGCGGGCATCGGGTTCGGGGCGCACGCTGCCGCGCAGGGTGCAGGCGCCGCCGCGCACGCGCCGCAGCAGGCCGTCCTCGGCGAGCTGGACCAGGTCACGGCGGATGGTGGCCTCGGAGACCTCCAGTTGGGCGCTGAGCTGGCCCACCGTGGCGGATCCCTGACGGCGCACGGCGGTCAGGATGCCTGCGTGACGCTCCTCGACCAGCATGACCGCAGGCTAGCACCGCGCGCGCAATTCCGCGCAGCATCGCGCAAAGTCGCGCACAAGGGTGCAGGTCTGTGCAGATTGTGCGACGATGGTCGTCCACGTCACAACCCCGACGACACAGCTGAACGTCTGTACGACCGACCCAGGCAGCACCGCCGCTGTCCCAGAGTCCAGCCGCTGTCTCACCGTCCAGGAGGACACCATGCGCCGCCGCACCTTCCTCAACACCAGCGCCGCCCTCGGCGGCATCAGTGGGATCGGCCTGCTGGCCGCCTGCGCCCCCGGCTCCGACCAGGGCGGCGGCACCGGCAACGGCAGCGACGGGGGTGGCTCCGGCCCGTCGGCCGGCGATATCGAGACCGATCCCGCGGCGATGGGCGACCTCACCCTGCTGATGTGGGACCAGGAGGTGCGCGGCGCCCAGAACGACGCCATCGAGGCCCTCATCGAGAGCTTCCAGGACGAGTACCCCAACATCACCATCGAGCGGGTCTCGCAGTCCTTCGACGACCTCCAGCAGCAGACGGGCCTGGCCCTGTCGGGCAATGACGTGCCCGACGTGCTCCAGGTCAACAACGCCCGCGGCGACATGGGCACCTTCGTGGAGGCCGGGCAGCTCACCGACCTCACCGGCTACGCCGAGGCCTACGGCTGGACCGACCGCTTCAGCGAGTCCGTGCTCGGCAAGATGATGTACTCCCCGGACGGCGTCACCTTCGGTGAGGGGTCCCTGTGGGGCCTGCCGCAGACCGGCGAGGTGTGCGGCATCTACTACTCCGCCTCCAAGCTCGAGCAGCTGGGCGTGGAGCCCCCCACCACCTGGGACGAGCTGTTCGCCCTGGTGCAGACGGCCCTGGACGCCGACGAGCTGCCCATCAAGCTGGGCAACCTCGAGCAGTGGCCGGCCCTGCACGTGTTCGGCCCCCTGCAGGCCAACTTCGTCCCCAGCGAGGAGATCATCACCCTTGGCATGGGCAACGCGGGCGCCGAGTGGACCAGCGACGCCAACGTCGAGGCCCTCACCAAGCTCGCCGAATGGGGCACCGGCGGGGCGCTGGGCGATTCCCCGAACGGCCTCGCCTACGACACCGCCTGGCCCGAGTTCACCGAGGGCTCCGGCGTGCTGCTGATCGGCGGCTCCTGGCTGGGCCCGGACATGGAGGGCGTGATGGGGGAGGACCTCCGCTTCATGGCCCCGCCCCCCGGCGCCGACGGCAAGGTGGCCACCACCGGCGGCACCGGCCTGCCCTTCGCCATCCCCGCCAACGCAGCGAACGCCGATGCGGCCGCCGCGTTCATCGACTACATCACCAGCGACACGGCGATGGAGCTGATCGCCGAGAACGGCGGCATGCCCGTGAACCGCACCGCGGAGCTGGCCCCGGACAGCGGCGTCAACAAGGACATCTACGAGGCCTTCGACGCGGTCTCCACCGAGGGTGTGCTGCTGCCGTACCTGGACTACGCCACCCCGTCGTTCGCCGACACCGCCGGCTCCACCCTGCAGCAGGTCATCGGGGGCCAGGCCGAGCCGGCCGCCGCCGCCGAGCAGCTCCAGACCGACTACGGCGACTTCACCTCCGAGGGCTGACATGACCGCCATCGCTGGTGCCCGGGCCGCCCGGGAAGGTTCCGACGCCTCCGGGCCCGACGGGCCAGGTGATGCCGGCGGGCCCGGCGGCAGGGGCCGACGCACTACGCGTGCCGGCGGGCCCCCGTCGGCCGTGGTGCGCGGGCGCTGGACCCCGTACCTGTTCATCCTGCCGGCGTTCCTGGTGTACGGGGCGTTCTCCCTGTACCCGCTGATCCGGGCCGCCCAGTTCTCCCTGTACGAGTGGTCCGGCTTCGGGGCCTCCACCTTCGTGGGCCTGGACAACTACATCGACCTGGCCTCGGACCCGGACTTCCGGGCCGCCATCGTCAACGCCCTGGTGCTGATCTTCTTCTACGCCGTGCTGCCGCTGATCGTGGGGCTGGTGCTGGCGGCGATCCTGCGCCGCGGGCAGGTGCGCGGCATGGGCTTCTTCCGCACCGTGATCTTCCTGCCCCAGGTGATCGCCCTGGTGGTGGTGGCCGTGGCATGGCGCCACATCTACGCCCCCAGCGGCCCGTTGAACCAGGCCCTGCGGTCGCTGGGACTGGACTCCCTGGCCCGCGGCTGGCTGGGCGACCCGGGCGCGGCCCTGCCGGCGGTGGGCTTCATCGGCACCTGGCTGCAGATGGGACTGGTGATGCTGCTGCTGCTGGCCGGCATGAGCCGCATCCCCGATGAGCAGTTCGAGGCGGCCCGCCTGGACGGCGCCGGTCCCTTCCAGGAGTTCTTCGCGATCACCCTGCCCTCGGTGCGCGGGGAGATCGTGGTGGCCCTGGTGCTGACCATCATCGCGGCGCTGAAGACCTTCGACCTGGTGTATATGACCACCTCCGGCGGCCCCGGCAACGCCACCACCGTGCCCAGCTACGAGGTGTACGACCGTGCCTTCCAGCTGCGCGAGGTGGGCTCGGGCAGCGCCGTCGCCATCGTGCTGACCGCCCTGGTGTTCGCCATCAACCTGGTGGTCACCCGCATCGGGGAGCGTGAGTCATGAGGGTCTCCAAGGCCGAGACGACCATGAACTACGTGGTCCTTGCGCTGTTCGCCCTGTTCGCCCTACTGCCGATCCTCACCATCCTCACCACCGCCGTGTCCCCGAAGATCGGCGCCGACCCCGGCATCCACCTGGGCAACTTCGTGGAGGCCTGGGAGATCGGCGGTTTCGGCGAATCGTTGCTGAACTCCCTGATCGTGGCCGCGATCGTGGTCAGCTGCGCCCTGGTGCTGTCGGTGCTGGCCGGCTACGCCTTCGGCACCATGACCTTCCGCGGCTCCACGGTGCTGTTCTACCTGTTCCTTCTGGGGCTCATGATCCCGGCCGAGGCCACCGTGATCCCCCTGTTCTTCGACCTGCGCAGCCTGGGCCTGACGGACACCTACCTCGCCATCGCCCTGCCGCAGATCGCCCAGTCCGTCGCCTTCGGCACCTTCTGGCTGCGCGCCCAGTTCCGCTCCATGCCCGAGAGCCTGCTGGAGGCCGCCGCCCTGGACGGCGCCGGCCCCGTGAAGGCCCTGACCCGGGTGCTGGTGCCGGCATCGATCCCTGCCCTGACCACCCTGACGGTGCTGGTGTTCATGTGGACCTGGAACGAGTTCCTGATCGCCCTGGTGATGACCCCCAGCGGTCAGCGCCGCACCGCCCCGCTGGGCCTGTCCAACTTCCAGGGCCAGTACACCTCCGAGATCGCCCTGCTGTCGGCCGGCGCCGTGATCGTGGCGCTGCCGATGGTGATCCTGTTCCTGTTCCTCCAGCGGCACTTCATCCGCGGCATGCTCGAAGGAGCCAACAAGTCATGACCCAGCTCGAACCCGACCGTCCCGACCTCACCGATCCCGAGCTCGACGAACCGGGCCCGACCGGCGCTGAGCCCGCCCGCAGCGAGCCGGGCCCGGTCGGCAGTGAGCCGAGCCCCGTCGGCGACGAGCCCGAGCGCACCGAGCCCACCCCGTCGGCCCCCTGCGGCGACTGGGACCCCCTGGCCGAGAAGCGCACACCCCAGGACCCGCCCCTGGACGTGCTGCTGTCGGGCACCGTGTTCTTCGACATCGTGTTCACAGGCCTGGACCGCCTGCCGAACCCCGGCGAGGAGCTGTGGAGCAAGGGCATGGGCTCCAGCCCCGGCGGCATCGCCAACCTCGCCACCGCCGCCGCCCGCCTGGGCCTGCGCACCGGCCTGGTGGCCGGCTTCGGGGACGACGCCTACGCCGACTGGATGTGGCACACCATGGCCGACGAGGAAGGCATCGACCTTAGCGCCTCCCGCCGCTTCGACGACTTCCACTCCCCGTTGACCGTCTCCATCGCCGCCCACGGCGACCGCGCCATGGTCACCCACGGCCACGACCTGCCCGAACCCCTCTCGGCACTGATCGCGAAGGCCCCCAAGGCCCGCGCGGCCGTGGTGGACCTGGCCGGGGAGACCAGCTGGTGGGCGGGCCTGGCCCAGGGCGGATCCAAGGTGTTCGCCGACATCGGCTTCGACGAGACCGGCCGCTGGGACCGCAGCGACCTGGCACCCCTGGTGCACTGCCACGCCTTCACCCCCAATGCCGTGGAGGCCATGGCCTACACCCGCACCGACAGCCCCGACCGGGCCGTGCGGGCGCTCGCCGAACTGGTGCCGCTGGCGGTGGTGACCGACGGCGAGGCCGGCTCCTACGCGATCGATGGCTCCACCGGTGAGGAGGCCTTCTGCCCGGCCGTCCCCGTGACCGCCATGGACACCACCGGCGCGGGCGACGTGTTCGCCGCTGCCCTGGTGCTGGGCACCCTGGCCGAATGGCCGCTGGTGGAGCGACTGAAGTTCGCCTCCCTGTGCTCGGCGCTGGCCGTGCAGCAGTTCGGTGGGTCGCTCGCCGCCCCCGGCTGGGGCGACATCACCGACTGGTGGCGCTCACTCAGCGCCGCCGCCGATGGCGGGGACCTGCGCGCCGCGTTCACCCGCGACGGCTACTGCTTCCTGGACGATGTGGTCCCCACCCACCAGGTGCTGGGCCGGCGCCGCGCCCAGGGCACCTTCGCCCTCGGCTCCGACGCCGGGCAGCACTGACCGGGGCACCCGACGCTCCGGGCCGATACGGGCCAACGGTCGCCCGGTTGGAACCACACCTCCCCGGAAGGAGGAGCACGCAGACCGAGAAAGACGTCACCGCCCCGCCCTCGCACACCCGTGCACGCGACGCGGTGGAAGCACGCTCGAACGCAGGAGAACAGGTCGAGGAGGACCCGATGAACTCTCAGCCCAGCACCGCCCACCCCACCGCCACCGATACGCGCCACGGCTTCCGGCCCAGCCGCCGCAGCCTGCTGCGCGGAGGCGCCGCGCTCACCCTGGCCACCGGCGCCACCACCTTCGCCAACATCGCCCTCACCCCCGCCGAGCAGGCGCTCGCCGACGGCACCGTCGACCTCGACATCCTCTACATCGGCGCCCACCCCGATGACGAGGCCTGGGCACTGGCCGCCTTCGGCCAGTGGAACGAGTTCCACGACCAGCAGGCCGGGGTCATCACCATCACCCGCGGTGAGGGCGGCGGCAACGCCGTGGGCCTGGAGGAAGGACCGGCGCTGGGCATGATCCGCGAGGCGGAGGAGCGCACCGCCGTGGGCATCGCTGGCATCGAGCATGTGTTCAACCTCGACGCCGTGGACTTCTACTACACCCTCTCCGCGCCCCTGTCGCGGCAGGTGTGGGGCGACCGCGCCGTGCTCAGCCGCATCATCCGGGTCATCCGCGCCACCCGGCCCGAGGTCATCGTGACCATGAACCCCTCGGCCGTGGAGGGCAACCACGGCAACCACCAGCAGGCCGCGATGTATGCCGTGGAGGCGTACCTGATGGCCGGACGCGAGGACGTGTTCCCCGAGCACTTCGACGAGGGCCTGGCACCCTTCACGCCCTCCCGGATCCTGCGCTCCGGTTCCAACGGCCAGGGCGCGAACGGGCCCGATGCCGTGGAGCAGGGCTACAAGCCGGACGTGCCCAGCGACGTGGTGTTCGGCGCCTGGAACGGCACCGAGAGCCGCGAGCACGGCAAGCGCTGGAGCGAACTGCTGGACGAGTCGATCCACACGTACGCCACCCAGGGCTGGACTGCGATCCCGCCCTCGCCCACGGACCCGGAGCAGATCCGCACCGCCTGGTTCACCCTGATCGACTCCCGCACCCCGCTGGCCGATCCCACCAGTGGTGACGAGGCCGCCCTGCGTGGGGCGACGCTGCCGATCAAGGGCGGCCTGCCGCTGGGCACCCGCCTCGAGGTCAGCAGCGACCGCTTCGCCGTGCTGCCCGGGGAATCGTTCACCGTGGAGGTCACCGCCCGCTCCGTGAAGTCGGCCCTGCCCAAGGCCCGCGTGGAGCTGGAGGTGCCCGACGGCTGGAGCGTCAGGGGCAACGGCTCCATCGGAACCATCCCGGCCAAGCGCTCCTCGACCGCCACCTTCACCCTCACCCCGCCCGCGGATGCTCCCACAGGTGAGGCCGTGCTGCTGCGCGCCATCCTGCACACCAACAAGGGCAGCGGCCACAATGTGCTGCCACTGCGGGTGGCAGGCCCCGTCGAGGCCGGCATCGCCGACCGCCCGGAGATCGCCCAGTTCCTGGACTGGACCGAACAGCTCGGGATGCAGCGCCTGGACGCCCTGGTGCCCACCCGTCGCTCGCTGGGCTCCGGGCTCGCCGAGGAGTTCGAGCTGGTGGTGCGGAACAACTCCGCGACCGCGAGCTCTGCGCAGGTGGAGATCGACTCCCCGCCCGGCATCACCATCACCCCACGCACCCTTGCTGTCGACGCCATCCCGGCAGGTCAGGAGAAGACGCTCACGGTGACGATCGAGAACACCGACGCCTCCCTGCCCACCGCGAACCGGGCGTCGAACGGCGGGGTGTACCCGCTGGACGTGCGCGCCACCAGCGGCGGTGTCACCGCCACCCGCGAGCAGGGCCTGCACCTGGTGCCCCGCCTGGTCGCCTCCCCCTCCGAGGGCGTGGTGGTCGATGCGCAGCGCGGCACCGACGAGTACCCGGGCGATCCGATCGACATCGGCACCCTGTGGGAGGGCCAGCCCGTGGAGCCGGCCGACGCATCGGGCTCCACCTGGGTCACCTACGACGACGAGGCCCTGCACGTGTTCGTGCACGTGGTGGACGACGTGCTCGGTGCGGTGCTGCCGGTGGAGGACAACAAGCAGCGCTTTCGCACCGATTCGATCGAGATCATGATCGATCCGCGTGGCGACTCAGACCACACCGCCACCACATTCATCCTCGGTGTGCTGCCGCAGACCCTCGCGGCCGACGGGTCGTTCGCCGGTCCCGCCGCGGGGCGCGACCACGACGGGCACCAGGGGCCGATCGAGACCACCGCCCCGAGCGTGTCGGTGGCCTCGCACGTGCGGGAGCCGTACGACGGGTACACCATCGAGGTCACCATCCCGTTCGCGGAGCTGCCCGATGGGATCGACCCCCGCGGGATCGGTTTCGACGTGGTGGTGTACGACTCCGACACCCAGGACAAGACCGGGCAGTCCCGCATCGGCTGGTCCACCTTCCCTGGTGTGCAGGCCGATCCGTACCGTTGGGGTGTGCTGGAGCTGCCGGAGCTGGACGACGCACCGTCGGCACCGGTGGATCCGATCATCCCGGACACCGGGGCACGGTCGGTGGAGTCACCGCAGTCGATCATCCAGTCCGCGAAGGACGGAGTGGGTCTGGGCGGATACCCCTCGCTCGGGGCCCGCGCGCTGCGCATCCAGTCGGCCACGCTGCGTGGCAGCAGGGTGCGGGCGACGGTCCGGGCACGTCAGGGAGGCACTCTGCGTGCCTACCTGTGGGACGGTGAGGCGATCGTCGGTTCGATCGACGCGACCGATATCCGTTCCGGCAGTCGCGAGATCACGGTGCCGGTGACCGGCGAGGTGGCCGATGGCGCCACGCTGGTGCTGGCCGTGTCCCTGGAGAACGAGGAGGGCAACGCCGCCGCAGTGAAGGCGCTCTGATTGCGCGCGGTGATCCTGCGCAAAGGCGTGAAGCGAGCTGCCTGAAAAAGTGACTCTCCCGGTATGCACTGACGAAATGCGTCACGGCGTGCCGGGAGAGTCCTTTTCTGTTCAGAGTTCGCGGTGGGTGGCTTCGGGGTCGCGGGGGCCTTCGGTGTCGGGTGTGCGGGCGGGGATCCAGGGATCGTTCTCTTCGTCGATGGGGATGTCGGGATTGACGAGTCTGGATTCGAGGGACTTGGAGAACAGGGGGACGGGGTCGGAGGCGATCTCGATGGTGCCGTCGATGTCCTGCCATTGGCCGCCATCGACGGAGAACTGTCCGGCGAAGGTGGTGGTCAGGGTGATGTCGTACCAGCCCTCCTGGGTGTAGGTCGCGGTGACCTGCTCGGAGGGGTAGGGCTTGCCGGGCTTCTTGGTGGTGATGGTGTTGCCGTCTCCGAGGTCCCAGTGGTATTCGATCGGGATTGCCCGCACCTGCACGGGTACGCCCAGCAGCTCGGTCTCCAGGGTCTGGGTGGCGGGGTCGGCGTACAGGACGTTGACCATGTTCACCGGCAGCCACCCCTCATCCGGCCCCGCATGCGCACCCAGAGGCTGAACCGGGAGCTCAGCGAAGTCACTCCGGGACACGGTGATGACGACCGGTTCACCCTCCGGGGTGACGGCGTTCGGCGTGCCGGGAGTGATGCAGGAGTAGCCGTTGGTGGTCTCGGTGCCGGTGGCGGTATCGATCGTCACCGACTCCATCGTCACCTCACCCTCCGCACGAGTGCGGGAACTAGCAGTCGCGCGGGGGACTGCGACACCGCCGGCGTCGATGGAGTAGTTCGTGCCCGTCGTGCACGCGGCGGTCGAGGCGATGCAGTTCTGCGGACCACCCGCTACACCGGAGCAGTTGTTCCCACCCCACTCCGTCGTCTTGCGATTCCGGGTGATCCAACGGTCGATAACGTCGCCTGGAGTCGAACTCGTGCGTTGGCCACCAGCTACTCCCCGATTGGATCCATCAATCAGCGCACCTTCTGTAACACGGCGCAGTGTCTCGTGGGAAATCTCGTACTCCCCTGGCTCCGCGCGACCCTCAAAACCGGCGATTGCTGGACCTGCTGCGAAAATTGTCAAAATGCAAATGACTGGAAGAGCTAAGTACTTAAGGAGCCTACGCATCTGGCTTCTGATCGGCCAGCGAGTCACTCCCCCCCACCGCCGACCTCAAAGTCCATTGAGTCGACGATCCAGCGATCGTTTACCCAGTTCATCCCTGCGATTGCGCTGTACTCCTTTTCTGGCTCGACATCGTTTCCATTGTCATTGGACGACGGTTCCGTGTGTTCGCTGAGGCTGAAAATGTACCCTACTTCAATGTCATAGTTGGGGGAATCCTCAGTGATGGCGCCAAGGGGTTCAATTATTGTCGGACCCCAGTACCTTTTGACCTTAGCGAACTCGCGAATATTCTCTTCGTTCAGCAAGCAAGTCTCGCATGAATCCGAATGTAGTTCTGAGAACTGCGAGTACTCACCAGTCTGGTACCCCCAAGTCATCATCGCGATGTAGTACTTGAACGCCTGCTCAGCACCCTCGGGGGTGTTCTGGTCCATGCCGGGGTAGTCGGCCGGATCCGGGGCGGGGATGTCGGGTGCTGCGACCGTGGAGTCACCCCCACCATCACTCGTATCGCCACCGCCGTCGCTGGGCTCGGCCCCACCGTCATCGCTGCCGCCACCGATGTTGATGCTGGGTGGCGGGGTCGTCACGGTACCGCTGCCGCCCGTGTCGGTGCAGGCCACGAGGCCGAGCGCGAGCGTTGCTGCAGCTACTGGAGCCAGGATCCGACGATGCATGGGGAGCCTTCCGGAGGGGAGGTCGAACCCTTGCACACTAACTAGACATCACGGGCAGAGCCACCCCGGGCTAGAAATGTGGACAACCCGCGTGCCAGACCAGCAGCATGATCGACCACGCCCAAATCAGCGGCGCCGGCGCCCCGCGCCTACCCCAGCGTGCCCGGCCCGGGCCCGCGCAGCAGCACACCGCCGTCCACCGGCAGGGTGTGGCCGGTGATCCAGGAAGCGTCGTCCGAGGCCAGGAAGGCGACGGCCGCAGCGATGTCCTCCGGTTCGCCCACCCGGCCCAGCGGATACATGTGCCGCATCTGCTCCGAGTCCTTGCCGTCCTCGCCCCACACGCGGGTGCGCACGGTCCCGGGGGCCACGGCGTTCACGCGGATGCCGTCGGCCGCGAACTCGGTGGCCAGGTTCTTCGTCACCGCGAGCAGGCCGAGCTTTGCCGCGGAGTAGGGCGGGCCGCCGAAGGCCATCAGTGCGTTCACCGAGGACACACTCACCACCGCCCCATGATCGCTGGCGCGCAGATGGGGGAGGGCGGCGCGGATGGTGCGCACCGCGCCCAGCAGGTTCCAGTCCAGCATCCGTGCCCAGGTCTCGTCATCGAGGTCCTCGAAAGGCGGATAGCCGGTGTCGTCGCCGCCAGCCACATTGGCCAGCACGTCCAGCCCGCCCAGGTGCTCCACCACCTCGGCCACGGCCGCGTCCACGGAGGAGCGGTCGGTCATGTCCATCTGCACCGCGACGTGCTGGCCGGCGTCGCTTCCCTCCAGCTTCTCGACGGTGGCGCGCGCGGCCTCGACGTCGAGATCCGCGACCGCTACCTGGGCCCCGTCACGGGCGAAGCGGGCCGCGCAGGCCGCGCCGATGCCGTGGGCGCCGCCCACCACCAGCACGCGTCGGCCATGGAACCTGCCTGCCATCTCGGTTCCCCCGCTCATCGCGCGAACAGTTCCACGAAGCCGCGCAGCACCCCGGCCGGGGCGCCCGCCTCCACCAGCGACACCTGCTCGATCAGGGTGCCCATCTCGTCGGGCGAGAAGTAGCCGGCGTCCTTGTAGATCCGGATCCGCTGCACCAGGCCGGGCACGTCCAGCTCCGGATGGAACTGGGTGGCGTACTGCCGGGTTCCTACACGGAACATCTGTACCGGGGCCGTGGCCGAGCCCGCCAGGCACACGGCGTGTTCGGGCAGGGAGCGGATGCCCTCCTTGTGGCCGACGAAGGCGGTGAACTCCTCGGGCAGGCCCGCGGCCTGCACCAGCGGATCGCGCGTGCCCTCCTCGGTCAGGCGCACGGTGACGGCGCCGACGGGCTCGCCGTGGGTGCGGTCCACGATCGCGCCCTGGTGCACGCCGAGGGTGCCCACGCCGTAGCAGGCGCCCAGGAACGGCGCGTCGTGCTCGATCACCTGGTCCAGCACCCGCTTCAGGTCCTGCTCGACGCGGTGCTGGGTGGGGCTCTTGGAGTCCTCCGGGTCCGAGGTGTTGTAGGGGCTGCCGCCCACGATCACCCCGGAGTACTCGGCCAGGTCGATCTCCTCCAGGGGCGCGGCCTCGAGGCGCACCCGCACCAGCTGCTCCTCGCGCAGCCCGGCGAAACGACGGAACGCCTCGTACTCGGCGTCGGCGGCCTCGTCCTCGAAGCGGGTGGCCAGCAGCAGGAACGGTCTCATCCGCGCATCGTAACCGCAGGCAGGCCACCCGATTCACAGGCGGGGCGGCGATGGCGGGGCGCGTCAGGCGGTCGACGGCCCCGGAGCGCTCGAACCCCCGCCATGCCTGGTCGGCCCCACCCCGGCCGCCTCGTCCACCGCGTCCCCGCGGGTCTCCCGCCCGCCCAGCCATGCGACGGCCCCGACGGCGAGGATCGCCCCGGTCAGGGCGAACGCCCACCCGAACCCGAGCCATGCCGCCACCAGGCCCGTCACCACCGGCCCCAGGATCGCGCCGAGGTCCTGGGCCATCTGGAACGCGGCCAGGGTGGAGCCGCCGGAGCGGTTCGATCCCACCACGTCGGCCACCACCACCTGCTGGGCCGGGGCCAGCATCCCGGCCCCCAGGCCCGCCACCACCGACGTCGCGCACATCCACCAGGTGGTGGGGACCAGGCCCATCACCCCGGTGCCCAGCGCACACAGCACCAGGCCTCCCAGCAGCAGGGGGCGCCGGCCCCAGGAGTCCACCAGGCGGCCGGCCACCAGCAGCGAGGCGGCGTTGGCGGCGGCGAACACGGTCATCACGATGCCGGTGACGGCATCGGTGAGGTGGGCGATGGAGCCGATGAACAGCGGCACCAGGGACATGCGGGCACCGAAGTTGGCCCAGCCGTTGGCGAACGCCCCCACGATCACCGCGCGGAACGCGGAGTCGGCCCACGCCTCCCGCACCCGCAGCGGCGGGGCCTCAGGCCCGGTGCGGGCGGGGCGCAGGTCGGCCCTGGCCAGGAACACGGCCACCACGGCGGCGGCGATCAGCAGCGCCACGGCGTACACCAGGAACGGCGCCCGGTATCCCCACTCGGCCAGCAGCGAACCGAGGGCGGGGCCCAGGATCCCGCCGAATAGGAACGCCGAGCCGTACAGGGAGGAGGCGCGGCCTCGCGCGCCGGGCGGGGTGAGCCGCACCAGCAGCGCCATCGCGGAGACGGTGAACAGGGTGGAGCCGATGCCGCCCAGGCCCCGCATCACCAGCAGCTGCAGGTAGCTCTGTGCGAAGGCCGCGGCCCCGGTGGACAGCGCCACGATCACCAGGCCCGCCACGTACATCCGCCGCTCGCCGAAGCGGGTGATGAGGCGGCCGCCGGTGGGGGCGAACACCAGGCGCATGAACGCGAAGGCGGAGACGACGGTGCTGGCGGCGGTGACGCCCACGTCGAAGCTGCGGGCGTAGGCCGGTAGCACCGGGGCGATGATCCCGAAGCCGATCGCGATCACGAACGCCGCGATGACCAGCACGATGATCTCGCGCGGGATCGACGGTCGGGCAGCGGGCGAGGCCTGGGCGGCAGGCGAGGCCCCGCCCGCGGGCTGGGGGTCGGGCGGGGTGTCGGAGGGCATCGCCACCAGTATCCGCCGCGGACCTGGGCGCGGTGGGACGGTGGTCGGGAACAGGGCCCTACTCGACCAGCGTCACCTCGAAGCTGTAGCGGGAGGCGCGGTACACGTGGTGGCCGTACTCGATCACGGTGCCGTCGTTGCCGAACAGCTTGCGCTCCATGGTCAGCAGCGCGGCCCCGGGCTTCTCACGGAGCATCTCGGCGTGCTCGGCGTCGGCCACCGTGGCGCCGATGCGCTCGTGGGCGACGGCCAGGCGCACGCCCCGCTCCCGCAGGCACGCGTACAGGCCCTGGTCCTTCAGCTGCTCCCGGGTGGGGGCCAGGCGCTCCGGCAGGGTGTTGCGCATGACGGCGAGGGGCTCCTCACCGGAGTACCGCAGTCGCACCAGTTCCAGCACCAGTTCCCCGGGCTCCAGCAGCAGCCGTCCGGCGGCCTCGGGGGAGGGGCGACCCACCCGGTACTCCAGCACCTCGGTGCGCGGCTGCTTCCCCGCCCGCGCCAGGTCGTCGTACAGGGAGGTCAGCGCCACCTGGCGGCTGACGGGGGAGTCCACCACCTGGGTGCCCACGCCGCGCTTGCGCACCAGCATGCCCCTGTCCACCAGCTCCTGGATGCCCTGGCGCACGGTGGGTCGGGACAGGCCCAGGCGCTGGGCCAGGGACACCTCGTTCTCCAGACGGGAACCGGGGGTGAGCACCCCGTCCCGCACCGCCGCCTCGATCCCACCGGCGAGCTGCAGGTACAGCGGGGTGGAGGACGCACGGTCGATGGGAAGGTCCAGCACGGCGCTCATCTCATGGTGCTCCTCTCAGGGCCGGGGCCGGGCCGTGACCGGCACGAAGCCGGGCGTCGTCAGCGCCTGCTCGGCCGCCTCGCAAGTCGCGGCCGCAAGGTACCCGTCCCAGGCAGTCGCCGAGCGCAGGGCGATGTTGGAGCCGTCCAGCACCGCGGCGATCCAGGCCTGTACCTCGGCGTCGTAGGCCGCTGCGAAGCGCGGTCGGTAGTCGAACGGCACGGTGCCGCCCCAGGTGCCGCCGGCCATCTGAGTGGTCACGCGCGTGATGCCCATGCCGATGGTGGCGATGCCCGCCGAGCCCAGCACCTCGGTGCGCACCTCGTAGCCGGAGTCGGTGTTCACGTACAGCTCGTCGGTGACGATCCTGCCGGAGGAGGTGCGCAGCAGCAGCAGCATCGGATCGTGCTGGCCCTCGGCGGCGCGCGGCCCGGGCAGGGGCAGCACCGCCTGCACCTCGGTGATCGCCTCGTCCAGGAAGTAGTGGATCGCGTCGATCTCGTGCACGGCGGAGTCGTACACCATCATCGAGTCCACGAACCCGGGGTGGGTGGTGGCGTTGCGGTGCTTGCAGTTGATCACGCTGACCTGCCCCAGTTCACCGGAGTCGATCGCGTCCTTCAGCTCGGCGTACTCCGCGTCGAAGCGGCGCATGAAGCCGACCGAGACGAACCTGCGCCCGGTGGCCTTCTGCGCTTCTGCCTCGGCCTGGACCACGGCGTAGGCGTCCTCCGGGTTCATCGCCAGCGGCTTCTCGCACAGCACCGGCTTGCGGGCCTCGATGCAGGCGATGGCCTGGTCCCTGTGGAACGTCCCGGGGCTGGCGATCAGCACGGCGTCCACGTCCTCGGCGGCGATCAGTTCCTCGGCGGTGTTCACCACGCGGCAGCCGGGCACGCCGTCGGCCATCTCCTGGGCCTTCTCGCGCAGGTAGTCGGTGACCACGCTGACGCGGGCGCCCTTGATGCGCGAGGCCAGGCGGGCCACGTGGTCGGCGCCCATCAGGCCCACGCCGATCACGCCCACCCGCACCTCGCGGGGGAGGTACTGCTCGATGGTCTCCATGGGTGCCTCTCTCACCAGGTGCCTCGCACCCAGGTCTGGTCGGGGTGGTCGGTGATGTCCCAGGCCCGTTCCTTACCGGGGCCGGCCATGACGTTCAGGTAGTACATGTCGTGCCCGGGGGCCGCGGCGCACGGCCCGTGCCAGCCGAACGGCACCAGCACCACGTCACCGGCACGCACCTCGGCAAGGATGTCGATCTCCTTGCCCTCGCCACTGGAGGTGGTCTGGTGGAAGCCGAAACCGGGGGTGCCGGTGGGGGAGGGGGCGATCTCGTAGTAGTAGATCTCCTCCAGTTCCGATTCGGGGTGCTCCGGGTCCTTGACGTGCTCGTCGTGCTTGTGGGCGGGGTAGCTGGACCAGTTGCCGCCCGGGGTGATCACCTCGCAGGCGATCAGCGAGTCGCAGGCGTCGAAGGAGCCCACGGTGCCGAAGTTGCGCACCTGACGGCTCATGGTCCCGCCGCCGCGGGCCTCCACCGGCACGTCCTTCGCGCGGATCAGGGCGACGGGGTGTGCGGCCGACGCCACCGCGGTGGCCAGCGCGAACCGTCCGCCGTCGGCGCTGGCGATCCGCAGGCGGGAGCCGACGGGGGTGTACAGCACGTCGGTGGGGCCCGCGAACACGTCGGCCCTGCCGCGCAGCTCGTACTCGCCCGCGCCCTCGATCGCGGTGTCGTCGGTCGCCGCGCCCTCGGCCCCGGCTCCGTCGGCCGCTGCGCCCTCGACGGCTACGGTGCAGGCGCCGCTCAGCGGCACCACCATCACCTCCACGCCGTCGGCCTCCCAGGTCTCCTCGCCACCGGCCTCCAGGGCCAGCACCCGGATGCCGGTGTGGACCCAGCCCTCACGGGCTCCGGGGTCCACCACGGTGTCGAAGGGGCCGTCGGCCGTGGAGCCGGCCGGAAGGTGCAGGTCGCTCATGGGATGCTCCTCAGCGGATCATCTCGACGGCGGCACTGACCGCCGCGGTCACGTCGTCGTGGTGCGGGTACAGCAGGGTGCGGCCGACGACCAGGCCCCGCACGTTGGGCCTGGCCAGTGCGGCCTGCCAGGAGGCGCGCACCGCGTCGGGGTCCTTGCCCACGGGGTCGCCGCCCAGGATCACGGTGGGCAGGGTGGTGGCGTCCATGACGCGCTCCATCTCCGCCACCGCCGGCAGCTTCAGCCAGGTGTAGGCGCTGGTGGCCCCCAGACCCTGGGCGATGTGGATGGAGCGGATCACGGCCTCGGGGGAGAGGTCGTTGACCACCGGCGTGCCGGGGCCGCCGGGACGGGAGCTGATGAACGGCTCCACCATCGCGATCAGCTCGTGGCGGGCCAGGTCGGTCACGGCGCGGGCACTGGCCTCGAGGGTGCGGGCGGTGCGGTCGTCGCCAAGGTCGATGCGGGTGAGCATCTTTCCGCCGTCGAAACCGGCCGCAGCGATCGCAGGCGCGTCGTAGGCGGTGAAGCCGTCGTCGAGCTCCCAGGAGGAGCCCTGCAGGCCCCCGCGGTTCATGGAGGCGAACACGATCTTGTCCTCCAGTGCACCGAGGAGCAGCAGGTCCTCCAGCACATCGGCCGTGCCCAGCACGCCGTCCACCCCGGGCACGGCGAGCGCCTCGCGCATCCGGTCCAGCATCTCGGTGCGGCTCGCCATCGCACCCGGTCGGGGGCCTGCCCCGAGGGCGCCGCGTGCGGGATGGTCGGCGGCGATGATCATCATGGTGCCGCTGGAGCTGGGCGCGGCGCCGGCCATCACGTCGGCCACGGTGCGGCGCCTGCGAACGGCGGCCAGGCGCGCGAACCGCCCCGGGTCCTCCACCCGCACCCGGGTGATGTCCCCGTAGGTGGAGACGAAGCCGCTCATCAGGCGTCCTGCCCGGCCGGGCCGTCGGCGGGCTCCTCGCTGACCACCACGCCGCGATTGCGCAGCGCGTCCAGCATCTCGTCCACAGTGCGCCCGTGGTTGGGGTCACCGCCTGCGAGCAGCAGGTCGATCTCCTCGGAGGTGGGCATGGCGGTGGAGCACTCCAGGCGACTGGTGACGATCGCGCCGGCGGCATTGCAGCGGGTCAGGACGGTCTCCAGGTCCTGCCCGGAGAGCAGCCCGTGGCACAGGGACCCGCCGAAGCTGTCGCCGGCGCCCAGGCCGTTGATCACCTGGATCAGGTTCGGCGCCACCACCACGTGATCATCCCGCGTCTTGCCGAGCACACCCTTGGGGCCCTGCTTGACGATCGCGATCTGCACCCCGGCCTCCAGCAGGGCATCGGCGGCGCGCTCGGGGTCCGTCTCGCCGACGGCCACCTCGCACTCCTCCTTGTTGCCCACGGCCACGGTGGCGTACTGCAGCGCCTCGCGGTACTGGGCGCGGGCGTCCTCGGGGGAGGACCAGAACATGGGGCGGTAGTCCAGGTCGAACACGGTGTGCGTGGTGCGGCCCCGGGCCTCCAGCGCCGCGAAGTGCGCCGATCGGCTGGGCTCCTCGGACAGTCCCGTGCCGGAGAACCAGAACAGCGGTACGGCCTTGATCGCCGCGAGATCCAGGTGCTCGGGGCGCACCTGCAGGTCAGGGGCGCTGGGACGGCGGTAGAAGTACAGCGGGAAGTTGTCCGGCGGGAAGATCTCGCACAGCGTGATGGGGGTGGCCAGCTCGTGGTCGGTGACCACGTACCGGCCCGAGACGCCCAGGCGCTCCATCTCCTGGACCACGTAGCGGCCGAAGGGATCATCGCCCACGCCGGTGATCACCGCGGGGTGGTGGCCCAGCCTCGCGGCAGCGACGGCCACGTTGGTGGGGCTACCGCCCAAGAACTTGCCGAAGCTGGTGATGTCCTCCAGGCCCTTGTCGATCTCCAGGGGGTAGAGGTCCACGCCGCTGCGGCCGAAGGTGATGATGTCGATGTCGCCGGTGGGCATCGAGCCGTGCGTGGGTTCAGCGTTCTTCGTGGGCATGGTTCCTGGGCCTTCCCGCCGGGCATGATTGTCCGTACAAATTTACGCGGCCGATGTCGGTGCGGTCACGCTAGCACGCAGGGGGCTGGGTCGGAAGTGCAATCTTTCCTGCCCCGTCGGCCGTCCGGCCGGCCGGTGGGGCACTACTTGTACGGACATAGCGTTGACAGGCGCGTGTCATCCTCGGCATGCTGGGGGAACACGAATTCCTGTCGGGCCGATCCCGTGCCGAGCCGATACCGTGCCCGGCCGGTCCCGCGACGGGCCACCCTCGACGCCGCCCTGCCCCACGAGGCGGCCCACCCCCGGAGGCAGCATGAGCGTCACCCATCAGGACCCGTCGCAGGGCACCGTGCGATTGACCGTCGGCCAGGCCCTGGTGCGTTTCCTCGCCGCCCAGTACGCCGAGCGCGACGGCATCCGTGAGCGCTTCATCCCCGGCACCTTCGGCATCTTCGGCCACGGCAACGTGGCGGGCCTGGGCCAGGCCCTGCTGGAGAACGCCATCGACCCCGCCGAGGGCGAGGGCCAGATGCCGTTCTACCAGGCACGCAACGAGCAGAACATGGTGCACACCGCCGTCGCCTACGCGCGCACCAAGAACCGGATGCAGACCTTCGCCTGCACCGCCTCCATCGGCCCCGGCTCCACCAACATGGTCACCGGTGCGGCCCTCGCGACCGTGGACCGCATCCCGGTGCTGCTGCTGCCCAGCGACATCTTCGCCACCCGCACCGTGGACCCCGTGCTGCAGCAGCTGGAGGACGAGACCGGCGGCGATGTGTCCGTCAACGACGCCTTCCGGCCCGTCTCCCGCTACTTCGACCGCATCTCCCGCCCCGAGCAGCTGATCCCCGCGGCCCTGCAGGCCATGCGAGTGCTCACCGACCCTGCCGAGACCGGCGCCGTCACCCTCTCCCTCCCGCAGGACGTGCAGGCCGAGGCCTTCGACTGGCCTCTGGAGTTCTTCCGCGAGCGCACCTGGCACGTGGCCCGCCCGGTCCCCGAGCCCGCCGCCCTGGACCGCGCCGCAGAGGTGATCCGCTCCGCCAAGAAGCCGGTGCTGATCGCCGGCGGCGGCGCCATCTACTCCGAGGCCAGCGAGGCCCTGGCCTCCTTCACCGACGCCACCGGCATCCCGGTGCTGGACACCCAGGCCGGCAAGGGCGCGCTCAGCGCCGACCACCCGCTGTGCATCGGCGGCGTGGGCGCCACCGGCAACAACGCCGCCAACGAGCTGGCCGCAGGGGCCGACGTGGTGATCGGCGTGGGCACCCGCTACACCGACTTCACCACCGCCTCCCACACCGCCTTCCGCAACCCCGGGGTGCGGTTCGTGAACCTCAACGTCAAGGCCTTCGACGCCGCCAAGCACTCCGCCACCATGGTGGTCACCGACGCCCGCGCAGGCCTCGAGGCCCTGGCCGCAGCACTCGAGGGCTGGACGGCGCCGGCTGAGCACGGCGAGCGCGCCCGGCAGCTGCGCGCCGAGTGGGAGGAGCTCGTCAAGCACTGCTTCGAGCCGCACGACCAGGAGCTGCCGGCCCAGACCGAGATCTTCGGGGCCCTGAACGACCTGATGGGTGATGAGGACATCCTGATCAACGCCGCCGGGTCCATGCCCGGTGACCTGCAGGCCCTGTGGAAGGCCCGCTCCCCGATCCAGTACCACCTGGAGTACGGCTACTCGTGCATGGGCTACGAGCTGCCCGCCTCCCTGGGCGCGAAGATGGCCCGCCCGGACAGCGAGGTGGTCGCGATCATCGGCGACGGCACCTTCCAGATGGCCCCGCAGGAGATCGCCACCATCGTCGCCGAGCGGATGAAGGTGATCCTGGTGATCCTGCAGAACCACGGCTGGTCCTCCATCGGGGCCCTGTCCGAGTCCCGCGGCTCCCAGCGCTTCGGCACCAAGTACCGCATGCGCAACCAGGACAGCGGCCTGCTGGACGGCGAGAAGCTGCCCTTCGACATCCCCGCCAACATCCGCTCCTACGGGATCGAGGTGGAGGAGGTCAGCGACACCGCCGCCTTCCGCGAGGCCTACCGCCGCGCCGAGACCCGCGACCAGGCCACCGCCATCGTGGTCAACACCGACCTGTACGGCCCGAACCCGCCCGGCAACAGCTGGTGGGACGTGCCGGTGGCCGCAGTCTCCACCCTGGAGAGCACCCGGCAGGCCCGCACCGAGTACGAGCAGGCCCTTGAGCCCCAGCGCCACTACCTCTGACCCACTCCGATAGCCCGCCCGCACCGCCCCGCCCGCATCCAGCCCGCCCCACCAGCCCGCCCCACCAGCTCGCCCCACACCGAGACGTCGATTTTGAGGGGAATGGGGACGAATACCCCCCACAATCGAAGTCTCGATCGGGGCGGCCCCACGATCCACCACCCAACGAGGAGAACCGAGACCATGTACGACGTGAAGAACTGGATCGCAGGCCAGGAGGCCGACGGATCCGGCACCACCCAGGAGATCTTCGACCCCGCCACCGGCCAGCAGGTGGGAACCCTGCACCTGGGCGATACCGCCACCGTGGACCGCGCCGTCCAGACCGCCCGCGAGGCCCAGAAGGACTGGGGCCTCTCCTCCCTGTCCAAGCGCACCCAGATCCTGTACCGCATGCGGCAGCTGATGGTCGAGCACACCGAGGAGATCGCCGAGGTGATCACCCGCGAGCACGGCAAGACCATCGCCGACGCGAAGGGTGAGATCGCCCGTGGCCTGGAGACCCTCGAGTTCGCCACCTCCATCACCCAGGACCTCAAGGGCGAGTTCTCCGAGAACGTCTCCACCGGCGTGGACGCCCACACCATGCGCCAGCCCCTCGGTGTGGTCGCCGGGATCACCCCGTTTAACTTCCCGGCCATGGTGCCGTTCTGGATGCACCCCATCGCCATCGCCACCGGCAACGCGTTCATGCTGAAGCCCTCGGAGCGCGACCCCTCCGCCTCCAGCATCGTGGCCCGCCTGTACCAGGAGGCCGGCCTGCCCGACGGCGTGTTCCAGGTGGTCCAGGGCGGCAAGGAGGTCGTCGACGCCCTGTGCGCCCATGAGGGGATCTCCGCGGTGTCCTTCGTGGGCTCCACCCCGATCGCCAAGCACGTGCACGACACCGCCGCCGCCACCGGCAAGCGGGTCCAGGCCCTGGGCGGTGCGAACAACCACGCCGTGGTGATGCCGGATGCGAACGTCGAGTTCGCCGCCGGGCAGATCGCCTCCGGTGCCTTCGGCTCTGCCGGTGAGCGCTGCATGGCCGTCCCCGTCGCCGTTACCGTGGGCGATGTGCACGAGAAGTTCCTCGAGGCCATCAAGGCCGAGGCCGAGAAGCTGGTGGTGGGCCCCGGCTCCGACGAGAAGACCGACCTGCCGCCGGTAATCACCCCCGACGCCCGCGAGCGCGTGATCCGCATGACCGACGAGGCCGAGCAGGCCGGTGCCACCGTGGTGGTGGACGGCCGCGGCCTGGTCGTCGAGGGCCACGAGAACGGCAACTTCGTGGGCCCCGTGGTTCTCACAGACGTGCCGCGTGACCACGACACCTACACCCAGGAGGTGTTCGGCCCGATGCTGGTGGTGATGCGGGTGGACAACTTCGACGAGGCCCTCGAGCTGGTCAACTCCTCGCCCTTCGGCAACGGCACCGCGATCTTCACCGGCTCCGGGCACTACGCCCGCCGCTACCAGGAGGAGGTCCAGGTGGGCATGATCGGCATCAACGTGCCGATCCCCACCCCCGTGGGCTACTACTCCTTCGGCGGCTGGAAGGACTCCCTGTTCGGCGAGTACCACGCGCACGGCCCCGAGGCGGTGCGGTTCTACACCCGCCAGAAGGCCATCACCACCCGCTGGCCCCACCAGGACGAGCACCTGGAGAGCTCGATGAGCTTCCCGACCCACGACTGACCCGGGTCTCGCACCCACGCCCCGTCCACGACCTGCGAAGGAGCCCGTCATGACGACCCCCGACCCTGCCACGATCCCCAACCCGCCGTCCAAGGCCCGCAACCCCGAGGCGCCCTACGACAAGCTCACCATCGGGGTGTGCCCGGACCAGTGGGGCGTGTGGTTCCCGGAGGACGAGAAGCAGATCCCCTGGCGCACCGCCCTGGGGGAGATGGCCCAGGCGGGCTTCTCGGTGATGGAGACGGGGCCGTGGGGCTACTTCCCGAAGGACGCGCGTGAGCTGCAGTCCGTGATGGACGAGCACGGCTTCCGGGTGGTGGCCGGCACCGGGTGGGGCATCCTGCACAAGGAGGAGGCCTGGCCGGAGACCGAGCGCACCTTCCGCGCGATCGCCGAGACCCACGCTGCCGTGGGCGCGGAGTACATGGTGCACTTGCCGCCGATGTATCGCGACGAGAAGACCTGGGAGTTCACCGACGATCGGGAGCTCACCGGGGAGGCCTGGCAGCGGTATGTCACCAATGCCAACGAGCTGGGCCGGATCATGAGGGAGGACTACGGGCTGACGATGGTGCTGCACCCCCACGGGGACAGCCACATCGAGACCCCGGAGGAGATCGCCCGGGTGTTCGAGGCGACGGACCCCGAGCTGGTGAGCTTCTGCCTGGACACCGGGCACATCGTGTACGGCGGTGGGGACCCCGTCGGCATGATCGACGAGTACCCGGAGCGGATCGGCTACGTGCACATCAAGGCCTTCGACCCGGACATCACCCGGGAGGCGCACGAGAAGGACTGGCCCTTCGGCGAAGCCGTCGCCAAGGGCGCCTCGGTGCGTCCCCCCGCGGGTCTGCCGGACATGCGGCAGCTGGTGCAGCGCCTGGCGGCGATGGACAAAGAGCTGTACGTGATCTGCGAGCAGGACTTGTACCCCTGCGATCCGGCCCTGCCGCTGCCCAATGCGATCGCCACCCGTGAGTTCCTGGCCGCGTGCGGCTTGGGCGTGAAGTGACCCGGGGGCGCGAGTCCGCGTCCCTCAGTGGGCGAGCCTGACCCGGCGAACCTGAGGGGGGCGAGCCTGATCTGGCGAGCTCGACCCGGCGAACCTGCGGGGGCGAGCCTGATCTGGCGAGCTCGACCCGGCGAACCTGCGGGGGCGAGCCTGAGAGGCCGGGCCTCGAGCGGCTGGACCTCAGGCGGCGGCTCGACCGCTCTCGCGCAGTCGGCGGGCCGGATCCGGCACGCTCTCCAGCAGCGCCCGGGTGTACTCGTGCCGGGGGCTGCCCAGCACCTGCTGCACGGTGCCCTGCTCCACGGCCCGGCCGCGGCGCAGCACCGTCACGTGATCAGCGAGCGAACCCACCACCGCGAGATCGTGGCTGATGAACACGCAGGCGAAGCGCGCCTCCTCAATGGCCTCGCGCAACACCTCGATCACGTGCGCCTGCACGGTGACGTCCAGGGCGCTGGTGGGTTCGTCGGCGATCAGCAGGGAGGGCTGCAGGATCAGCGCGCGGGCGATCGAGACCCGCTGCCGCTGCCCGCCGGAGAGCTCATGGGGCAGCCGCTGCGCGTAGGACGCGGGCAGACGCACCTGCTCCAGGGCGTGCCGCACCCGTCGGTCCACGTCGGCGCGCGCCACCCCGCCGGCCAGGTGCAGGGGCTCGCCGATGCTCCACCCCACGGTGCGGCGCGGGTTCAGCGACGAGGCCGGGTCCTGGAACACCAGGCCGGCCCGCGCATACACCGCCCGGCGCGCCGCGGGGGAGAGGCTGCGGGAGTCCGTCCCGTCCAGTTCGAGAACGCGTGCCTCGGCCGGCACCAGCCCCACCAGGGCCTTCCCCCAGGTGGACTTGCCCGAGCCCGACTCGCCCACCAGGCCGTGGATCTGCCCGCGATCGATCTCGAAGCCCACGTCGTCCAGCGCCAGGTGGGACCCACCGCGGCGGTGGTACCGGACCGACAGGCCCTCGACGCGCACCACCGGGGGCTCCGATGCTGCGGCCCCGCGGGATGGGTCGCTGTCGCCCTGCGTGGCGGCACCGCCCTCCTGCTCGGCGTCCGACCGCACTGCCGCCCGCTCGAGGCTGTGCGACAGTCGAGGCACGGCCGACAGCAGCGCCTGCGTGTACGGGGCGGTGGGAGCGCTGAGTACCTGCTGGAGGGTGCCGGTCTCGCGCACCTCGCCGCCCTCCAGCACCACCACGTCGTCGGCGATCTCGCCCACCACGCCCATGTCGTGCGTGATCAGCAGGATCCCGATGCCGCGCTCGCGCACGATGCGGGTGAGCAGGTCCAGCACCCCGCGCTGCACCGTGACGTCGAGCGCGGTGGTGGGCTCGTCGGCGATCAGCAGCGCCGGGTCCCCGCTGAGCGCGAGCGCGATCACCACCCGCTGCAGCTCACCGCCGGAGAGCTCGTGCGGGTACGAGGAGGCGGTGCGGTCCGGGTCCGGCAGGCCCACCGAGGCCAGCAGCTCCCGGGTGCGCTCAGAGGCCCGTGCGCGGGAGCGGATGTCCTCGCGCACCCCGAGCACGTCGCGGAAGACGGCGCTGACCTTCATCACCGGTGACAGCGACTGCCCCGGCTCCTGGAAGATCATCCCGATGCCCCCGGCGCGGGTGCGGCGCATCTGCTGGGGCGACCTGCCCAGCAGCTCCTCGCCCCGCAGGCGGGCGCTGCCGGTCACCTGCGCACTGCCGGGTGCGAGGCCGATGGTGGCCAGCGCCGTCATCGACTTCCCGGAGCCGGACTCGCCCACCAGGGCGGTGATCCGACCGGCGCGCACCGTGAGGTCCAGGCCCTTCAGGATCGGCCTGCCGGCGATGCTGACCCGGAGGTCCCGCAGGGCCAGCAGGTCCGGGTCCTGCGTGGGGCCGGGGTCCTGCGCGGGGCCGACGTCGGTCGTGTGGGTGCTGTCGCTCATGCCTTCAGGGTGGTGGTGAGGTAATTCGGGTAGGCGGGGAACTGACCGATCACGAAGTTCTCCACCCCCGAGCCGTGGATGAAGGAGTTCTTCGAGTAGATCAGCGGCACCACGGGGGAGTCCTCCATGATCCTCTTGTCCACAGCCGCCCACTTGGCACCGGCCTCGTCGGCGTCGAGGGTGGAGGAGGCCTCCAGCAGTGCCGCGTCCACCTCCTCGTTCGCATACCGCGCCAGGTTGTAGTTGCCGTTGCCGATCTGGGTGGACTCGAACAGCGGGGTGAGGTTGGCGTTGGGGGAGGGCATGTCGGGCTGCCAGGAGCTGAGCACCATGTCGTAGGCGCTGCCGTCGCCCGCGGTCACCTCGGACTGGTAGGCGTTCGCATCCAACGGCTGGATGGTCACGCTGATCCCGACCCGGGTGAGGGCCTGCTGGATCGACTCGGCGGCCGCGGTCTGGTCGTCCCTGATGACCAGGCGCAGCGACAGGTCCTGTGCCCCGGCCTCGGCCAGCAGGCGCTTCGCCTCCTCGGCGTCACCGGAGGGGGCCTCGGCGTACAGGTTGTACTCCTCGCGCCCGGCGATGCCCGGGGTGATCAGGGTGGTGGCGAAGTCACCGGAGATCTCCCCGCCCTTCGCGGTGCGGTACGCCTCCTTGTCCACGGCGTACTGCAGCGCCTTGCGGATGTTGACGTCCTTCAGGGCCTCCGATTCGGTGTTCAGCACCAGGTACTCCAGGGCACCCGGACCGGAGGTGACCAGGCGATCGCCCACCTTCGGGTCGTTGCGGGCCTGGACCAGCTGGGCGGTGGGCACGAAGCTGGCCAGGAACGAGTCCTGAGCGTCGGAGCGGTCGGCGATGATCGACTGCGCCACCACGCTCGCATCCTGGGCCAGCGCGAACTCGATGGTGTCGGGTCCGCCGGCGCGGGCCTGGTCGGTGCCTGCGTCCCAGTGCTCGTTGCGCACCAGCACGGCCTGGGCGCCGGGGGAGTAGGACTCCACGCGGTAGGGGCCGCTGGTGACGGGCTGGGTGGCGTAGGTCTCCGGCTGGCCGGAGTCCTCCGGGACCGGGGCGAAGGCGGGGTTGGAGGCCACCCATCCGAAGTCGCCGTAGGGGCGGTTCAGGTGCAGCACCAGGGTGAGGTCGTCGACGGCCTCGATGGAGTCCAGGTGCTCACCGGAGAACGGCCCCGCGTAGTCCTCGCCGCCCTCCAGCAGCACCTTGTGGTAGGAGAGGCCACCGGTGAGCTCGGGGGCGAAGGACCGCTCCAGTCCGTATTTCACGGCCGCGGCGGTGATGGGGGTGCCGTCCTCGAACTTCAGTCCCTCCTGCAGGGTGAAGGTCCAGGTCTTCCCGTCCTCGGAGGGGGTGCCGGTGTCGGTGGCGAGGTCGGGGATCAGCTCGGTGGGGGCGTCCGGGGAGGTCTTCCAGGCGGTGAGCCGGCGTGCGGTCAGGCCCAGGGAGGTGATCGCGAGGCTCTGGCTGGTGGCCGGGTCGAAGCTCATCTCCTCACCGGTGGTGTAGATGGTCAGGGTGCCGCCGGTGGCTCCGCCGCCGGTGGCTACGCCGCCGTCGGAACCGGAGCTGCCGGAGCCCTCGGAGCCGCCGCTGGAGCAGGCGGCGAGGGCCCCGGTGCCCAGCACGACAGGGGTGGCCAGCAGCATGTTCCGGCGGGTGAAGCGAGAGCGGGAGAAGGACGAACCGGGGCGGGGCGACGAGGTCATGAGGATGTCTCCTGAGGGGTGGGGGCTTTCGGATCGGACGGGGTGGTCCGATGCGTGGGATCGACGGGGCTCGAGGCTTCGGTGGGGTCGACGGGGCTCGAGGCTTCGGTGGGGTCGACGGGGTCGGCCAGGCTGTCGGGGTCGGTGGGATCGGTCGGGTCCGACAGGGCGGAGGTGCGCCTGCCGGTGGCGGCGAGGCGCCGGTCCAGCAGGGGGCGGGCGAGGTCCGCGCAGAGGTTCGCCAGGACGATCAGCAGGGAGCCCACCAGGGTGGTGCCCACGATCACCGGCAGGTCGGCGGTGGAGGTCGCGTCCAGCAGCAGCGCGCCCAGGCCCGGCAGGCCGAAGATCCGCTCGGTGATGACGGAGCCGCCCAGCAGTGCCCCGATGTCCAGGGCGATCAGGGTGGTCAGGGGCAGTGCGAGGTTCCGCAGCGCGTACCGGTCGATGCGCCGTTCGGGCAGGCCGGCGGCCCGTGCGGTGCGCGCGTAGTCCAGGCCCAGTTGCTCGATCATCGAGGAGCGCACCAGGCGTGCGTACACGGCGCCGTTGAGGAAGGCCAGGGTGATCCAGGGCAGAACCAGGTGGCGGGCCCACTGCAGGGGGCTCTCGGTGAAGGGCTCGTAGCCGCCGCTGGGCAGCAGGTCCAGCTGCAGGGCGAACACCACCACCGCCAGCAGGCCCACCACAAAGGCGGGGGCGGAGGCCGCGACCACGGACACCCCGGTCACGGTGCGGTCCAGGATGCCTCCCTGGCGGCGGGCGGCCAGCGCCCCGGCGGCGATCCCGAACAGTGCCTGCAGCGCGACGGCACCCAGGGCGATCGAGAACGTGACCGGGAAGCGGTCCACGATCAGCTCGGTCACCGACTGGTGCAGCTGGAAGGAGTACCCCAGGCAGGGGGCGGCGCACTGGACGGCCACCTCGGCCGAGCCGAAGGTGCGCCCGGTGAAGATCGCCACCAGGAAGGTGCCCAGCTGGACGAACCACGGCTGGTCGAAGCCCATGAAGCCGCGGGCGGCCTCGAGGTCCTCCGGGGAGCAGGGCTTGCCGCACATCTGCAGGGCAGGGTCGATGGGGGCGAGGTAGAAGATCGCGAAGGTGAGTGTCATGACCACCAGCAGCACCAACACGCTGCGGGCCACACGCTGCAGGGCGGGGATCATCGCTGTGCCCCCCGGGGGTCGAGGGCGTCGCGCAGGGTGTCGCCCAAGATGTTGAAGGAGAAGGTCACCAGGAACAGGGCCGCTGCGGGGAACAGCAGGAAGGCGGGGTCCACCAGCAGCCAGCTGATGGCGTCACCGATCGACCGGCCCCAGGAGGGGGTGGGCGGCAGCACGCCGACGCCGAGGAACGACAGGGTGGCTTCGGCGCTGATGCGGCCGGGCAGGGAGATGCAGGAGTAGACGATCACGGTGGAGGCGACGTTGGGCAGCACCTGGTGCCGCAGCACGTGGGCCAGGCGTGCCCCCATCACGCGGGAGGCCACCACGTACGGCTGACGCACGATCACCCGGGTCTCGGCGGCGACCACGCGGGCGATGCCCGGCCAGCCGAACATGCCGATGACCAGGGTGAGCAGAAGGGCGCGGGGGGCCTGGAGCGGGAACAGGGCGCTGAGGGCGATCGCGAAGATCAGGAAGGGGAAGCCCAGGGTGACGTCTGTGGCCACCTCCACGAGCTTCTCGACGAACCCGCCGACGGCGCCGGCCACGATCCCGAGGACCACGCCGATGACGGTGGCCAGCAAGGTGGAGGCGATGCCCACCAGCAGGGACACCCGGGCGCCGTGGACCACCAGGGAGAACAGGTCGCGGCCGGTGCCGGGCTCCACCCCGAACCAGTGATCGGTGCTGACACCGCCGAATGCGCCCAGCGGAGCGGTGTCGGGGCCGAGGGCCTCGGGGTGGTAGGTGAACGGGTCGTTGCCGGACAGGGCGCTGAGCTGCGGGGCGAACACCGCAGCGAGCAGGCTCACCGCGACGACCACGGCAGCGGCCGCCGGGACGGGCCGCAGGAACGCGCGCCAGAGGGGGGTCCGGGCGGTGCGGTCGTCCAGCGAGACCGCGGCCTCGACCGGGAGAGCATCGCTCGTCGTCATCATCAGTGCTTTCGGCTATGCAAAGGGAAACTATGGGCAGTATGGCACTGCTCGGCATGGTCGGGAACATCGCGATGACACGGAGCGTCACAGATCACCCCGGGCCGGTACCTGGTACCGACGGCGATATGCCCGCGCAGGGGTCGCCATGGGGAGAACTCCCCGTGCAGTTCAACCCATCGCACGGCAGCGGAGGGCCGCGTAGATTACCGATACCGGGTGCGGGAGAGCCCTGTTGCAGCAGGAAGGACCGGTACGAGGTCGCGAGCGTGGTCGATGCGGTGGTCGGGGGACCCACGCATCACCAGGGGACGCAGCTCGCGGCCGCGTGCCCCGGTCCGCGGGCTCTTGCGTCCCTGCCCTCTCGGTCTCGTGCGCCCGGTCAGAGGTCGTACGGCACCGTCAGGCCGCAGCGGCGCGCAGCCGCTTCCATCCAGAAGTAGTCGCCCCACGCGCAGGGCTCGTCGATGCCCCGGCCGGCCGGGAAGTAGTAGCACCCACCGCCCAGCAGGCCCGTCCCGGCACGCCCCGGAGAGGACCACGGCCGCAGAGCGGCATCGAGCGACGCAGCCCGGTCCGTCATGCCTTCTGCGGCCGTCGCTGCACCCGACCCCACGGCGGCCCAGCCCTCGAGGGCCGCCAGCACGATCGCCGAAGCCGACGTGTCCGGCACCGTGCGATCTCCCTGCGGCATCGAGAAGTCCCACGGCGCTACCCCGGAGGGAAGGGAGTGCGCGAGGAACTGCGCCGCGAGCTGAGCCGCCTCCGCCCGCCACAGCTCGGCCCCGCCGCGGGGAAGGTGCCCATCGGCCCCGAGCATCCGTGCCGACAGCTCCATCCCGTACACCGTCCACGCCTGGGCGCGTGACCAGGGGCTGGTGGGGGAGGCGCCCTGAATGGTGGAGGGCCCGCGGCGCTCGCCGGTAGCGGGGTCGATCTCGAACCCGTGCAGCACCCAGCCATCGGCCCCGGTGAGCAGTTCCCGCGCCGTGCGCGCATGGCCCAGCGCCACCTGTGCCCAGGCGGGCCGGTCGAACGCGCGCGCTCCCCACAGAAGCAGCGGCAGGTTCATCCAGGTGTCGGCGATGAACCTGCCGGCGGGTCCGTCGTTGTCGCCCGGCTGGTCGATGTGCTCACCGCCGGAGCCCTCCCAGCCGTGGGCCCGCAGGAAATGGCCGCGCTCGTTGTAGCGCCCGGCGAGTGCCTCGCAGGCCGTCTGGAGCGGCCGACGGTACCGGCTGCTGGCCCCGAAGGGCTCTCCCTGCCCGCGACCTGCCTGTTCGTCTGCCAGCGGCCCCAGGATCATCAGGAAGCCCAGGTCGTGGTCGAACTCGGGGCCACGGTCGAGCACCAGGGAGCATAGCTGCTCCTGCTCTGCATCCAGCCGATGCCGCACTGCCGGATCCGGTAGCACGGCCTCGGTCAGGTGCAGCTGCCCCAGCCAGAACCCCAGGGTCCACGGGGGAGTGCGGGAGCCTCGCACGGCACCGGCGGCCACATCCCCGTCGACCGCGACATAGGGAGCTGCGCCTTCCGGCACCGCCTCCAGCAGAGCACGGGTGCGGGAGGCCATCTCCTCCAGCCGGACTCGGGAGGACATCAGCCCTTCACCGACCCCGCTGTCAGGCCGGAGATGAGGGTCTTCTGCACCAGGGAGAACAGGATCACCGCGGGGATCACCGCGATGGTGCCCGCGGCGAGGATGCCGCCCCAGTTGGTGGCGCCGATAGAGTTCATCACCTGCGCGATGCCGATCTGCAGGGTCTTGGAGTACTCGGAGCTGGTGAGGATCAGCGCGTACTGGTAGTCGTTCCAGCCCAGGATGAAGGCGTACAGGGAGATCGCCGCCAGCCCCGGCAGGGACAGCGGCAGGATGATCCGCCAGAAGGTGCCCAGCTTCGAGCAGCCGTCCATCGCGGCGGCCTCCTCCAGCTCCACCGGGATCGCCCGGTAGAACCCGGCCATCAGCCAGATCGCGGCGGGGATGGTGAGGGTCTGGTAGATCAGCACCAGCACCTCGCGGGTGTTGATCAGGTCCAGGGTGGCGGCGATCTGGTACCAGGGCACCATGATCATCGGGCCCTGGATCATCTGGGAGATCACCAGGAACGCCACCAGCGCCCGGGCCAGTCCGCCCTTGTAGCGGGCCAGCCCGTACCCGGCGACCGCGCAGAATGCGGTGGTGAGCAGGGCCGACATCAGGTTGGTGGAAAAGGTGTTGATCAGCAGCTGGCCCATGTCCATGCCGTCGGGGCGCAGCGCCCAGCGGTAGTTGTCCAGGCTCACCCCCTCTAGTGAGAAGTCGGGGGTGGCGCCGAACAGCATCGAGTTGGGCTTCAGTGAGGAGAACGCCATCCATGCCGCCGGCAGCAGCAGGAACGCCATCAGCACGAACAGGGCCGTGTACCGGCCCAGCACCTCCAGTGGCCGCACCTTCTGCTTGCGCGGGGTGATCACCTCACCGGTGACCTGGGACGTGGTCATCTCAGGACTCCTTCTCGCGGAACAGCAGGGCGTACATCGCGGCGACCACGAAGATGATCACCAGCGCCAGCGTGGCCACCGCGCCCGCCATCCCGTACTCCAGGCGGTTGAACGCCCAGGTGTACACGTAGGTGGGCAGGATGGAGGTGGCGAAGCCGGGGCCACCGTTGGTCAGTGCCCAGATCAGCTCGAACTTGAACCAGGTGGTCACCAGGGAGATCATCCCGGTGGTGAACAGGGTGCCGCGGATCGACGGGATCGTGACGTGGAAGAACCGCTTGACCGGCCCGGCACCGTCCACCGCCGCGGACTCGTGCAGGTCCTTCGGGACGCCCTGCAGTGCGGCCAGCACCAGCAGCGTCACGAACGGCACGCCCTTCCAGGTGGAGGCGAACAGCAGCACCGGCCACACCCAGAAGTCCGAGGCCAGGAACACGGTGGGCTGGTCGAACACCCCCAGCCTGGTCAGGAAGAAGTTCGCCAGGCCCGAGTTGGATCCCTCGAAGATCCACCGCCAGATCACGCCCACCACCACGGTGGGCGTCACCCACGGCACCATCAGCAGCCCGCGCCACACCGAGCGCAGCCTGATCCTCGAGTTCAGCACCAGGGCGGCGAGGGTGCCGATCACCAGCTGCAGGATCACCGAGGTGAACACCCAGATGAAGCTGTTGCGCACGATGCCCCAGAAGTGGGGGTCCTCGGTGAGCAGCCGCTCGAAGTTCTGGGCGCCCACGAAGCCGGGGTCCACGGTGCGAGCACCCTCGTTGGTCCAGCCCATGCGCAGCGTCTCCAGCAGCGGGTAGAACTGGAACACCGCGAGCGTGATCAGCACCGGCAGCAGGAGCAGCAGCCAGAAGCCGGTCTTGTCGTACCAGCTGCGCAGCCGCACCTTCCCCGTGCGCTGGCGGGGAGGGCGCGGGTCAGCCTTGTCCAGGGTCGGGGCCGCCATGGCTCAACCCGCGACGGAGGCGAAGCGCTCGCTCATCTTCTCCACGGCCCCGGCGGCGTCGATCGACCCGGCGATGAACTCGTTGAAGATGATCTGGAACTCCGGTTCGATGGCCGGCTGGCCGGGGATCTTCTGCAGCTCGGTGCCGCGCTCGTCCGCGATGCTCATCTGCGCCTCGCAGTGCGCCACGTGGCCCTCGACGGCATCGGGGTAGTACTGCTCGATCCACGGCCGCAGGTCGTCGATGGTGATGTCGGTGGTGGCGGGGGCGTGGGCCACCGCCGTCAGGCGCGCCTGCCACTCGGGCTTGAGCAGCTCCTCCATCACCGTCCACCCGGCGTCCTGGTTCTCCGAGCCCTCGAACAGGGCGAACCCGGCGTTGGAGATCGGCACCGACTTGTCACTGCCGGAGGGGCCCTGCGGGTAGGGGATCTGCACGGAGTTGCCCACGATCTCGGGGTTCAGCTCGTACACGTTGGCGGTGAAGAACGAACCGGCCGCGATCATGGCCGTCTCCCCGTTGGCGAAGGAGCGGAACATCTCCGGGTAGGCCCAGGCCTTGTCGGCGTCGGGCCGCAGGTCGTTGAAGGCCAGCAGGTGCTCCAGGGTCTGGATCCACTTCTCGGTCTCCGGCTCGGCGTAGTCACCGGGGTTGAAGCCGTTGGCGTAGGCGGCGGTCATGAAGGTGCGGAACGCGAAGCGGGGGTTCTGCATCGGGATGCAGAAGCCGTACTTCCCGTCCCCGGTGAGCTCGGTGGCGGCCGCCTGCATGTCCTCATAGGTGGCGATGCCCTCGGGGTCGATGCCGGCGGCCTCGGCCAGTTCCCGGTTAACCACCAGGGTCCAGGACTGCGCCGAGTACGGCAGGGCGTACAGGGAGCCGTCCACGGTGGAGTACTCCAGGGTGCCGGGGCGGAACAGGGAGGTGTCCACCTCGGCCGTGCGCTCGTCCAGCGAGGCCAGCGCACCCATCGCCACCCAGTCGGTGACGTCCTGGGTCATGGTGAGGTCGGGGGCGTCGTTGGCCTGGATGCGCACCGACAGCTGCTGCTGCATGTCGTTCCAGGACAGGAAGTTGTACTCGATGGTGATGCCCTGCTCGGACATGGCGGTCTTGAGGTCGTTGGCCACGGCGGTCTCGGGATCCGAGGTGCCGGGCCAGATGAACTCGAGGCCGGCACCGGAGCCGCCCCCGTCGGAGCCGCCTCCGCCAGAGCCGGAACCGGAGTCCTCATCGGGGGTGCAGGCGGCAGCAGCGGCGGTCAGGCCGGAGAGGCCTGCGAGTTGGAGCAGACGACGGCGGGCGATGGTGTTCATGGTGATCTCCTCGTTGAGTACGGCGGGAACGACGGTGGGGTCGGGGATGGCGGGTCGGGGATGGCGGGAGGGCGGTCGATGGGGTCGGAAGGGCGGGGTCGGGAGCGAGAGGGGTCAGACGGGACTGATCAGGTACGGCTCGAGCTGGGTCTTGGCCGCGAGCTTCCCGGCCAGCTGGTCGTCGAGCTCGGTGGGGATCGGGCTCATGGGGGTGCGGGCCTGGCCGGTGTCCAGGCCTCGGGAGCGCAGCACGGACTTCAGGAACGAGATGAACTCCCAGCCGCCCATCTCCTCCAGCACCGCGATGGAGACGGACTGCAGGCGGCGCGCCTCCTCCAGGTCACCGGCGCCGAAGGCACGGTAGATGCCCGCGTACACCCCGCAGATCAGGTTGTAGCTGGAGCCGATGCCGCCGTTCGCGCCATGGGCCAGAGAGCCCAGCAGGGTGTCGTCGGAACCGGCGAGGATCGTGAAGGAGTCCGGCCGGGCGGCGCGGATGCGGGAGAGGATCCCCAGGTCACTGCTGGTGTACTTCATGCCCTGCAGGGTGTTGTCGGCGGCGAGGTCCAGGAAGAAGTCGGCGGTGAGCAGGCGGCCGGTCTGGGAGGGGATGTAGTAGGCCAGCAGGGGCAGCTCGGTGTGCTCGCGGATGTCCCGGTAGTACGCGGCCAGGGACTGGTCGGAGTAGGTGAAGAAGGTGGGGATGTTGGCGCACACGGCGCTCGCGCCGGCATCGGTGGCGCGGCGGGCGTGCTCCAGGGTGGAGCGGTGGTCGGTGGCGGCCACGTGGAAGATCACCGGTCGGCCCTCGGCGGCCTCGACGGTGGCCTCGAGGATCTCCATGCGCTCGCGGGTGTCCAGCAGGTAGCACTCCGCGGAGCTGCCGGAGACGAAGTAGCCGTCGGCCCCCTCGGCGTTCAGCGTGGCCACCAGGCGCCGGTTGATCGTCGGTGAGACCGCGCCGTCGGCGTCGTACGGCGTGATGAGGGCGGGGAAGATCCCGGTGAGGCTCATGACTGCTCCTGGTTCGGTTCGTCGGTGCGGTGCTCGGCTGGGTGGAGGAGGTCGGGCCGGGGGTGCTCGAGGGTGAAGCGGGCCAGCTCGTCCTCGAGTTGGCGGAAGTGGTCGCGTATTGCGGTGCGGATGCGCTGCTCGTCGCCCTCGCGGAGCGCCTCGACGATCTCGCGGTGCTCCTGGACGGCGCGGAAGTTGCTGGTGAACTCGACGGCGTGGCGAGCGGAGTCGAACAGCTCCCAGAAGGTGCTGATCAGGTCCATTACCAGGCGGTTGTCGATGGGCTCGTACAGCGCACGGTGGAAGGCGGCATCCAGGTGCGGGTCCACCTCACCGCCGCTGCTGGTGGCCTCCATCTGCGCCACGATGCTCTCGAGCGCCGCGAGGTGGGCCTCGGTCATATGCGCGGCGGAGCGCACCAGGAAGTTCTCCTCGATCACGGTGCGCACCTCGAGGATGTCGGTCAGGCCTCGGGTGCGGTCCAGCAGGTCGTAGGGGAGTGCCCGCACCACGGGGCGGATGCTGAACTTCCCCACGCGCAGGCCCACGCCGTGCACCACCCGGATGTGCCCCAGTGCTTCCAGGCGTCGTACCGACTCCCGCACGGTGCTCTTGGAGACTCCGAGGTCGGTGGCGATCTGGCCCTCCGAGGGCAGGTCGTCCCCCTCGATCAGGCCGCGTTCCGCGATGTAGGCGCGGATCCGGTTCTCGACCTGTGTGCCCAGCAGCTCCTTGCGGCCGCGCGTCCCGGCGCGACCGATGGCTGCAGTGCTCGACAATGTCGGCGATGACATGCACCCAACCTAGCGGTTATCCGATATCTGTCAACAGGGTGCGGCAGGACTCCGTGACCGCTTCGTGACCTTCGCGGCAGCAGATGTATGCCCGTGGGCGGGCCCGGCGCACGGACTGCCGGGCCCCGAACTCCCGGATCAGATCCCGCTGGCCAGCAGCCCAGGATCGCGGCCGCAGCGGCCTCGGTGCCGGTGCGCAGGGTGGGCTGCAGGTCCGGGGCCCACTTCGGGCTGTGGTTGGGGAGCACCTCGCTGCCCTCCGCGTAGCCGCCGAAGCCCCAGTAGCAGTAGGGGACCCCGAACGCGTCCGGGATGATCGAGAAGTCCTCTGAGGCGGTGGCCGGGTCCATCTCCTCCACCCGGTCCTCACCGAAGTGATCGACCAGGGCCGAGCGCACCGCCGCGGTGGCGGCCGGGTCGTTGTCGGTGACGGGGTACTCGGCGATGGTCTCGAAGTGCGGCTCGCGGGGGGACTGCGCGGCTTCGCACTCGGCCCGGACGATCCGCTCCATCCCCTCGACCAGGAGCTGCAGCACCTCCTCGCTGTAGGCACGGAAGTTCAGCTTCAGCGTGGCGCTGTCCGGGATCACGTTGGCGGAACTGCCGGCGTGCATCGACCCCACGGTCACCACTCCGAACTCTCCCGGGGCTATCTCGCGGGAGACCAGGGTCTGGATGCTGACGATGATCTTCGCGGCCAGCACCACCGGGTCCACACCCAGGTGGGGCATGGAGCCGTGGGAGCCACTGCCGAACACCTGCGGGCGCCGTCGCCGAACTCCTCGCCGGGCTGGAACAGCATCACCGCGGTACCCGACCAGTCCTTGCGGTTCTCCGCCAGGACCGCCGCCGCACCCAGGCCGGTGGCGACGTGGAAGTCGTGCCCGCAGGCGTGCATCACCGGCTGCTGCGCACCGGCGAGGTCCGTCCCGGTGGCGGTGGAGGCGTAGTCCAGGCCCGAGTCCTCACGGATCGGCAGGGCGTCCATGTCGGCCCGGTGCAGCACCACACGGCCCTCACCGTTGGCCAGCACGCCCACCACGCCGCCGCCGATCTGGTGCACCTCGTAGCCGAGGTCGGTGAGGCGCTCGGTGACGATCCCGCAGGTGCGCTCCTCCATCATCGACAGCTCGGGATTCTGGTGGAGGTCCTTCAGCAGGGGCTCCTGCCACTCCTGGATCCGGTCCAGGGTCTCGTTCATGGCGGGGGTGAGCAGGGACATCGCACGGTCCTCTCGCAGCGGGTGACCCTCCCGAGACTATCGCTGCGCGGACCCTGTGACCTGCTCCACCACCGCATCGCCCACCGAATCGCGGATCAGCTCCGGGTCGCCGACGACCACCAGCAGCGACCGGGCCCGGGACAGCCCCACATACAGCAGGTGCGGGGACCGGTCCCAGTGCTGGAAGCCGTTGACCGACAGCACCACCGCCCGGCGCTCCAGACCCTTGAAGTTCAGTACGTGCCCGTAGAACACGTCCTCCGCGGCGAAGAACTCGTCCCAGTACCCGTCGTACCCGAAGTGGTCGATGCGCTCGCGCTGCTCGGGGTGGCGTCGGCCCGTGGTCAGCAGCGCGATGTCACCGGGGTCCCAGCCCTCGTCCATCAGGGCCTCCACCTGGTCGTCGGCCATGGTGACCGCGTCCTCGGTGGCGCAGGGGACGAACCGCACCGGCACCCCTTCGTCCATCCGGGCGTTCTGCTCCACCGGGGTGAGCGGTGCGAAGGTGCGGGCGATGGTGCGGGTGTTGCGCAGGTTGTCGTCCAGCGGGAAGGGGCTCAGGGTGATGGGTGCGCGGCCGTCGCGGTCGAACACCGATTGGTGCTCGTCGGTGAACACGAACAGCACCGAGGCGCCGGAGTCGTCGGGGTCCACCAAGCAGGGCCGCAGGCCCTCCCACCACAGGTCGGCGAAGTCCTGCGCCTCGTCCACCACGATCGCGTCGAACAGGTCGTCCGCCGGGCGGGTGGCGGCCAGCTCCCGCAGCTGGGCGGGCAGGAACTCCTCGTAGTACTGCGCGACCTCGCCCTCGTACTCACCCTCCGGGGGTGCACCCCAGCTGACGGGCAGGTCGTGGAACAGCCCCACGTACGCCGGGCGATCCCGCGCCGGCCAGGTGGCGGTCAGCAGCTGGAAGTGCCGGGCCAGGCCCCGCGAGTAGCACAGCAGGGCGGTGTGCTTCCCCTCCTGGGTGAGGGCGCGGGCCTTCATCAGCGCCAGATGGGTCTTGCCGGAGCCGGCCCCGCCCACCACCTGCGCACGACGCTGGAAGCGCAGCAGGGCGAGCATCCGCTCCTGCTCCCGGGTGAGCTGGTTGCCTGCGTCCTCGATCTCGCGCGAGAGCAGCTGATGGTTCTCGATCGCCTCGTGGGTGCGGCGCAGGGTCTTCACCGCGTGGTCGCGCTGGAACGGCTCCAGTGGCGGCAGGTGGTTGCCACCGTGGGTGCGCAGCGCAGTGATGATCCGCTCCACGGCCCGGGCACCGTCGTCCCGCAGGTCCGTCCCGTCCAGCAGCAGCGCACGGGGCGCATCCGGCACATCCCAGTCCGATGGCAGCTCGGTCCACGGCAGGGCCACCATGTGGACGCTGCGACCCAGCGGCCGGGAGCTGCGCTCGTTCACGTGCCGCAGCAGCACGTGCCGGGCGCGCTGCGCCTGCTCGATCGGAGAGGTGCGCAGTGGCCGTCGGGCCGTGCTATCGGCCTGGTACCAGGTGCCGTCCGTGACGCTCACGCGCCCGCCCTTCACCTCGATCACCGCGGTGCCGATGCCGGGCCACAGCAGCAGCAGGTCCATCTCCACCTCGTGCGCCTCATCGGTGATGCGCTGTCCGGCGATCAGCGTCGCATCGTCCGGCAGCGCGCCCGCGAGAACCTCCCAGACCACTCGTTCGGCATCGGATGCGAAAGCGGGCTGGGGCGGGATCAGCTGCGGCATGCTCGCATCGTGCCAGGTGGGGGAGGGGTGCGGGAGGGCTTTCGGCGAACCCGTCCCCTGCAGTGCACTGTGCTGCACTCCCGGGGCCGACGGGCCCGCCCCGGGGCGGGATACTGGGCCCGACTGTGGCGCCCACCGGCGCACCGCCCACCGCAGGAAGGCCCCCGATGACCCAGTACCCCCAGCGCCCCCGCCGGCGCGGCTTCATCCCGTTCCCGATCATCCTGCCCGGCTGCTGCGGCTGCGGCGGCGTGGCCACCTTCGCGCTGATCGTCGTCGGTGCGGCGACCGCGATGCTCGGCCTCGGCGAGCCCACCCCGGAGGCCCAGCCCTCCGGGTCCGAGACCGCGGTGGTGCAGCAGATCGGGGAGTAGGGAGCCTGCGAGCAGGCGACTGCCCGCCCGGCCGTCGCACGACGAGCAAGGAGGTCCAGCGATGACCGATCTGCACACGACGAACCATGCAGGGCCTGCACCGTCCACCGCGAGCACCGCCCCGGGCGGCAGCGCCCACGGCGCCTCCGACAAGAGCTACGTCGTCTCCTGGGCGCTGGCCCTGTTCCTGGGCACCCTCGGGGTGGACCGCTTCTACCGCGGCTTCACCGGGCTCGACATCGCCAAGCTGTTCACCCTGGGCGGCCTGGGCATCTGGTACCTGGTCGACCTGCTGCTCCTGCTGACCACCGGCGGGGAGGACAGCGAGCAGCGACCGCTGGAGGGCTACGACAAGCACAAGGTCCTGACCTGGGTCATCACCGTCGTCTACGTGGCGGTCAGCTTCGTCTCCACCTCGATCAGCCAGAACTGGTGGAGCTGACCCCGGTCAGCCCGCTGGGCCAGCCCGTTCGGGCGAGCCGTGATATCAGTCCGCCACGGTGGCGCCGTCAACCCGTCGCTCGGCTTCTTCCAGGATGTTCGAGGCCATCGACGGGAACACCACGGCGTGGAAGGGGAGGATCGCCGTCCAGTACGCGCGGCCCACGATGCCCGAGGGCATGAACACCGCCCGCTGGCGGTAGACGCACCCCTCGGGGGTACCCTCCACCCCCAGCTGCAGCCAGGCCCGTCCACCGGCCCGCATCTCGGCGCGGAGTGTGAGGCTGCGCCCGCGCTCCATGGACTCCACGCGCCACCAGTCCACCGGATCACCCACGCGTAGGGTGCGCGGATCGCGGCGACCGCGGGTCAGGCCCGGCCCGCCCAAGAGCTTGTCCATCCAGCCGCGGATCCTCCACAGGCCTGGTGTGGAGTACCAGCCGTTCTGGCCGCCGATCGATTCGATCACGGACCACACCGTGGCGGGGGACAGCGTCGAGGTCTTCTCCCGCGTGTCCGTGTAGACCGTCTGCCCTGCCCAGTCCGGGTCAGCGGGGATCGGGTCGGCGGGTTCGGCCGAGGCCGTCAGGTCCGCGTCCCACGTCACCTCCAGTGGCCCTTCGGCCTGTCGGGCGAGCGCCTGGCGCACCGCTGACCGGTACGAGGTGAGACCACCGGGCGGGTCCGGGATCAGCCGCGCCACCTCATGGTCATCGGTGACCGCGTCCTCCGCCAGCGAGGCGGCCAGCTGAATGGCGATGCCCATAGGGATCGGGGTCACCAGCCCGATCCAGACCCCGGACAGCTTCTGCGCCGGAAGGGGCAGGGGCACCACCCGGCGCCTGCCGAGCCCGGCCTCGGCGGCGAAGTCGGTGAGCATGGAAGCGAAGGTCTGGGCGCGCCCGCAGCCGATCTGCGCTCGTGCCTGCACCGGCTCCTCGAGCGCGCACGCGTGCAGGAGGTAGTAGAGGACGTCGCGGATCGCGATCGGCTCCACCCGGTTGGCCAGCCACTTCGGGCCGGGCATCACGGGGAGCCGTTCGGACAGGTGCCGGATCATCTCGAAGGAGATCGATCCGGTGCCGATCACCACTCCTGCCTCGAAGGTGAGGGTGGGCACGGAGCAGGCGTCCAGACGACGCGCGACCAGTTCGCGGGAGCGCATGTGGTCCGAGAGCTCGTCGACGGGCCGGTCGGGGTGGAGCCCGGAGAGGTACACCAGCTGCTGCACCCCGGCCTGCTCCGCAGCCACGGCGACGACGTCGGCGATGCCCTGCTCGCGCTCGACGAAGTCCCCGCCGCTGCCCATGGAGTGCACCAGGTACAGCACCGTGTGGACGCCGTCCATCGCGGCGCGCACCTCGTCGGGCTCGCTGAGATCGCAGCGCACCAGGTCCACCTGGTCGGCCCACGGGCGGTTACGGAGCGCCTCGGGCTTGCGAGCACCCGCCCGGACCTCGAAGCCGGCGGCCAGCAGTTCGGGGATCAGCCTCCCACCCACATAGCCGGTGGCCCCGGTGACCAGGACGGACCGACCGGAGCCGTCGGGAGTGGACAGGCCGAGCAGGGGAGAGGGCGCGTTCATAGGCCGACACTAGACCAGGCCTCCAGTCAGGCCAGCGCCCCACAGGCACCGATCGGTCGGTCGGTTCGCGCTACGGGGACCGGACCAGCGGGACCACCCCGCCGGGCAGTGAAGGCACGTGAGGGTCACGATTCCCCGATCTGCCGGACGGACGCCCTGCCCGATCCGTACTATCTGTGCATGTCGAAGACAGATCACCTCGCCAGCCCCGAGACGCCCCCGAAGCTCGACAAGGCCGCCTACGAGAAGGAGCTCCAGCGCCTCCAGTCGGAGCTGGTGGCCATGCAGCAGTGGGTCATCGAGACCGGGGAGCGGATCATCCTGATCTTCGAGGGCCGCGACGCGGCAGGGAAGGGCTCGGCGATCAAACGGATCACCCAGTACCTCAACCCCCGTCACACCCGGGTGGTGGCACTTCCGGCGCCCACGGAGCGTGAGAAGACCCAGTGGTACTTCCAGCGCTACATCCAGCACCTGCCGGCGGCCGGCGAGATCGTGATCATGGACCGCTCCTGGTACAACCGCGCCGGGGTGGAGCGGGTGATGGGGTTCTGCACCGAGCAGGAGTACCACCGGTTCCTGCGGCAGGCCCCGGACTTCGAGCGGATGCTGGTGGAGGACGGGATCCGGCTGATCAAGTACTGGTTCTCCGTCTCCGACGAGGAGCAGGAGGCCCGCTTCCGCTCCCGCGCGGAGGATCCGATGCGCCGCTGGAAGCTGTCGCCGATGGACGTCGAGTCCATCACCCGCTGGGAGGACTACTCCCGCGCCAAGGACGCCATGTTCGCCGCGACCGACCTGCCCGGCGCCCGCTGGGTGACCATCGAGAGCGAGGACAAGAAGCGCTCACGCATCAACGTCATCCACGACATCCTCCAGCGCATCCCTTGGAACTACGTGGAGCCGCAGCGCATCGAGATCCCCAAGCGCCCCGCCGAGCGGGACACCCGCTACGAGCGCCCGCCCCGTGACCAGTTCGTCTACGCCGAGGACGTGGCGAAGGAACTGGAGCGCAAGCCCCGGGCCGCCGCGAAGAAGAAGGCCCCGGTGAAGAAGAAGTAGGCGTCGCCTCCCGGCTCAGCCCATCCGGGCGATGATCGGCACATCTCCCGGCGCCCACTCCAGGCTCCCCAGCTCGGCCAGCGGCACCCAGGCCAGCTCGTCGTGGTCGGTGCTGCGCTCCGGCTCCGGCCCGAGGAGCACTGTCTCGTAGCAGGCCAGGTCCACGATCACGTCCCCGACGGGGACCTGGCTGCGGCCGGCCAGCGCGCCCACCTCGATCTGGACGCCGAGCTCCTCATGCACCTCGCGCACCAGGGCCTGCTCGGGGGTCTCGCCGGGTTCGATCTTGCCGCCGGGGAACTCCCACAGACCGCCCGCGCTGCGGTCCGCATTGCGCCGGGCAGCGAACACGCTCTGCCCGCGCCGGATGATCGCACCGACCACCCGGATGGTGCTGACCTGCTCAGATCTCATAACCTGAGGGTACGTGCACCCTACGGAAGGACCTCATGCGGCCGCTCGGACGCGCCTCCATCCGCACCCGTTCCGCCTTTGTCGCGGCGGGCATCGCGCTCACCCTCGGCATCGCCGGCTGCACCGGCACCGACGAACAGACCCAGCCCGCAGATCCTGAGGCCACCACCAGCGCCGAGGCTGCCCCGGCCAGTGAGGAGGCCACGGACGAACCGAGCGAGGAGCCCACCGATCCCTGGGTGACCTCGGCTCCGGAGGAGACCCCGGGGCAGGATCCCGCGGCCCTGCTGGACGAGGCCCCGACGATCGAGGGCTGGGAGGACGTGGTGGGCCTGGAGGTCCCCGTCTCCACCGAGCACGGCCCGCAGCAGCAGGACGGCGCGCTGTGGACCGGCTACGAGCACTCCGCCGAAGGGGCGGTGCTCGCCGCGCACTACGTGTTCGCGGCACAGGGCAACGTGCCCGGCTACGCGGAGCAGTGGATCCCCGAGGGGGAGAAGCGCGACGACGTCCTCGCGCACGAGCAGGAGGATCCGGTCCCGGTCCCGGTCCCGGTCCCGGGCATGGTCATCGCCGGTTTCCGTAACGTCATCTACACCGATGACCAGGCCGTGGTGGACATCGCCACCCACATGCCCGAGACCGAGGAACGCCCCGAGCTGAGCTACACCCGCATCAAGCTCATCTGGGACGGTGAGAAGTGGCAACTGGACCCGACGCCGCAGGCGGGATCACCCAACCAGCAGATCGGGAACCTCGACGGATTCGTGGACTGGGACCGCATCCCGGAGTGAGCCCGAGCGGGCCTACTGACCGTGCCCGTGACCTGCCCCCGGCCCGCCCCGCGGCCGACGCAGCAGCACCACCGTGACCACCACGATCGCCGCCAGCACGGTCAGCCCGATCCCGAGCGCCGCCAGGCCCCCGAGCACGAGGCCGACAGTGACGACCGGGCTCATCGGCTCCTCGATCGGCTCCAGAGGGATGTCGGTGAGGTCGGCGGGCTCGCCGATCTCCCGGGTGAGCTGGGCACGCACGTCGTCCTCGGCGTCGGAGGGGAGAGCGCACCAGGTGGAGCTGTAGCTGCCGTCGGAGCCGGAGGCCCACACCAGCAGCGTCTCCCCGATCGGGATCGCTCCCAGCCCGCACGAGGCGACATGCGCGGACGTCGAGAACTGGATCTCGCGGGTCTCCTCGCCCTTCCACACCCGCTCGACGGCAGCGCGGTAGACGACCGGCTCGGTGCTCTGGTCCGTTCCTTCCCCCGCGCGGATGGTGATCTCGGCGATCAGATCGGCCTGCTCCACCGCTTCCTCGAAGCTGAGCACCTTGCAGTCGCAGGCCCGCGCGTACGGGGCGCCCACCAGGGAGAACATCAGCACGGCGGCGACCAGCACCAGGAGCATCCGCACCCGATGCCGGGCGCTCTCGATCCTGCCTCGTGCCGTCATCGGCGCTGTCGTCGTCATGCGCCCAGGATAGGGCGGTGACCAGCACCGGGACAGTGCTGGGGACCCATCGGAAGCCGGGATCGCCCAGCCAGGGTCCCGGTTCCGGGCGTAGCCTCGGCAGGGACCGCACTCGCGCCGGAAGGAACCCCATGCGACGCAGCATCGTGAACGACCCCGACGACCTGGTGGCCGAGGCCCTCGAAGGTCTCGTCCTCACCCACCCCACCCTGCTGGAGCTGAACGCCGAGCACCGCTACGTGACCCGCAAGCAGAAGGCCCGCGACAAGGTGGGCCTGGTCTCCGGCGGAGGCGCCGGCCACGAGCCCCTGCACTCCGGCTTCGTGGGCACCGGCATGCTGGACGTGGCCGTCTCCGGCGCCGTGTTCGCCAGCCCCACCGCCCTGCAGGTGCTCGCTGCCACCAAGGCGGCCGACGCCGGCCGCGGTGTGGTCCAGATCGTCAAGAACTACACCGGCGACGTGCTGAACTTCCGCATCGCCGGCGAGATCAGCGGCGACGACGCGATCGACACCGAGATCGTCCTGGTGGACGACGACCTGGCCAGCGACACCGGCGAGGACGACGGCCCCGGCCGCCGCGGCACCGCCGCCACCGTGATCGTGGAGAAGATCTGCGGGGCCGCCGCCGAGGAGGGCCGCAGCCTGAAAGAGGTCGCCGAGATCGGCCGCCGCGTCGCCGCCCGCTCCCGCAGCCTCAGCCTGGCGCTCGCGGCAGGCACCCACCCCGGGGACGACGAGCCCCAGTTCACCCTGGAGGCCGACGAGGTCGAGTTCGGGGTGGGCATCCACGGGGAGCGCGCCAAGGAGCGCGTGCCTTTCACCAGCGCCGATGACCTCACCGAGCAGCTGGTGGACCCGCTGGTCAAGGAGCTCGAGCTGGACCGCGGTGATGACGTGCTGGCGATCGTCAACGGCCTGGGATCCGCCTACCCGCTGGAGCTGAGCGTGGTGGCCCGCGCTCTGCACCACCGCCTGGCCGACGGCGGCATCCACCTCAGCCGCTCCCTGGTGGGCTCCTACGTGACCAGCCTGGACATGCACGGCGTGTCCCTCACGCTGATGCCGCTGGACGACGAGACCAGCCGCCTCTGGGACGCCCCCGTCCGCACCCCCGCCCTGACCTGGTAAGGAGACCGACATGAACGAGAACAGCACCAGCTCTCACGCCGGCAGCAGCTCGCCTGCGACGCTGCCCGACGGCTTCGGCCGAGAGTTCATCACCCTGACCCATCAGACCCTCTCCGATGCCGCCGAGGCCCTCGGTGACCTGGACCGTCGCGCCGGCGACGGCGATTTCGGCACCAACGTGCGCGTGGCCATGAAGGGCGCCGCGAAGAACATCGACGACGATTCGCCGAGCACCTACCGCGAGTGGGTGACCGCGATGTACATGGGGTGGCTGGGCGTGGGCGGCACCAGTGGGCCCCTGTTCGGCATGTTCTTCCGCGACGTGTCCAAGGCCGGGGCCGACGACTCGGCCCCCACCCTGGAGCAGTTCGCCCAGGCCCTCGCCGACGGCCAGGCCACCGTGCAGAAGTACGGCGAGGCCAAGGTGGGGGACAAGACCATGATCGATGCCCTGGACCCGGCGGTCGCCGCCCTGCGCGAGGCAGGTTCCTCCGATCCCGCCCAGGCGCTCGCCGCAGCGGAGGACGCCGCGATCAAGGGTGCCCGTGACACCGCGGAGTCCACCGCCAAGCGCGGCCGCGCGAGCTACGTGGGCGACGCCGCCAAGGGCGTGATCGACCCGGGTGCTGCGGCTATGGCCCTGGTGATCGGTGCCGCCCGCGCCGCCGCCGCGGGGAAGAAGGACGTCGACACCAGCTGGATCAGCTGATCCCGAACGCCCCGATCATGGCCCACGTCATGCGCGGAGGATCTTCCCGGCCATCCGGGTGAGGTCCTCCGCGTCCATGCCGGGCCAGCCGTGCACCACTCGGCGCCACGCAGCAGGCACGCCGGCGACACCCACCCGCGCCCCGAGCAGGGCCCCGGCAATGGCGGCCACGGTGTCGGTATCGCCGCCGATGGCCACGGCCGTGGTGATCCCTGCGCGGAACGTGTCCTCGGATGCGCCCGCGTGCTCCCGGTCCCGATCATCGACCTGCTCGATGGCCTGCTCCGCGGCCTGTTCCACCGCGTGCAGCGCCGCGTACAGCGCTGTCACCGTGAACCCGTTGCCCCGCAGTGCCGCGGGACCGCCGTCGCGCCAGCTGCCGTCGGCCAGGGCCGCCCACGCCTCACACCGCGGTGCAGGCAACAGGTCCAGGCCCGCCTCGGGACCTACCAGCTCCCCGGTGAGCACCGTGGTGCGGATCGCTTCGCACCACAGAACGCAGGAGTCGCCGGCAAGGGCGTCGGTGTGGGTGAGCTCGGCTATGCGCCGGGCAGCCTTGGCGGTGCGCTCGCGGTCATCGAGGAATGCCAGCGCCACCGGGGCGGTGCGCATCAGCGCCCCGTTCCCGGCCGTGTGACCGGTGCTCTCGTGCAGGGCGCGGGCGCGCTGCGTCATCCGCGCGGCGATCCCGGCCACGGCCCCCTCAGTCCACTCCTGGTCCGCGAGCATCGGGGTGAGCAGGGCGCGGGTCTGGTTGCCCACGTCTGCCGGATCCCCGGCCATCCACTCCAGGAACCCCGAGGCGATCGCGTCCAGCCCCTCGGGGCTGTCGATCGACACCCCGGAGGCCGCCACACGGGCGATGCACATCGCCATCTGGGTGTCGTCCGACCATTCGCCGGGGGCGTAGTCGCCCAGCCCGCCGCCAATCGGCTCCGGCCCCTGCCGCGGATCGTAGGGCGCGCTGCCGAACTCGTAGGGAACACCCAGGGCGTCCCCGCAGGCTGTGCCCAGCAGGGTGCCGGCCGCGCGGTCCAGCACTTTCTCGACGTTCACACCCATCAGCAGATCCTCACTCTCGACTGCCCTCATCATGTAGTGCGGGTGCGACGGGCGGAGCAGGCTCAGGCCGTCGTGCGCAGGACCAGGCGGGGCTCGGCGATCATGCGCTCCGCGACCTCACCGCCGTCGATGAGTGTCAGAAGGGTGCGTGTGGCCTGGGCAGACATAGTTCGCACCGGGTTGTGGACGGTGGTGAGCCCTGCTGCTTCGGCTCTAGCGACGTCGATGTCGTCGAAGCCCATCACCGCGAGGTCACCGGGGACGGACAGTCCCTGTGCCTTGGCTCTCTGGATCGCGGCGAAAGCCATCAGATCGTTGACAGCAAAGACGGCATCGAGGTCGACCACGTCCTCCACCAGCCGGTCGAAAGCTCGGGCCCCTGACGCATAGGAGTAGTCCCCGTCCACGCGACCCGCCAGAGTGACGCCGTGCCGGGCCAGCTCCGCCTCGAAACCGGCAGCGCGCTCCCGCGCCGCAGCCATGTCGTGCGGTCCCCCGATCAGGGCGATCCGCTTCCTGCCGGATTCCAGGAGATGCTCAGCCGCCAGCTGGCCGCCCCCCGGATTGTCGAGGTCGACGTACGGCATGTCCCGTTGCCGCGGTGGCTTGCCGATCGACACCACAGGCGCCATCAGTTCCGCGAGTGCCATGTCGAGCATGCTCTCCTCGTGCTGGGAAGCCAGGACGATCCCATCGCAGTGGTTGCCCCGCACGAAGCGCCGCATTCGTTCACCACTGTCATCGGAACCGGTCATCACCAGCAGCAGCTGCAGCCCGGCGTCGTCCAGTGCCGAAGAGACGCCGGAGACAGCGGCCCCGAAGAACGGATCAGTGAAGACTCGACCCTCTCTCTCGGGGAAGACCAGCGCGACCGCACTGACCCTGCGCTCGACCAGACCACGAGCTGCTGAGTTCGGCACATACCCCAGCTCCAAAACGGCACGCTCGACCGCGGCGACCTTCTCCGGTCGCACCTTGTCCTCGCCCCTGACCACGCGGGAGGCGGTGGCGGTGGACACGCCGGCGGCGCGGGCGACGTCCCGGATGGTCGGAGCCGATGACAGCGACCGTCTCGGACTCATCAGTGCTCCCCTCGGTCGGGCCGTTCGCGCACCAGGATCGCACGAACCTGCAGGGGACAGTCCTCGGGGTGCATCCGTCCATCCCGCATGAACAGCGCGCCCATGTCGTCAGCAGGGGACCTCTGGCTGCCCTTCCGGGTCCCCATGGGCTACGGTTTGAGAACGTTCCCAAGAGCAGTTCGGCCCCAGCGGCAGGCCCCGGCTCAGGAGAACGCATCGACGACCCCGCTCCCCAGTCATGGAGGACGAACGTGAGCGAAACCCTGCTGTCCCAGAAATCGACCACCGCTGAGGCCGGCGACCGCACCGTCGACCCGGCCCTCGCCGATGCGTCCCGCGCACTGGCAGCCCGCGGCACCGTCCTGCTGACGAACGACGGGACCCTCCCGCTCGCGGCCGGCACCCGTACGGCGCTGTTCGGCCGCATCCAGAAGGACTGGATCGCCGTGGGCTACGGCTCCGGTGGGGACGTGAACCCCCCGTACGTCACCAACCTGCTGGACTCCCTGCGCGAGAGCGGGTCCGTCCAGGTCGACGAGCAGCTCGCCGCTCGATACGAGGCCTGGTGCGCCGAGAACCCGGCCGACCCGGGGGAGATCTGGGGTGCCTGGCCCCGCCACTACCCCGAGATGCCCCTCGAGGACGCCGCCGTGAACGAGGCGGCACGGCGCAACGATGTCGCCGTGGTCGTCATCGGCCGCGCCGCCGGGGAGGACCGCGACGCCCTGCTGGAGCCCGGCTCCTACTACCTCACCGACGAGGAGCGCGGCCTGCTGGCCCAGGTCACCGAGGCGTTCGAGAGGACGGTGGTGGTCGTCGACACGGGGAACCTCATCGATCTCGCGTGGCTGGAGGAGTTCTCGGTCGACGCCCTCGTCCTCGCCTGGGCGGGCGGGATGGAGGCCGGGAACGCCATCGCCGATGTGCTCACCGGCGCTGTCGAGCCCGGCGGCCGTCTCACGGCGACGATCGCCCGCCGGTACGAGGACTGCCCGGCCGCCCCGAATTTCGGCGACGCAGCGGTCACGAACTATGCCGAGGACATCTTCGTCGGCTACCGCTACTTCGAGACCTTCGCCCAGGACGCGGTGCTGTTCCCCTTCGGCTTCGGACTCGGGTACACCGAGTTCGACCTGAGCCCGGTCGACCTCACCACGTCCGAGGGGACGATCCAGCTGAGCGTCCGGGTCACGAACACCGGCGGCCGCCCCGGCAGCGAGGTGGTCCAGGCCTACGTGGAGGTCCCTGGGGTCGCGCTGTCCCAGCCCGCGCGAGCCCTTGCCGCCTATGCCCGGACCCCCGAGCTGGCCCCGGGTGAGAGCCATGAGCTCCGGCTCTCGGTCGACTGGGCCGACATCGCCTCGTACGACGACGCCGGGGTGACCGGCCACCGCTCGGCCTTCGTGCTGGAACCTGGCACCTACCGGTTCCACGTGGGCCATGACGTGCGGCGCACCTCCGAGGCCGGGACGGCCGAGGTCCTGGAGCTGCGGGTGGTCGAGCAGCTCGAGGAGGCGGCGGCCGTCGACCCCGAGCACGGCTTCGACCGCATGGTCGTCCGCACGGGTGCCGACGGCCGGCCCGAGGTCGGGTACGAACCGGTCCCGACACGCACCGAGTCGCTCCGGGAGCGGATCCTCTCGCGCCTGCCCGGGGCCGTCGCCGCACCGGAGGGTGAGCAGCCCTCCTTCCAGGACGTCCTCGACGGGAGTGTCGACCTGGGGGCCTTCATCGGTTCACTCACCCCGCGCGAGCTCTCCGACATCGCCTACGGCGACGTCACGATGGACAGCCCCCTCGGAGCTGCCGGGAACGCGGGTGCGATCGGCGGGGTGAGCGCGGCGCTGCGGGCACGAGGAGTGATCCCGGCGATCACCACCGACGGCCCCTCCGGGATCCGGATCGCGGACTACGCCTCGCTGCTGCCGTGCGGCACCGCGCTGGCCTCGGCATGGGATCCGGCCGCGGTCCGGGAGCTGAGCGCCCTGCACGGCCAGGAGATGCTCCGGAAGGGCTCGGACATCCTGCTCGGCCCGGGGATGAACATCCACCGTGATCCGCTGTGCGGGAGGAACTTCGAGTACTTCTCGGAGGACCCGCTGGTGTCCGGTCTCACCGGCGCGGCCCAGGTGGCGGGCATCCAGTCCCAGGGAGTGGCGGCGTGCCCCAAGCACTTCGCGTGCAACAACCAGGAGTTCGAGCGGATCTGGGTCGATGCCAGGGTCTCGGAGCGGGCGCTGCGGGAGATCTACCTGCGAGGGTTCCGCATCATGGTGCGGGAGTCCTCGCCGTGGACCATCATGACCTGCTACAACAAGATCAACGGGGTGTGGGGCCACTACCACTACGACCTCGTCACCACGATCCTCCGCGGCGAATGGGGGTTCGAGGGACTGGTGATGACCGACTGGTGGATGCGCATGGCACCGGATCCCGACTTCCCTGCTCTGCGGGACAGTGCCTACCGTGTCCGGGCCGGCGTGGATGTGCTGATGCCTGGCTCCATCGAGCACTCGGGTGCTACGAAAGAGGACTCCGTGTACGAGAGCCACCGGTCTCCGGACGGTCTCACGCTCGGTGAGATGCAGCGGACCGCCCGTCACGTGCTCACCTACCTCGCTGCGGTGCGCCCGCAAGGGCACCGCATGGGTCGTGGGGAGCGCGCGGAGGACTGATCCGGACGCCGTCGGTTCAGTCGCCGGTGGTGCTGAGGAACGCCTTCAGTGCCAGCACCGCTGCTCCGACGGCGCAGGGATGGGGCTGGACCTCCGAGACCTTGACCGTCACCAGCCTGCCCAATCCCCGCTCGTGGTCGCGGGCGTAGTGGACCGCTGCGCGGGAGGAGGCGGCGGGTGCGGCCTGGATCCACGTTCCGGTCAGCATCACGGTCGTCACCCCGAGACCTGCGACGACCGGCCAGACGGCCTGCATGAGTGCCCGGGTCGCGCTGTCGATGATCTGCTCGGCACGGGCGTCGCCCCGCGTCGCCGTCAGGGCGATCAGCACGGCATCCGCGTTCACGGACTCCTCGAGGCCGTCGATGCCGAGGCCGGAGGCGAGCCCGGTGCGTCGCGCCTGCTCGACCAGCGCACTGCCCGAGGCGTAGAGGTGCAGGCAGCCGACCGAGCCGCATTCGCACGGCGGACCGTTCGGGTCGATGCAGACGTGGTCGAGCACCGACACGGCGTCGGCGGCGTGCTGGACCGGCACGCCGTCCTGGAGCAGGGTGATGGCGAGATGGCTGTTGACGTGGACGGTGGCGGTGAGCCCCTGTTCCGGCTGCTCGCCCGACCAGAAGCTCCCGAGGGCGGCACAGGTCGCCTCCTCCGCCACGAGGGCGGGGATGCCCATCTCCTTCGCGGTGGCGGTCAGGGCCGCCCTCAGCTCTGCGGGGAGCGTCGACGGCATGGCGAAGCCGATGCCTGTCGTCGAGGACAGGGAGTCGCGTGCCGACATCAGCCCGAGGCCACTGCGGAGCGTCTCCACCACGGTCCCTGTCGGGCTGCCGTACGGCAGGGGGAGCACGCTGCGGGAGCGCAGCGCCCCTGTCGTGTCCACCGCCGCCAGCGAGAGCCGGGCGGGTTCGATGGTGCAGCCCAGCGCCCATCGTGCCTCGTCGTTGATGCGGAGCAGGGATGCCCGTTTGCCTCCCGTGGATCGAGCGTGCCCTGCCTCGATGACCAGACCGGCCGCCATCAGCCGTTTCACCGCATTGGTGACCGTGGCGGGGGTGACCCCCAGTTCCCGGGCGATCTCGACACGGGTGGTGACCGACCGGCGACGGATGGTCTCCAGGACCGTGGAGTCGATGGTGGTCCGGGGGCGCGAGCGCTCTGCTGCCATGTCCCGCTCCTCTCCGTCGTCGAGATCGATTGTCCCCGACTTCCGTGATCGATCCGGGACCTCCACGGCTTGACGGTCCCGGCGACAAGGGTCACACTATCCTTACTTCATTAAACAACTGAAGTTAGTTCGAAGGGCCACCGTCGGCCCGGACAGCTGATGACACACGTCTCGCGCAATGCTGCGTGGACAAAGGAGAGCAAAGATGCACCTCACCCGTCGTGACCTGGGCAAATTCGCTGCTGTCGGTGCCGCCGTCAGTGCCGTGCCCCTGACGCTCGCCTCCTGCGGGCAGTCCTCGAACCTCGGCTCCGGCAACGGCGGCAGTGATGGCGGTGGTGGCGGCGACAAGCCGATCATCTCCGCCTACAACGGCGCCACCGGTAGCTTCACCAAGAACTTCAACCCGCACTCACCCACCGTGGTGCACATGGTCCAGGGACTCATCTACGAGTCGCTGTTCTACTTCAACCCGCTCGAAGCGATCGATCAGGAGCCTGTGCCCCAGCTCGGCGAGAGCTTCGAGTGGAACGAAGACGGCACCGCGCTCACTGTGACTGTCCGCGAGGGCGTCACCTGGACCGACGGCGAGCCCTTCACAGCCGAGGATGTTGCCTTCACCTTCAACAAGATCAAGGACACCGAGGCGCTCAACAACGGTGGCCAGGCGCCGTCCGGCGAGGCTACCGACGACAGGACTGTCGTCATCACCTGGCAACAGCCCTCCTTCACCGAGGGCCCCAACGTGCTGGGGCGCACCTGGATCATCCCGGAGCACCTGATGGCCGACGTCGACGACCTCTCGACCTTCGCCAACGAGGAGCCGGTGGGCACCGGTCCCTTCAAGCTGACGGACTTCACCCCCGAGTCCTACCTGATGAGCGCGAACGAGGACTACTGGGAGGAGGGGAAGCCGGGCATCGGCGGAGTCCGCTGCATCTCGCTGTCGGGCAACCAGTCGGCCACCGATCAGTGGCTGGCCGGGAACATCGACTACATGTCCTCCCAGATCCCCAACATCGACGGTCACGTCGAGAGCAACCCGGAGCTCAGCTACACCAACACCGGTGTCTCCCAGATCGTCCTGTTCGCCGCCTCCAACCCTGATCTGGGATGCACCGGCCCGCAGACGGACCCCGCCGTCCGCAAGGCCCTGTACTACGGCATGGATCGTGAGCAGCTCTCCAAGCTCGCCTTCTTCGACCTGGCCACGGACATCTCCCCGGCCCTGGCACTTCCGGAACGTGACGCCGACTTCATCGACCCCTCGATCGAGCTCGCACCCTGGAACGCCCAGCCCGGGGAGGCCACCAAGGTCCTTGAGGACGCCGGGTACACCAAGGGCGATGACGGCATCTATGCCAAGGACGGCGAGCGCGTGTCCATGACGATCAGCTGCCCGACGGGCTGGGCGGACTACGTCACCGCCCTCGACACGCTGGCCGAGCAGTACAAGGCGATCGGCATCGAGCTGACCCCGCAGCAGGTGTCCGTCAATGAGTGGAACGACGCCAAGGCCCGCGGCACCTTCCAGCTCGTCATCGACGGCATGGCGCAGGGCCCCGCCCCGGACCCGTACTACCCCTACCAGACCTACTTCTCCACCGAGAACACTGTCGCGGTGGGAGAGAACGGCAACCCGTACCAGAACGTCACGAGGTTCTCCGACCCCGAGGTGGACGCGGCGCTCGATGCTGCGGCCGGTACCGCGGACCCGGAAGAAAAGAAGGCACAGTTCGCGATCATCCAGAAGAAGCTCTGGGAGGTGATGCCGGCCATCCCGGTCGCCGTCGGCTCCAGCATGACGCAGTACAACAGCACTCGGGCGACCGGGTGGCCGACCCAGGAGAACCTGTACGCCTACCCGATGAGCTGGGCCGCGCCCGACGCAGCCATGGTCCTCAAGGCCGTCGTCCCCGCCGAATGACAGCGGTGTCGCCGCAGCCCGCCCCCCGGGCTGCGGCGACACCTCTCCGTGACCCAGACCGGAAGGGAGCGGTGCCGTGCAGATCGCACGAAAACTCGGCTTCTACCTGGTAGCCCTGTGGGCGGCTATCACCCTGAACTTCTTCATCCCCCGAGCGCTGCCGGGCAGCCCCGTCGACGCAGTGCTCGCCAAGCTCGCACTGCGCGGGCCCGTCTCGCCGGACACCCGTCGCTCCATCGAGGTGATGCTCGGTGCCGACCAGCAGGGACCGCTGATCGTGGAGTACTTCCAGTACATCGGTGGTCTCCTGCGCGGTGACCTCGGAGTCTCGGTCACCTACTTCCCCACGCCCGTGACGACGATCATCGGCCAGTCCCTCCCCTGGACGCTCATCCTGGTAGGCCTCGCCACCACGATCACGTTCCTGCTGGGCATCAGCCTGGGGACCATCGCCGGCTGGAAGCGGGGATCCTGGCTGGACAGCATCATCCCTGCGACCACGATCATGCAGGCGGTCCCGTACTTCTGGCTCGCCCTGCTGTTCATCTACATCTTCTCGGTGAACCTCGGCTGGTTCCCGGTGGGCAGCGGCTACGACGTGACGCTGGTGCGCCCCGCCTTCGACTACCCCTTCATCTCCAACGCCGTCTACCACGGGTTCCTGCCCGCTCTCACGATCGTGCTGTCCTCCCTGGGCGGCTGGCTGCTGGGGATGCGCAACATGATGGTCTCCACGCTGAGCGAGGACTACATCCTCACCGCGGAGGCCAAGGGCCTCTCCCCGCGCCGGGTGATGGTCATGTACGCCGCACGCAACGCCGTGCTGCCGAGCGTCTCCGGTTTCGCCATCTCCCTCGGGTTCGTGGTCTCCGGATCCATCGTCGTGGAGACGGTGTTCTCCTACCCGGGCATCGGCTTCACGATGCTGCAGGCGGTGCAGAACAACGACTATGCGCTGATGCAGGGACTGTTCCTCATCATCACCGTCTCCGTGCTGGCAGCGAACCTGGTCGTGGACCTGCTGTACGGAATCATCGACCCGCGTACGCGAGCACGCGGCTGAGGAGGCACGTGATGACCGCAATCGTCCCCGAGAGCACTCCCGATCCGACCCGTGCCGTCCAGGAGCTCGATGCTGCCGATGCGACTGCTGACTCGGGCTCCCCAACGACCCGACCCAGTCGCCGTCCTCGCAGAGGTCGTGCTCTGCTGACCCCGTCGCTGATCATCGGTGCCGGGATCGTGACCGTCATCGTCCTGTTCGGGGTGATCGGTCCGTTCCTGGTCCAGGACCCGCTGGCGATCTCCAACGAGGGGATGCAGCCGCCGTCGGCCGAGCACGTCCTCGGCACCACCCAGACCGGCCAGGACGTGCTGGCCCAGCTGGCGTGGGCCACCCGTGGATCCCTGATCGTGGGCGTCATCGTCGCCTCGCTGGCGCTGTTCCTCTCCGCCTTCTTCGGCATCCTCGGCGGTTACCTCGGGGGATGGCTCGACGAGCTGTTCTCCCTGTTCACCAACGTGGTGCTGATCCTTCCAGGGCTCCCGCTGATGATCGTCATCGGCTCCTACGTCCAGCAGCGCGGCCTGCTGCTGATCTCCGTGATCCTGGCCATCACCTCCTGGGCGGCCTCCGCCCGCGTGCTGCGCAGCCAGACCCTCTCGATCCGCACCCGCGACTACGTGCACGCCGCACGCATCGCGGGGGAGAAGCCGCACCGGATCATCTCCGTGGAGATCCTCCCCAACCTTCTGCCCGTGATGTCGAGCGGATTCGTGTTCGCGCTGATCACCGCGATCCTCGGCGAGGCCGGTCTGAGCTTCATCGGTCTGGGCGTCTACGGCACGCAGACCTGGGGCTCGATGCTCTTCTACGCCCAGAACGCCCAGGCACTCACCCTCGGTGCCTGGTGGTGGTTCGTCCCGCCCGGGCTGATGATCGCCATGCTCGGCTGCGGCCTGTCCCTTATCAACTTCTCCATCGACGGGATCATCAACCCCCGACTGCGCACGGCCCCGAAGCAGGCCAAGCAGGTGCGCAAGGCCGAACAGGAGGCCATGGCATGAGCGTCCCCGTAGCGAACACCCCACCACCGCCGCACGATGCCGACAGGACGGACGTCACCGAGGGCACACCGGTGCAGGATGAGCCGGTCCTGACGGTCGAGGGCCTCTCGATCCGCTACGAGGTGTCGCCTCCGGTCGACGCCGTCCAGGACGCGTCCTTCGTCCTGCGTCGCGGTGAGATCCTGGGCCTGGCGGGCGAATCCGGGTGCGGGAAGACCACCCTCGCCTACGGACTCAACCAACTGCACCGTCCGCCTGCGCGGATCATCGGCGGCAGCGTCACCTTCCACGACCAGGACTCCACCCAGGACATCGACGTGCTGTCCCTGGAGGGCGACTCCCTCCGCTCCTTCCGCTGGTCCAAGATCGCGATGGTCTTCCAGGGCGCGATGAACTCCCTGAACCCCGTGCTCAGCGTCCGCACCCAGCTGAACGACGTCTTCACCACCCATCGTCCCGGCATGGCCGCCGAGGAGCGTCGGCGCCGCAGCGAGGACCTCCTCGAACTGGTCGGGGTGGACCGCACCCGCATCGGTGCGTTCCCCCACGAGCTCTCCGGGGGGATGAGGCAGCGGGTGATGATCGCGATGGCCCTGGCCCTGGACCCGCAACTGATGATCATGGACGAGCCCACCACCGCACTGGACGTGGTGGTCCAGCGGGAGATCCTCCAGGAGATTCTGCGACTGCGCCAGGAGCTCGGATTCGCGGTCGTGTTCATCACCCACGACCTGCCGATGCTGCTGGAGATCGCCGACCGCATCGCCGTCATGAAGGACGGGCGCATCGTCGAACTGGCCACGGCGGAGGACCTCTACTTCGAGCCCAGGAGCCCCTATACCCGCAAGCTGCTGGGCTCCTTCCCCTCGCTCACCGGCGAGGCCGGCGACTTCATCCGTGCGGGATTCTCCCAGGAGGAAGCGCGATGACCACCCTCGCCGTCACCGACCTGTGCAAGGACTACACCCTGCGCAACGGCCTGAAGTTCTCGAAGCTCCATGCGGTCAAGGACGTGAGCTTCGAGCTCGTCCCCGGGAGGACCGTGGCCCTGGTGGGCCAGTCCGGCTCGGGGAAGTCCACCATCGCCAAGCTGATCTCCCAGCTCGAACGCCCCACCTCCGGCTCGATCACGCTGGGGGGCAAGCCGATCGGCACCCGGGGCAAGGCGCTGCGCGAGTACCGCGACCAGGTGCAGATGGTGTTCCAGGACCCCTTCGCCTCCCTCAACCCCTTCCACACCATCGGCCATCACCTGGAGCGGCCCCTGCTGCTCCATGGCAAGGCCACCCGCAGGACGGTCCGTGAGAAGGCCCTGGCGCTGCTCGAGCGGGTGAACCTGACCCCGGCGGAGTCCTACATCGACCGTCGGCCCCATGAGCTCTCCGGTGGCCAGCGGCAGCGCGTGGCGATCGCCCGCGCGCTGGCACCGGAGCCGACGGTGCTGGTGGCCGACGAGCCCGTGTCGATGCTCGACGTCTCCATCCGGCTCGGCGTGCTGAACCTGCTGGCCCGCCTGCAGCGGGAGGAGAACCTCGCGCTGTTGTACATCACCCACGACCTGGCCACCGCCCGTCACTTCTCCGACGAGATCCTGGTGATGTACCGCGGCGAGGTCGTCGAGCAGGGCTCGGCGGACGACGTGATCCTGCGCCCGCAGGCTGAGTTCACCAAGAAGCTCCTGGTCGCCGCACCGGAGCCAGGCGCCAACCCCCGTTTCATCGCCGAGGCCAAGCGTCGCGGCGTCCCGATGCCCGATCATCTCGCTCACGCGGAGGACCTCACGTGACCATCACCCATCGCGACCTGCACCAGGACTGGACCCTCTCCGTCGTCGACGGGCCTGTCCCGTTCGAGGTACGGGACGTCCCTGCGGATGTCCCCGGGACGCTCATCACCGACCTGCTCGCAGCCGACCTGATCCCCGACCCGTACCTGGACCGCAACGAGCACCAGCTCACCTGGACCGGTGAGGTCGATGCGCTCTACCGCACCGTGTTCACCTGGGAGGACTCCGGTGCCGACCGGGTCGACCTGGTCGCGGCGAGCCTCGACACCGCCGCGACCATCACCCTGAACGGGCACGAGGTCGCCCAGGTCCAGAACCAGCACCGCTCATGGCGGTTCGATGTCAAGGACCTCCTGGTGGAGGGGGAGAACACGCTCGAGATCCTGTTCGCAGCCCCTCTGCGGGTCGCCCGGGAGAACATCAAGGTCCTCGGTGACATGCCGAAGGTCGGCAACGATCTGCCCTACAACGCGATCAGGAAGATGGCCTGCAACTTCGGGTGGGACTGGGGGCCGGTCCTCGTCACCAGCGGTATCGCAGGACCCATCGGCCTGGAGGAGTGGTCCGGTGCGCGGCTGAGGACGGTGCGGCCACAGGTCACCGTCGAGGGCGACGATGGTCTTGTCTCCCTCTCGCTCGGTCTCGAGCAGGCCGGCGCAGCGGATCCGGCGACCGCTGACGTGATCGTCGAGGTCAAGGACCCCGACGGCAGAACGGTCGCGACGGACGTCATCGACGTACCTGGGAGCAGCGGTGACGCGACGAGCTCGATACGTGTCGAGCGGCCCGCCCTGTGGTGGCCGCGAGGATACGGTGAGCAGCCCCTGTACACAGTTGAGGTGACCCTCCGTGATGCAGACGGGGCCGAACTCGATGCAGTGAGCCACCGCATCGGGTTCCGCACCGCAGGTGCGGTGGAGGAGCCTGACGAGATCGGTACGTCCTTCACGCTGACTGTCAACGGGCGCCCCATCCTGGCCAAGGGTGCGAACTGGATCCCGGACGACTGCTTCCCCACGCGACTGACCCCGGACGACTACGGTCGGGGCGTTCGCGATGCAATCGATGCCGGTATGAACATCCTCCGTATCTGGGGAGGGGGTCTGTACGAGTCGGACCTGCTGTACGACCTGTGCGACGAACTCGGGATCATGGTGTGGCAGGACTTCACCATGGCGTGCGCCGCCTACTCGGAACTCGAGCCGATGCGCAGCGAGATCGAGGCCGAGGCCCGCGAGAACATCGTGCGCCTAGCCTGGCACCCGTCGCTGGTCCACTGGAACGGCTCCAACGAGAACGTCGAGGGTTACTACGAATGGGGCTGGAAGGACACCCTTGAGGAGGGAGTGGGGTGGGGCAACACCTACTACACCGAGCTCTTCCCCGCACTGCTGGCTGAACTCGACCCGACTCGCAGTTACACCCCATCGAGCCCGTACTCCCGGCCGATCGTCTCCGATCCCCGCAATCCTCATCACGGGACCATTCACAACTGGGTGGCCTGGGGGAACGAGGAGAACAACGACTACACGCGCTATCGGGACACGATCTCGCGGTTCTCTGCCGAGTTCGGCTACCAGGGGCCCGCCAACTTCGCCACGGTGGCTGAAGCGATCACCGAACGCCCCCTGCGGGAGGATTCCGAAGCGATGCTCTCGCACCAGAAGGCGATAGGTGGGCAGGACAAGCTGGTCCGAGGGTTCTCGTCCCATCTGCCCCTGCCCGAGGGCTTCGACGACTTCCACTTCACCACCCAGCTGAACCAGGCCCGTGCCCTGATCTGTGGCATCGGTCATTACCGGTCCCACTGGCCGGTATGCGCCGGCACGATCGTCTGGCAGCTCAACGATTGCTGGCCAGTCACCAGCTGGGCCGCGGTGGACGGCGCCGGCCGACGCAAGCTGCTGTGGCACGCGCTGAAGGACATCTATGCGCCTGTACTGGTGACGGTGCAGCCCCGCGAGGCCGGGCTGATCGTGTCCATCGGGAACGACTCCGACGATGAACTGGCCACGACGCTGCGCCTCCGGCGCCAGGACCATGCGGGCCACGTGCTCGCCGAGACTGAGGAGGACGTGACGGTCGAAGCACGCGGTGCAGTCTCCGTCCCGATCCCCCCCGAGCTGTCAACTGCTGACGAGGTGGCTGACGAAGTACTCGTCGCCGAGCTCGGTGACGGTTCCGGGCGAACGGTCCACTTCTTCGCGGAGGACAAGGACGGGAACCTGCCGTTCCACGCCCTGGAGGCGACTGCGGCTCGAACCGGCGACGGGTACGAGATCACGCTGCGCGCCACCGGTACGGTGCGGGACGCCTGCGTGCTCGCCGACAAGGTCGATCCTGACGCGACCGTCGAGGGACAGCTGGCGACCCTGCTGGCCGGCGAGACAGCGGTCATCACGGTCCGATCGCAGCGAGAGGTGGATCCGGAGGAGTTCCTGAAGGAGACTGTCCTGATGAGCGCAAACGGTCTGGTGGCGCGCGCTCGTTCCACTGCCGACCCGAGATGACTCCCAGGGTCGGTGGATCACCTGGACGGAGGATCTCCTTGGGAAGAGTAGGCGTGGCGATCCCCCGAACGGTGTGGTCCGCCCGGTCTGAGCAGTTCTACACACAGGTGCTACGCGGACTCGAGGACGCGTCGCTGGCATGTGGCAATGCCGTGGTCTCCCAGGTGGTCGGCACCCCTGAGCAGGAGTTGGCCATCCTGGAGGACTGGGCGACACGCGGCTTCGTCGACATCGTCGTCCTCAAGGATCTCGGGCCGGACGACCCCCGTCCTGGTCGGATGGGGGACCTGAAGATGCCCTACGTCATCATCGGTGACGTGAAGCAGAAGGACCTGGGGCCGGGTGTGCTCTCGGACAACACCGCGGACATGAATCGACTGCTGAGCACGCTCGTGGAGGCCGGTCACCGGGAGATCGGACATGTCTGCGGTCCGCTCACCCTGCTCCACTCGCAGTGGCGCAGGGAGGCGTACCTGGCGTTCGTCGACAAGCATCGCGGTGCTCCGCGCACCTGGACGGGGGACTACTCCGCAGAGAGCGGCGCTCGTGCCGTGGACGAGATCATGCTCGAGGCCCCCGTTCCCACGGCCATCGTCTTCGACAACGACGTGATGGCGATCGGTGCTTTCCGTCGGGCCCAGGAGCTCGGTGTGGAGGTACCAGAGCAACTGTCGATCGTTGCGTGGGACGACTCGTTGGCCTGCCAATTGCACGACCCGCCCCTGGCAGTTCTTGCGCACGTGCCACACCAGATCGGTCTCGATGCCGGTCATCTCGCTGCTGAGCTGCTGGACCGGTCACCCCGCCGTCGGAGCGTCGAGTACCCCAGCGCCATACTGCTGCCCCGCGCGACGATGGCCGCCCCTGTCGATCCGGTCGCACCCATCGGCGACCCGATGCGATCCGTGGAGGAGTCCTGATGCGCCAGCTCGCCCCCGGCCAGATCACCCGCGTACTGATCGGCGGCCCCCACCTGCCGCAGCCACAGGTCCTGGCCGAGGTCGACGACGTGCTGCTGGAAGCACCGAACTGGACCGGTGACGGGCGTCTGCTGCTGAACGGTGACGGGGCCCTGTTCGCCCTCGTCCTCGGGGACGAGGGCGGGCAGGGTGGCGGGGGCGAACAACGCGCCGGGGCGCCGGTGCGGATCCCGTTCGAGGGACTGCCGGCGATCAACAACGACCACGTGCTCCACCCCGACGGGACCCGGGTGCTGATGACCGCGGAGGACGGGCAGATCTACTCGGGCCGTATCGACACCCGGCAACTCGAGGCCGGCCAGCTCGGCGGAGGCCCGGTGCGCTGCCTGACCTCCGGTCCCGGGGGCCACTACCTGCACGGCATCTCTCCTAACGGCCGCACCATCGCCTACGTGGACCTGGGACCGGAGGGCTCTGCGCACCTGATGCTCCAGGACCTCGAGGCCGGTGAGGTGCGGGAACTGCCGGTGGGGGAGGGGCACCTGGACGGCCCCGAGTTCACGCCCGACGGTGCCGCGATCGTGCTGAACACCGAGGCGTTCACCGAGGAACCCGGCCATGCGCAGCTCGCCCGGATCGACCTCGCGACCTCACCCGGTCCCGGGACCCCGCTCGGCCCCGAGACCTCACCCGCCCTCGGTGCCTCACCTGGGCAGGAACGCCTCAGGCGCCTGTGCCACAGCGAGAGTGTGGACTGGTTCCCTCACGTCTCGCCCGACGGCCGCTGGGCCTGCTACCTGGCCTACCCGCCGGGGACGGTGGGCCACCCGGCGGATCTGCCGGTCGAGGTGCGCGTGGTCTCCACCGACGACTGGGAGACCCCCGTGGTGCGCTACCCGGTGTTCGGCGGGCAGGGCACCCTGAACGTGCCCTCGTGGGCACCGGACTCCCAGCGGTTCGCCTTCGTCGCCTATCCATTCCAGAACACCACCCGAGCCAGTGACGAGTGAGGGCCACGGACCAGGTCGACCAAGGATCGTTCAGTCGATCTGCTCGGTGCGCACCACGTCGCCGGCCCCGTCGATCAGGGTCACGCAGCCGTTGGTGCCGGCCTCGAGAGGGCCGGTGAGCTGGGCGCCCTCATCGACGATGCAGCCGCTGAGGTGCACGTCCTTGCCGATGCGCACCCCGTCCAGCACCACGCAGTCCTCCAGCACCGCGCCCTCCTCCACGATCACCCGCGGCGCGAGCACACTGTGGCGCACGGTGCCGCGCACCACGGCGCCGGAGGCGAGCATCGAATCGGCGACGACGGCGCCGTCGGCCACGCGGGCGGGAACCAGCTGCGGGGGAGCGGTGAGGATCGGCCAGTCGGGGTCATCCAGCTCCACACCGGTGCCGTCCAGCAGCTCCATGTGGGAGCGCCAGTAGGCACTGAGGGTGCCGATGTCCTGCCAGTACCCCTCCAGGCGGTGCTCCACCACCGTGTGCTTGTCGATGAAGTAGGGGATCAGGTCCTCCCCGTAGTCACTGAGGTCGCCCTCGTCCCCACCGAGGTCCTCGAGGGCCTCCAGCAGCGCGGGGCCGGAGAAGCAGAACGTCTCGGTGACCACCAGGTCGGTGGGCGGCTCCTCGGGCTTGTACCAGAACTCCTCGACCCTGCCCTTCGTGCCCACCTTCACCACGCCGTAGCGGCTGGCGTCGCCGTCGTGCCGAGTGGTGACCATGGTGAGGTCGGCCCCGGCCTGCTGGTGGGTGTCCACCACGTCGGTGAGGTTCATGGTGAACAGGTGGTCGGCGCTGAGCACCAGCACCAGGCCCGGGTCGAAGGAGGCGATCTGCTGACGGAAGTGCCACAGGCTGTCACTGTTGCCCTCCGGGAAGCCCTCCCCGGTGCCGCCGGTGAACGGTGCCAGGATCCGCAGGCCCGCGTGGGTGCGGTCCAGGTCCCAGGGCCTGCCGTTGGAGAGGTGCTCGTTCAGGGCGTGCGGGAGGAACTGCTCCACGATCCACACGTCGCGCACGTGACTGTTGGCCAGGTTCGACAGTGCCACGTCGATCAGCCGGTAGCTGCCGGCCACCCGCACCGCGGGCTTGGTGCGATGGTCGGTCAGAGCCCCGAGCCGGGATCCCTCCCCGCCGGCCAGGACGATCGCGAGGACTCGAGGGATGCGCATGGTGGTCGCCTCTCAGGTGATCGTGGTGCTCTGTCCCGGTGGGAGGACACAAGAGTAGGGCGCGGGTCCTGGAAGGCTTCTCAGATCAGGGCGGGTTCTGAGCTCACTGCGGGGGTGCGATCCCGAGGAGGACCGTGCTCCACCGGGCGGGGCACCGGTCAGCTGCCGAGGTGGAACGGCTCCCCCGGGGCCAGCACCCGGATGCGCTGAGGATCGACCACCACATCCCTCGGCGTCTCGGGGTCGGCGTTGAACGGGGTGAAATCCGGGGAGTCCACCGAACCCCAGTGGTGCAGCAGCAGATCCGCCCCCGGGTAGGCGTTCGCCATCTCGACCGCGCCCGCGAAGCCGAAATGCCATTCGCTGTCGGAGAAGTCGAACAGCAGCGCATCCGGCGCAGGCATCTCCAAGTGGTGGTCGCGGATCAGCCGCGAGTCCCCGGGCGCCCAGATGGTCCCGTCCGGGGTCTCGATCCAGAACCCGGAGCAGTCCTCGTCCCGGAACGTGCGCTGCCCGGGCTCGGGGGAGTCGTTCTGCCAGGCATGATCCGCCGGGGTCACCGTGATCCGCAGGTCGTCGACGGTGAGCACGTCGCCGATGTCGTGACCATCGGCCGGCATGCCCTCCTTGCGCATCAGGCCGGCGACGTACTGCGTGGAGTGGAAGCATCGCGTGACCGGCACCAGGGCGGTGCAGGTGGGGACGCTGTAGTGGTCGTTGTCCGAGTGCGTGACGAGGACCGCGTCCAGACGGGGCACATCGGCCGCCCGGATCGGGAAGTCGATGAGCAGCGGCATGTCGAAGCCCTCGAGCAGGGGATCGACGGCGAGGAGGGTGCCGCGGGAGTTGAGGAGGAAGCCGGCCATGCCGAGCCAGGTCAGGACGGTACCGCCGGTCCTCTCGAAGGCCTCCGGTGGGATCGGCATGGATGCGGGGGCCATGGCCTGTCCCTGAGGGCTGCGGTGGAGCGGCGCGGTCGTCGCGTTCATCGGGACTCCTCGGTGCCGGCGGGGCTGTGGATGGGAGCGGCCGACGCCCTCAGCGGGTCGGCAGGGGGACGGCTCACGGCACCTTCCAGCCGGCGGCACGGAACAGCTCGTACCACTCGCCGCGGGTGAGGGGGACGTCGGCCCCGGCGGCGGAGTCGGTGACGCGCTGCGGAGTGGTGGTGCCCAGAACCACCTGCATCTGCGCGGGGTGGCGGGTGATCCAGGCGGTCGCGATGGCCTCCGGTGCCACGTCGTACTGCGCGGCCAAGCGGTCGATCACGGCGTTCAGCTCGGGGTAGTCGTCATTACCCAGGAACACTCCGTCGAAGAAGCCGGCCTGGAACGGCGACCAGGCCTGGATCGTGATGTCGTTCAGGCGGCAGTAGTCCACGATGCCGCCACCGTCCAGCGTCACCGACTGGGACTCGGCCTGCATGTTCATCGCCACGCCCTGGGCCACGATCGTGGAGTGGGTGATCGAGAGCTGCAGCTGGTTGGCGACGATCGGCTGGTTCACGTGCTTCTTCAGCAGGTCGATCTGGCGCGGGGTGTGGTTGGAGACGCCGAAGTGCAGCACCTTGCCGGCGGCGTGCAGCTCGTCGAAGGCGCGGGCCACCTCCTCCGGCTCCACCAGGGCGTCGGGGCGGTGCAGCAGCAGGATGTCGATCCGGTCGGTGTCCAGGGCCTTCAGTGACCCCTCGACCGACTCGATGATGTGCTCGTAGGAGAAGTCGAAGTAGGGGCCGTCCGGCACGATCCCGGCCTTGGTCTGGATGGTGAGCTCGTCGCGCTCGGAGGGGGAGAGCTTCAGGGCCTGGGCGAAGCGGCGCTCGCACTCGTGCAGCTGCCCGCCGTACACGTCGGCGTGGTCCATGAAGTCGATGCCGGCGTCGCGGGCCGCGCCCACCAGGGTGCGGATCTCCTCGTCGGACTTCTCGGCGATGCGCATCAGGCCCAGCACCACCTGCGGCGCGGTGATCTCGGTGTGGGGCATGGTGAACTGCTTCAACGTGGGCCTCCTGGTGCGAACGTGGTGGCGTCAAAGCCTACGACTGCCGATCACGGATCAACTCGCCGACGAGGTTCTGTACTACGACGCAGAGTTTCGTACTACGATGAGTGTCGTACGTAAAGGGCTGGAGGGTTCGGTGCGGGTACGTGTCCATCCGAGGGTCCTCCGTCGGCATTCGGACGTCACTGAACCCGAGGTGGTTGCGGCGTTCGAGAGCACGCTCCGATCTCGAGCGCGGGACACCGATCCGATCCAGTGGGTCGGCGTGGGAGTCGACGGGAGAGGGCGATTGCTGGAATACGTCGCGGTCGAGGACGAACCCGACGGTTGGCTGGTGTTCTATGCGATGCAGGCGACGGCGAAGGTTCTCACCGAGGTAGGACTGAGGAGGTAGACCGATGGCTGAGCACACCACGGAGTACACCGATGTGAACGGGACCCCGTTCACTGAAGCAGACATCGAACGCTGGGCGGCCGAGACCGAGCAGGGGTATGCGGGTAAGCACCTCGGCCCCTCAGCGCCCGGTAGGCCGATCAGCGTCGGTGCGCAGGCGAAACCGTTCACCTTGCGTCTCGATGCAGCGCGCCGGGCGAAGCTGGCCGATGCTGCGCAGGCTCGCCACATCACGCCCTCGCAGCTGATGCGCGACCTCCACGACGCTCTCTGACCCCCTGGAAAGCCCCGGTGTCAGGCCCCTCACCCAGCCCCCGTCACTGCCCCCCGCCCGGCGGGTGATCGCCGCGAACTCCTCCAGCAGCTCCGGCGGGTCGATCACGGGGAGCAATCGCCCCGGGGGTGGATGCGGGATGCCCGGCCGGAGCGGAGCATGGGCAGGACACCCTCGAAGGAGGTGCGCCATGGCCGCACTGGTCTACGTGAACAACATGAGCTTGGACGGATTCATCGAGGACCCCAGCGGTGCCCCCGACTTCTTCCCCGTGGACGAGGAGGTGTTCGCCTCCCACACGGAGCTGCTGGAGGGCGCGAGCACCTTCCTGTACGGGCGGCGGCTGTACGAGGCGATGGCGGTGTGGGAGACCGACCCCGCGCTCGCAGCGCAGTCCGCACCGATGGCCCGGTTCGCGGCCGCCTGGCAGGCGGCGGACAAGATCGTCTGCTCGAGGACGCTGACCACCGTGCCGACCGTCCGCACCCGGATCGAGCCTTGCTTCGATCCGGCGGCGGTGCGCGAGCTGAAGGCTATGGCCGATGGGCCAATCATCATCGGCGGCGCGGACCTGGCCGCCCAGGCGCTGGATGCGGGGCTGGTCGACGAGTGCCTGCTGTACATCGTGCCCGTGCACTGACTCACCGGCGCTGAGCCGACCGCCCGGGCGGAGGCCGGAACCCCTCGGCCCCAGGGCCCGCCAGTAGCATGACCACCATGCCTTCCGTCACCGCCCGATACCGCCGGATCGCCGAGGTGCTGGTGCGCAACGGCATGTCCGCCCTGGCCGACCAGATCGGCCTGCGCGAGCACATGACCGGGCTGGTGTACCGCCACCTCTCCGGCGACGACTCCGGCCCCGTGCCCGGCCCCACCCGCCTGCGCCGCGCCCTGGAGGACCTGGGGCCGACGTTCGTCAAGCTCGGCCAGATGCTCTCCACCCGCCGCGACATGCTGCCGCTGGAGTACACCGCGGAGCTGGAGAAGCTGCAGACCAGCACCTCCCCGGTGACTTATCCCCAGATCGCCGAGACCATCCGCCGGGAGCTGGGCGCGGACCCCCACGAGCTGTTCGACGAGTTCGAGGAGACCCCGCTGGCATCGGCCTCCATCGGCCAGGCCCACAAGGCGCGCTTGAGGGACGGCACCGCGGTGATCGTCAAGGTGCGCAAGCCCGGCGCCGCCGAGATGATCCGCTCGGACCTGGACCTGATGAAGTCGCTGGCCGCACTGGCCTCCCGCGAGTGGTCGCTGGCCCGCGATGCCGACATCGAATCGGTGGTGGCCTCCTTCGACAAGATGATGCGCCGCGAGCTGGACTACCGCACCGAGGCCGCCAACGCCCGCCGCCTGCGCAGGAACCTCGCCGAGGACCGCACCGTGCACATCCCGCGGGTGTACGACGAGCTGACCACCTCCGGGGTGCTCACCGAGCAGTTCGTCACCGGCATGCGCATCACCGACGCCGCCGCCCTGGATGCGGCCCGCATCAACCGCCGCAAGGTCGCCCACGACGCCACCGACTCCCTGCTGCGGATGGTGCTGGTGGATGGCTTCTTCCACGCCGACCCCCACCCCGGCAACATGTTCGTGGAGTCCGACGGCACCATCTGGCTGATCGACTTCGGCATGGTGGGCACCCTGACCCCGGAGGTGCGTGAGCACCTGCTGTGGCTGGCGGTGGCCCTGGGCAGGCAGGACGAGGACGCGGTCGCCTCCGCCCTGCTGCAGCTGGCCCCGCCGCGACGCGGGGTGGACCGCCGCCGCCTCACCCGCGACGTCTCCGAGCTGGTGGACCTGATCACCGAGAAGCCGCTGGGGGAGATCTCGGTGGCGGCGGTGGTGGAGCGGATCACCGCGCTGCTGCGCCGGCATCGCCTGCAGCTGCCCGCCGACGTGTCCTCCCTGCTGCGCATGCTGGTGCTCACCGAGTCCAGCGCCATCGCCCTGGACCCCGACTTCCGGGTGGCGACGGTGCTGGAGGAGGTGCTGCCGATCGCGATCGGTGAGCTGCTGAGCCCGGACGCCCTGGCCCGGCGCATGGGCAGCGCGTCCCGCACCGCGCTGCGGCTGGGCTCCGAACTGCCCCAGCGGGCCCTGCGGCTGCTGGACGACTACGAGACCCGCGGCGTGGACGTGCACATCGACGCCGCGGACCTCGACAAGGTCATCACCCGCATGGAGAACACCGCCGACCGGCTCATCGTGGGCATGACCATGAGCGCCCTGCTGGTGGGGATCAGCACCGTGCTGGCCTCCCAGCCGTCGGCCGTCGGTCGCATGCGGGACCCGCTGCTGATCGGCGCGGGCGGCACCACGGCCCTGATGGGCATGCTGCTGGCCGCCGGAGCCGGGCCCGTGCGCACCGCTGGCCGTTTCGTCAGGCGGAACCTGCGTGGCAGCTGATCAGGCAGCGTCGGCCGACGGCGGAGCCCGACGCGCCGACCCTGCGGACCCGACCGACCCTGCTTCCCGCCCCGACCTCACCCCGCGGGCCCGAGCCAGCGCCCGCATCACCCTCACCCTGGCGGCCCTGGCCATGCTGGGGCCCTTCACCATCAACACGGTGTTCCCCGCCTTCAGCCGGATCGGCGAGGAGTTCGGCGCCACCGACGCCCAGCTGCAGCAGCTGATCAGCGCCTACCTGGGTGCCTTCGCGGTGCTCAGCGTGTTCCACGGCCCACTCTCGGACGCCCTGGGCCGCAAGAAGGTGATGATCGGCGGCCTGGTGATCTACCTGCTGGCCATGTTCGGCGCGATCCTCGCCGGCGGCCTCGGCGTGCTGATCGCCCTGCGGATCCTGCAGGGCGCGAGCGCGGGAGCGGCCACGATCGTCTCCCGCGTGGTGATCCGCGACCTGTTCGACGGCCCGGAGGCGCAGCGCCTGATGGCCCGGGTGATGATGATCTTCGCCCTCGCGCCGGTGCTGGCGCCGGTGCTGGGCGGGTGGCTCCTGCTGCTGGGGGACTGGCGCTGGGTGTTCGCCGGCGTCGGCATCTACGGCGTGGTGGTGCTGGTGCTGACGGCGATGATGCCGGAGTCCCTGCCGCGCGAGCACCGCACCCCGCTGCGCCTGGGCTCCGTGGTGGGGGCACTGTGGCGGGTGGGGCGCTCGCCGGTGATGCTGCGGATCGCGGCGGCGACGGCCCTGGGGTTCGCGGCGCACTTCGTGTTCGTGGCCTCCGCGCCGATCATCGTGGTGCGGCTGCTGGGGCTGGGCGAGCAGGACTTCTGGGTGCTGTTCGCGCCCCTGATCATCGGGATGATCTGCGGTTCCTGGGTGGTGGGCCGCACGGCCGACGCGGTGGACCGCTCCCGGCTGATCACCATCGGCTACCTCGCCACCATCGTCACCACCACCGTGAACCTGCTGCTGGTGATCATCGCCCCAACGCCCAGCGGCAGCTTCGACGCCTCACTGCTGCCGGTGCTGGTGGGGCCGATGCTGATGAGCTTCACGGCCTCGCTGTTCTTCGCGCCGATCCAGTTGGAGATCCTGGACCTGTTCCCCCACGAGCGCGGCGCCGCCGCCTCGCTGGGCACCTTCTTCACGCTGCTCACCAACGCCCTGCTGGCCGGGGTGATCGCCCCGATCGTCACCGCCAGCCTGGTCACCCTCGCCGCGACCGCCCTGTGCTTCGTCCTGGCAGGCAGCGCCCTGTGGGGCTGGCACCTGCTGGTGCGGCGGCGGTTGCTCGACCGCGCAGAGCCGTCCGGAGGGGCGGCGGCGCAGCCGGTGGACGGGACCCGCTGACCCCGCACCGGTCACTACACTCGACGGCATCATGACCAGTGACGCCACCCCCACCACGCCCGACTCCCCGAACACCTCCGCGAACGACGCCCCCGGCGCCGATGCGACCCCCGACTGGGTGCGCTTCTACGAGCCCGGGGTGCCCGCCAGCATCGACATCCCCGACGAGTCCCTGAGCGACATGTGCGAGCGCTCCTGCGCCGAGGCCGGGGACAGGGTGGCCACCGAGTTCTTCGGCGCCACCATGACGTACACCGAGATGGGGGAGCGGATCGCCTCCGCCGCCGAGGGCCTGCGTCGCATGGGTGTGCGCCCCGGTGACCGGGTGGCGATCCTGCTGCCCAACTGCCCCCAGCACCTGATCGCGTTCTACGCGGTGCTGCGCCTGGGCGGCATCGTGTGCGAGCACAACCCTCTGTCCACCGAGCGGGAGCTGGGAGAGGTGTTCTCCGACCACGGTGCGAAGGTCGCGATCGCGATGGACACCGTGGTGCCGAAGCTGCGCGCGATCCCGTCGGCCCCCAAGGTCGTGGCGGTGAACCTGCTGGACGCCTTCCCGATGGTGAAGCGCCTGGCGCTGCACCTGCCGGTGCCGAAGCTCGCCGCCCAGCGCAAGCAGCTCACCAGCGGTGCCAAGGGCGACATGACCTGGAAGCAGCTGGTGGCCCACCCAGCGCTGCCCGCCTCGCACCCGCGTCCCACGATCGACGACCTGGGCGCGATCCAGTACACCTCCGGCACCACCGGTGTGCCCAAGGGCGTGATGCTCTCCCACCGCAACATGTACGCCAACGCCCTGCAGGGCGTGGCGTGGATGCACGGCGCCCGCACGGGTGAGGAGACCAGCTACGCGATGCTGCCGATGTTCCACGCCTTCGGCATGGTGCTGTACGTGACCTTCGGCGTGTACAAGCAGGTCCGCCAGGTGCTGTTCCCCCGGCCCGACGTGGACATGGCCCTCGCGGCGATGAAGAAGAACCCGCCGTCGATCTACTGCGCGGTGCCGCCGCTGTACGAGCGCACCGCCAAGGGCGCCAAGGAGAAGGGCATCTCGCTCAAGGGCGTGAAGTGGTGCATCTCCGGGGCGATGACCCTCCCGGACGACGTGGTGGAGCTGTGGGAGTCCGTCTCCGGCGGCCGCCTGGTGGAGGGCTACGGCCTCACCGAGTGCGCGCCCATCGCGATGGGCAACCCCTTCTCCGAGACCCGCAAGACCGGCACCATCGGCATCCCCTTCCCCTCCACCCTGCGCCGCGTGGTCGACGAGGACGGCAACGACGTGGGCCCCGGCGAGGCCGGCGAGCTGATCGTGAAGGGCCCGCAGGTGTTCCAGGGGTACTGGGACAAGCCCGAGGCCACCGCCGAGGCGATGACCGAGGACGGCTGGCTGCGCACCGGTGACCTGGTGACCCTGGACGAGGACGGCTTCGCCACCATCGTGGACCGCAAGAAGGAGATCATCATCACCGGCGGTTTCAACGTCTCCCCGAGCGAGGTGGAGCGCGTGCTGCGCGACCACCCCGCGATCGAGGAGGCCGCCGTGGTGGGCGTGCGTCAGGAGCGCGGCGACGAGAAGGTGGTCGCGGCGGTCATCGCATCCGGTGAGATCGACGAGACCGAGGTGCGCGGCTGGGCCAAGGAGCGCCTCTCGGCCTACAAGGTCCCGCGCCGCATCGTGGTGGTGGAGGACCTGCCCCGCTCGCTGATCGGCAAGGTGCTGCGGGCCCAGGTGCGGGAGCAGATCAGCGCCGAGGTGTGAGGGGCGGGGGCCCGATCAGCCCTGCGGTGCGGTCAGCACCCGCGCCTGCTCCTGGGCCTTCAGAGCCAGTTCGACGGCCTTGAAGGCGTGCTCCTGGGTCATGGCGTTCTCGGTGCGGTTCAGCACGTCTAGGATCAGTTCCCCGAAGAACGGGTACCCCACCTGGCCGGCGGCCTCGATGCGGTGCTCGCCCTCGCCGTTGACCAGGAACACCTGGTTGGGGCCGTGGTCGGTGGTGATGTCGACGTACTTGCGCAGCTCGATGTAGCCCTCGGTGCCCAGGATGAAGCTGCGGCCGTCGCCCCAGGTGCGCAGACCGTCCGGCGTGAACCAGTCCACCCGCACGTACCCGGAGGCCCCGGAGCTCAGTGCGATGTGGGCGTCGCCGAAGTCGTCCAGCTCGGGATGGTCGGGGTGCCCGAAGTTTCCGATGGAGCTGGAGAGGATCTCGGCGTCGTCGGACCCGGTGAAGGTGAGCATCTGCTCGAAGTTGTGGGAGCCGATGTCGGTGAGGATCCCGCCGTAGCGGGCGCGCTCGTAGAACCAGTCGGGGCGGGATGCCGGATCGCCGAGTCGGTGCGGACCCATGCCCATCACCTGGATGACGCGGCCGATGGCGCCGCGGTCGATCAGCTGGCCGGCCAGCACCGCGGCCTCCACGTGGATCCGCTCGGAGTAGTACACGGCGTACTTCTGACCGGTGCGGGCGGTGGCCTCGCGCGCGGCGGCCAGCTGCTCGAGGGTGGTCAGCGGGGTCTTGTCGGTGAAGTAGTCCTTGCCGGCCTCCATCACCCGGATCCCCAGGGGCGCGCGGTCGGCGGGCACCGCGGCGGCGGCCACCATGTGGATCTCGGGGTCCTCGAGCACCTGCTCCTCGCTGGTGGCCACTGTGACCTGCGGGAACTTCTCGGCGAAGGCGGCAGCACGCTCCGGTTGCGGGTCGTACACCCACTTCAGGGTGCCGCCGCCGCCGATCAGACCCTCGGTCATGCCGACGATGTGACCGTGGTCCAGGTGCATGGCGGCGAACACGAACTCGCCGGGCCCCACCACCGGCTTGGGCATGGCCGCGGGGGCGTAGTTGGCTCCGTCGGAGGCGCTCATCGAGGGTCCTTTCGCTCGTGGGCGGTGGCGTGTCTTCTGGGAAGTGCTCTGCCCCGCCGACCGGGCAGCAGCTCAGCTCCCCATCGACGAGCAGGCAGAGTGTCCTGCGTCACCATCGCGAGTGTCCCGTATCCCCTGGGGGTTCGGGGGCGGATGCCGGAGGTTGCCAGAGCGGATGCCGGGGCTCGACATGGCCGAGAGGCGGGCCCTCGGCGCCCCGGAGCTGCTCCGGAGCTGCTCGCGGAGCCGCCCACGGAGCTGCTCGCGCGTGGGCGTGCAGTACTCCCGGTGCCGTTCACGCGCGGGCGCGGATCGCCTCGGCGAACACATGCTCCACGCCGGGGGCATGGTGCAGGTTCAGCAGGGGCTCGATCAGCTCGGCCTCCAGCAGCACCTTCCCGTACCGGGCAGTGTCCACGATGTCGATGCGGGCGTACAGCGGCATCTCGGTGCCGTTGACCTTCATGACGGCCTCGAGCACCTGCCGCACGAACGCCTTCTCCTCCTCGGTCACCTCGACCACCTGGGCGTTCTCGCCGTAGATGCCGCCGATCATGCCGCCGCCCCGGGCCAGCAGAGCGCCCTTGGCGATCGCGTGGGTGAACTGGCCGTCCACCATGTACACGGCCTTCTCCAGGCCCTCGGACAGCTCCGGCACCTCGGGCTGGATCATCGCTGCGGCACCGTCGGCGATGATCGCCTCGGCGAGCTGCTGAGCGCCCGGGTCGTCGGCCCGGAACAGGCCGGCCAGTCGGGAGCGGGAGCCGACGGTGGGCTTGACGACCACGTGGGCGGGGCCGTCGGCCCCGCCAGTCACGCCCTCCTGTGCGGCGCGGGTGAGGGCTTCGGCCGCAGAGCCGGGGGAGCGGTGGTAGCTGGTGGGCACCACGGTGATGCCGGCGGAGGCGAGGTCATCGAGGTAGTGCTTGTCCATGTTCCAGCGCACCATGTGCGGTTCGTTGAGGACCCGGGTGCGGGGTGCGACGTGCTGCAGCCAGCGGTCGAACTCGGCCGGCCGCAGTGGGTAGTCCCAGGGACTGCGCAGCACGGCGAGGTCGTAGGCGGACCAGTCCACCTCCGGGTCGTGCCAGACGACCATCTCGGCCGGCACGTCCTGGTTGAGGAGGAAGTCGAGGATGAGAGGGGTGTCGGGATCGGGGTCGTCGGCGTAGAACTCGGGATCGGTCACGACAAGGGCGATACGGGTCATGCTTCGGACTCTAGGACATCTCTGAGCACGGGGTTCGACATCTCCGTCCCGCTGATACCGATAGGTCATTTGGTACGACGCCGGCCTGCTGCTGTCCGTACCGGGCTGTCCGGCGGTCCCCGCCCCCGCCCCCGCCCTGTCTCCCCAGCCCGGTTCCTCGTCCAGGCATGATCGGTGTCCGGGCGCGTGGTGAGATCAGAACGGAGGGTCGTCGAACTCCAGGCGTGGCGGGGTCGGTGGGGTGCTCGTCGCTCCGTGTTCATGTGTCGGGCCCGGTGGTGGTTCGAGCTGTGCTGACCGGGGCGGGGGAGGGGGTTCTGATGGAGGGGTCGGTGAGATGCCGCGGGCTCCGTGCGGGCTGGCCCACCTGATCGCGGTGGGGTCGTCCGCGGGGGAGGGGGCGACGGGGGAGGAAGCGACGGGCGAGGGCGTGGTGGTCCGGTGCACCGACCACTGTCCGTGCTCCTTCAGGTAGTTGCAGCGTGCGCACAACCCCTGACCGTTGTCGTAGCTGGTGGCGCCGCCACGTGCGTGGGGGGCGATGTGGTCGAGGTGGCGGATTCGAGCGTTGCACCAGGGGGTGCGGCAGGTCTGGTCCCGCCAGCGGATCATCCGTGCCAGGCCGACGGGGAAGGCGCGGGCACGTGATTCCATCGCCACCAGCTCGCCGGTGACGGGGTGCGAGTAGAGGCGGCGGAAGACTGCCGCCGCGGACGTATCGGTGTGCTCGCCGCAGCCCCGTTCGGGCGCCTTCGGCGTGATCATGCCGGGAGGGCGACCGAGGAGGGCATCGGTGATGATGTGCGCCGGCACAGGCCCATAGCCCTCGATCCGAGCGTGCTCGGCCTCATCGGCGCACCCCAGCAGGGCGCGGTCGGTGATCACGACACCGACATCGAGCCGGGCGCCGGGGGCGCTCGCTGTGGGTGCCGGAAGTGTCGGGTCGAGTTCCGTCGGACCACCGACGATGCTCGCGACCAGGTGATCTGCCTGCAGAGCGCCGAACGAATCGCGAGCACCCGCTGCGCGAGAAGCCTCCGCGCCCGCGTGGAGGTGCTTCATCACAGCGGAGGCGTCCAGCGCGCGAAGGGTGGCGGAGATGCGCGCCATGCCGTCCCCGAGAGGTTCCATGGTGACGTTCCGCTTCCGGGCGGCTCGTTCAGCCCTGGCCCGGGAGTCCCCCGGATCCAGCGCCTGAGCCATCTCCCGCACCAGCTGCGTCGTGCGACGGGTGCCGAGCCCGTCCATGCGGGTGGGGTCCTCCTCGACCCACTGGTCGATAAGAGCGCAGGTCTCAGGGCGCGCATTGTCCAGGGCACGCGTGATCGCCTGGACGTTTCGCTCCGGGAGGCGGCCCTCGGCCAGCTGCAGGTACGTGGCCGGCATCTGAGCGACCAGCCTCCGGGCGGAGGCCAGCGACATGGAGGACGAGCTGGGGGAGATACGGCGAGCCAGGGCCACCTCGTGCGCGGCGGCGCGCCCCTGATCCTGCTCGCGCACATCGTGAGCAGCATCGGACTCGCGGATGCGGTTCTCCGTGGTGACCTGCCATGAGGCGTCCAGTGCGGCGATCCCTGCGCGTAGTTGTTCGATCCCCGCGACGACGGCCAGAGCCTCCTGGGAGGAGCCGGGAGCAGTGTCGGGGACGGGGTCCATCACGGAAATGGTTGCCGTGAATGCAGCAAGGGTGCGGACCATTACCTCTGCGACGACATTCCTCACCGCGCCGGAGCGAGGCAGATCAGCAGTGCGCTCCAATACCAGCGACAGAGCATCCCCCGCAGGCCGGCCGGTACCGGGTGCGGTGTCCTCATCGGGCGGGAGCTGGGGTTCCATGTGTTCATTCTCCGACCCGGCACTGACAATCGAAAGCAGGTTCGATGAAATGGGGATAACTCGTGGGTGGTCCCCAGAATGTGGAAACAAATGTGGAAAAGCCGGTGGAGAACCTGCTGTTGGGGAGGAACCTTGAACTGTCAGGAGGTGTGATCGTCGACCTGCCAGGAGGTGTGGCGTGAGAGGCGCCACCGGCTCCGGGCGGGGAGGGGCGAGGGAGGGGTCGGTGCGGGGGGGAAGGGGTGTGATCCCGCCGCATACACCGCGGCCTGCCCCCCAGCCTGTCTGGTTGCCACATGTTGCCACCAGTCTTCTTTCAGGCTCCTGCCAGCAGGTGTTACCGATCAGTGACCTGCTCGCTGGCCAAGCCACGCGGAGTATGCCTCCATCGACGAGGCCCCGAACGCGGCTCTGACGTGCAGGAAAAGGTCACACCAGAGACCTTGGTCCCGCCGTCGCCGTCGTGGTTCACGTCCTCGGAGCGAGCGCGATGCGCAGCTCGGGTCGACGTCGTACGGCACCGGTGACGGGCTACGAACGCCGAACGGCACGTGGTGGAGATCCCCTGTGCTCGAGCGCGATGGACCTGCGGACCCCGATGTACGGACACCGCGAGGCCGCACCGCGCCCGGGGACCGCTGCGCGCCCGTCGGCTGCAGAAGACCTGCGTGCTTGAACGACCGAACGAACGCCGACGAGAGGATTCACTGTGCCGTCGACGCCCAACGGGGAGATCGCCCAGCTAGGAACCATCGGAGTGCTGCTCCTGCTGCTGCTGTTCTACGGCGGCACCATGTGAATGTCGGTGGCGATCAGCCGACGCAAGGAGAACGCCGACGGCTACATGACCGCCGGCAACCGGATCGGCTTCGGCGTCTCGGCCGCGTCGATGACCGCCACCTGGATCTGGGCGTCCTCGATGTACGCCTCGGTGACCGCCGGCTACACCTACGGCGTCTCCGGCCCCATCCACTACGGGCTGTGGGGTGCGCTGATGATCCTGTTCATCTACCCCTTCGGTCGACGCATCCGGAAGGTCGCCCCCAAGGCCCACACCCTGGCCGAGGTGATGTACGCCCGCCACGGCCGCTCCTCGCAGCTGATGCTGGCCGGCTCCAACGTGCTGGGCTCGGTCATCTCGCTGACCTCCAACTTCATCGCCGGTGGTGCCATCATCGCGATGCTGTCCCCGCTGAGCTTCGGCGCCGGCATCCTGATCGTGGCCGGCGGTGTGCTGCTGTACACCCTGTGGTCCGGTTTCCGCGCCTCCGTGCTCACCGACTTCGCGCAGGTCATGGCGATGCTCGGCGCCACCGTGATCGTGATCCCGGTGATCTTCTTCGCCGCCGGCGGGCCCTCGATGTTCGCCGACGGGGTCGCCGTCGGCAACGTCACCGCCCAGCAGCAGAGCTTCTTCTCCTCCGACGCGTTCATGAACCAGGGCGCCCCGTACATCGCCGCTGTGCTGGCCTACGCGATCGGCAACCAGACCATCGCCCAGCGCCTGTTCGCCGTGCGTGAGGACCTGATCAAGCCCACCTTCATCACCGCCACGGTCGGCTACGGCGGCACCGTGATCGGCATCGGCATGGTGGGCGTGATGGCCCTGTACCTGGGCATCACCCCGATGGACGGCGACGTCAACAACCTGCTGCCCCAGATGGCCGGCACCTACCTGCCGCTGATCCTGGTGGGCCTGGCATTCCTGATGATCATCGGCTCGCTGTCCTCCACCGCTGATTCCGACCTCTCGGCCCTGAGCTCCATCGTGATGGCCGACGTGTACGGCCAGTCCGTGGGCCGCGACAACGCGAAGCCGAAGCTGATGCTGCTGATCGGCCGGATCACCATGATCGTGGCCACCGGTGCGGCGCTGTTCTTCGCCACCGCGCAGTTCAACATCCTGAACCTGCTGGTGTTCGTGGGTGCCCTGTGGGGATGCCTGGTGTTCCCGGTGATCGCCTCCTTCTACTGGAAGAAGGTCACCAACCTGGGCTTCACCCTGGGCGTGCTGGCGGCGCTGGCCGTGTTCCTGCCGGTGCGCTTCCAGTGGATCCCGATCACCGGCGCCTGGGCCGTGATCGTCGAGGCCCTGTCGATCATCGGTGTGGGCGTGGTGCTGGGCATCATGGCCTTCGGGTTCTTCGGCAGGAACGTCGCCGTGATCGTGGGCGCCCTCGCCACCGTGGTGATGATCCCGCTGGGCTTCGGGTTCCTGCGCGACTACGAGGTGCTGGCCGGTTCGCTGGTGGCCTACGCCGTGTCGTTCCTGGTGTGCTACCTGCTGTCGTTCCGCTCGAAGCAGGACTTCGACTTCGACACCATCCGCCACGTCACCGGCGACTTCGACCCCGAGGACCCGGTCGCCGCTGCCGCTTCGAGCTCGGACGATGCCGGCGCTGTGGGCAGCACCGGCGCCGTGGGCAGCGCCGGTGCTATCGGGACTGCCCCCACGTGGGCTACCGCGCCCCGCGGGGACGACAACCCCGATGCCGCCCGCTGACCCCCGCATCTCCCTGACCGTCCCTACCGAGAGGACAAGCTCATGACTGCTCTGCTGACCGCCTACGTGCTGATGTGGCCCGTGATCGTGCTGGGCATCCTGGTGACCATCGCCCGCGGCTTCATTCGCGACATGCGCGAGGCCAAGAAGGAGGGTCGCCCGATCATCTGATCGGCGTCCCCAAAGGCCCGTGGCCCAGCAGGCTCGGGGCCCAGCCGGCCCGTGGCATCACGCCGGGCCGGGATCCGAGCGCTGGCCCGCGGCATCACGAACCTGTGGTGCCGCGGGCTTTCGCGTCCAGCACCTCTCCCGCACCCCCACCCCCTCTCACACCCCCTCGGCCTCGACCTCAACCATTCGATGGATGCCTCGCGCCCCGCGCGGTTCCTACGGTGGAAGCATGAAACGCCTGCTCAACACCGCTGCCGTCTACATGGTCCTCGGCCTCGTTTCCGGCGTGTTCTACCGGGAGTACACGAAGCTCACCGGCAACCTGGGCGAGCCCTCCCAGCTCAGCACCCTGCACACCCACCTGCTGGTGCTCGGCATGCTGATGTTCCTGGTGGTACTGGCGCTGGAGGCGATGCTGCACGTCAGCGGCCGACGTTCCTTCACCGTCTTCTACTGGACCTACAACGTGGGCCTGGTGATCACGATCGTGATGATGGTGGTGCGCGGGGTCCTGACCCTCGACGGGGCCGACCCGACCCAGACCACTGCGGCCATCCCCGGCATCGCGGGTCTGGGCCACATGCTGCTGGCCGTCGGTCTGGTGGCCCTCTTCATCGCCCTGCGCGGTGCTGTCGGCCTAGCACAGGCCCAGGCACAGCCACAGGCCCGAGTGCGTTCGGCTGATGCGGCACTCGAGGCGACGCCCGCGAGCACGACACCCGAGGCCACTCAGCGTTGATCCGACAGACGGGCGGGGGAGAATGGCCGCATGCCCATCGACCCCGCCTTTCCTGCTCCCGCCGCGCCCGCCCCCGCGTTCCCGTCGCCCGCCCCCGCGTTCCCGTCGCCCGCCCCCGCCGTCCCGTCGCCCACCCCCGCCGTCCCGTCGCCCACCCCTGCGTTCCGCCCCGAGATCGCCGAACGGCTGCCGCTGGTGCAGCACCTCGACTCCTTCGCCGACGCCCCCGCCGGCACCTTCGAGCAGTGGACCGCCGACTACGGCCCCGCCGAGAGCTGGGACCTGATGATCGAGGACCGCGACCTGCCCGGCCCCCACGGCCGTGTGCCGGTGCGGATCTACACCCCCGAGGGCCTGGTGCCGGACGGTGGGAGACCCGTGCTGGTGTGGATCCACGGCGGCTCGTTCATGCACGGCGACCTGGACATGCCCGAGGCCCACGACGTGGCCCGCGGCGTCGCCGGCAGGGCCGACGCCGTCGTCGTCTCCGTCTTCTACCGTCTCGTCGACGAGCCCGCCACCTGGGCCGATGCGAAGCCCGCCGCGAACCCCGAGGGGGAGACCGGCGTGCACGCCCCCGTGCCGCTGGACGACGTGATGGCGGCACTGCGGTGGACCGTCGAGCACGCCCGTGAGCTGGGCGGCGACCCGGAACGCATCTGCGTCGGCGGTGCCAGTGCGGGTGGCAACCTCGCCGCGGCCGCCACCCTGCGCGCCACCCACGACGGCATCGCGATCGCCCAGTCGCTGCCGATCTACCCGGCGCTGCACGGGGAGCTGCCAGAACCCACCGAGGACGAAGCCGCGGCGCTCGCCCACGTCCCGCTGCCCCTGCGGTTCAGCCCCGAGGTGTACCGGGAGATGAGCGAGAACTACCTGGGACGGCCGCTGGCCGAGGCCACCGCGCACGACTTCCCGGCACTGGCCACCCGCGAGCAGCTCGCCGGGCTGCCGCCCACCTACCTGGAGATCAGCGAGTTCGACGACCTGCGCATCTCCGGGGCCCGCTACGTCGAGCAGCTGCAGGCGGCCGGGGCGGACGTGGAGCTGGTGCTGCGCCGCGGCGTGCCCCACGGCCACCTGAACCGTCGGGGCCTCGCCGCTGCCGGCGAGACCATGGATGCGATCGCGCAGCGGCTTCGGAGGTCATGACGGCTGCGCCTGCCCGTTCTGAGCAGGCACGCCGCGGTGGACGGGCCGGCCCGGGGTCCCTGGGCCCCTGTGGCGGTCGGGGCCTCGCGGTAGAGTGAATCCGCACGTCAGACGGGCGGAGCGATCACGACGATCCCTCACCCGCCCGTCGGACCCCACCTCGACGATGGAGACCATGGTGAACAGCGAATCCCCCGCGAACCTGACCGCCCCCGACCGCAACCTCGCCCTCGAACTGGTGCGCGTCACCGAGGCCGCCGCCATCGCCGGTGGCCGCTGGGTGGGCGCCGGCGACAAGAACAAGGCCGACGGCGCCGCCGTGGACGCCATGCGGTCCTTCATGGACACCGTGCGCATGAACGGCACCGTGGTGATCGGTGAGGGCGAGAAGGACGAAGCGCCCATGCTGTACAACGGCGAGAAGGTGGGCGACGGCACCGGCCCCGACGTTGACGTCGCGGTGGACCCGATCGACGGCACCCGCCTGACCGCCCTCGGCTACGACAACGCCCTGTCGGTGTTCGCAGTGGCCGAGCGCGGCAGCATGTACGACCCCTCGGCCGTGTTCTACATGGACAAGATGGTGGTGGGCCCCGAGGCCGCCGACTTCGTGGACCTGCGCCTGCCGGTCAAGCAGAACATCAACCTGGTCTCCAAGGCCCTGGGCAAGCCGGTCGAGCAGATCACCGTGTGCGTGCTGGAGCGCCCCCGCCACGAGAACCTGGTCAAGGAGATCCGTGACGCCGGAGCCCGCGTCAAGTTCATCATGGACGGCGACGTGGCCGGGGCGATCGCTGCCGCCCGCGGCACCGGCGTGGACATGCTGCTGGGCGCCGGCGGCACCCCCGAGGGCATCGTCGCCGCCTGCGCCATCAAGGCCACCGGCGGCATGATCCAGGGCCGCCTGGCCCCCAAGGACGACGAGGAGAAGCAGCGCGCGATCGACGCTGGTCACGACCTGGACCGCGTGCTCACCACCAACGACCTGGTCACCACCGACAACTGCTACTTCGCCGCCACCGGCATCACACACGGTGACCTGCTCGAGGGCGTCCGCTACGACAAGGACTACGTGCACACCCAGTCCATCGTCATGCGCGCCACCTCCGGCACCGTGCGCTTCGTGGAGGCCGAGCACCGCGTGGAGAAGTGGGAGCGCTGGCTGAAGGCGTGATCATCGTCCTCTGATCGACTCGGATCGACTCGTGCGCCGGCCCGGCCGGTCACGTGATCCGGTCGGTACGAGGCGACCCCGACACGGGAGTGCCCCGGGACCTTGGTCGGTCCCGGGGCGCCCTTTCGTTTCTATGCGAGCTAGAACTCCCGTTTTCCGCTGTGACCACCGCCGCACTAGTAGTCATTTCGACCAGAACGCTCGTATCCTGCCGCCATGCCCTACGACGAGCCCCTCCGGGTCGCGGTTGACCTGGTGATCCTCACCCTTCGCGAGCGCGAGCTGAGCGTGCTGCTGGTGCAGCGCGACGAGGAACCGCACCGCGGTCGCTGGGCGTTGCCCGGCGGATTCGTGACAGCCCAGGAGGACCTCGAGGACGCCGCCCAGCGGGTGCTGTCCGACGAGGCGTCCCTGGGCAGCGAGACCGTCTACCTCGAGCAGGTGCGCACCTTCGGCCGGCCCGGCCGCGACCCCCGTGGCCGCGTGATCTCCGTGGCGTTCATGGCGCTCGGCGCGAACCTGCCCGAGCCGCAGCGAGGCGAGGCCGTGGCCGACGCCCGCTGGTGGGCCGTCAAGGACCTCGCCGAGATCGACCTGGCCTTCGATCACGCCACCGTGCTGGAGGTGGCGATCGACCGCGCCCGCTCCAAGCTCGAGTACACCACCCTAGCCGTCACCTTCCTGGAGCCGGAGTTCACCATCTCCCAGCTGCGCGGGGTCTACGAGGACGTGTGGGGCGTGAGCCTGGACGCCGGGAACTTCCACCGCAAGGCCACCCGCACCCCCGGCTTCGTGGAGGAGCTGGGCACCCGGGCCCTGCTCACCGGTGGCCGGCCCGCCCGTCTGTACCGCGCGGGGGAGGGCACCTCCCTGAACCCGCCGCTGATGCGGCAGGGCTGAGGGCCGGGCAGCCAGCTGGAGGTCTGAACTCCTGGCGGGCGGACGAGGGCCGGACACCCCCTGACGGGCGCGTGCGGGCGTGGCAGGATCGACCTGTGACCGCCGACGACGCCGCCCCCGCCCCCGCCCCTGTTGCCCCCGACTCCACCTCTCCGGTCCACCCCGACCCCGCGAAGGCACGGATCGCCGATGCCTACCGTGCCCGCCGGGCCGAGGTGCTCGACGTCGCCCGCGCCATCCACGCGGACCCCGAGATCTCCTTCGAGGAGCACCGCGCCCGCGACCGCGTCACCGACCTGCTGGAGAAGGCCGGCTTCACCGTGGAGCGCGGCATCGCCGATCTCCCCACCGCCTTCCGCGCCACCCTGGGCGGCGGATCCCTGGTGGCCTCGCTGTGCGTGGAGTACGACGCCCTGCCCGGCATCGGCCACGGCTGCGGCCACAACCTCATCGCCGGCGCCTCGCTCGGGGCAGCCCTCGCACTCGTCGAGGCGGCCCCCGAGCTGGACGTGACAGTGCAGGTCATCGGCACCCCTGCCGAGGAGCACGGCGGCGGCAAGCAGCTGCTGATCGAACGCGGAGTGTTCGAGGGCGTGCACCTGTCGCTGATGACCCACGCCATGAGCCACACCGACACCTACGACCCCATCGGCTCCACCAGCCAGGCCGTCGGCCGCTGGCGCGCCACCTACACGGGCCGCGGCGCCCACGCCGCCGCCAACCCTGCCGACGGCCTGAACGCCAACGACGCCGCCGTGATCGCCCAGGTCGCGGCCGGTCTGCTGCGCCAGCAGGTGGCCGATGGGCAGCGACTGGCCCTGGTGCCGCAGCAGTCCGGCGTCACCAACATCATCCCGGAGAAGGCCGAGATCGACCTCGAGTGCCGGGCGCTGACCATGGACCAGTTCACCTCCCTGCGCGACCGGCTCTTCGACTGCCTGCGAGCCGGCGCGGTCGCCACCGGCTGCGAACTGGACATCACCGCCACCGAGCCCGTCTACGAGCCTCTGCTGCAGGACGAGGTGCTGGGGCAGGCCTGGAACGAGGGCATGGAGGTGCTGGGCAGGCCGCTGGCCGGGAGCCTCGGTGTGATGGCCGGCTCGACCGACATGGGCAACGTGTCCCAGCGGGTGCCCTCCCTGCATCCCTTCGTGGGCATCACCGGGGTGGACGTGCCCCTGCACACCCGCGAGTTCGCGGCCGCCGCCGCCACCGACGAGGCCTACCACCTGATGGACGACGCGGCACTGGCCATGGCCTGGGCGATCCAGTCCGTCGCCGCCGATCCGGAGCGTCGGGAGCGGGTGCTCGCCACGGCCCGGGAGCTGGCCGCCCGTGAGTCGGCCGGACGCGACGCCGACGGTCCGGGCAACGGCGTCGCGTGAGCATGATGCCCTCGCCGCCCCTGGTGCCCGGCCCGGGCGCCAGCAGGCGGTCGCTGCTGCTCGGGCTCGCTGCGGTCGGCATCGCAGGGCTGCTCCCGGCCTGCGCTGAGCAGGAGCCGGAGCCCGTCGGGCCCGCTCCGATCACGGAGGTGGGGGCCGAGGTGGCATCGCCCTCGGGTGAGTACACCGCGGTGATCGATGCGGCCGGCGACAGCGTGGGCGTGCTGCTGCGCGACGCCTCCGGGCAGGACGTCTGGGGAGACGACTACGGGTACTCCCGCACCGAGCCCCCGGCACTGCTGTGGGAGGCCGAGGCCGATGTGCTGTGGGTGGTCCCGGGCGACCACGTGGCGGGCGGACCCGCGGGGGAGATCTTCCGGATCGCCCCTCGCGCCGAGGGCGGCTGGAGCAAGGAGCCCGCCGCGGAACTGCCCGAGGAGATCGCCGCCCGGCTGTGACCGGGCCCGGGGCCAGCCACGGCGGTCCGGAGCGAGGGGTGGGCGGCCCGGAGCGAGGGATGGACGGCCCTGAGCAAGGGCGAAGGTCCTCAGGATGGCCTGGTGAGAACGGATAACGTCGACGTATCGCCCGCTCTTCTCCCTGGAGGCTGATCCCCGTGTCCCAGCGCGTCCTCGTCCTTGGTGGTACCGGCCTGCTGGGCCACTCCACCATTCGCGAGCTGGTTGCCCGCGGGTACACCGTGACCTCCGTGGCGCTGCCGCCGATGCCCACCGAGGACCTCTTCGAGGAGTTCGGTGACGCGGTCGACTCCCGCCTCGCCGATGTCACTGAGATGAGCGACGAGGAGGTGCTGGAGCTGCTCAAGGGCTGCTACGCGGTGATGTACGCGATCGGCGCCGACGAGCGCGTGACCCCGCCCGCCCCCGCCTCCCGCTTCTTCTACGAGGCCAACGTGCTGCCCACGCAGCGCCTGGCGGCTCTGGCCCGCAAGGCCGGGGTGAAGAAGTTCGTGGTGTACGGCTCCTACTTCGCCGAGTTCGCCGAGACCATGCCCGAGCTGGGCCTGAAGAAGTACGGCTACCCGCTCACCCGCCTGCTCCAGGAGCAGGTGGCCTTCGCCGAGGGCGACGGCGCGATGGACGTGACCAGCCTGCGCCTGCCCTACATCTTCGGCACCATGCCCGGCCGCATGCCGCTGTGGAAGATGTTCGTGGACATGATCCGCGGCGTCGAGGTGTTCCCCGCCCACCCGGGTGGTCGCACCGCCGCCGTCACCACCCGCCAGGTGGGCCAGGCCGCCGTGGGCGCCATGGAGAACGGCGAGCACCGCGGCACCTACCCCATCAGCGGCTACTCCCTCTCGCACGAGGCCTTCTACCGCACCATCATCACCGCCCTCGGCCAGGACACCCAGGTGCCGCTGATCCCCTTCGAGGCCATCGAGGAGCAGGTCGCCCAGGCCGATGCCCACGCCGCCTCCCAGGGCCTGGAGCACGGCATCCCGATGGTGGAGGCCTCGCGCCTGCGCGCCGTGGACCTCTCCATCGACCCGGCCCTCACCCAGGGCGTGCTCGGCTACGAGGACGACGACGTACCCGCGGCGATCGACGAGACCATCCAGGTGGTGCTGCGCGACGAGGGGAAGTGACGAGGCGGGCGATGCGCTGAGCATCCCCGGCATGTGAAGACCTGCTGCGCACCGGAGCGCAGCGACAGACGCCGAGCTCGCAGGGGAGAGCGGACTCGGCCGAAGGGCGGTGGGCCATGTGCCCGCCGCCCTTCTCTTTGCTCCCGAAGCTCATCATGGCCTCGCCGCGAAGCGCACCATGGCCGCACTGCGCGAAGTACACCACAAGTAGTTGATATCTCAACCACGAGGGGTGAGGATGGCTCCATGAACCTCGATGCTGCCGCGGTCGATGATCGGCACCTCTCCGCCGACCTCGCGATGGACGCCGTCACCCTGCGCGTGGGCGACCTGGAGATGATGAGCTCGTACTACGAGAACGCCCTGGCGCTGACACCGCTGGAGGAGACCTCGCGCCGCGCGGGGGAGGTGCACCGGGTGCTGGGCCGCGGCCAGGTGCCGTTCGTGCGGCTGATCTCCACCCCGGGCCTGCCGGCCGTGGACCCCCGCGAGGCAGGGCTGTTCCACACGGCGTTCCTGTTCGCGGACCAGGCCTCCCTGGCCGGCACCGTGCTGCGCGCCGCCCAGGACCCCCGCTCCCGCTTCGCCGGCACCGGCGACCACCTGGTCTCCGAGGCGTTCTACTTCACCGACCCCGAGGGCAACGGCATCGAGCTGTACGTGGACCGACCCCGGGACAGCTGGCAGTGGAAGGATGGCCAGGTCGTCATGGACACCCTGTACATCGACCCCCAGGCCTACCTCGACCAGCACCTCACCGAGCAGGCCGCCACCGGCACCGGGGCGCTGCCGGGCGTGGTGGGCCACGTGCACCTGCAGGTGGGCGACGTGGAGACCGCCCGCCGCTTCTACATCGACACCCTGGGCTTCGAGACCACCGTGGGCACCCACCCCGGAGCGCTGTTCGCCGCCGCCGGCGGCTACCACCACCACGTCGCCATGAACACCTGGAACAGCCGCGGGGCCGGCCCCCGTGCCGCCTCCCTGGGCCTGGCCGACGTGGCCCTCACCCTCCCGGCCCGCGAGGACCTCGACGCCCTCGCGGCACGGCTCCGCACCGCCGGCCTCGAGTTCGCCGACGACGGCCGCTCGATCTCTGTCACCGATCCCTGGGGCACCCCCGTGACCGCGAGCCTCCCGGGCACCGAGGTGGAGCAGCTGCTGGCCCGCTGATCAGGACGGCGTGGTCAGAGCACCGGTCAGGGTGATCCGTGCAGCTCTCAGGGCGACCCGTGCAGCTGTCAGGGCGCGGTGCCGTCGGCCAGGGAGCGCAGCACCTGGCGGAAGGCATCCAGCGGGATCGCGCCGGGCGCGGAGTACGTCTCGTCGAACACGAAGAACGGCACCCCTCGCACGCCGATCTCCTGGGCCAGCGCCACGTCGTCCGCGACGGCCTCCTCACCGGTGGCGCCCTCCCAGGCGGAGCGGGCCGTGTCCTGGTCCAGGCCGGCCTCGACGGCCCGCGCGATCACCTGCTCCGCATCGAAGGGATCCACGCGGCCGGCGAAGTAGTCACGCTGCAGGCCCAGGAAGAACGCGGCGGCAGCCTGCTCGCCGGCAGACGACTCGCCTGCGGAGGAGTGGACCGCCTGCATCACTCGGTGCACGGCACGGGTATTGGCCATCGGCCGCTCCGGGGCGTAGTCGCGGTGCAGCTCCCCGGCAAGCTGCTGGATCTGCGCCTCCATGGCCCGCACATCCGGCTCCGGCATGCCCTTGGCCTGGACCAGGTGGGCGATGTTGCTGCGCGCCTCGCCCACGGGGGCCGTGGGGTCCAGCTCGAAGGAGTGCAGGCGCAGGTGCACCCGGCCCGTGAGCCCCTCCGCCTCGATCGCATCGTGCAGGCGCGCCTCGCCCAGGTAGCACCACGGGCACACCAGGTCGGTCCACAGGTCCACCAGGATCATGCGGTCCTCGCTGGTCACGGGCTGGTCGGTGTCCATGCGGGCCTCCGGGGATCGGTTGCTGAGAATGTCCTCATCATCGTCTCACCCCTGGCTCACCCCGCCCGGACAGCATGGGTCACCCAGTCGCCCCGACCGGAGGAGAGCCATGCCATCGCGTCCCACCGCCCCCGACACCCCCGTGCGCGAGGACCTGCCCTGGGACGAGCAGCTGCCCTGGATCGAGGTGGGCACGCCCCGTCGCCGCACCTCTCCCTCCGCGGCGCCGGCCAGGCCCGCCTCGGGGACTCCGTCTGCCTCGGGGCCCCCCTCCGCCCCCGGGACGCAGCCCGCCCCGGCGCCGCTGCCCGCGTCGTCATCGAGCCTGTCGCCTGCGGCGGCGTTGGTGCCGACGGCCAACATGGCGCCGACCGCGAACCCCGTTCCGACAGCGGATCCTGCGCCCACCCCCACGGAGCCCCCGACGCAGGAGCATCCCGCCAGCCTGCAGCCGCAGGCCGGCCAAGCCGCGGTCGCCCCCGGTGGCGTCGGACGGTCAGCAGGATCGACGGGAGCGAGCCCACGCACCGCGAGCCCCCGCACCGCGAGCGCCGGCACCTCCCGCACCGGAACCTCCGGTACCACCCCCGCGAACGCAGCCCCTCCGAGCACGGATCCCGGAGGTCGACGTGAGGATGCATCGGGCGCTGCCGGTCAGGGTGAGACCCATCCCGTGCCCCGCCGCGGCGGACTCACGGCAGCAGTCGATCTGATCGACCCCCACCTGCGCACCCACCGCTGGTCCGTGCTCGGCGCCGGCGTGCTGCTGGTGCTGGGCATCTGGATGCTCGCGGTTACCCCGCTGGCACTGGACCACGCCCTGCAACCGCCCACCCGTGACGGTGCGCTCCTGCTGGGCGGGCTGCTGGCCCTGTACGGCCTGGTCGCAGCCCTGCGCACCGCCCTGCTCGAACGCGCCGGGGCGCGTGCCGCTACCGATCTGCGCGGCCGGCTGCTGCAGCACCTCCACCGCCACGGCAGCCCCGAGGACCGTGCGGAGGGGACGATGCCCCCCACCCGCTTCACCGCCGACGTCGCCACTCTGCGCGACCTGGTGGCCGGCACCGGACCGTGCCTGGCCACCGGCGTGCTGACCCTGATGGCGCTGCTGGTGGTGCTGGTGCTGAACGCCCCCATGACCGCCCTGCTGGTCGGCGTGACCGCGGCGGTGTACACCCTGGTGGTGCTGCTGGGCAGGCGCCGGGTGGCCGCCCGTGAGCAGCGCGCCGCCGCCGAGGAGCGCACCCTCACCGATCTCACCCAGGAACTGCTGGACGCTCGCGGCACCATCCGCGCCTACGCACTGGAGGACCCCGCATCCGAGGGCCTTGCCGCTGCTGGTCGCCGCGCCGGCGCAGCCCGCGCCTCCGCCCGCCGTGCCCGGGCCCTGGTCGACCTGGCAGCGACCGTCATCGCCGTCGCCGCTGCCGTGACGGCCCTGCTCAGCGGCACCGACCGAGTGCTGGCCCTGGGGGCCGTGACCCTGGCGGTGCTGCTCATGCACCGCGCGATCGGCCATCTCGAGGAGCTGCCGGCCGCCGCGAGTGCCGGCACCCGTCTGCGCGACCTGCTGGACCATTCCAGCGGCGTCGCCGACCCGGCCGAGGCCCGGGAACTGGACCAGGTGCGCGGGGAGATCACCCTGCAGTCCCTCACCGCCGACGACCCCCTGCTGGACGGCCTCACCGCCACCGTCCCCGCCGGCCAGCACGTGGCCCTGCTGGACCGTGACGGTCGCGAGAGCGCCGCCCTGCTGGCCTACCTGATGCGATCGGCGGCCCCCGAGTACGGGACCGTGCTGCTGGACGGACAGGACATCGCCGGAGCCCCCGTGGCCGATGTGCGTGCCCACCTTGCCGTGGTGGAGCGCGAGCCCGCCCTGCTCACCGGCACCGTGCGGGAGGCCATCCGCGCCGGCCGCCCCGAGGCCACCGACGACGAGGTCACCCGCGCCGCGCGCGGCGCCCGGGCCGACGGCTTCATCGTGATGCTGGCCGACGGCTACGACACCATGATCGACCCTCGTGACCCGGTGCTCACCGACGGTCAGCTGCGTCGCATCGCGATCGCCCGGGCCCTGCTGCGCGACGCCCCCGTGGTGCTGCTGGACCGGGCCGGGGACGACGTGGCCCCCGCCGAGCAGGCCGAGGTGCAGCACGCCCTGCAGGTGCTGATGACCGGGCGCACCGCCCTGGTGCGCAGCCGGGAGGCCCACTGCGTGCTCGCTGCCGACAGGGTGCTGTGGATCGACGGTGGCGAACTGGTCGAGGACGGCGCCCCGCAGGTCCTCGCCGAGGATCCCGACAGCTGGCTCAGCGCCTGGCTGGAGCACCGCGGCGCCTGAGCGCGAGGCTGCTGGCTGTGGCGGTGGCTGCGAGCTGTGAACTGCCGCCCCCGAGGGTGAGTGGACGCCAGTGGCTGTTCAAGATCCGAAGAACAGCCACCAGTGTCCACTCACCGTTCTCGCGAAGTCCGATACCGCCCGGCCACCGTCCCGACACCGGGGCGTCGTCCGGCCCTGAGACCATGCGGCCCTGCGCCCCCATCCGGGGTGTGGGGCCGCTCGTTGTGCAGGGCCGCGCCTCGTGCAGGGCCGGGATCGGAACCGGGCCCGGCGGAGCGTGGGCGTGGGCGTGAGGAAACGTGCGTGCAGGTGAGAGGGGAGGGGACGGATGAGGATCGTCGGTGAGAGAGTCCTCATCGACACTTCATCGTCACCTCACAGCCACCCGGCATCCTCCTGGTCATCATCGCTTCACCAGGAGACCCCGATGGACATCTCGATCGTCCTGTACTCCCACGACTCCGTGGGCCTGGGCCACGCCCGCCGCAACCGCGCACTCGCCTACGCGCTGGCCGCCCACCTGCCGGCCCTCGTGGGCGGCACCGTCCGTGGGCTGCTGATCGCCGGGCACCCCGACGCGGGCCGCGACCCGCTGCCGGAGGGCTGGGACTGGCTGGTGCTGCCGGGGATGACCCGCTCCAGCGACGGCAAGGGATTCCGTCCCCGTCGCCTGGACATGGACGGTGAGCGACTGCGGGACCTGCGCAGCGCCACCATCGACGCGGCGCTCGCCGCCTTCGACCCGGACCTGCTGATCGCCGACCGCCACCCCTTCGGCATCGACGGCGAGCTGCGCCCCGTCCTCGCCAACGTCCGTGCCCGCGGCACCCGCACCGTGCTGGGCCTGCGCGAAGTGCTGGACACGCCCCGTGTTGCCGCCGCCGAATGGGACGCCCTGGGCGGCGCCGAGCAGGTCGCCGAGCTGCTGGACGCGGTGTGGGTGTACGGCGACCACCACGTGTACGACCCCCGCCTCACCGGCGAGCTGCCCGGCCCCCTGGCCCGCCTGGCCGTCACCACCGGCTACCTGGGCCACGGCCGTCCCGCCGGTCGCCCCTCCCGCGGCCGCACCTCCCCGAAGCCGCCCCCGCCCTACGTGCTCACCGTGCTGGGCGGCGGCTCCGACGGCGGCGACCTGGCCCGCATCGCCGCCCGCGCGACGCTGCCCGAGGGCCACCGCCACCTGCTGATCACCGGCCCCCAGATGTCCGACGCGGACCTGCAGGAAGTGCGGGAGATCGCCGCCCACAGCGGCGACGCCACCACCGTGGTGCACTCCGCCCCCGACGTGCCCGAGCTGATCGCCGAGGCCGTCTCCGTGGTGTGCATGGGCGGGTACAACACCCTCGCCGAGGTGATGGCCACCTCCACCCCCGCGCTGGTGGTGCCCCGCGCCCGCCGCCGCCAGGAGCAGCCCCGCCGCGCCGCGGCCCTGGCCGCACTGGGCGCCGTGGAGACCCTCGACGCCGCCGGCCTCACCCCCCAGGACATCACCGCCTGGTGGGAGCGCTCGGTGACCACCCGCACCGACCGCACCGGCATCGACTTCGACGGCCTCTCGGTGGTGCCCCACCTGGCCGCCCGCCTGCTGACCTCCTCCGTCCGCACCGCCCCCGAGGTGACCTCCCATGCCGTCTGAGACCACTGCCGTGACCACCCCGGAGAACGGGACGCCGACCCCGATCGTCGGGTACGTGCTGAAGATGTACCCGCGCTTCTCGGAGACCTTCATCGTCTCGGAGATCCTGGCCCGGGAGGCCGCCGGGGAGCAGATCGTGATCTTCTCCCTGCGACCCCCGACCGATGCCCGCTTCCACCCCGAGCTGGCCCGCGTGCAGGCCCCCGTGATCCACGTCGGCCGCGCATCGAGCCCCCGCCGCCTGTGGGAGACCTGGGGCGAGACCATGGCCCGGCCCGCGCTCGCGGCAGGGATGGCCGAGCACCTGGACGAGCTGGTGGCGGCCGGTGTGGACGACGCCGAGCAGGCCGTCGCCGTGGCCCGCCTGGCCCGCGAGCACGGCGTCACCCACCTGCACGCCCACTTCGCGTCCATGGCCACCACCGTGGCCCGCCTGGCCGGCCTGGTCAGCGGCCTGCCCTACTCCTTCACTGCCCACGCCAAGGACATCTTCCACCAGGACGTGGACCCCGAGGACCTGCGCCGCAAGCTGGCCGGGGCCCACCACGCGATCACCATCAGCGACTACAACCTGCGCCACCTGCGCAGCCGCTTCGGCACCGCCGACACCGCCCGCCTGCACCTGGTGCGCAACGGCCTGGAGCTCGAGCGCTTCCCCTACCACCGCCGTGACCTGCACAGCGCTGCGGGATCCGCGGGGGAGGGACCGGTGCGACTGCTGGGCGTGGGCCGCCTGGTGGAGAAGAAGGGCTTCGACCAGCTGATCGACGCCGTCGCGACCCTGCGCGAGGACGGCCACGACGTGAGCGTCGAGATCATCGGAGACGGGCCCCTGCGCGCAGACCTCGAGGCCCGCATCCAGCAGCGCGGCGTCACCGAGCACGTGCACCTGCTGGGCCCCCGCACCCAGGAGGAGGTGCGCGCCCACCTCACCGAGGCCCACCTGTTCGTGGCGCCCTTCGTGATCGCCGGCGACGGCAACGCCGACGGCCTGCCCACCGTGCTGCTCGAGGCCATGGCCAGCGGTATCCCCTGTGTCGCGGCCAGCGTCACCGCCGTCGGCGAGGTTGTGATCGATGGGGAGACCGGCTGGCTGGTGCCCGCCGGGGACACCCACGCCCTCACCGCCGCGATCGCCGGGGCCCTCGATCCCGCCACCGACATCGCCCGCCGCACCGACGCCGCCCGGGCACTGGTCGAGGCGAACTACGACTCCCGCCTCCAGGCCGCCGCCCTGCGCGAGCTGGCCGAGGCTCCCATCGGAAGGACCGCACGATGACCACCAGCACCAGCACCAGCACCAGCACCAGCACCAGCACCAGCACCAGCACCAGCGCCAGCGCCCGCCCGCTGCGGATCGCCTACGCCCTGCTGGACCCCGGCATCGGGGTGTTCGGCACCAAGGGAGCCTCCGTGCACGTGCAGGAAGTGGTGCGGGCGCTGCGCGCCGACGGCCACCACGTCACCGTGTTCTGCACCCGCACCGACGAGCACGTCCCCGCCGACCTCGCCGATCTCGAGGTGCGCCGCCATCGCCTGCCCAAGGGCAAGGGCGCCGAGCGGGAGCAGGCCGTCGCCCGCGCCGCCGCCGACATCGCGCACGAGATCGCCGCCGGTGGCTACGACCTGGTGTACGAGCGCTACTCCCTGTTCTCCGACGTCGCCGCACGGCTGACCGGATCGATCCCCTCGATCCTCGAGGTCAACGCCCCCCTGATCGCCGAGCAGCGCGAGCACCGCAGCCTGGTCGACGAGCCCGCCGCGATCGCCGCCACCCGCGCCCAGCTGCGCGGCGCCACCCTGGTCTCCTGCGTGAGCCGGGCCGTGGCCGACTGGACCCTCACCGAGGGCGCGGACCCCTCCCACGTAGTGGTCACCCCCAACGGCGTCAACACCACCCGCATCACCCCCCGCCCCGAGGAGGGGGACGGCTCGGGCCCGGTCACCGTCGGCTTCGTGGGCACCCTGAAGCCCTGGCACGGCACCGACGTGCTGCTGCGGGCCCTGGCCCGCACCCACGGTGACCTGCGCCTGGACGTGTGCGGCACCGGCCCCCAGCAGCCCGCCCTCGAAGAGCTCGCCCTCGAACTGGGCATCGCCGAGAAGGTGACCTTCCGTGGCGCCGTCGCCCCCGAGCAGGTGCCCGCCGTGCTGCACGGCATGGACATCGCCACCGCCCCCTACCCGCCCGGGGAGCACTACTTCTCCCCGCTGAAGGTGTACGAGTACCTCGCCGCCGGCCTGCCCGTGGTGGCCTCCGCCATCGGCACCATCCCTGCCGTGCTCCGCGACGGCGAACTGGGCGTGCTGGTCGCGCCCGGGGACGTGGACGCGCTCGCAGACGCCCTTGACGAACTGGTTGCCGACCCCGCCCACCGTGCCCGCCTCAGCCGCGCCGCCCGCGAGAGCGCGGTGGCCGAGCACGGCTGGCGGATCCGCTGCCGCGAACTGCTCGATCGGGTGCTGGGCCCCTCGGTCGCCCCGGCCGGTGCCCACGGCGCTCCGGTCACCGCGCGTCCCACCGATGCCGTGGTGCCCGCCGGTGCCCCCGTGGAAGCAGGGGCCTGATGGCGGCCCCGCGCGCCGAGGACCAGGCGCGGAAGAAGCCGAAGCCCACCTCGAGCAAGGCGAAGAAGGGCAAGCTGGACCCGTCGGCCCTCAGGCGCACCCTCGCGGTGATCCGCCCCCACCTGCCGCGCCACCTCGCGCTGTGCATCCTGGGCATGATCGCCCTGCTGGCCGACGTGGTGTTCCGGGTGCTGGAGCCGTGGCCGCTGAAGTTCGCGGTCGACGCCGTCACCTCCGCCCTCGGCGCGAACATCCCCCAGTCCACCCTCTTCGGCCTGGACATCCGCGGCACCGTGGTCGCCGCGGCCCTGGGCCTGGTGGTGATCATCGCCGGTCGCGCCGGTGCGAACTACCTGTCCACCGTGTCCTTCGCCAAGGTGGGCGCCCGCATCGCCACCGAGCTGCGCACCCGCGTGTTCGACCACGTGCAGTCACTGTCCCTGCGCTACCACTCCCGGGCCTCCATCGGCGACACCTCCCAGCGCCTGGTGGGCGACGTGGGCCGGCTGCAGGACGTGGCCGTCACCGCCGGTCTGCCGCTGGTGGGCAACGTGATCACCCTGGCCGTGCTGCTGGTGGTGATGGTGATCCTGGACCCGCTGCTGAGCGCGGTGGTGGTCGCCGCGGCGCTGTGCTACCTGCTGCTCTCGCGCCGCTCCTCCCCGAAGATCGTCACCGCCTCCCGCTCCACCCGCAAGGGAGAGGGCTCCCTGGTGGGGGCGGCCGCCGAGGCCCTGGGCGCCATCCGCGTGGTCCAGTCCTACGGCCTGGAGAAGACGGTCGCCCACGAGTTCGCCGGCGGCAACGAGAAAGCCATGAAAGCCGGGGTCAAGGCCAAGAAGCTGGCCGCCGGGCTCGAGCGCTCCACCGACGTGCTGGTGGGCTTCGCCCAGGCAGCCGTGCTGCTGATCGGCAGCCTGCAGGTGCTGCGCGGAGCCATGACCCCCGGCGACATGGTGCTGTTCCTGATGTACCTGAAGATCGCCATGAAGCCGCTGCGGGACATGGCCAAGTACACCGGCCGCATCGCCCGCGCCTCCGCCTCCGGTGAGCGCATCGCCGACCTGCTGGACGAGCAGGTGGAGATCGCCGACCCGGAGCGCCCCGTACCGATGCGGCAGGTGCGCGGCACCGTCGAGTTCAAGGCCATCACCTCTCCCGACGGCCACGGCCGCCCCCTGTTCGAGGGCCTGGACCTGAAGATCCCCGCCGGTCAGCACATCGGCATCCTGGGGCCCTCCGGCGGCGGCAAGTCCACCCTGGTCTCCTACCTGCTGCGGCTCGCCGAGCCGCAGCACGGGCGGATCCGGGTGGGCGGCTACGACACCCGCTCCGTGAGCCTCGGGGACCTGCGCCGTCACGTGGCGATCCTGCCGCAGGAATCGGTGCTGTTCTCCGTGTCCGTGCGGGAGAACATCCGCTTCGGCCGCCGCGACGCCTCCGACTCGGAGATCGAGGAGGCCGCCCGTCGCGCCGGTGCCCACGACTTCATCGTCGGGCTGCCCGAGGGCTACGACACCGTGCTCGGCAACCGCGGCGACACCCTCTCCGGCGGTCAGCGCCAGCGCATCGCCATCGCCCGCGCCATGATCCGCCGCGCCCCCGTCGTGGTGCTGGACGAGGCCACCACGGGCCTGGACCCCGCCTCGAAGGCACAGGTCAACGAGTCGCTGCGGGAGCTGGCACGGTCCCGCACCACCATCTCCATCACCCACGACGCCACCACCGTGGCGGGCCTAGACCGGGTGCTGTGGCTGGAGGACGGACAGATCCTCGAGGACGGCACCCCCGCCCAGCTCGCCGCCGACCCCGACTCCCGCTACGCCCGCTGGATCCTCGAGCAGCGCACCGCCGAACAGGACGCGGAACAGGTCGCCGAGCAGGTCGCCGAGCAGGCCTCTGGCCGATCCGCAGGGCAGATCACCGGCACCGACACCGGTCAGGAGGTCCCGCGATGAGTTCCCTGAGTCAACCTCTAGGCCGCGAGAGCGGTGGTTTTGTGTGTTCTGTCGGTTCTGTGGGCTTGGTGGGTGGCGGGGTCGTAGCAGGTGCCGTCGCGCCAGCAGGCGTAGATGATCCGCAGCCAGGCCCGGGCCAGGATCCGCACGGCATGGGCATGGCGTTTGCCCTGGGCGCGTGCGGTCTCGTAAATGTTCTTCGCCCAGGGCGAGGCGTGGCGGGAGTTGTCTGCCCAGCGGACCAGGGCTTGGCGGGCCCGCCGGTTGGTGGCGTAGCGGAACACGACCGCGTGGGATTTACCCGAGGCGCGGGTGACGGGCACGACGCCTGCCTCGGCGGCGAGCTGGTCAGCGTTGGAGGCGTGTTCGAGCAACGGTCCGATCTCCCCGATGATCTGGGCGAGGTTGACGATCCCCACCCGGGGCAGGGGCTGGATCAACGCTGCCCAGGAATGGGCGGCCAGAGCCGTCTCGATCTGGGCTTCAAGGTCATCGATCGCTGTTCTGAGGGCCCGGATGACCTGGACCTGTGTGCGAACCAGCGCGGTGATCGTCTCCTCACCGAGCCGCGAGGCAGGCGCGGGGGCCCCACGAAGCCTGGCCACCAGGGCAGCGGGGTCGACGCGGCCGGAGTAGTGCTGCCGGGCGAGCCAGTCCCGCATTCTGGCCGGGGCCAGGTGCTTGGCCGAGGCTGGGGTGGGGAACCTGTCGCAGAAGGCCAGGGCGATATCGGAGTCCAGGCGGGCGAACACCACCCCGGCGCCGGGCCAGTGCTCGGCCAGCAGGGCGGCGAGCTGGTTGGTCGCGGCCACGCGGGCGGTGACCTGGTCCTCGCGGGCCCGGACCAGCGCTTGCAGCTCGAGGGTCGCCTGCTCGGTCGGGCGCAGGGTCCGCAGGCGGTGCCCGTCGGTGCGGAGGTAGTCGGCGAGCTTGAACGCGTCGCCGGGGTCGTCCTTGGCGCGGGCAGCGCCCCAGCGGGGACGGACGGCGTTGAACGCGTTGGGATGGACCGGGACCACGGGATGCCCGGCGGTCAGGAGACGGTCGATCACCAGCCCGCGGGTGGTCTCGATCGCGACCGGCAGCCTAGCCGGAGGGCCGTGGCTGGCCAGGCGGGCCAGGGTGGCTCGAATCCCGTCCTCGGTGTGGGGGCAGGGCCAGCGGTCGATCACCTGGCCCTGGTCATCGATCACAGCGACAGCATGGGTGGTATTGCCCCAGTCCCATCCGACATACATGCGCGTACTCCAGGTTCATCGAAGGAGCACCACTTGGTGGAGGTCATCTGCCGGAAGCTCACTGCTCGGCCCTCAAAGGGGCATGTTCCTGACGCCGTTCAGATGGCCTCGGCCCGGCGGGGCCGGCAGAACTCATCGTGGCCGTCGAACGGCACGCACAAATGGCCGTGCACCCACCGGGACCGAGTGGTCACGACCTTACCGAACAAGGCCGCACTAAGGATGGTGCACCAGTGAGCACCACCCAGGACGTGACCGCTCTGATGACCTCCCACGCCGCCCTGCCCGGGGCCGAGCAGGTGCTGGACTCCGCCCGGCTCTCCGCCCTGCTGGGCCAGGAGGTGGCCCTGGACCGGGTGCGCATCAAGCCCGGCGCCTCGGTGCTGGTCTCCTACCGCGCGCTCGCCTCGGCCGGAGCGGCAGGGCCGAGCACCGGGTGCGGCCGGGCCCTGGCCGACGTCGGCTGGGCGCTGCTGGTGGCCTCCCCGGACAAGCGTGACGGCGTGCTGCGACGAGCCGAGAGGACCGGGGCCGTCGTCACCGAGCACCGCGGTGACACTCCCTTCCTGCTCAGCGGTGGTGTCGACAGCGACCCCCGCCTGGGCAAGCAGGTCCACGGTGTGCTGCGCCGCCTGACGGGTGAGCCCACCCCCCGCGTGCTCAGCTACAACCCCAGCCGCCACCTGGTGCTGGACCTTCCCGGCACCGGCGAGGTGCTGCGGGTGGCCGCCCGCCCCCTGGATGATCTGCTGCTCATCAGCGAGCAGTGGCAGCGCCTCGGTATCCCCACCACCCCGCAGAGGCTCTGGAAGGGCCGACCGACCGTGCTGGTGGGGGAGTTCTGGGGCCGCGGCGACCTGGCCACGCTGGCCGAGGATCCGCGGGCCACTGCCGCCGCGGCAGGGCTGGGAGCTGCGATCGCCCGCCTCCACGGCGCGGACCTGAGCGGCCTGGAACCGTCGGCTCCGGAGCTGCCTGCCGCCCGGATCGGGGGCCGTGTGCCCTGCACCACCGAGGTGCTCGACGACCTGCTGCCGCAGCGGGCCGAGCAGGTGCGAGAGCTGGCGACGCGCCTGGACCAGCTGCTGCCGACGGACCGCGACGGCGACCGCTGCCTGATTCACGGGGACCTCAGCCCCGACCAGGTGCTGCTGGGCGCCGGCACCGAGATCCGCGTGGTGGACCTGGACCGCTCCGGGCCGGGACCACGCGGCGCCGACCTGGGCTCCTGGATCGCCTCCTGCCTGAGCGCCAGCACCGACCACCTGACCGGGCCGTTCCTCCGCGCCTATGCGGAGCACCTGGACCTGCCCGAGCCCGCGCAGCTGGCCGCCTGGACCGCCCGGGCACTGCTGGCCGCGGCACTGGACCCGATGCGACGCCACCACCCCGACTGGCCCTTGCAGGTCCAGCAACGCCTGGACCAGGCACGACGCGTCCTCGATGCCGCGACCGACGAGGCCCTGCCCTCCCTCACCCGGGCGCTGGCCGCCCACCCCGGCGCCACCGTGGTCTCCCACCGGCCCGGCAAGCGCGCCGTACTGCGCACCCGCGACCGCGACGGACAGGTGCTGTACGTGAAGGTCGCCAACAAGTGAATATTCGCCTCGCTGGGGTCCGCTGATCGAGGGTTCGGGTGCCACGTCGCTGCCGTAGCGGTGGCGTCGTTCGGGACCACCAGTGGTGTCGTTGGGGCCGCTCTGTCTACGCTCCTTCCGCCGTGTGTATAGGGCACGCGGCGGAAGGAGCAATCTGGAATGGTACGGAAGATCAGGGCGAAGCTGGTGCTCCAGCTGCGCGCAGAAGGTCTGTCGGGGCGAGCGATTTCGTCCTCGCAGGGCATGTCCCGCAAGTCCGTGAGGGCGGTGTTCGAGGCCGCTGACGCTGCAGGGATCGGGTGGGGCGATATCGCGGACGTCGCCGATGAGCAGGTGTATGCCCGGTTGTTCCCGGGCCGGGGCGAGCACGAGAGCGTGTTCGCACAGCCGGACTGGGAACAGGTCCATCGAGAGATGGCCAGGGTCGGCGTGACGCTGAAGCTGTTGCACGGCGAGTACTTCGACGCGACCACGGCGGCTGGGGATCCGGCGATGGGGTATGACCGGTTTTGCCGCACCTACCAGCACCACGTCATGGTCACCGGTGCCGCTTCGAGAGTCGGTCACAAGGCCGGCCAGAGCGTGGAGGTCGACTGGTCCGGCCCCACGATGGAGCTGGCCGATCCGGTCACCGGCGAGGTCTCGAAGGTGTTCTTGTTCGTTGCCTGCCTGCCTTTTTCTCGTTACGCGTTCTGCTTCCCGGCGCTGGATATGCGCCAGGAGTCCTGGCTGCGAGCGCACGTAGCGATGTTCGAGGCGCTGGGCGGGACGGTCCCGAGGATCGTTCCGGACAACCTCAAGACCGGTGTGGTGAAGCACCCCCGCGAGGGCGAGATCGTCCTGAACGATGCGTATCGCGAGATGGCAGCGCATTACTCGGCGGCGGTGCTCCCGGGGAGGGTGCGGAAACCGAAAGACAAGGCGAGCGTGGAGAACACCGTCGCGCACGTCGCGACCTGGGTCATCGCCGGGCTGCGGGATCAGCGATTCACGTCCCTGCCCGAACTTGCAGCCGCCATCGGGCAGCGGATGGAGGCCTATAACGCGGAGCCGTTCCAGAAGCGGCCCGGATCCCGCGCCAGCGTGTTCGACGCGGAGGAGCGGCCGCTGCTGACGCCGCTGCCGGCGGTGCCCTACGAGATCTCGACATGGCACTACGGACGACGAGTGGGCAGGAACGGGCACGTCACGTTCGCGCGGAACTTCTACTCCGCGCCGTTCGCGCACATCGGCGCGAAGGTCGATCTGCGCATCACGGCCCGGACGCTGGAGATCTATCAGGGCAGCCAGCGACTGACCAGTCACCTGCTGCTCCCGGAGACCGCGAGCAATGAGTACCGCACCAACGACGCGGACCTACCTGCGGGCGAGCGTTTCCAGGCCTGGGACGCGCAGAGGGTGCGGGCGTGGGCAGATCGGGTCGGGCCGGCCACGGTGATCGTGATCCAGCGGATCTTCGAGTCCGTGCCGATCGTGGAACAGGGCCTGGATCCCGCGTTGGCGGTGCTACGGCTCTCTCGCCGCTTCTCCGTAGATCGGGTCGAGGCGGCCTGCGCACTCGCGCTGACGGGACGGGTCCGTTCACCGCGCTATGCGCATCTGCACCCGATCTTGGCCACCGGGCAGGACAAGGTCGCCGCCCTGCGTCCACCCCGCGAGGAACCCGCGGAAGACGGCGGATACGTCCGTGGCGCCGACTACTACGCCGGAGGTGTCCGGTGAGCGTGATCGATAACGACACGAAGCGGAAGCTGCGCGAGATGGGCGCGACCGCGCTGCTGGACGCGATCGATGCCCAGGATGAGGCTCACGTGCTGGGGATGTCGTTCCAGGAACGGCTCCAGCTGATCGTGGACGAGGCGCATTCCATCTTCAATCATGGAAAGGTCGAGGGTCTGATCCGCCGGGCGGGGCTGCGTTATCCCGGAGCGGACCTGCGGCGGCTGGATCTGGTCGAGGAACGGGGACTGAACCGGAACGTGATCGCGCAACTGGCAACCTGCTCCTTCATCCAGCGGCAACAGAACGTGGTCTTCCAGGGCTTCACCGGCTCAGGGAAGTCCTACCTCGGCTGCGCGCTGGCGAAGCAGGCCTGCCAGCACCGGCTCCGAGCCCACTACATCCGAATGCCCGACCTCGAAGAGGCCTGGGCCCTGGCAAAGGACAAGCCGCAGGGCCAGACGAAGTTCCTGCGGAAGTACTCCACGTTCTCGCTGCTGGTGATCGACGAGTGGCTGCTGGACCATCCTGACGAGGGAATGCGTTCGATGCTGCTGGAACTGCTCGAGCGCCGCTATGACACCGGCTCGACCGTGTTCTGCACCCAGTACCCGAAGAAGGACTGGCACGCCCGGCTCGGTGGAGCAGTCCACGCCGATGCGATCATGGACCGCATCGTGCACAACACAATCTGGATCGACACCGGCGACAGGAACATGCGAGAACACACCGCACTGCCCCAGTGACCCGATGCCGGCGGGAGCCAGTGGTCCCCACCGCGGCGGCTACTGGCCCCCGTCGGCACGATCGGCGGTCCCCAAGAGCAAGATTCGGTGGCTCCCACGACTACGAATACTCAACAAGGGCCGCACCCGCCGGGCGCTCGGCGCCATCGAACGGGCAGCCGCCTTCGACGGCCCCTTCCGCACCCCGCAGGTGGTGGCGGCCGAGGACGAGAGCCTCACCTTCGCCGCCCTGTCCGGCACCCCCCTGCACGAGGGACTGCCCACCGCCGACGGCACCTGGCAGCGCGCCTGGCGCACCACCATGGACGCCTGGGCCCAGGCCGTGCGCACCTCCCGCACCGCCCCGCCCGAGGGCCCGCTCCACGGACCCGCCGAGGAGATCGCGGTGCTCGAGAAGTGGCACGAGCGCGCCTGCCACGTCGACCCCGAGGGCGCCGAGCACCGCGACCGGGCCGTCGCCCTGGCCCGCGAGCTGCTCACCCACCTGCCCGCCCTGGACAGGCCCGCCCTGATCCACCGCGACCTGCACGACAAGCAGATCCTCTGGGACCCCGACCAGGACCAGGATCAGGACCAGGACCACGGCCCGGAGAGAGGCCCCGGCCTGCTCGACGTGGACACCGCCTGCCTGGGCGACCCCGCCCTGGACGCCGGGAACCTGCGCGCCCACGCCACCTGGCGCGAGCGGCAGGGGCAGTGGACCGGTGAGCAGGCCGCCCAGGTGCGCGCCGAGATCGACCGGGTCTGCCTCGGTGCCGACGCACTGGGCATCGACCCCGCCGCCCTCGCCGCCTACGAGACGGCCACCCTGGCCCGCCTCACCTGCCTGTACGCCCTCAGACCCCGCTGGCGCGCCGCCGCCACCGACCTGGCCCGCACCCTGCGGACCGCATCCTCCACCCCCCTCCGAAGGAGCAGTGCGTCATGACCATCCTGACCAGTCAGAATCTCGGCCGCACCCTCGGTGCGGAGACCGCCCGGAGCGCCCACGGCACCACGCCCGTGCGCACCACCGTCTCCGTGATCGGTGTGGGCTACCTCGGCGCCGTGCACGCCGCCAGCATGGCGGAGCTGGGCCACGAGGTGATCGGCCTGGACGTCGACGTCGACCGCGTCGGGGCCCTGAACGACGGCCGTGCCCCCTTCCACGAGCCCGGCTTCGAGGAGATCCTGCGCCGCGGCCGCGACAGGGACCTGCTGCGCTTCACCACCGACTACGCCGAGCTCGCCCAGGTCGACGTGCACTTCCTGGGCCTGGGGACCCCGCAGCGGGCCGACGGCAACGGCGCCGATCTCACCTACCTGCAGGCCGCCGTCGACGCCCTGTGCGAGGTGCTGCCCGCCCGCGACGGCGCCCCCACCCTGGTGGTCGGCAAGTCCACCGTCCCGGCCGGCACCGCCCGCATGCTCGCCGATCAGCTCGAGCAGATCGACGGGGTGCGCCTGGTGTGGAACCCCGAGTTCCTGCGCGAGGGCTTCGCTGTCAAGGACACCCTGGCCCCGGACCGCCTGGTGTACGGGGTGCGCGACCCCGAGGACGTCGAGGAGACCGAGCAGGTCGTGGGGATGCTGGATGCCGTGTACGCGCAGATCCTCGAGCGCGGCACCACCCGCCTGGTGATGGGCTACGAGGCCGCCGAGCTGGTCAAGGTCTCCGCCAACGCGTTCCTGGCCACCAAGATCTCCTTCATCAACGCCATCAGCGAGATGTGCGAGGCCACCGGGGCCGACGTCACCGACGTGGCCCGCGCCATCGGCATGGACGACCGCATCGGAGCGAAGTTCCTGCGGGCCGGTGTGGGCTTCGGCGGTGGCTGCCTGCCCAAGGACATCCGCGCCTTCATGGCCAGTGCCGAGGACCTCGGCATCGGCGAGTCCCTCGCCTTCCTGCGCGAGGTCGATGCGATCAACGAGCGCCGACGGGCCCGGGTGGTGGACCTTGCCGCCGAGATGCTGGGCGGCCTCGAGGGCCGGCGCGTCACCGTGCTGGGTGCCGCCTTCAAGCCCGACAGCGACGACGTGCGCGACTCCCCGGCCCTGGACGTGGCCTGCCGTCTGCGCACCGCGGGGGCGGCCGTGACCGTCACCGACCCCGAAGCCCTGGGCGGTGTCGAGAAGCGCGTGCCCGGCATGCCCACCGAGGCCGATCTCGATGAGGCGCTGCGCGGAGCCGAGCTGGTGCTGCTGCTGACCGAATGGGGCCAGTACAAGGAACTGGACCCCGCCCGGGTGCGGGAGCTGGTGGCCGATGCGCGGATCATCGATGGCCGCAACGTGCTGGAGCCGCGGCAGTGGCGCGAGGCCGGCTGGGAGGTCAGGTCGCTGGGGCGTCCGTGACCGGGACGCGGTCCTCCACCACCATGGTCCGGCGGCGCTGCACCACGGCGCCCGCCAGGCCCAGCGACACCCCGATCGCCAGCCATCCGCCCAGCCAGGTCAGATCCCCCGCGGGGTCGATCCAGCTCCCGCTGATCGCCCCGCGGAAGGCGTCCACGGCATGGGTCATCGGCAGGTACGGGTGGATGGCGCGGAAGAAGCCCGGCAACGTCGGGGTGGGGTAGGTGCCGCCGGCTGCGGAGATCTGGAGGGCCACGAGCACCAGCGCCACGAACTTCCCGACCGGCCCGAACAGGGCCCCGAAGCCGTGGTTCAGCGCCACGAACACCGCACTGGTCAGTGCCGCCATGCCCAGCATCAGCGGCAGGTCCGTGACGGTGATGTCCACCGGTCCGTGCAGCACCGCCACCGCGATCGCGGACTGCACCAGGCCCAGGGCGAGGGCCGGGAGCAGACCGCCTGCCAGCAGCCGCACCGGGCCAGCTCCAGCGGCGGCTGCCTCCATGGAGAACGGCGGCATCATCAGGAAGATCGCCATGGCACCGACCCACAGGCTGATCGCGAGGAACAGCGGGGCGAGGCCCTCACCGAAGCGGGTCAGCTCATGGTCGCGGACGAAGTCCATCTGCACCGGGTCAGAAGCGGTGGCGGCGATCGCGGAGCTCTGCTCGTCGGTGTACGAAGGCACTTCGTCCTTGGCGTCCTCGAGGCCGTCTCGCAGGTCAGCGGAACCGTCGGCCAGCTCCCCGGCGCCTTCGTTGAGGGTCTCTGCTCCCTGGGACAGCTCCCGAGCCCCGTCGTCCACGGCGCCGGCGCCGTCGGCGAGCTCGGCGGCGCCGGAAGCGAGTCGACCGGAGCCGTCGGCCAGCTGCTGGGCGCCGTCCTGAGCGGTGCGGACCCCGTCGGCCAGGCGGTCCGCACCCGAATAGAGTTCGCGCGCACCCGAGGCCAGATCGTCGGCGCCGGAGCGGGCGGTGCTCACCCCGTCGGTGTACCGGCCGACGCCGCCGGCCAGCTCGTTGGCGCCGTCGCGAGCGGTGCCGGAGGCGGTGGCCAGACGATCCGCACCGCTGGCGACCTGCTGGGCACCGGCGTCGAGGCGGTGCACATCCTGCGCACCGCGCTGGAGGGTGGCCAAGGTGCCCGGCATCGCCTCGGCCGCCGCGCGGGCCTGCCCTGTGAGTTCCGCGGCCAGGTCGCGCGCTGTGGGGCTGCTCTGCCCGTCGCCGGGCGAGGGGGGCTCGAGCGCGGAAGCCAGGGAGGAGTCAAGGGAGGAGGCGTCGGCGGCGAGGGTCCCGGTGGAGCCGGCGATACCGGCGGTGGCGTCGGCGATGGCGGACGTGGTGCCCACCAGGCCGTCCAGGTAGGTGGAGGTGCGGTCCGCTGCTTCCGTCATGCCCGAGGCGGTCTCGGCGATCGAGGTGGACTTCTGGGAGGCGGTGGACGCGGCGTCATCGGCGGCGGTCGCATCGGCAGAAGCGCTCGCGGCATCGTCCCGCACCTGCTGCGAGGTGCCCGTGATGCGCTCCAGCTCCGCGCACAGTGCCGGGACGTTCGAGGCAGCGGACGGCTCCGCTGCGGGGGTGCCCGCCGGGTCGGTGGCCGGATCGGCGGAGGGCTCGGCGGGTGCTTCCGGGTTGCTGCAGTACGTGGTGGCCAGGTCGTCCACCGATTCGGTGTACGAGCGGGTGCCCGATGACGACGCCGCAGCACTGTCGGCGGCGGTCGCGGTGGCGGTCTTGGCATCCTGGACGGCGGTATCGAGGGCAGAGGCGTCCTCCCCGATGCTCGCGGCACCCTCCTTGAGGGTGGTCGCGTCAGTGGACCTGTCCGCTGTCTCCGAGGCGAGGGCCTGCGCGTCCGCGTCCACCGCGGTGGCATCCGCGTCCAGAGCGGTCGCCGCGGAGGAGAGGGCGCCGGCGTCGGCCCCCACAGGCTGGTCCAGGCCATTGGATCGGGCCTCCGCTGCGCCCTGGAGGGCGTCGATCGCGGCGATCAGGTCGTCGCTGGTGGCCTGCACGCTCTCGGTGGTGACTCCGAGCTCCTCGGCCCTGTCCTGTGCCGCGCGGACGGTGTCATCCAGCTGCCGGGTGCCGTCCGCGACCTGATCAGCGCCGTCGGCGAGGGAAGAGGCACCCTCGGCGAGCTGGTCCGTGCCATCGGCGAGCTGCTGGGCCCCGGAGCGCAGCGGCTGGCCCGCGCGGTCCAGGGTCGCCAGGCCACCGCTGAGCTGGTCCGCGCCCGCGCTGAGTGAGGCGGTGCCGTCACGGAGGGTGACCGCACCGTCGCTGAGCTGATCCAGCCCTACCACTAGGTCGAGGGCGCCCTCGTGAAGGGTTGAGGTCCCGGCGGCGAGGTCGTCCGCGCCGGAGGAGAGCTGCCCGGTGCCGTCCACCAGCTCTCCCGCGCCGTTGACCAGATCGCCGGTGCCGTCGGAGAGCTGCGCGGCACCGTCAGCCAGGTCGGTGGCGCCGTCAGCGGCGTCGGCGATCCCGCTGTGGATGGAGGTGAAGCCCACGTAGATGCCGTCCAGGTACTGCTCCAGCACGGTGGAGCGCAAGGAGTCGGTCAGGGCCTGACCGACGGACTTGGTGAAGTTGCCGCCGACGTAGTTCACGGCGTCGTTGGTGGTGACGGTGAGCATGGCCGGAGCAGCCTGGGCGGCTTGCTCCGGGTCACTGCCCAGGGCGGCGATGTTCGAGGAGAAGTCGGAGGGGATCTCCACCGTGGCGCCGTAGGTGCCGTCCTCCAGGCCGCGACGGGCCTGGGCCGGAGAGACCTCCACGAAGTGGAAGACGGTCTCCTCGTCGATCTCGAGCAGGGACTCGGTGAACTCGGCCCCCACGTCGATGGTGGTGGGCTCACCTCCGGCAGGGGTGAACGACGCCTGCTGGTCCTGGTTCACCACGGCTGCGGTGATCTGGTCGAGACTGTGGGCGGGGTCCCGGAAGGACCATGTCATGTTGCCGGAGTAGATCACCGGCACCAGCGCCAGACCCAGCACGAACACAGCTGCGATCGGCTTCTTCCACTCCCGGGGCAGCAGGGCTGCTGCGCCGCGCGCTGTGGCGGAGGTGCCTCGGCCGACGGCGTGGGCAATGGCGGAGACGCCTCGGCCGACGGCATGGACAACGGTGCTGATGCCGTCGCCGAGAGCACGGGCCGCCGAACGGAGCGCCGTGGTCAGGCCACGTGCCGCCATTGTCAGCACGGCCAGGAAGAAGCGCAGGATTCGCATCATGAGCCGAAACGATACATTCGTGTACCGAGTTGCGGTATTACTCCGTGGTAGGTGTGGCGCGGTAGACGAAGGTCCCGTGGTGCGCGAGGCATGGCCCCGTGGGGCGAGACGCATGGTGGCGTGGCCGGGAGCTGGGGGGTCGCGGGGGAGTGGGGTCGCGGGGAACTGGGGTTTCGTCAGTCCTTCAGGTCCACCACCCACGGCTCACGGGGCAGGCTCTGCGGGGCCCATCGCTCCAGCACGTCCGCGGCGGTGCGGCAGCCGGGAAGGCCCAGTGAGTCACCGATCCGCTCCACCACGTCGGCCGCGCTCTCGCCCCGCGCCAGGCGGTCGCGCAGTGTCACCGCGCCGTCCCGCTTGGCCAGGCGGGCCCCGTCCCTGTTCACCGCGAGAGGCACGTGCGCGTAGGTGGGCTCGGGCAGCCCCAGCAGGTGCGCGAGGTAGGCCTGGCGGGGGGCGGAGGTGAGCAGGTCATCGGCGCGGGTCACCTGGTCCACCCCGGCTGCGGCATCATCCACCACCACGGCGAGGTTGTACGCCACCACCCCGTCGCCGCGGCGCAACACCAGATCGTCCACCGCCGCAGTGACCTGTCCGGCCCACAGGTCGGTGACGGCCCACTCATCCACTTCGGCACGCAGGCGGAGCGCCGGTTCGCGTCGCAGCTCGCGCATCTTCTCCCGGCCCGCCTCCCGCTCGTCGTCCGTGAGGTCGCGGCAGGTGCCGGGGTAAGCCCCGGGAGGGGAGTGCGGGGCACTGGGGGCATCGAGGATCTCGCGACGCGTGCAGTAGCACTCGTACACGCCACCGGCGGCCTCGAGCTGCTCGATCGCCGCTTCGTGCGCCTCACCGCGCTCGGACTGCCGCACCACCTCGCCGTCCCAGTCGATGCCGAGGGCCGCGAGGTCCTCCAGCTGGCGTGCCTCGGAACCCTCCTTCACCCGGTCCAGGTCCTCCACGCGCAGGTGGAAGCGACGGTGCGTGCGGCGGGCCAGGGCCCAGGCCAGGATCGCGGTGCGCAGGTTCCCCAGGTGCAGGTCACCGGAGGAGGCGGGGGCGTAGCGGCCGGCACCCGCGGGATGGGGGGTCATGGGCGGACCCGTCGGCATGGAGGGCTGTTCCGGAGGTGGGGCGGGGGCGTCGGGCATGCACGCCAGTCTAGGAAGCCCGGCCCCCGTCCTAGCGAGACGTGGATTCTGGGGCATATCTCGACGAATACCCCTCAAAGCACGCGTCTCGACAGTGAGGGCCGGTTCGGAGAGAGGCTTGTGTGACGGTGAGGGCCGGTTCGGACAGAGGCTTGTGTGGCTTGTGAGGCGATGCGGGCCAGATCGGGCATGGGACCCGGCCTCGGGCATGAGAACGGCGCGGCGACCACCCTCCGAGGAGGGGGCCGCCGCGCCGGTCGTGTCTAGCTGTGTTCCCAGCCGGTGGGATCAGGCGTCGCCGCGGTGGTTGCCGCGCTTCTCGCCGTCGACCTCACCGTTGGTCTTGCTCTCATCGAGGTCCGACTCGACCTTGATGGTCTTCGGCTCGACGTCGGAGGAGCGGTCCTCACCCTTCAGGGACTGGGCCACGTCACCGGCATCGGCCGAGCCGACGGTGTCGGACACGGTCGAGGAGTCGGTCTCGGTGGAGGCCGAGGCGGGGTAGTGCGCGCGGGCGAAGTCGGCCGGCGGGGCCCAGGGGTCCTCCACCGGACGGGTCTTCTGCCAGGCCACGTACCCGGCGGCGGCACCGGCCGCGGCCAGGCCCAGGACCAGCAGGACCTTGCCCGCGCTGCCCTTCTTCTTCTGCGGGGTGGGGGTGAGCACAGCGGCGCGGATGTCCGCCTGGCCCTTGTCCAGCTCCGCACGGGCAGCGTCGATCGCGGCGCGCAGCACGTTGTTCGTGGTGCTGGCAGTGCGACGGGCGCGGGGGTAGTAGTCGTCCTGCACGTCGTGCATGAACTTGTCGGCGCGGGGGCCGACGGTGGCGGTCAGGCCGGCGATCTTGTCGCCCTGGTGACGCAGCTTGTCCTCCACGGTGGGGAGGTACTGGTCGACCAGGCCCTTGCCGCGGCTGCGGGCCTCGCGAGCGCCCTCGGACACGACCGGTCCGATGGTCGCGGCGAGCTTCTGCAGCTCGATCAGGGCCTTCTCGGCCTGCTGCTGGGTGGAGCCGGCAGCAGCCGCGGTCTTCTTGGCCTGCTTCTTGGCCTTCTTGGTCTCCCGCTTGGTGGTCAACGCCATGAGGGGTTCCCCTTTCGGTCGTATCCGCCGGATCGGGCCGACGGCGGTCCCTGGAGCACCGCCTCCCGTGAGGAGCCGGCTATCCGTGTGGCACAACTCTAGCGCGCCCCACCGACATCGTTCCCAGCCGAGCGGTTCGTCACGGGAAGAAGGCGCGGGGAGAGGATGCCCGCTGCTGGTCGGTCGGAAGGGGCCGCCCGCCCGCGATGAGCTGCGTTGGACCGGACGGGAGGCGCGCGCCGCAGGTCAGGAGCTGCGGTCCAGGGGCGAGCCCGCGTGCACATGGATATGGAGGTGCTTGGAGTCCTGGTACTCGCCCAGGTTCGTCAGGACCCCCGCCTTGCCCTCACGTGCCACCACGTCGGCCGCCACCTGCTGGACCACCGCGAGCAGTCTCGCGGCGAGCGCCTGGTCCTCCAGGGTGAGCAGGGACTCCACGTGGCGCTTGGGGACCACGACGATGTGCACCGGCCAGAAGGGGCGGGTGTGGCGGAAGGCCAGCACCTCCTCGTCCTCGTGGACCACCTCGATGGGCTGCCGCCTGGGGATCGCGACGTCGCAGTAGAAGTCCTGGCCGTCGTAGTAGCCCGTGGATCCCGTGGGAAGACTCATGGATCCAGACTAGGGCGAGGGTCGGTCGGAGCAGAGGGCCTGGCGGGTCCACGGGCACGGTGGGCACCATGGATTCAGCCCTGGGCGAGGCGCGCCGGGGCCCTCGGCTGCGTGTCGGGGCCGTGTGCGAGGATGACCGCATGTTCGCAACTCTGCACACCAACCATGGGGACATCCGCCTGGAGCTGTTCCCCGACCACGCCCCCAAGACCGTCGAGAACTTCGTGGGCCTCGCCGAGGGCACCCGCGAGTTCTCCGACCCCGAGAGCGGCCAGAAGGTCACCCGCCCCTTCTACGACGGCGTGATCTTCCACCGCGTGATCTCCGGCTTCATGATCCAGGGCGGTGACCCCCTGGGCACCGGCACCGGCGGTCCCGGCTACAACTTCGACGACGAGATCTCCGAGAAGAACTTCAACGAGCCCTACGTGCTCGCGATGGCCAACGCCGGCAAGCGCATGAACGCCATCACCGGCCGCCCCTCCGGCACCAACGGCTCCCAGTTCTTCATCACCGTGGGCCCCACCCCGCACCTGCAGGGCAAGCACACCGTGTTCGGTGTCGTGGCCGATGAGGACTCCAAGAAGGTCGTCGACGAGATCGGCGCCACCAAGACCGACATGCGCGACCGTCCCCTCGAGGACGTCGTCATCCAGTCGGTCAGCATCGAGCGCTGACCAGCGCCCACCCGGCCCAGCGCGCCCTGACCAGGGCCGACGGCCAATGACGACACCGCGTCGCTGACGCGGCACAGCGCCCCACCCCGGAGCAGTCCTCCGCGGTGGGGCGCTGTCGTTACGCTCCTCCCATGACCCAGCGCCACCTCGCCGGAGCCCGCATCCTCGCCCAGGGCCTCGTCGGTCCCGTGCAGTTCGCGACGCCGCTGGAGGCGGCGCGGGCCTTCGGCGCCCACCAGGGGCAGGACCTCCCTGGTGTCCTCGCCTCTCTGGCCCTGCGCACCGGTGGCGACCTCACCCGGGTGTTCGCCGCCCTGGACAGCGGGCTGATCGTGCGCGGCTACCCGATGCGCGGCACCGTGTTCGTGGTGGCGGCCGACACCCTTGCCTGGCTCACCGAGCTGTGCGCCGACGGCCCGGTGCGCTCGGCCATCGGGCGCCGCGCTGGCCTGGGCCTGGAGGAGGAGCACTTCACCACCGCCCGTCGGGTGCTCGAGGACCTTGCGGGCGAGCACTCCGAGGCCGGCTATGGGGAGGGCGTGCTGCGCTCCGAGCTGATGGCCGCCTGGCAGGACGCGGGCCTCGCCACCGACGGCGGACGCGGCTACCACGTGCTCACCCACCTGATCTCCACCGGTGTCGCGGCGTACGGGCCCTGGCGCGACGAGGGCGAGACGGCGGTGGTGCTGGCCGAGCAGTGGCTGCCCCACGGCTCCGACCTCGAGGGCACCTTCGGCGGTGACCGCACCGCGGCGATCGCCGAGCTCGCCCTGCGCTACTTCACCACCCACGGTCCCGCGAGCGTGCGCGACCTGGCCTGGTGGTCGAAGCTGCCGATGGGGCGCATCCGTGAGGCGCTGCCGCAGGTGGAGGATCAGCTCGAGAGCGGTTGGGCCGATGCCGCCGGTGCACTCCATGCCGATGCCGCTGCGGCGAGGGGCGGCGACGGGGAGCAGCTGTGGTTCCGGCCGGGTCTCGCCGATGAGTACGCCGAGCGCCAGAAGGAGACCATGGCCGAGCTGCTGCTGCCCGGGTTCGACGAACTGGTGCTGGGCTACCGCGACCGTCTGTTCCTGATGGACCCCGAGCGCCACCAGGCCCTGGTGCCGGGCAACAACGGGGTGTTCAAGCGGGCCGCGATCCGTCGTGGCGAGGTGGTGGGCACCTGGGGTCGCAGTGGTGGCGCAGGGAAGCGGAAGCTGGCGCTGCAGGAGCTCGCGGACGTGAGCGATGCCCAGCGGCGCCGCTTCGAGAAGCTGTTCCGGGCCTTCCCCTACACGGTGGTCTGAGCGCCGGTGCACGGCGCCGCGAGTGCCTGCACACGGTGGCGTGTGCGCCGGGATGAGCGTGAGCCAGGTCCGGTGCGGGCGTCGGCCAGGCCCGGTGCGGGGCGTGAGCTCGCGCGGGCGGGGCCCTGGCCTCAGGGCCGTCGTGTAGGAATGACCCCATGAATCGCCCCACCTACGGCTACAGCGCCCAGGACGCCCCGGAGCCGCAGGGCCAGCCCGTCTGCCCCCGCCATCCGGACACCATCAGCTACGTGCGCTGCAAGCGGTGCGACCGACCCGCCTGCCCCCAGTGCCAGCGGCCCACCCAGGTGGGCGTGCTGTGCGTGGACTGCGAGAAGGACATCGCCCGCCAGCAGGCCAGCACCCGGCCCCGCAACGCGATGGGTGCCTCCATGGGTGGGCGCACCCCCTACGTGACGTACACGCTGATGGCCCTGTGTGTGGCGGCGTTCCTGGGGCAGATGCTGGTGCCGGGGATCGTCGAGCAGCTGGGTCTGTTCGCCCCGTTCCGCGCGATCGCGATGCCGTGGACGTTCCTCACCGCCGGGTTCCTGCACGGTGGGCTGCTGCACCTGGCACTGAACATGTGGGCGCTGTGGATCGTGGGCCAGTACGTCGAGCAGACCATGGGTCATGCCCGCTACGCCGGGCTGTACCTGGCCTCCGTGCTGGGTGGCCACACCGCCGTGTACCTGCTGGCGAACCCCCTGTCCCTGGAGTGGACCACCGCCACCCTCGGCGCGAGCGGCGGCGTGTTCGGCCTGTTCGGCGCCATGTTCATCGTGAACCGGCGGATGGGCGGCCAGAGCGCCCAGATCCTGGTGCTGATCGGCCTGAACCTGGTGATCACCTTCACCGTCCCCAACATCTCCTGGCAGGGGCACCTGGGCGGCCTGGTGGTGGGAACGGCGCTGGCCGCAGCCATGTTCGCGATGCGTCCGAAGGTTAAGGCCGGGGATGACCGGCAGGCTGCGGCCAGGCGCTCCGCACTGATCCACTCGCTCCTGATCGCAGGCGCGGTGCTGATCTGCATCGGCGCGGTGATGATCAAGTACATGACGCTGCCGTCGCTGTTCTTCTGAGCCGCCCCAGAGCTCCCAGGTACTCGCAGGTTCCCGGTTACTCGCAAGTTCCCAGTCACTCGCAGGCTCCCGGTTACTCGCAAGTTCCCAGGTACTCGCAGGTTCCCGGTTACTCGCAAGTCCCCGGTTACTCGCAGGTATGGAGCGTGAGGTGTCGGAATGGGACGCCCATTCCGACACCTCACGCTCCATACCTATCGGTAGCTAGGGGGTCACGAGATGGGGAACGGGATGAGGCCAGCCAGGGGGACCAGATGGGGTGGCGGAATGAGGGACAGTCAGGGGGGCCAGGGGCGCGAGGAGCCAGCGGCAGCGGCGCCAGCGGCTTCGGGGCGGGGAATGACAACGGTGTGACTATCCCCAGCCGTGGACAAGATTGTGGATAACTCGGGATGCGCGGGGGATTTCACGATCTTGCTGTGGACAACTGTGGTGTCGATGTGGACAGCCGGTGGTCGCAAGGGAGCAACTCGGGCTCCTCGCCATGGCCTCGCCCCCCGGAGTCCGGCTGAGATCAGCACCCCAAGAGAGTCCCCGGGCGAGCGACCTGCGGAACTACAAGGCTGTCATTCATCCCCAACTGTGGACAACTCTGTGGATAAATCAGGTTTGGGGGCGGCCCAGCTCTTTGCGAGGGCCCGGCTCAGTGCTCCGCGCCGCCGGCCACCGGGGCGTCCTGCTGTGTGGACAGGGCCGTGAGCACCATCCGCGCCAGTGCCCGGGCCGATTCCTCCACCGGCAGCTCCTCCGCGGCGGGGACGTGCACGAAGCCGCCACGGATCCCCGCCAGGCCCTGTTCGGTCGCCAGCAGGTGCTGCAGCAGGTAGAACACGTCGTTGCACACATAGGTGCCGGCTGTCTGCGACACCGACCCCGGGACCGGTGGCTCCTCGCCGAGGGCGGCGACCATCGCCTTCACCGGCAGCGTCGAGAAGTAGCCGACGGGCCCGGCATCGACCACGGGCTGGTCGACCGGGCTCTCGCCTGCGTTGTCAGGGATTCGGGCATCGCGCACATTGATTGCCACCCGCTCCGGAGTGACCCCCGTACGGCCGGCGGCGAGACCCGTGGCCACGACCAGGCGCGGGCGGTGCTCGCGTACGGCCGCAGCCAGCTGCTGGCCCGCGGTGCCGAACTCGACGGGCAGCTCCAGGATCTGGGTTGCCACGCCCTGCCCACGCAGTTCCCGGGCCGCGAGCTGGACGGCCTGCCAGGACTCGTTGAGCGGGGCCCCGCCGAAGGGAGCGAAACCCGAGAGCAGCACGTCGATCGTCATGGCCCCACGGTAGGTGCGCGGGGCGGCCGGGCAGGGTCGACGCTCCGGATCGTCGATCAGTGTTCACCGCGAAGGGGCAGACAGTGCAGGCCGTCTGCGCCATGCTGGGGGAGGGGCGGACCGGGCCCTGCTTCCCTGGGACTTGCTTGCCCGGGGGACTAGCTTCCCTGGGGCTTGCGTCCCTGGGACCTGGGGAGGAGCGGGCGGGGGAGTGCTGCTCGCCGATGGGTCCCTCCCCCTGTCCCGGCCGGACGAGGCAGGCTGCACCCCGTCCTGCGCCTCTGTGGCACAGCAGACATGAGTCCGGTAGGCTCAACTCTGGAATAGGGGCGGCAGGCGCCGCGTTGTCCTGCATGTCAGCAGGGAGCCACCGGCCCCCACCGCTCGATCCGCACATCCGTACTGCAGGAGGTACACCATGGCTCGCAGCTTCACCCCGTTCCAGGAAGTGGACCGCTTCTTCTCCGACCTCACCCGCACGCCCGCCTCGGTGGGCATGCCGATGGATCTGTACCGCGACGGCGACCGCTTCGTGGCCGAGATCGACCTGCCCGGCGTGGACCCGGCCAGCGTCGACGTGGACGTCGAGGACCGCACCCTCACCGTCCGTGCCGAGCGCAAGCCGGCCTCCGCGAGCGACGCCGACCGTGCATGGCTCACCCGTGAGCGTCCCACCGGCACCTTCGCCCGCCAGCTCACCCTGGGCAGCCGGGTGTCCTTGGACCGGATCCAGGCCGAGTACTCCGACGGCGTCCTGCGCCTGACCATCCCGATGGCCGAGGAGGCCAAGCCGCGCAAGATCAACGTGGCCCACTCCGAGCGCTCCACCGCCGTCGGCTCCGGATCCGGGACCTCGACCGACGAGAACCGCACCATCGAGGGCGACGTCCAGGCCTGATCGGCCCCGGACCCGATCGGGACATCCCTGATCGCCCCCTCACTCGCGCCCCCTGCGTCCTCCCGATGCAGGGGGCGCGTCCATGCGCGGGGACGGCCGATACCCTTGCCCGGTGAGCCCCACCACCCCTCCGCCAGCCTCCGGCACCCGTGAGATCGACACCGCTGTGGTCGACACCGCTCCGAGCGACACCGCTCCGAGCGACACCGCTGTGGTCGACACCGCCCTGGTGGACGCCTACCCGCCCTTCGGGCTGCGCATCAGCGCCGGGGACCTCACCCTGCGCCCCCTACGGGATGCGGACCTGCCCGCCTACACCGCGCTGCTGCGCCGGCCCGTCTTCGCCGACATGAGCTCGGACCAGGTGTTCCCCTGGTACGACATGGATCCCGAGCAGCGAGTGTCGAGTGCCGTGCAGTTCCAGTGGCACCTGCGCTCGAAGGTGCGCCCCGAGGGCTGGGCGATCTCCTTCGGGATCTTCCTGGGCGAGCAGCTGATCGGTATGCAGGACCTGATCGCCTCCCACTTCGCCGTGCGCGGCGTGGTGAGCTCCGGCTCCTGGCTCACCCTGGACCAGCAGGGCAAGGGCCACGGGAAGCTCATGCGCCAGGCCGTGCTGGTGCTGGCCTTCGACCACCTGAGCGCCCGCCGCGCCGAGACCAGCGCCGTCGTGAGCAACGGACCGTCCTGCGGTGTCTCCCGCGCCTGCGGATACCGCGAGGACGGCCTCGAGGTGATCGAGGAGAACGGCCGCGCCAAGACCGTGCAGCGCTTCAGCCTCACCCCCGAGCAATTCCGTCGGCCTCGGGTCGAGGTCGGGGTCGAGGGCCTCACCGATGCCCTGCGCGCGCGGCTCGGCGCACAGGGCTGACCCGGCGGCCAAGCGCTCGCCGCGGGATGCGGTCCAGCCTGCCACCGCCGGATGCGGCCCAGCCGGTCAGCGTGGGATCCGACCCGGGCCGGTCACTGCGGGGCGCGCACCCGCTCCGGCATGGTGAACGCGGCCGACGGGGTGAGGAACTGCCCGGTCTCGATGAGGCCGGTGCAGGCCAGGTCCCCGTCCGTCGGCTGATCTGGTGAGGCCGGTTCCAGTCGCGCCAGGATCGGCTCCGCCCACGTCCCATAGCCCGAGTCGCCCCAGGCCATGAGCTCTACCGCCTGCAGCGACGGGTCGATGGGGTCAGAGCTGACCTGCTTCACGGCGAGCTCGACAGCGCCGGTGGCAGGATCGGTCGAAGCCCCGTCACCGCCGCCCAGATTTCTCCGCCCCGGGAGCAGACAGGAAGGGCCGTCTGTGCCATGCTGGGTGACAGGGGTGCCGGCGGGCTACCAGCCACCGGCCCCACCGCTCGATCCGCACATCCGTACTGCAGGAGGTACACCATGGCTCGCAGCTTCCCCCCGTTCCAGGAAGTGGACCGCTTCTTCTCCGACCTCACCCGCACGCCCGCCTCGGTGGGCATGCCGATGGATCTGTACCGCGACGGCGACCGCTTCGTGGCCGAGATCGACCTGCCCGGCGTGGACCCGGCCAGCGTCGACGTGGACGTCGAGGACCGCACCCTCACCGTCCGTGCCGAGCGCAAGCCGGCCTCCGCGAGCGACGCCGACCGTGCATGGCTCACCCGTGAGCGTCCCACCGGCACCTTCGCCCGCCAGCTCACCCTGGGCAGCCGGGTGTCCTTGGACCGGATCCAGGCCGAGTACTCCGACGGCGTCCTGCGCCTGACCATCCCGATGGCCGAGGAGGCCAAGCCGCGCAAGATCAACGTGGCCCACTCCGAGCGCTCCACCGCCGTCGGCTCCGGTAGCGGCAACAGCATTACCGCCGGTTCCGACACCGACCGCACCGTCGAGGGTGACTCGCAGTCCTGACCGGCATGCGGCCCTGACGCGCGCCCCCTGTGTCCTCCGGGATACAGGGGGCGCTAGTGCGTCCCGGAGCAGGAGGCACGGACCGGGCCATCGGTACGCTGGCTCGGTGACCACCTCCCCGCCTCCGTCGGCCGACGAGCCGACCATGTCGACCGACGACGCACTGATCTCGGACGACGCACTGATCTCGGACGCCGCACTGATCTCGGACGCCGCACTGATCGATGCCTACCCGCCCTTCGGTCTGCGGATCACCGCCGGCCCCCTCACCCTGCGCCCCCTGCGCGATGCGGACCTGCCTGCGTACACCGCCCTGCTGCGCCGGCCCGTGTTCGCGGACATGACCTCGGACCAGGTGTTCCCCTGGTACGACGTGGACCCCGAGCAGCGGGTGGCGAACTCCGTGCAGTTCCAGTGGCATCTGCGCGCCGAGCTCCGCGCAGAGGGCTGGGTGATCTCCTTCGGGATCTTCCTGGGCGATCAGCTGATCGGCATGCAGGACCTGAGTGCCTCCCACTTCGCGGTGCGCCGCGTGGTGGGATCCGGATCGTGGCTCACCCTGGACCAGCAGGGCCAGGGCTACGGGAAGCTCATGCGCCAGGCCGTGCTGGTGCTGGCCTTCGACCACCTCGGAGCCGAGCGCGCCGAGACCAGTGCCGTGGTGGGCAACGGCCCCTCCTGCGGCGTCTCCCGCGCCTGCGGCTACCGCGAGGACGGCCTCGAGGTGATCGAGGAGAACGGGAAGGCCAAGACCACGCAGCGCTTCAGCCTCACCCCCGAGTCCTTCCGCCGCCCCGAGGTGAGGGTCGAGGTCGAGGGGCTCACCGACGCCCTGCGCACCCGCCTCGGCGCGAACAGCTGAACCCGCCCCCCAAGACCTGGGCTCCCGGCCTGCACTCCCGACCTGCGTATCCGGCCGGTGGGCTCGGCGGTCGCGGGCTCGGCGGGATCGGTCGCGGTGCCTGGGATGCTGGCGGTGGGGGGCACGGGCATTCTCCTTGGTCGCGTGGCCGTAGCATTCTCGCGTGAAACCGTTCCTGCTGCTCACCACCCGACCCGAGGACGACGTGGCCCGCGCCGAGGCCGCCTCCTTCCAGCGCTTCAGCGAGCTCGACCACGCCGACCTGCAGTGGATCCGCCTGGAGCGGGAGGACGCCCCCCGCATCCGCGCCGAGGAGATCTCCGGGATCTACCTCGGTGGCAGCCCCTTCACCGTCTCGGACCCGGTGGAGTCCAAGAGCGCCCAGCAGATCCACGCCGAGAAGGCCCTCACCGAGGTGCTGGACCAGGTGATGGAGCAGGACATCCCCTTCCTGGGCGCCTGCTACGGCATCGGGGTGCTGGGAACCCACGCCGGAGCCACCATCGACCGCACCCACGGCGAACCCCTCGGGGCCGTGCCCATCACCCTCACCGAGGCCGGCAGGGAGGACCCGGTGGTCGTGGAGGCCGGCCTGCCGGAGGTGTTCACGGGCCTGGTGGGCCACAAGGAGGCCGTCACCGCGCTGCCCGCGCACGCCACCGTGCTGGCCACCGGCGAGCAGTGCCCGGTGCAGATGTTCCGCGTGGGCACCAAGCAGTACGCCACCCAGTTCCACCCCGAGATGGACGTGCCCGCGGTGATGGAGCGCGCCCGTGCCTACCGCGACCACGGCTACTTCGACCCCGGCGAGATGGAGGACATCTTCGCGCTGCTGGGACGCCGCACCGCGGATCTGCCGCCCCATCTGCTGCGCGCCTTCGCGACCGTGCACGCCCGCGGCAGGTAGTGTCCGCTCGTGCCCCGTTTCACCCGTGAGCAGGTCCGACGCCGCCAGCGCATCGCCGTGGCCGCCCTCGCGCTCGTACTGCTGCTGGTGATCGGCGGCTGCACCGCCCTGGTGGCGAACCTGGCAGGTGGCGGGGACACACCGCGCCGGGCCGACGATGCCGCCATGACCGTGGGCGCCACCCCCGCCGATGCCCCCGCCCTCACTCAGCTGCCCGAGGGTGCGCAGCTCACCGCGGAGGAGGCCATGGGGATCGACGTCTCCAGCTACCAGAGGGACATCGACTGGGAGCAGGTGGCCGGCGACGGCTACGTGTTCGCCTACATCAAGGCCACCGAGGGCACCGGCTTCGTGGACACCCACTTCCGCCAGAACTGGGACGGGGCCCGCGCCGCCGGGATCACCCCCGGCGCCTACCACTACTTCACCCTGTGCTCCCCGGGCGCCGAGCAGGCCGCCTCGTTCCTGGCCGCCGCACCGCCGGACGACGCCGCCCTGCCGCCGGCGCTGGACCTCGAGTTCGACGGGGCCTGCGATGCGCGCCCCGAAGCGGCCGACGCCCAGGCCCAGATCGACGCCTTCACGTACGAGGTGGAGAAGGCCTGGGGTCGTCGCATGGTCATCTACTCCTCCAGCGAGTGGCGCGCACACTACGGGCTGCCCGTGGCGGACTCCCGCCCGGACTGGCTGTACTCGGACCTGGGGCGGCCCTCGCTGGAGGACTGGTCGGTGTGGCAGCTGCGGTTCGACGGCACCGTGGCCGGCATCGAGGGCCCCGTGGACATCGACGTGGTGCGCATCGAGGTGCTGCGTGAGCACGCCGCGATCGCCCGCGGCGAGGACCTGCGCCTGCCCGCCCCCGACCAGGAGTAGGCAGCGCTCAGCAGGAGCAGTCAGTAATCAGGCGGCCTCGATCGCCTCGCGCAGCGCGCCGGGGGTGTCGAGGGTCCCGGTGTACTGCACGCCGTCGATCAGCACGGTCGGGGTGCCCTGGGTGCTCTCGCGGGCCTGCGGCTCCACCACGTCCTGGATCCACGGCAGGTAGGTGCCGGCGGTGATGCACTCGCCCACGGCGTCGCTCGCACCCGCGTCGGTGACGACCTCGGTCAGCTCCTGGTCGGTCAGGCCCTCGGCGCCGGGCTGCTCATCGAACAGGGCCTCCTCCACGGGGAACCACAGGGCCGGGTCCTCCGCGTAGGCGCACACCGCAGCGTTCGCGGCGCGGCCCGAGTATCCGGCGGGGGAGGAGTTCGCATCCAGCATCGGCCGAGGGTGAACCCGCAGGGTGATGGTGCCGGCCTCGGCGAGCTCCTGCAGGTCCGAGCCGTTGCTCTCGGCGAAGGTGGCGCAGTGCGGGCACAGGAAGTCCAGGTACACGTCCACCACGGGGCCGTCGGCCGCGCTGCTCAGCTCGAGGTAGGGCTGGTCGTCCGCCGTGCCGGGAGGGGTAGTGAGTGGTGCCTCTGCTGCCGGGGCGTCCGGGTTCGGCGTGCCAGGATTCCCGTTGGAGACGGGATCGGAGGGCTGGGCGCGGAACAGGGCGAAGCCGATCAGCCCGATCACCACGGCCGCGAGGAGCCCCAGGCAGGCCAGGCCGCCGACGATCCCGAGGATCAGGTTCCGCTTCCGGTTCGGTGCCGGGCCGGCGGGGGGCGGTGCTGCAGGCTGCTCAGGGGCGGTGCTCATGGGTGGCTACCTTCGGGGAGTGCGGATGGCGCCCTCAGTATCGCGCCCGCTCCTCCAGTGCGTCGAGGTCCGGCAGCGCCACCGCTTCCCCCGCCGGGATCACCAGGCCCTCGTCCCGCAGACGGGCCAGGGCGCGGGAGAGCGACTCCGGGGTGGTGCCCAGCAGGGCGGCCACGTCCCGCTTGGGCAGCGGCCAGCGCACCAGCGGATGCCCCTCGGCCGTCGTCGCCTGCGAGGGCAGGGCGAGCAGGTACTCCGCCACCCGCACCGGCACCTCCGCCCCCGCCAGCGCGAGGCGGTTCTCGCTCGCGACCAGACGATCGCTCAGCGACCGCAGCATGGCCACGGAGATCGCGGGGAACCGCCGCACGAGCGTGGCCAGGTCCCGGTGGTCGAACACGCACATCTGCGCAGGCTCGAGCACCTGCACCGCGAAGTCCGGCCGGGTCCCGGTGAGGAAGGTGTGCTCGCCCACCACGTCCCCGGGCCCCACCACGCGCAGCAGGTGCTCGCGACCGGTGACGGAGGTGCGCACCAGCTTCAGCTTCCCATGGTGCACCACGAACAGGCGGCGCAGCGGGTCGTCGGCCCGGTACAGCTGCTGCCCGCGCTCGAGGTCCACGGGGTGAGCGAAGGAGGCCACCGCCTGCTGGTCCTCGGGGCTCAGCAGGGAGAAGATCGGCACCCGCGCAACGCAGGTGTCCCGGGGTGCGCCGGCGGGCTCGGGCAGGCTCGCCGGTGTTCTGCTGCTCGGGGGATCGGTGGCCATGGCATCACTGTGGCATGCGGCCCGGCAGCGGCGCTAGACCGACGTCAAGGCACTGCGGTTCTGACGGATCTAAGTTTCCTGTCATGAGCGGAACGGCCGCTCACCCGACCGGAAGGAACCCCATGACCACCGACGACACCACCACTGCTGCCCCCGCTGCCACTCGTACCGTGCTGCGCGCCGAGGGCTTCTCCTGCCCCTCCTGCGTCTCCAAGATCGAGAAGGCCCTGCGGTCCCTGCCGGGCGTCACCGACGCCACCGTCCACTTCGCCTCCTCCCGCATCGAGGTGAACCACGACCCGTCCGTGACCGGCGTCGACGAGCTGGTGCATGCCGTCGAGCGCGCCGGCTACACCGCCCGCCCCTCCGCCTTCTGATCACAACCAGCCGACTCCCCCGGGAACGAGAGGAACCGTCATGACGAGCCCCACCCCCACCCTGCGAGAGGAGGAGACCACGGGCACCCCCGCCGCCCCCGAGCGGGGAGGCGGGGCCGGGCCGGGTCTGCTCCCGGCCCGCGCCTGGGTGCGCCCTGGCATCGCCGCCGTCCTGATCGGCCTGTCCTGGCTGCTCGACGCCCTGACCGGCTCCCCGGCCACTGGATCGGTGCTGCCGGGGCCGGCTGACCTGCTGATGGTCGGTGCGGCCCTGGTGAGCGGCACCCCGATCCTGATCGCCGCCGTGAGGGCGCTGCGCCACCGGGTGATCGGCATCGATCTGCTGGTCTCCATCGCCACCATCGGCGCGATCGTGATCGGCGAGTACTGGGAGGCGGCGGCTGTCACCACCCTGTTCGCCATCGGCCACGCCCTGGAGAAGGGCACCCTGCAGCGCACCCGTCGGGCCCTCACCGACCTGGTGAGCACCGCCCCGGAGCAGGCCGTGGTGCTGCGGGACGGCACCGAGCAGACCATCGCCGCCACCGAGGTGCGGCAGGGGGAGCAGGTGCTGGTGCGCCCCGGCACCAGGGTGCCCGTGGACGGGCACGTCCTGGCCGGCCGCGGCGCGATCGACGAGGCCGGCATCACCGGCGAGTCCGTTCCTGCCGAGAAGTCCGAGGGGGACCCCGTCTACGCCGGCACCGTCGCCACCGGTGGACTGCTCACCGTCCTCGCCGAGGGCATCGGCGCGGACACCACGCTGGCCCGCATCATCCGCCGGGTGGAGGAGGCGCAGGACGCCAAGGCCCCCACGCAGGCCTTCATGGACCGCTTCGCCCGCTGGTACACCCCGGCGATCATCGTGCTGTCCGTCGTGTTCGGGGTGCTCACCGGGGATGTCGAACTGGCGCTCACGCTGCTGGTGATCTCCTGCCCCGGCGCGCTGGTGATCTCCATCCCGGTCGCGATCGTGGCGGGCATCGGCCGCGGTGCGCGCGACGGCATGCTGATCAAGGGCGGCGAGCACCTGGAGACCTCCGCCCGGATCGACACCGTGGCCCTGGACAAGACCGGCACCCTCACCACCGGGAGGCCCGTGCTCACCGACGTGCTCCCGCTGCCGGGGCGCACCCGCGAGGAGGTGCTGCTGTGGGCCGCCCGCGCCGAGCTCACCAGCGACCACCCCCTGGCCGCCCCCGTGGTCCAGGCCGCCCGGGCCGACGGGCTCGACCTGGGGCAGATCCCCGAGCAGGCCGATGCGGTGGTGGGGCGCGGTGTGCTGGCCCGCCACGGCGGCCGTGCCATCACCGTGGGCAACCAGGCGATGCTGCGCGAGTCCGACATCGCCGACCGCCCCGAGGCCCGGGAGGCGATCGACCTGGCCGATGAGACGGCCCGGCGCGGCCGCACCCCGATGATCGTCACCCTGGACGACTCGGTGCTGGGCGTGATCGGACTGGCCGACCCCCCGCGCGCCGAGGCCGCCGACGCGATCACCGCCCTGCGCCGCTCGGGAGTGCGCGAGGTCGTGATGCTCACCGGTGACCAGCCCCGCGTGGCCCAGGCCGTGGCCGCCGAGGTCGGCATCGACACCGTGCACGCCGGTCTGCTGCCCGAGGGCAAGCTCGATCAGATCGCGGCGCTGCAGGCGCGCGGCCGCACCGTGGCGATGGTGGGCGACGGCGTCAACGACGCCCCCGCCCTGGCCTCGGCCGACATCGGCATCGCGATGGGGGCCGCCGGCAGTGCGGTGGCCATCGAGACCAGCGACATCGCGCTGATGCGGGACTCGCTGTCGGCCCTGGCGCAGTCGCTGCGACTGGCCCGCCGCACCGTCGCGGTGATGCGGCAGAACATTGTGATCGCCCTGGTCACCGTGGGGATCCTGCTGCTGGGTGTGCTGCTGGGAGGGGTCACCATGTCCCTGGGGATGCTGGTGCACGAGGCCAGCGTGCTGCTGGTGATCGTCAACGCCATGCGCCTGCTGCGGCCCGCACGCCGCTGACGCCGCCTCCGGTCCCGGTCCCGGTCCGCTTCAGCGGGCCGGGACGGTGGCGTCGCCCGGGAACAGCTTGGGTGCCAGCCACAGGGCGACGTACACCAGGGCCACCAGCACGGGCACCTCGATGAGGGGGCCGACGACACCCGCCAGGGCCTGGCCGGAGGTGACGCCGAAGGTGCCGATCGCGACTGCGATCGCGAGCTCGAAGTTGTTGCCCGCCGCGGTGAACGCCACGGTGGTGGACTTCGCGTAGTTCAGTCCGATGGCGCGGGTGAGCAGCAGGGAACCCAGGAACATGATCGCGAAGTAGGCGACCAGCGGTACCGCGATGCGGGCCACGTCCAGGGGGTTGGAGGTGATCGCGTCGCCCTGCAGGGCGAACAGCAGCACGATCGTGAACAGCAGGCCGTACAGCGCCCACGGGCCGATGCGGGGCAGGAAGCGCTCCTCGTACCAGGCGCGGCCCTTGGTGCGCTCGCCGATCAGGCGGGTGAGGAAGCCGGCCAGCAGGGGGATGCCCAGGAACACCAGCACGCTGAGCACGATGGTGCCGACCGAGAACTCGGCACTGGTGGTGGGCAGGCCCAGCCAGGTGGGCAGCAGCTGCAGGTAGAACCAGCCCAGTGCACCGAAGGCGATCACCTGGAACACGGAGTTGATGGCGACGAGCACCGCGGCGGCCTCGCGATCACCGCAGGCGAGGTCGTTCCAGATCAGCACCATGGCGATGCAGCGGGCCAGTCCCACGATGATCAGCCCCGTGCGGTACTCGGGCAGGTCCGCCAGGAAGATCCAGGCCAGGGCGAACATGAGGGCGGGGCCCACCACCCAGTTCAGCACCAGGGAGGAGATCATGAGCCTGCGGTCCGCGCTGATCCGGCGGGTCTCGTCGTAGCGCACCTTCGCCAGCACCGGGTACATCATCACCAGCAGGCCCAGTGCGATGGGGACCGAGATCCCGCCGATCTTCACGGCCTCCAGAGCGGTGTTCAGGCCGGGCACGAAGCGGCCCAGCAGCAGGCCGGTGACCATGGCCAGCAGGATCCACACCGGCAGCCAGCGGTCCAGGAAGGACATCTCCTGCAGCACGGGGGAACGGGTGTCCGCGGTGGCGGTGGGGGTGCTCACGGTGAGTGGCTCGCCTTCAGTTCTATCGATGGGCGTCGATGTGTCGACCGCTCGCACTGTAGGGCGTCATATCGATGCTCGTCAATGTATGGTGTGCCCATGTCCAGCCCGCCTGCCCCGAGCGCAAGCCGAGTCGCCGTGCGCGACGACGTCCCGCTCGCCGCGACCGCCGCGGGAGGCACGCGGGGGGACGAGGAGTGCTGCACCCTGGCCACCGGACCGCTCGACGCCGCAGATGCCCAGCGGCTCTCGGAGGCGTTCAAGGCGCTGTCGGACCCGACCCGGCTGCGGCTGCTCGCCCATGTCGCGGATCAGGGATGCGCCTCCGTGTGCGCCTGTGACCTCACGGAGCTGATGGGGATCAGCCAGCCCACCGTGAGCCACCACATGAAGAAGCTGGTGGAGGCAGGTCTGGTCACCCGCGAGCAGCGAGGCAGGTGGGCGCACTACTCCGTGCTGCCTGCGGCCTTCGCCGAACTGCGCGCCTTCCTCGACCTGCGCTGACCGGGAGACTGCCCGCCCCGTCGGCCCCTGCTCCGGTCCCTGTCACGGCTGGAGCCGGTGCTGCTCCCAGGCGGCATCGTGCTGCTCGTCGACCCCCACTCGGGTGACCACGATCCGGTCGTGCAGGCGGTTCTGGCGGCCCTGCCAGAACTCGATGCGGTCCGGCACCAGGCGCAGCCCTCCCCAGAAGGGCGGGCGCGGCACGTCTGCACCCTCGAAGCGCTCCTGGGCCGCGGTGTACTGCGCCTCCAGCGCTGCCCGGGAGTCCACCGGGCGCGACTGACGGGAGGCCCAGGCGCTGATCTGCGAACCACGGGGGCGGGAGGCGAAGTAGGCATCGGCCTTCGCGGGATCGACGGGCTCCATCAGCCCCTCGATGCGCACCTGCCGCTGCAGCGGGTACCAGGGCAGCAGCAGGGAGGCAGACGGGTTCGCGGCCACCTCCCGGCCCTTGTCGGAGTCGAGGTTGGTGTAGAGCACGAACCCGCGCTCGTCGCGGCCCTTCAGCAGCACGGTGCGGGAGCGCGGGCGGATCACTCTATCGACCCCGCCGTCGGCCCCATCGGCGGCCCCACCGTTGGTGCCGACGGCGATCGTGGACAGCACCACCGCGGTGGGTTCGGCCAGGTCACCGTGGCTCTCCCGACGTTCGAAGGCCTCCGCCATCCACGCATCGAACAGGGCCAGGGGATCGTTCGCGGCCTCGTCCGCGAGGCTCCCCGTCCCGTAGTCCGTGCGCTCGGCGGCGAGGCGGTCGGCGGGTGTGCGGTCGCTCATCGCTGCAGTCCCTCGCGCACGGCCCGGGCGATCTCCAGTGCCGCGGCGCGGCCGGTGCGGCCCACGCCGAGCACGTTGGAGAACGGGTGGATGTGGCCGGTGTGGCAGCGCTCGGTGATCGGCACCCCGGCCTCGCGCAGCCGGTCGGCCAGCTCCCGTGACTCGTCCCGCAGGACATCGAAGCCCGCGTACGCCAAGTAGGTGGGCGGCAGACCGGTCAGGTCGGGCTCCCGCAGCGGGGAGACGCGCGGGTCCGTGGCGAGGGGGCCGGCATCGTCCGATGCGGGCAGTCCCCGGTCCCGCGCCGCGATCGACACTGCCAGGGCGAGGTTGCCGCCGGCGGAGTCCCCGGCCACCGCGATCCGGTTCGCGACGCCCAGGTCCTCGGTGTGGGAGGCGGCCCAGGCGTAGGCCGCGATGGCGTCCTCGTGGGCGGCGGGGAAGGGGTGCTCCGGGGCCAGCCGGTACCCCACCAGCAGCACCGCGGCCTGCGCATGGTGGGCCAGGAAGCGGGCGATCGGTTCGTGGGAGGCGATCGACCCCAGCACGAACCCTCCGCCGTGGAAGTAGAGCACCAGCGGGGGAGCAGCTGCGCCGGGGGAGCGGAGCGCCCCGGGACTCGACGTGGTGCGTGACTCCGGGGTCGCGCCGTCCGGGGTCTCCGGGGTCGCGCCCACGGGGTGGTACAGCCGGGCTGGGATCGGCCCGTCGGCTCCCGGGATCAGCATGTCCTGGATGCGGCCGACGGGGGCGGGCCTGCCGCCGAACTGCCAGGCCTCGACGTCGATCTGGCGGCGCCCCTTGGCAAGACCCAACTCCTCGAAGGTCTTGCCCGGAAGCCGGTGCAGCACCGAGAGGGCCAGCTGGACCTCCGGTTCGAGCCTCTGCCCGTCGATCACGGTGGGCGTGCCTGCCAGGCGACGCAGCACCGCGTCGGGGAGCGCACCGAGTGCCGTGACCCCGGCGCGCACGGCCCGGTCCAGGACGCCGGGGCGCACGGGATCTGTCGCGCCGACGACCGGCTCGGCGGTGCCTCGTACGGGGCCCACTGGGTCAGGTGCGGAAGGCGTCGATGTCATATCTGGATCCTAGGCGCTGGGCTTCGGCGCTACCGGCGGGCAGGACGTTCCGTTCAGGACGCGAAGGAGAACGGGGTGCGCCAGAGCGGCTGACGCCGGTGACGGGCCACGGGCATCCGACGCCGTGCGGATCGGCCGACGGGGCAGGGCGAACCGGCGGTGGGTTCCGTGGCGATCTCGAGCACGGAAGGGTCCAGTCCCTGTTCGGCGGCGCGGGCCTTGGCGGCGCGCAGACGGTACAGGGCCTCGGTGCCACCCCACTCCTGGGGAGCGGGCCGGTAGTCGATCAGATCAGGGGTGTCGGAAGCTCGGGTGCGGCTGGTGGCGATGGTGGCGTCTCTCATGGCTCCACCTTCCTTCCGAGGCCCTGACCTGCGCATCAGGCCCCAGTGGTGTCCCGGTCAGCCTGCGGGATGATCCTGGCGGGCGTTGGATCGGCCCCGGGGTCGGAGGGGCCGTACGCCGGTGCACCTCGAGGCCCTCCGGTCACCGCACCATGCGGATGTCGCGCAGGTTCGCCAGGTGCTCCTCGACCTTCTCGGCGCCGTCGGCCTTGAACCCGAGCTTCTCGTAGAAGCGTCGGGCGCGCGGATTCTCCGCCGCCACCCACACACTGGCCGGCTCATCCCCGATCACCGCCTCGACCAGCGCCCGCCCCAGTCCCGTGCCGTGCCAGGCACTGTCGGTGTACAGCGCGAACAGCTCCAGCGGCCGCGGGGCATCCTCGTCGCGGGTCTCACCGCCGGTGGCGAAACCGACCACCTGACCATCGGGTGCGCGGCCCACGGCGATCGTGCTGCGCCCGTACTGCGGATCCCCCGGGGTGAGCATCGCCGTCCACTGCGCGGTGCGGCGCTCCAGCGCGGCCTTCCCGAACCAGCGCACGTGGTCCTCCAGCAGGTCCCCGTAGGCATCCCGCCAGCTCTCCACGTGGATGCGGGCACACCCGGCAGCGTCCTCCAGGCGTGGGGTGTCGATCGTGAAGGCAGTGCTGGCAGGTGGGGCAGGGGTGCCGGTGAGGTCGGCAGCGTCGGTCGGGGTGGAAGCCATGACGCGATCGTAGAGGGGCGACGACGTCCGCTCATCCGCCGCTCGGCTTCCCGAAAGTAACTGCAACCCGTAGTATCAAGAACAGTCGGTCGCGGTGCTCCCGCTGCTGTTGTCCGCGTGCTGTTCGCGCGCCTTCGCACCCTGCAGCTCGCCGCGCTGACGCCGTGCACCGTCATCAAAGGAGAAACACGTGCCCGAGGCCGTCATCGTCGCCGCCGCCCGTTCCCCCATCGGCCGCGCCCGCAAGGGCTCCCTGAAGGACATCCGCCCCGACGACCTCGCCGCCCAGATGGTTCAAGGCGCCCTCGACCAGGTCCCCGAGCTGGACCCCACCACCCTGGACGACATCCAGCTCGGCGTGGGCCTGCCCGAAGGCATCCAGGGCGCGAACCTGGCCCGCATCGTCGCCGTGCGCCTGGGGCTGGACACCGTGCCCGGCAGCACCGTGAACCGCTTCTGCGCCTCCAGCATCCAGACCACCCGCAACGCCTTCCACGCCGTGCTCTCCGGTGAGGCCAGGGCCGTGGTCTCCGCCGGCGTGGAGTCGCTGACGATGGTGCCCGGGAAGTTCATCGACGACGAACTGCGCGACCCGCTGTACCAGGACGCCTGGAAGCGCACCGCCCGCCGCGCCACCCGAGAGATCCCCGCCCCCTGGCACGACCCCCGCGAGGACGGCGAGCTGCCCGACCCGTACATCCTGATGGGCCAGACCGCCGAGAACGTCGCCGAACTGCGCGGCGTGAGCAAGCGGGCCCAGGACGAGTACGCCGTGCGCTCCCAGAACCGCGCCGAGGCCGCGATCGCCTCCGGCTTCTTCGAGCGCGACATCACCCCGGTCACCACCCCCGACAGCACCGTGGTCACCACCGACGACTCCCCGCGCGCCGGCGTCACCCTCGAGGCCGTCTCCTCCCTGGACCCCGTGTTCCGCCCAGACGGCACCGTCACCGCCGGCAACTGCTGCCCGCTCTCCGACGGAGCCGCTGCCCTGGTGGTGATGGACTCCGACCACGCCAAGGACCTCGGCATCACCCCGCTGGCCAGGATCCTCGCCACCGGCGTCTCCGGTCTCAGCCCCGAGATCATGGGCCTGAGCCCGGTGGAGTCCACCCGCCGCGCCCTCGCGCTCGCCGGCCTCACCATGGCCGACATCGACCTGGTGGAGTTCAACGAGGCCTTCGCCGCCCAGGTGCTCCCGTCAGCCGATGACCTCGGCATCGACCACGACAAGCTCAACGTCCACGGCGGCGCCATCGCGCTGGGACACCCCTGGGGCTCCACCGGCGCCCGTATGACCACCACCCTGATCAACGGCCTGCGCGAGCGTGACGGCACGCTGGGCCTTGCCACCCTGTGCGTCGGAGGCGGACAGGGCATGGCCCTCATCATCGAGAGGATGAACTGATGACCAGCACCGACAGCACCAGCGGCCGCCCGGACAGCATTGGCACCGGCCCCGTGATCTCCTTTCCCGACGCAGGCGCCGCCACCCCCGAGGCGCTGCTGCCCCGCGCCGCCGACCACTACGCCCTGTTCCAGGACGTGGCAGGGGAGGACCTCGAGGCCTGGACGGTGGCCCGCTCCTTCGCCCCCGAGGTGCTGCCCCGCATCGACGACTGCTGGGATCGCGCCGAGTACCCCACCGACCTCATCGCGCGCCTGGGTGAGCTGGACCTGTTCACCGACGGCATGGACATTCCCGGCCACCGCCGCCTCAGCCCGCTGGCCACGGGCCTGGTCACCATGGAGCTGTCCCGCCTGGACGGCTCCGTGGGCACCATGGTGGGCGTGCAGGGCGGCCTCGCGCTGCGCTCCATCGTGCTGCTGGGCTCCGAGGAACAGAAGCAGAAGTGGGTGGAGCCCGTGGTCACCGGGCAGGCTTTCGCCGCGTTCGCCCTGACCGAGCCCGACCACGGCTCCGACTCCGTGTCCCTGGAGACCGTGGCCCGCCGCGACGGCGACCAGTGGGTGATCAGCGGGCAGAAGCGCTGGATCGGCAACGGGGTGGACGGCCACCTCACCGTGGTGTGGGCCCGCGTGGACGACCCCTCCGACGAGGCCCTCCACGGGCAGGTCTCCGGCTTCCTGGTGGAGCAGTCCCTGCCCGGCTACGAGGCCGAGGTGATCCGCGGGAAGGTCTCCCTGCGCGCCATCCACCAGGCCCACATCCGCCTCGACGGCGTGCGGGTGCCGCTGGATGCCCGTCTGCCGGAGGCGCGGTCCTTCAAGGACACCTCCCGGGTGCTGTTCGCGACCCGCGCCGGCGTGGCATGGGGAGCCCTCGGCCACGCCGTGGCCTGCTACGAGGCGGCACTCGAGCACGCCCGCACCCGCATCCAGTTCGGCCGGCCGCTGGCCAAGGCCCAGCACATCCAGGTGCGCCTGGCGGACATGCTGGCCACCCTCACCTCCATGCAGCTGCACTGCCGCCGCCTTGCGGACCTGGAGGCCGCCGGCGCCCTGCGGCCCGAGCAGGCCTCGCTGGCGAAGGTGTTCTGCACCCGCTCGGCCCGCGCCATCGCGGCCGATGCCCGGGACATGCTGGGCGGCTCTGGCATCCTGCTGGAGAACCAGGTGATCCGGCACATGGCGGACGTCGAGGCGCTGCACACCTACGAGGGCACCGACACCATGCAGTCCCTCATCGTGGGCCGCTCCGTGACCGGGATGAGCGCCTTCGTGTGAGGATCGTCGTGTGAGTTCTCCGCGAGATCGGGCGTTCTGAGATGACGGGCCCTCTGACATCTTCTGACATGACGGCACTCGACGACGCGAGGAGTGGGGCGCTCACCCGCCGCGCCCTCCTCGCCGTCCCCCTCGTGCTGGGGGCGGCGGGCTGCGGGGTGCTGACCCCGGATCCGGATCCGGACGACGGGACGGAGCCGCTGGAGCTGACGGCGGCCCCGGAGATCGACGAGGCGATCGATGCCCTGTGGAACAACGGGGGAGAGCGCGCACTGTCCGAGATCACGCAGATCCAGTTCGACGACCTGATGGTGTTCTTCGAGGGCACATCGGCGGAGCGGGTGAACGAGGCGGCCGGGGGCAAGCTGCTGAACGGGAAGTACTACCAGTCCTCGACCCAGCTGTTCCTGTTCCGTACCGGCGGCCGGGGGGTGCTTGCGGCCATGGTCTCCGCCGATGTCCTCGAGCACGAGGTGCAGAACGCGACCTTCGGGCCGGAGGTGCGGATCATCGCCCCGGGTGATCAGCAGCTGGTCACTCTCGAGGACTGATCGCGCGCCCCGTCATCCAGATCAACGACGGACATGGGTCGCGCCCCGGCGGGCCTCATCCAGGCGGGCCTGCCCGGATTCGGTGAGGTCGAACCATGCGATCTGGCCCGGTCCCGGTCGCCGGCTGCCGAGAGCCGACCACACCGTGCCTACGTGCTCGATCACAGCCGGGCCCGGGTCCTCCGAGGCGATGAAGCCCTCGGCGCCAACGCGCCCGGCGACCACGTCACCACGGACGATGAGCCGGGCCAGCAGGTCGATCCCGCGGGTCCGGATCTCGGCGTCGTCGGTGATACCGACGCGCCGCAGGGCGGAGACGACGTCCCCCGGGCTCAGCCAGTCGTCCTCCGCGCCCTCCAGAAGATCGATCTCGATGGGGGCCGGTTCGGAGCGCGCCCAGGTGGCCAGGGCGTTGTCGGTGGCAAAGCGCGGACCACTCTCCTCGCGGACCCCGAGCCGAGCATCGGATCGCATCGCCACGGCCTCGCCACGCGGGCCTTCGGCTGCCCATGGCGCCTGGACGACGAGCTCGCTCCATCGGGAGCCGCCCTCGTCCGCGATCGTCAGGGTGAGCGGCCCGGAGGGGCTCAGTGCGCAACCGGCGATCACAGCACCCGAGAACCGGGCATCATCCGTGGTCACCGGGCCGCCGGGGACGGTGACCGAGCCGCACAGCACCCAGCCGCGTGAAGTGACAAGGCGTGTGCGGTTGCTCGGGCCCTTGATGTCGACGGCTTCGAACCACTGCCACGTCAGGGAATCGAGCAATACGCCGGCCTGCTCTCCCCATGGACCGGCAGTGGGCTGGTCTTCCATCGAACCTCCGATCCCCTCCGGGCAACTCCCACGGCTACTGCGCCTGGCCGCACATCCACAGGGGCACAGCATAGGAGGCCCCGATTCCCGTGGGACAGGCACTCGGCCAGGCAGCACCTACGCTTGTTCCCGTGACCCCGCCCGCACGCCGCCCCACCTCCGCCGATGTCGCCGCGCTCGCCGGCGTCTCGCGGGCCACGGTGTCCATGGTGCTGAACGGCAGGGTCGAGGGCACGGTCGCCGCCGCGACCCAGCAACGGGTGCTGGACGCGGCCGAGCAGCTGGGCTACACCCGTTCCGCCCTGGCGATCTCGCTGAAGCAGCAGCACACCCGCACCATCGGCCTGATCACTGACGAGATCGCCACCTCGCCCTTCGCCGGGCGCATGGCCCGTGCCGCCTCGATGACCGCAGCGCAGCGCGACTACCTGGTGATCACCGTGGACCTCTCGCTGCGGGACCACTCCGTGGCCGACGCGGCCCGGCTGCTGGCCGAGCGCCAGGTCGACGGGCTGATCTACGCGACCATGGGCCGGGTGCGGGTCCCGGTGCCGCAGATCCCCCCGGGCCTGCCGCTGGTGCTGTTGAACTGCGAGCTCGACAGTGCAGCCGGTGAGGAGCAGCTGCCCACCGTCGTGCCCGACGACTACCACGGGGCCAGGCGCGCCACGCGTCGACTGCTCGATGTCGGTCACGAGCGCATCGTGATGCTCTCCGGTGATGACCGCTCCCTGGCGGTGCTGGAGCGGGAGGCCGGGTTCCGTGACGAGCTGGCCGAGGCCGGGATGTCGGCGAGGATCCTCGCCGCCGGGTGGCAGATGGACGACGGCTATCGGACGAGCAGGAGCCTGCTCGCCGAGGATCAGCCGCCCACCGGGCTCTTCTGCATCCGGGACCGGGTCGCGGCCGGCGCCATCCATGCCGCAGCCTGCGAGGGGCTCGAGGTGCCGCGCGATCTGTCGGTGATCGGCTTCGACGACGAGGACTTCTTCGCGGAGAAGCTCACCCCGCCACTGACCACCATGGCGCTGCCGCACGAGCAGATGGGGCAGCGAGCGATGTCCCTGCTGCTGGAGCGCCTGGAGCCGACGGGCGACCGGGCACAGGGGAGTGCGGGTGAGCCTGAGGCGTTCCCGCGGGAACGTTTCCTGATCGACTGTCCGCTCGTCGAGCGCGAGTCCGTGGGGCGCCCGCCGCTCGACTGACGGCTGCGGCCGCTCGTCCCGTCGCGATTCCCGCAAGGATCCCAACGGAGCCTTGACACGTGTAAAAGCATTCCTCCATACTGGTGCGCGTCGTACTTTGACACGTGTGTAAGTGAGGGCCGGGAGCGATCCCCGTGGTTCACCCGACTCCTGCTCCACTCCCGTTTCCCGACTCTCGACGACGAGGACGGCATGACCAGTTCTTCGAACCTCACCCGCCGGGCGCTGCTGGGCGCCGCCGGGGTGGCCGGCATCGCCGGCACCGCAGCCGCCTGGCCCCGCCTCACCGGCACCGACATCCCCGGCCGCGGCGAGGACGCGCTCACCGTGCTGATCCTGGGCACCGCCCAGGACGCCGCCGGCCGCCAGGTGATCGCCGACGCCTTCATGGAGGAGCACCCCGACATCCCGGTGCTGATCCAGTCCGTGCAGGCCACCGACTGGGGGGACTTCTTCGCCAAGATCCTCACCATGGTGGCCTCCGGTACGGAGCCGGACATCATCTACACCGCCACCGAGGGCGCGCAGCTGTTCGCCGAACGCCTCGCGCTGCCGTTGGACGAGTACGTGGCCCGTGATGCCGAGGCGATGCGGGACTACTTCGAGGACGTGCACCCCTCACTCATCGAGGCGTTCATGTACAAGGGGGAGCTTTTCCAGCTGCCCCTGGACTTCAACGCCGCCAACATGTACCTCAACCTCGACGTGATCGAGCGCAACGGCCTGGAGATGCCCGGCGAGGACTGGAGCCGCGACGACTTCTCGGAGCTGCTGCGCGGCATGAAGGGCGACGCCACCCCGTACTACTGGACCAACCGCCTCTTCGGCGGCGTCGTCCCCTGGCTGTACGTCAACGACACCTCCTTCCTGGTCGAGGAGCGGGCCGACGGGGGCCAGGAGTTCTGGTCCACCTTCTACCCCGGCCAGGAGCGCTCCGGCGGCTACCTCTGGCAGGCCTCCAACGCCACCGACGACCGCGTCCACGAGACCTTCGAATACATGCGCCAGCTGATCCAGGAGGGCCTCGCCGTGCGTCCCGAGGAGGGCGGCGGCAACACCCTCGTCGGCCTGTTCGCCTCCGGCCGTATCGGCACCACCCCCGCCGGCGGCTACTGGGTCCAGGGCCTGGCCGAGGGCGGGATGCAGCCCGACCAGTACGACGTGCAGTTCTTCCCCAGGTGGCGCACCCAGCGTCACCAGTTCGGCGGGGCCGGCTACGCCGTCATGCGCACCACCCAGAAGGCCGACCAGGCCTGGGAGTGGATCAAGTTCACCGCCTCCAAGCAGGCGATGGAACTGGCCTTCCCCACCCCGGCCACCACCCCCACCCGGCGGTCCATGGTCAACGACAACCTCTACACCGGCATCGGCCCGGAGCACTGGTCCCGCTTCTACGAGACCCTTGATCGCTTCCCGAGCACCGGCCCCATCCCCGCACCCCCGCAGCAGGCCGCCGTGGAGACGGCACTGATCCGCAACGTCTCCACCGCCCTGTCCGGCGGGCCCGACCAGGTGGCCCGTTCCCTGGAATCCCTGGATCGCGACCTGCGCGACGTCTTCGCCGAGGAGGAAGCATGAGCACCGACCGATCCAGCGTGATCCTGCGCTGGCTGTTCCTGGCGCCCACCATGATCGGCGTGGGCATCTTCGTCCTGCTGCCCATCATCGGCTCGCTGCTGCTGGCCTTCTTCCGCTGGGACATCATCACCTCCCCCCAGTTCGTGGGCCTGCAGAACTTCACCGACCTGGCCACCGATCAGACGGTCGCCATCTCCTTCCTCAACACCGGACTGTTCGTGGTGGTCGCGGTGATCGTGCAGCTGGCCGTGGCCATGCTGCTGGCGGTGCTGCTGCAGTCGAGGATGCCCGGATGGCTGCGGGTGTTCTTCCGCTCCACCTTCTTCTTCCCCCTGGTGCTCTCCGCGGCCAGCGTGTCGATCCTGATGCGCTACCTGTTCAACGAGTCCTACGGCGTCATCAACTGGGCGCTGTCCCTGGTGGGGATCTCCGCGGTGCCGTGGCTGACCAGCCCCCAGTGGGCGATGGTCGTGGTGATCGCGGTGTATGTGTGGCAGAACTTCGGCTTCTCGTTCCTGCTGTTCGTCGGCGGCCTCTCCTCGATCCCCACAGAGGTGTACGAGGCCGGCGCCATCGACGGCGCCACCGGTTGGAAGAAGTTCAAGGACCTCACCCTGCCGCTGGTGAGCCCCACCGTCCTGGTGGCCTCGGTGATGGCGATCATCTCCGCTCTGCAGGTGTTCGACCAGCCCTACGTGCTCACCCGCGGCGGCCCCGGCGACTCCACCCGCACCGTGGTGATGGTGATCTACGAGAGCGCCTTCCGCCAGCTCGAGTTCGGGCGCGCCAGCGCTATCGGACTGGTGCTGATGGTGCTGATCATGCTGATCACCGCGCTGCAGTTCCGCCTGGCCCGCCGATTCGTCTTCTACCAGTGAGCGTGCCCATGGAACCCGATCTCAACGCCGTGATCCCCGCCGCTCCCGTCCCGGAGGACATCCCATGACACGCAAGCTTCCCGGGCTCGCCACCTACGCCGTACTGATCGTGGCCGCCCTGCTCACCCTGGGTCCCGTGTGGTGGACCTTCACCACCTCGCTGCGCCCTGCGGCTGAGTCCTTCAGCCTCCCGCCCAGCTTCTTCCCGCTCAGCCCCGACTTCTCCAGCTACGCCGCGGTTTTCGAGCAGATCAAGATCCCGCTGCTGGTGCTCAACAGCGGCCTGGTGACCGCACTCATCGCCGCAGGGCAGATGATCACCGCAGCGATGGCCGGCTACGTGTTCGCCCGCATGGAGTTCCGCGGCAAGAACGCCCTGTTCGCGATCGTGCTGGCCACCATGATGGTGCCCGCCCAGGTCACGATCGTGCCGGTGTTCATGATCATCCGCGGGATGGGGCTGTCGGACACCCTGCTGGCGCTGATCCTCCCGGCCATCCCCACCGCCTTCGGCACCTTCCTGATGCGCCAGTACTTCCTGGGCCTGCCGCTGGACCTGGGCGAGGCAGCCGCGATCGACGGTGCCAGCCCCTGGCGCACCTTCTTCTCGATCTACGCGCCGCTGGCCCTGCCGGGCATGGCGATCGTGGGCGTGCTGGCCTTCAACTTCCACTGGAACGAGTTCTTCCGTCCGCTGATCTTCATGATCTCCGAGGAGAACTACACCCTCCCGCTGGGCCTGGTCACCCTGCAGGGCAACCTCGGCACCGGTTCGATCTCGATCGTGCTGGCCGGCGTGATCCTCTCGATGATCCCGGCGGTGGTGGTGTTCCTCTTCGGCCAGCGCTACCTGCGCGAGGGCCTCACGGCCGGAGCATCGAAGTGACCATTCCCCACGAACCTCGACGACCAGGAGCTCCCGGCATGACCAGCGCCCTCCACTTCCCCGCACTGCACCGCACCCACCCCCGAGGGTGGATCAACGACCCCAACGGCATCATGCGCGTGGACGGCCGCTGGCACGTCTACTTCCAGTACAACCCCTACTCGGCGCGGCACGAGCAGATCCACTGGGGCCACGTGTCCTCCGCGGATCTCGCGCACTGGCGCGAGGAGCCGATGGGGCCGGTGCCGCGCGAGGGCGAGGCCGACTCCGGCGGCTGCTGGAGCGGCGTCGGCCTGCTCGACCGGGGTCCCGGGGGCCGGCCGGATGGAGCAGGCGTGCCCACCCTCGTCTACTCCGCTGTCGACGGGGTGGACAACGCCCTCTCGCGGGTCGTGGTGGCGCGCACCGACCGGGGCCTTCAGCAGCTGGTCGACCCGGGTCGCGTGGTCGCCGAGGTGCCGGACATCCCCGGGCTGATCGGCGTGCGGGACCCCTTCGTGTTCGAGTTCGAGGGGCGCCGCTGGGCCATCCAGGGAGCCGGGATCCAGAGCGATGAGCATGTGGCCCCGGTGATCCTGCTGTACTCCTGCGACGAGATCGAGCACTGGGAGTACGTGGGGGAGCTGCTGCGCGGGGATCATCCGGTGGCGGCCCAGCACGCACCCGCTGAGCTGTGGGAGTGCCCCCAGCTGGTGCAGGTGGGGGAGCGATGGGTGCTGATGCTCTCCCTCTGGTACCGCCCCGAGATGGTGGCCCGCTCGACCGTGCAGGTCAACTATCTGGTGGGTGACCTGGTGGCGGCGCCGGGTGGCTCCCCCCGCTTCGAGCCTGTCGGCGGGGGACGGGTTGATCAGGGCCCCGACTTCTACGCGCCTCAGGCTGTCGTGGATGCCGAGCAGGGCCGCGTGCTGATGTGGGGCTGGTCCTGGGAGGGGCTCGCTCGCACCCAGGACGAGACGGACGAGCAGGGCTGGTCCGGCTGCCTCACCTTCCCCCGCGAGCTCGGGCTCGACGGGGATCGCCTGGTGGCACGCTTCCCGGCCGAGCTGCGCGCGCTGCGCGGAGAGCCGCTGGACATCGCCCGGGGGCAGGGGGTGGAGGCGCAGGTCGATCTGCCGGCCCCCTTCCGCGCCGAGGTCGCGATCCAGGGGCCCGCCACCGTGGAGCAGATCCGTGGCGACGGCCGGGTCGAATCCCTTGCCGTGCACGACGGAGGCGATGCCGCCGTGATGATCGACGGCGGCATCCTCGAGCTGCTCCCGGCCGCGAGCACCAGCAGCACCGTGCGTCTCTACCCCGCTGAGGGTGACGTGATCCGTGTCCGCGGCGCGCTCGTCGACGGGTGGCTGCTGGGCGGCTAGGACGGCGATCTCCCACAGTCCCCGCAGCGTCGCGCAAGCCCTGCTCTGCGCACGCGCTCGGGCCCCGGGACCGGGCCTGGCGGGGACCCATGGAGAGCCAGGGGATCCGGCCTGATTCCGAGACCGTTTTGTGACGGGGCGGTGATTGCACAGAAGGTAAAGGCTTCGTAAATTTCCGGTATGACCTGCTCCTGGGGGTGCAGGTCAGAGCCGGACCACACAGCGACGTGCTGCTGGTCGGCTTTACCCGAGTGAGTATTCGTAGTCGTGGGAGCCACCGAATCTTGCTCTTGGGGACCGCCGATCGTGCCGACGGGGGCCAGTAGCCGCCGCGGTGGGGACCACTGGCTCCCGCCGGCATCGGGTCACTGGGGCAGTGCGGTGTGTTCTCGCATGTTCCTGTCGCCGGTGTCGATCCAGATTGTGTTGTGCACGATGCGGTCCATGATCGCATCGGCGTGGACTGCTCCACCGAGCCGGGCGTGCCAGTCCTTCTTCGGGTACTGGGTGCAGAACACGGTCGAGCCGGTGTCATAGCGGCGCTCGAGCAGTTCCAGCAGCATCGAACGCATTCCCTCGTCAGGATGGTCCAGCAGCCACTCGTCGATCACCAGCAGCGAGAACGTGGAGTACTTCCGCAGGAACTTCGTCTGGCCCTGCGGCTTGTCCTTTGCCAGGGCCCAGGCCTCTTCGAGGTCGGGCATTCGGATGTAGTGGGCTCGGAGCCGGTGCTGGCAGGCCTGCTTCGCCAGCGCGCAGCCGAGGTAGGACTTCCCTGAGCCGGTGAAGCCCTGGAAGACCACGTTCTGTTGCCGCTGGATGAAGGAGCAGGTTGCCAGTTGCGCGATCACGTTCCGGTTCAGTCCCCGTTCCTCGACCAGATCCAGCCGCCGCAGGTCCGCTCCGGGATAACGCAGCCCCGCCCGGCGGATCAGACCCTCGACCTTTCCATGATTGAAGATGGAATGCGCCTCGTCCACGATCAGCTGGAGCCGTTCCTGGAACGACATCCCCAGCACGTGAGCCTCATCCTGGGCATCGATCGCGTCCAGCAGCGCGGTCGCGCCCATCTCGCGCAGCTTCCGCTTCGTGTCGTTATCGATCACGCTCACCGGACACCTCCGGCGTAGTAGTCGGCGCCACGGACGTATCCGCCGTCTTCCGCGGGTTCCTCGCGGGGTGGACGCAGGGCGGCGACCTTGTCCTGCCCGGTGGCCAAGATCGGGTGCAGATGCGCATAGCGCGGTGAACGGACCCGTCCCGTCAGCGCGAGTGCGCAGGCCGCCTCGACCCGATCTACGGAGAAGCGGCGAGAGAGCCGTAGCACCGCCAACGCGGGATCCAGGCCCTGTTCCACGATCGGCACGGACTCGAAGATCCGCTGGATCACGATCACCGTGGCCGGCCCGACCCGATCTGCCCACGCCCGCACCCTCTGCGCGTCCCAGGCCTGGAAACGCTCGCCCGCAGGTAGGTCCGCGTCGTTGGTGCGGTACTCATTGCTCGCGGTCTCCGGGAGCAGCAGGTGACTGGTCAGTCGCTGGCTGCCCTGATAGATCTCCAGCGTCCGGGCCGTGATGCGCAGATCGACCTTCGCGCCGATGTGCGCGAACGGCGCGGAGTAGAAGTTCCGCGCGAACGTGACGTGCCCGTTCCTGCCCACTCGTCGTCCGTAGTGCCATGTCGAGATCTCGTAGGGCACCGCCGGCAGCGGCGTCAGCAGCGGCCGCTCCTCCGCGTCGAACACGCTGGCGCGGGATCCGGGCCGCTTCTGGAACGGCTCCGCGTTATAGGCCTCCATCCGCTGCCCGATGGCGGCTGCAAGTTCGGGCAGGGACGTGAATCGCTGATCCCGCAGCCCGGCGATGACCCAGGTCGCGACGTGCGCGACGGTGTTCTCCACGCTCGCCTTGTCTTTCGGTTTCCGCACCCTCCCCGGGAGCACCGCCGCCGAGTAATGCGCTGCCATCTCGCGATACGCATCGTTCAGGACGATCTCGCCCTCGCGGGGGTGCTTCACCACACCGGTCTTGAGGTTGTCCGGAACGATCCTCGGGACCGTCCCGCCCAGCGCCTCGAACATCGCTACGTGCGCTCGCAGCCAGGACTCCTGGCGCATATCCAGCGCCGGGAAGCAGAACGCGTAACGAGAAAAAGGCAGGCAGGCAACGAACAAGAACACCTTCGAGACCTCGCCGGTGACCGGATCGGCCAGCTCCATCGTGGGGCCGGACCAGTCGACCTCCACGCTCTGGCCGGCCTTGTGACCGACTCTCGAAGCGGCACCGGTGACCATGACGTGGTGCTGGTAGGTGCGGCAAAACCGGTCATACCCCATCGCCGGATCCCCAGCCGCCGTGGTCGCGTCGAAGTACTCGCCGTGCAACAGCTTCAGCGTCACGCCGACCCTGGCCATCTCTCGATGGACCTGTTCCCAGTCCGGCTGTGCGAACACGCTCTCGTGCTCGCCCCGGCCCGGGAACAACCGGGCATACACCTGCTCATCGGCGACGTCCGCGATATCGCCCCACCCGATCCCTGCAGCGTCAGCGGCCTCGAACACCGCCCTCACGGACTTGCGGGACATGCCCTGCGAGGACGAAATCGCTCGCCCCGACAGACCTTCTGCGCGCAGCTGGAGCACCAGCTTCGCCCTGATCTTCCGTACCATTCCAGATTGCTCCTTCCGCCGCGTGCCCTATACACACGGCGGAAGGAGCGTAGACAGAGCGGCCCCAACGACACCACTGGTGGTCCCGAACGACGCCACCGCTACGGCAGCGACGTGGCACCCGAACCCTCGATCAGCGGACCCCAGCGAGGCGAATATTCACCCGAGGGGAACCGAATCACCATGCGATCCATGACTCCGCCGCGCTCTGCCGCCCGCCTCACCGCAGGAGCGTTCTCGCTGCTGGCCGCCGGGGCACTGCTCGCCGCCTGCGGCGGAGGTGGCGACGGGGCCGAACCCGTTGCCGGGGGGACGAAGGCGCCGGCCGCCACCGAGCAGCCCGCCACGACCGACAAGGGGGAGGACCAGACCGCCGCCGGGGACGAGGACGGCGAGAAGAAGGATCAGCCCGCCGACGACGCTGCGGAGGACACCGACAGCGCCGGCACGGACGATGCAGGCGAGGGCGATGCAGCCAAGGACGACGCCGGCAGCGCTGACGGGAGCGGATCCGGTTCCGGTGGCGACGAGGCCTGGCCCGACTCCGCCGTCATCGACAGCGCACTCGGGCAGTGGGCCGGCACCGTCAGCGTCGAGACCCTCGCCTCCCCCGACGGGCTGCCGTTCCTGATCAGCCATGAGCTGTACGCCTCCTCCCACGGCCTCACCCTCGATGCCGCAGCGCTCGAGAGCACCGAGTACCTCGGATCCCACAGCGCCACGTGCACCGGCAAGGTGAAGGTCGGCAGTTCGCCCGCGCTGTGCACCCTCACCGGGTTCGAGGGCGAGGAGTATGCCGGCAAGGACCTGACCGCCACCGTCCACCTGGTGCGCTCCGGTGCAGGCAACCACGCACTGCTGATGGCTGTGGGGGAGGGGGAGACCACCGAGCTCGCCCTCCCCGACGGCACCCAGCTCCTGCTCGGGAAGGTCGATCACGGCAACGAGGTGACCGGCGAGATGATCGGTGCCGGTCTGGTCGAGGCCGCCCGGCAGGCCGCCGGTCCCGACGGTGAGGTGACGGACAACGCGGAGGTCACCTGCAAGATCCACGGCGACGAGTCCCACGCGGTGTGCCAGCTGTCCGCTCTCGACGAGGGCACCTCCGGCTTCTGGTACGCCACCGTGCAGCCCGGATCCGACTACGAGGGCTACACCTACCTGTACACCCAGTTCATCGAGTGATCGCACGTGCCTGAGGGGCCGTCCGGCACAGGCGCCGGGCGGCCCCTCCCACCCTTCCTCCTGCCTGTCTCCTCCTGCCTGTCCACCCACCTGCGGCCGCGGGCCCCAGCAGCCTGCTGCATCGCGGCACCACCCTTGAGGACCCCGACCCATGCGTATGACCACCTCACACACGTCCTCCCGCAGCGCTGCCGCTCCCGGCGCCGCCACCGGTCGCGTCATCTCCCGACTCGGTGGGGGTGCTCTCTCGGCCGCCGCCGTCGGTGCGCTGCTCCTCGGCTGCACCGGGGGAGGCGGGGCAGGGGCCGACGATGACGGACCGAGCGCCGCTGGCGAGCAGCAGCAGGAGGCGTCCTCGGACTGGACCGGCACCGTCAGCGCCGAGCAGATGCCCGAGACCGACGGCGTCTCCTACTTCGTCATCGAGAACCTCTACCAGCAGCTCGACGAGCGGGGGCGCATGAGCGCGGATGAGCTCGAGGCCACCGAGTTCATCGGCTCCCAGGGCGGCACCTGTGAGGGGGAGGCCGTGGTCAACGGCTCGGCCGCCACCTGCACACTCGTCGAGCACGACGAGATGGCCGAGCCCACCGGGCCGGAACTGACCGTCACGGTCCGCGTGGTGCCGGCAGGTTTCGGCAACCCCGCCCTGCTGATGTTCGCCGACGCCGACGGTCCCACCGACTTCACCGTCCCGGCCGATGCCGAGATCGGCTTCGGCAAGGTCGCCACCCCGATACCCGCCGAGGTCTCCGGCCAGCAGGTGGCCGATGCGCTGGTGAACTCCGTCAACTTCGCAATCAAGGGGGATGGGCAGCCGGTCCCCGGCATGGAGGCCACCTGCGAGATGGCAGACGGTGGCATCACCGCGAGCTGCCAGGTGACCGGGGCGCCCGACGGTGGCAACGGCACCTGGGAAGCCATCGCCCAGCGCGGCCCCACATCCGATCCCCACGACGGCCAGTGGTACTTGTTCACCAAGGTCCCGGCCTGACCCCGCTGGGGTCTATGCTCCGCTCATGGCAACGACGCCGTCGACATCGTCGACCTATGACTGGGACACCGAGCCCGACCCCACTGCCGGGGGCACCGGGCCCGGCCCCGCCGCCGGGAACGCCGACCTCGCGCCTGCGGTGGCTGCTCCCGCCGCCTCCGCGACCTGGGCGCACCCCTCGCCATCGGCCGGTGGGCACTCACCCGAGCCGCCCGGCGAGATCGATGGCCTCGACGCCACCCACCCTGCTGGCGGTGCCCGGCCCTGGACCACACCCAAGACATCCAAGGGATTCCCCGCCTGGGCTGTCGTGGCGATCGTCGCGGTGGTGCTGCTGGCGCTGCTGGCCGGTCTCGGGCTGCTGGTGTCTGCCGTGCGGAGCTTCATCGCCGACGACACCGTGTGGGTGGAGGTCGATGACGGGCCGGCGTTCACGGATGGCGTGGTTCTCGATGCCTCCGGCAACCAGGTCACCGACGGCACCGGCATGTTCGGCCAGCCGGCCACGGTGGGTGAGCACACCTTCACCTGGCCCACCCTCGACGGCGGCACCGTGAGCGTGCGGGCCACCGCCATCGACCCCGACGCCACCGTCCCCCTCGCCGGTGGCGTCGACGTGCTCCAGCCCGGCTACCAGCTGGTGGTGATGACGCTCGACGTCACCTACGAGGGCGACAGCTCCGTGCGGATCAACGAGGAGGTGTGGGCGCGCGGGGAGACCGATCTGATGACCTACCCCGAAGTGGCGGGCCTGGTGCCGAACCCCCTGTCCGAGGGAGCGGCACTGGCGGACGGCCAGACCCTCACCGTCGCCGTGGCGGTGGTGGTCCCGGAGGGCGACCTGGACACCCTGCAGTTCTCCGTGGAGACCCCGGAGGGGATGCCCCTGTACTACGCGGTGCCCAGGTGATCGAAGGCGTCAGCCCTCGTTGACCCACACCACCGGCTCGTCCTCGTAGGGGTTGTCGTCCCCGTCGGCCTTGTCGTCACCCTCCCAGGCCACCTGCGCCGGCGCCTCCCCATCGGTGAACACCACGGTGCAGGTGGAGGCGGTCGCACCGGGCTTCGCCTCGTCGAACAGCTGCAGGTCGCAGGCATCATCGAGGTTGCCGCCGAAGGAAATCCCGACCGTCACGCGGTTGCCCTGGGCGTCCTGCACCTCCAGCGACGGGGTCATGTCCGCGTTCGGATCGCCCTCGAAGCTCAGGATCTCGTGCTCGGACTTCACGTACCACGGGGTCATGCCCTCGAGGTCCGCCTTGTCGTCCTCGTCGAACTGGTCGATGATCGACGGATCACCCTCGGCGATCTCGGTGACCGTGGTGGAGACGACGCCGTAGCCGTAGTACTCCTCGCCCTTCTCCAGCACCTGCACGTGGATGGTGGCGGGCTCGCCCACCTTCACCTGCGTGCCGGGGGCCGCGAGCTCGGTGTCGGCACCGGAGGCGCCGGTCTGGTCGTCGGATCCCGCCTCGCCGCCGCCGTCCGAGGGCTCCTGCGCATCGGTGGGGTCGGTGCCGTCGTCGGTGGGCTCGGGGGCCTCCTCCGTCTGTTCGGCGGTGGGCTCCGGGGCCGGGTCCTCGTCCCCGCCCGATGCGCCGCAGCCGGAGACGACCAGGGCGAGTCCCGCCAGCGGTGCGAACAGGGCGGCGCGGGCGCGGTGGCCCCGGCTGGTCGTGGTGGTCCTCATGGTGGTTCCTCTCCCCGTAGCGGTTCCCTCGTTCCCACCGTAGGGGCGACGGATTCGCATGCGCGATGGGGAGAACTCCCCTTTTGTCCGGTAACGGCTCTGTCAGGTAACGGCGCGGATCCGGGGAGGGGACGCGTCCTGCGGTGGACACCGGGGCGCCACTCCGGCATGCTGTACCTGAAACCGGCGGTATCAGGAAGTGGCGGGGCATGACCCGACCGAGCACCCCGCCCCTGCGCCGTGCCCTCGAGGACGAGAACACGAAAGGCCCCCGATGAGTTCCCTGAGTCAACCTCTAGGCCGCGAGAGCGGTGGTTTTGTGTGTTCTGTCGGTTCTGTGGGCTTGGTGGGTGGCGGGGTCGTAGCAGGTGCCGTCGCGCCAGCAGGCGTAGATGATCCGCAGCCAGGCCCGGGCCAGGATCCGCACGGCATGGGCATGGCGTTTGCCCTGGGCGCGTGCGGTCTCGTAAATGTTCTTCGCCCAGGGCGAGGCGTGGCGGGAGTTGTCTGCCCAGCGGACCAGGGCTTGGCGGGCCCGCCGGTTGGTGGCGTAGCGGAACACGACCGCGTGGGATTTACCCGAGGCGCGGGTGACGGGCACGACGCCTGCCTCGGCGGCGAGCTGGTCAGCGTTGGAGGCGTGTTCGAGCAACGGTCCGATCTCCCCGATGATCTGGGCGAGGTTGACGATCCCCACCCGGGGCAGGGGCTGGATCAACGCTGCCCAGGAATGGGCGGCCAGAGCCGTCTCGATCTGGGCTTCAAGGTCATCGATCGCTGTTCTGAGGGCCCGGATGACCTGGACCTGTGTGCGAACCAGCGCGGTGATCGTCTCCTCACCGAGCCGCGAGGCAGGCGCGGGGGCCCCACGAAGCCTGGCCACCAGGGCAGCGGGGTCGACGCGGCCGGAGTAGTGCTGCCGGGCGAGCCAGTCCCGCATTCTGGCCGGGGCCAGGTGCTTGGCCGAGGCTGGGGTGGGGAACCTGTCGCAGAAGGCCAGGGCGATATCGGAGTCCAGGCGGGCGAACACCACCCCGGCGCCGGGCCAGTGCTCGGCCAGCAGGGCGGCGAGCTGGTTGGTCGCGGCCACGCGGGCGGTGACCTGGTCCTCGCGGGCCCGGACCAGCGCTTGCAGCTCGAGGGTCGCCTGCTCGGTCGGGCGCAGGGTCCGCAGGCGGTGCCCGTCGGTGCGGAGGTAGTCGGCGAGCTTGAACGCGTCGCCGGGGTCGTCCTTGGCGCGGGCAGCGCCCCAGCGGGGACGGACGGCGTTGAACGCGTTGGGATGGACCGGGACCACGGGATGCCCGGCGGTCAGGAGACGGTCGATCACCAGCCCGCGGGTGGTCTCGATCGCGACCGGCAGCCTAGCCGGAGGGCCGTGGCTGGCCAGGCGGGCCAGGGTGGCTCGAATCCCGTCCTCGGTGTGGGGGCAGGGCCAGCGGTCGATCACCTGGCCCTGGTCATCGATCACAGCGACAGCATGGGTGGTATTGCCCCAGTCCCATCCGACATACATGCGCGTACTCCAGGTTCATCGAAGGAGCACCACTTGGTGGAGGTCATCTGCCGGAAGCTCACTGCTCGGCCCTCAAAGGGGCATGTTCCTGACGCCGTTCAGATGGCCTCGGCCCGGCGGGGCCGGCAGAACTCATCGTGGCCGTCGAACGGCACGCACAAATGGCCGTGCACCCACCGGGACCGAGTGGTCACGACCTTACCGAACAAGGCCGCACTAAGGATGGTGCACCAGTGAGCACCTACACCGAGCACGTCACCCGCGTCATCACCGAGGACGTCGACCACCCCGCGCTCGGCACCGTGGCGGTGCTGACCTTCGCCCCGCCGGAGGGTGAGGAGCGCCGGCCCGCCACCCTGGGCCCGCAGTCCATCGACGCCGTCACCGGCGCCATCGGTGCCGCGCTGGACCGCGCCGAGGCCGGCGAGGTGCGCGCGATCGCCATGACCGGCACCGGCAAGGTGTTCCTGGCCGGGGCGGACCTGTCGATGTTCGCCGATCCCTCCGCCGTGGACCGCGTCGAGGAGATGACCCGCGCCGCCCACGGCCTGCAGGTCCGGGTGCGTGCCAGTGCCGTTCCGATCCTCGCCCACCTCAACGGCGTGGCTCCCGGCGGCGGCCTCGAGGTGGCTCTGATGGCCGACGTGCGCACCGCCGTCCCCGGCGCCCGCGGCATCGGCCTGCCCGAGACCGGCCTGGGCATCCTGCCCGGCTGGGGCGGAACCACCCTGCTGCAGTCCGTCGTGGGCCCCGAGGTCGCCGTGCGGATGATCCTCGAGGACCCCACCCGTGACCGCCTGCTGAGCGCCGCCCAGGCGGCCGAGGTGGGCCTGGTGGACGCCCTGGCGGAGGACCTCTCCTCGGCCCTCGACGAGTTCGCCGCGATCCTCGCCGCCCGCGGGGATTCCGCCGAGGTGGTCGATGCCGCCGACGGCCCGGACACCGCGGTCGTCTCCCATGCCCACCCCCTGCCTGCCGCCGATTCCGCCGAGGCCGACGCCCTGCGGGACGCCCTGGACGCACCCCTGCCCACAGGCGAGACCCGCCGCGAGTGGACCGCCCGGATGGAGGGCCAGGGGGCTCCCGCCACGGCGCGCGCCCTCGAGCTGCTCCAGCAGCTGCCCGGCAGCGAGCTGACCGAGGCGCTCGCCCGCGAGGCCGCCACGCTCGGGCAGCTGGCACGGTCCGACGGTGCCAAGGCATCCCTGTACTCCGCCGAGATGCTGCGCCGCGGCAAGCCCGGCCGCACCCCGGTGGACGGCGCCCGGGAGATCACCCGTGTGGGCGTGGCCGGGGCAGGCCTGATGGCCTCCCAGATCGCCGCGCAGCTGGCCCTGGGCCTGCGGGTGCCCGTGGTGATGCGCGACCTCGACGAGGACATCGCTCAGAAGGGCCTGGCCGGGGCCCGCGACGTGATCGCCCAGGCCGCCGCCCGCGGCAGCCTCGACGAGGCCACCGCCACCGAGGTGGCCGGCCTGCTCTCCGCCACCGCGGACGTCGCCGAGCTGGCCGGCTGCGACCTGGTGCTCGAGGCCGTCCCCGAGGTGCTCGGCATCAAGAAGTCCGTGTTCGCCGAGCTCGAGGGTGTGCTGGAGGCCGATGCGCTGCTGGTCACCAACACCTCCTCCCTCTCGGTCACCGCCATGGCGGAGGACTTGCAGCACCCCCAGCGCGTGGTGGGCCTGCACTTCTTCAACCCCGTGGCCAAGATGCCGCTGGTGGAGGTGATCCACACCGACGCCACCGATGAGGCCACCCTGGCCACCGGCCTGGAGGTGGTGCGGCGCCTGGGGAAGTTCGCGGTGCAGAGCGCCGATGCGCCCGGTTTCATCGTCAACCGCCTGCTATTCCGCGTGCTCGGCGAGGTGCTCGCCTCCCTCGACGCCGGGGCGGACCCCGACGAGGTCAACGCCTCCCTGGACCCCATCGGCCTGCCCATGCGGCCGCTGGCGCTGCTCGACCTGGTGGGCCACGCGGTGGCCGATCACGTGGGCCAGGTGCTGGTCGCGGAGCTGGGCGACCGCTTCCACGCCTCCCCGGGACTGTCGGCCATGGTGGAGCGGAAGGCGCACTTCACCGAGAAGCGCCGCGGCAGCACGCAGCCGGTGGTCTCGCCCGTGGTCGCCGAGGTGTTCGGTGCCGGTGATGCGGCGAAGGACGGCGGGGCGGCAGGCGGCGCGAGCATGGGTGCCGGCGGTCAGGCACCGGTGGGCGAGGCCCTGCTGGAGCGTGTGCTGGAAGGGCTCGCCGAGGAGATCGCCCTGATGCTCGACGCGGGCGTGGTGGAACGGGTGGAGGACGTGGACCTGGCGCTGATCCTGGGAGCCGGCTTCCCCCGCCACCGTGGCGGCATCACCCCCTACCTGGACAGCAGCGGAGCATCCCGTCGAGGCGCCGATCGCACCTTCCATGGAGCACGGTTCGGTTCTGCGTCCGATTCGTGACCTGTAGAGGGTCATTTCCCGCATGATGTGAGCAGACAGACACGTACGATGGGGGCGCCGGGCGAAGTGCCCGGCGTTTCCGTCGTGTCATGAGAAGGGGACGGCGCTGAGAATCCGCGCCGGGGAGAGAGAACATGTCGCAGCCGCCGCAGGACCAGTGGGGTCAGCAGTCCGGAGAGCCCTACGGCCAGGACCCGAACCAGAACCCGGTCCCGAACCGGGGCCAGGACCCGAACGCAGGCTGGGGCCAGCCCAGCCCCAACGCCGGCTACGGCCAGGACCAGCCCGGGTACGGCCAGCCCTCTCCGAACGCCGGGTATGGCCAGGACCAGCCCGGCTACGGTCAGGACCAGTACGGCAACTACGGTCAGGCCTCCCCGAACGCTGGGTACGGCCAGCCGTCCGCCAATGACTACGGCGCGGGCTTCGGCCCCGACGGCCAGCCTGCCGGCGACATCCAGCAGGGCGGCAAGAAGCCCGGCTCCAAGCTGCCTCTGCTGATCTGTGCCGGCTGCGCGGTGCTGGCACTGCTGCTGGGCCTCGTGGGCGGCGGCATCTTCCTGTTCACCCGTGACGGTGGCGAGCCCACCGGCGGTGGCACCACGACCACCGAGCCCGGTGGCGATGAGACCACGGAGCCCGGTGGCAATGAGACCACGGAGCCCGGTGGCGACGAGACGACCGAGCCTGGTGGCGATGAGACCACGGAGCCCGGCGGCGACGAGACGACCGAGCCCGCAGGTGACGGCGACAAGGGCACCCGCGACAACCCCTACGCCGTGGACGAGAAGTTCACCATGCCCGATGGTGAGGGCGGCGAGGTCGAGGTCAGCTTCGGTGCCGTGAACTGGGATGCCACCGCGGAGATCAAGGAGGAGAACCAGTTCAACGAGGATCCGGGTGAGGGCGAGGTGCACATCATGGTGCCCGTGACCATCACCTACCACGGTCCCGACAGCGTCTCCCCGTCCTTCCTGCTGAGCATCGACTACGTGGTCGATTCCGGCAACTCCTTCAGCGAGGCGTCCCTGGTGGTCCCCAACGGCAGCCTGGATCAGGGTGAGCTGTACGACGGCGGTACCGCCACGTACAACGTCCCCTTCACCATCCCGGCCGACACGGTCCAGAAGGGCAAGTTCAACGTGTCCGTCCTCTTGGACTTCTCCGGCGAGGAGGTGTGGGTCGCTGCTCAGTGACCTGCGCCCTTGAGGCATTACGGCCCGCCCACCCCATCAGGGGAGGGCGGGCCGTTCGCATGGTCAGGGCTCAGCGCGCGGCCCATGCCCCCAGCCGCTCGATCGCCTTCTCGATGGTGGCGCGGTCCTTGCAGAAGGCGAACCGCAGCAGTGAGGCGGCCTCCGGAGCAGGCCCGGGCCTGCTTCCATGCGGGTGCGCTGCGGGAGCCTCCGGCGGGGCAGCGGCAGGCCGGTAGAACGCGGACAATGGGATCGCGGCTACCTGCGCCTCTCGCGGCAGACGCTCGCACAGCGCCTCGGCGTCCGTCTCGCCCAGGGGAGCGGCATCGGCCACCACGAAGTACCCGGACCCCGGCACACTGACGGTGAATCCCACCGAGCGCAGGCCTTCCACCAGAAGGTCCCGTCGCGAGCGGAGGTCCGCGGCGATGTCTGCCACCACCGACGCCGGCATGCGCAGGCCTGCCGCAACCGCCGGTTGGAACGGTGCGCCGGAGGTGTAGGTGAGCCACTGCTTCACCCCCGTGATCGCGGTGATCAGCTCCGCCGGTGCGGTAACCCAGCCGATCTTCCATCCCGTCACCGAGAAGGTCTTCCCGGCCGAGGAGATCGACACGGTGCGCTCCCGGGCACCCGGCAGCGTCGCGATCGGCACGTGGGCGGACCCGTAGGTGAGGTGCTCGTACACCTCGTCGGTCACGATCAGCGCGTCGTGGCGGGCGGCCTCCTCCGCGATCACCGTCAGCACCTCGCGGCCGAGCACCAGCCCGGTGGGGTTGTGCGGGGAGTTCACGATGATCATGCGGGTGCGGTCCCCGAACGCGGCCCGCAGCGCCACGGTGTCGACGCTGGTGACCAGATCCCCGTCGGCCCCGGGGGCGATGGCCAGCGGGACGGTGCGGTGCACACCTCCGGCCAGGGCGATCAGCGCCGCGTACTGGTCGTAGAACGGCTCCAGGGTGATCACCTCGTCACCCGGTTCCACCAGTGCCAGCACTGTCGCAGCCAGCGCCTCCGTGGCACCGGTGGTCACCAGCACCTCGAAGTGCGGGTCCCAGTCGAGCCCGTAGCAGCGCTGCTGGTGCTCCGCCACCGCCTCCCGCAGCACCGCCTCGCCTGCACCGGGCGGGTACTGGTTGCGGCCCGCACGGATCGCCTCGATCGCCGCCTCGGCCACGAGCGGGGGCGGGTCGGTGTCGGGGAAGCCCTGCCCCAGGTTCGCTGCATCGTGCTGCGCTGCCAGGGCCGAGATGCGGGCGAACACGGTGGGGCGCGCCGTGCGGGCGGGGTGTGGGCCGCCGGGGTCGGAGAGCAGGCCGGTGGCGCGGGAGGCTCGGGTCCAGGGGCCGGAGGTGTCCATGGCCCGAGTGTGTCAGAGCGGGGGGAGCGGGAGCGCAGCAACTGGTGAGCGCGGGGGAGCCGGGCTCGTTGGGCTGCTCGGGCCAGTCGGGCCTGTCGAGTTGGTCGGTCCTGTTGGGCCAGTCGGGCGCCGTCAGCGCTCCTTCGGGAACACGAACCTGCCGTAGGTGACGTACCGGAAGGAGGTGGAGACGATCTGCCCGATGGACGTGCCGGAGATGTTGTCGGCCAGCACCGAGTCCAGCCCCAGCACGTAGCGGGAGAAGCCCAGGCAGCCCAGTTGCAGTCCCGCGGCGATCACGTTGACCAGGATGAACAGCGCGATGGAGCGTGCCGTGCGGGGCCGCGGACGATCCCCGAAGGTCCACAGTCGATTGCCGAGGTAAGTCAGACACGAGGCCACCGCGATGGTCAGCAGCTTCGCGATGAGCGGCTGGCCGTGCATCAGTCCGTGGCCCCAACCACTGCCGGGGTCCCAGAACACCAGCAGGTTGTACATCGCCGCGTCGAACAGGAACACCGCCCCGCCCACGGCGAGGAACTTCAGGGTGGGACGCAGGTGCTCGGCGGCGAGCGAGGTGGGCCGCGGTGAGGTGCCCGTGGGCGACGGAGTGTCCGAGGGTGGGGAGGTGTCCGCGGGGGAGGGCGAGCCCGAAGGGGAGGGCGCGTGGGGCGCTGCGTCGCTGTCGGCCCGGCCGTCGTGCCTGCCTGTCCTGCCGTCGGCATGCCGGACGGCAGAGCGGGGGGAGGTGCCGGCCGCGTCGGCCGTCACGGCATCGGGGCTGGACACGCACGGCACTGTACCGGAGAGGTGAGTAGGATCGGGGATCGGTCGCTGCGACGGACCTGCCCCTCACGGAGGGTCCTGGGAGCGCGCGGCCCGGCCGCTGCGACGGGTCCTCGATACCGGGGAACCCTGGGAGCGCGCGGCCACCGCTGCAGGGACGGGCCCCGGGAACGGGTGGCCCTGGGAGCCCGCGGCACGCTCATCACCGGCGACCCGTCCCACGGGCACATGTCGCCGTACCGTCACGCATCACTCGGACGTATCACGTCCAGGAAGGGACCCATGACCCACGTCGCTCTCACCATCGCCGGATCCGAGGCCTCCGGAGGCGCCGGCGCCCAGACCGACCTCAAGACGTTCCACCAGCTCGACACCTTCGGCACCGCCGCGCTGACCTGCATCGTCGCCTTCGACCCGAAGAACGACTGGGGCCACCGCTTCGTACCGGTGGACCCGCAGGTGATCAAGGACCAGATCGAGGCCACCTGCGCCGTGCACGACATCGACACCGTCAAGATCGGCATGCTGGGCACCCCGGTCACCATCGACGCGGTGGCCGAGTCCCTGACCGAGCAGGCCTTCACCCACGTGGTGCTGGACCCGGTGCTGATCTGCAAGGGCCAGGAGCCCGGTGCGGCGCTGGACACCGACAACGCGCTCAAGGACCAGATCCTGCCGCTGGCCACCTTCGTCACCCCCAACCACTTCGAGGCCCTCAGCCTGTCCGGCATGGACGCGATTGAGTCGGTGGAGGACCTCACCGAGGCCGCCAAGCGCATCCACGACACCTACGACGTGGTGGTGCTGGCCAAGGGCGGCGTGGTGCTGGACGGCCCCGACGCGGTGGACGTGTTCTACGACGGCGAGCAGGTCGTCGAGCTGCGCACCCCCAAGATCGGCGAGGAGCGGGTCTCCGGCGCCGGCTGCACCCTGGCCGCTGCTGTCACCGCGGAGCTCGCCAAGGGCGCCACCCCGCTGCAGGCCGCCCAGGTGGCCAAGGATGTGGTGACCAGCTCCATCGAGCACCGCCAGAGCGGCCACACCCCCTTCGACGCCGTGTACCAGCGCGCCTACCAGGCCTGAGCTGGGCTGACGCAGGCCTGACGAGGGCTGATCCGGACTGAGCTGGGCTGACGCAGGCCTGACGAGGGCTGACACTGTTACGCGGTCCCCGTGGTGCGATCCGGATCGACTGCGACGTTATGAACAGTTCGACAGCGCTGAACTGTTCATAATGTCGCACTCGGTTTGCCCAGAGCGGCCTGCGCGGGGCCCGGTGGGTTGTAGCCAGTACCCGGGCCCCGCGCAGGCCGCCGCCAGGGGCCGCAGGTGACCATCGGGTCGGCCTGCGTCGCCCGTCACACGCGCGCCATAGTACGGTCACAAAATCGTTCCGAAGTGTGAACAAGAATCCCGAGACATGGACAACGGGTGGTCGGACCGTACATTCTCAACTCATGGAAGAGACCAGCAGCAGGCCCGACGCACCCGCGGAGCGCCCTGACTCAGCGGAGCGCCCAGGCCTCGCGGAACGCCCCGGCGCCGCCGGCCCGCAAGGCGAGCCCCTGATCTCCGTGCGTGGCGTCAACAAGTTCTTCGGCGACTTCCAGGCGCTGAAGGACATCGACCTGGACATCCACCGCGGCGAAGTGGTGGCCCTGATCGGCGCCTCCGGCTCCGGCAAGTCCACCCTGTGCCGCTGCGTGAACCGCCTGGAGACCATCACCGACGGCGAGATCCTGATCGACGGCCAGCCGCTGCCCGAGGAGGGCAAGGCACTGACGGCCCTGCGCTCCGACGTGGGCATGGTCTTCCAGAGCTTCAACCTCTTCCCCCACCTCAAGGCGATCGACAACGTCACCCTGGGCCCTCGCAAGGTGCGCGGCGTGCCCAGGGCCGAGGCCGAGGCGCAGGCCCATGAGCTGCTGGAGCGGGTGGGCCTGGCGGACAAGGCGAACTCGCTTCCCGCAGCGCTCTCCGGCGGTCAGCAGCAGCGCGTCGCCATCGCCCGGGCACTGGCGATGAAGCCCAAGGCGATGCTGTTCGACGAGCCCACCTCCGCCCTGGACCCCGAGGTCATCAACGAGGTGCTGGACGTGATGACCGAGCTGGCACAGGCCGGCATGACCATGCTGGTGGTCACCCACGAGATGGGCTTCGCCCGCCACGTGTGCGACCGCGTCGTGTACATGGACCAGGGCGAGATCGTGGAGCAGGGCGAACCCGAGGCCTTCTTCACCGCCCCCCGCAGCGATCGCGCCAAGGCGTTCCTGTCCAAGATCCTGCCCCACTGACCCCAGCCCCACTGACGCGCCAGCTCCAGGACTCCCGCCCCAGGACCCCCGCCCGGCACCCAGCAGGCCCCTCATCCAGCAGGCCGCGCCCGCCAGGCACCGCCGCCACCGACTCCCACGAACCTCGATCCCCGACGAAACGGAGAACACCATGTCCACCAGCACCTTCCGCCCCGGCCGCCGCGCCCTGGTCGCCGCCGCCGCAGCCCTGCCGATCGGTGCGGCCCTGGCCGCCTGCGGCTCCGACACCGGTGACGGCCCGTCCCTGGGGGGCGACGGCGGCAACGGCGGATCCGACGGCGGTGGCGGCGACGCCAACGCCTTCACCGACGCCGTGAACGCGGGCCCCGTGGCCGATGACGCCGCGGTCCAGGCCAGCGCCTGGGCCACCAAGATCAAGGAGGCCGGCCAGCTGAAGCGCGGCGGTACCGTCGCCAACCAGGTGTTCTCCCTGGCCGACACCTCCGGAGGCAACCCCACCGGCTTCGACGCCGGCATCACCCAGCTACTGGCCCGCTACATCCTCGGTGAGGACGGCGCGGACAAGGTCGAGTACATCGACACCACCGTGGACACCCGCGAGACCCTGGTGCAGAACGGCACCGTGGACTGCGTGATCGCCACCTACTCGATCACCCCCGAGCGCCTCGAGGTCATCAACTTCGCCGGCCCGTACTACCTCTCCGGCACCGCCATCCAGGTGCGCACCGAGGACGCCGAGTCGATCTCCGGCCCCGCCGACCTCACCGGCAAGAACCTGGTCACCCAGTCCAACTCCACCGGCATCCAGGCCATCGAGGACCACGTCACCGACCCGGGCGACGTGCAGCAGCTGCCGGACAACGAGTCCTGCGTGGCCGCACTGAAGCAGGGCCGAGCCGACGCCTACGTGCTGGACCAGGGCGTGCTGCTGGGCAACTCCAAGGCCGACCCGGACGTCACCGTGGTGGGCGAGCCCTTCGTGGACGACCCCTACGGCATCGGCCTGTCCAAGGAGAACGAGGACGCCCTGGAGTTCGTCAACACCTTCCTGCAGGCGATCATCGACGACGGCACTTGGGAGAAGCTCTGGACCGCCACCGTCGGTGAGGTCATCGACGGCGAGGCCCCCGAGCCGCCCGTCCCCGGCGAACTGCCTGCCTGATCCCATCCCGTGACCGACGGGGCCCGCCCACCGGCGCGGCCCCGTCGGCCCACCGCCCCGCATCCTCCGGAAGGGCACCATGCAAGCCATCAGCGAGAACATCCCCCTGCTGCTGCAGGGCATCGGGACCACCATCGCGCTCACGTTCCTGGGCTACCTCTTCGCCCTGATCGTGGGCACCGCGCTGGCCGTGGGCCGGGTGAGCCCCATCCCGCCCCTGCGCTGGGCCGCCACCGTGTACGTGGAAATATTCCGCAACATCCCGCTGCTGAGCCTGCTGATCCTGATCGCCTTCGGCCTTCCCGACGTGGGCCTGACCCTGCCGTACTTCTGGTGCGGCGTGCTGGGCCTGACCCTGTCCTCCGCCGCCTTCGTGTGCGAGAACGTGCGCTCCGGCATCAACACCGTGCCCATCGGCCACGCGGAGGCCGCCCGCTCCATCGGCCTGGGGTTCTTCGGGACCCTGCGCCACGTGGTGCTGCCGCAGGCCTTCCGCACCATGATCCAGCCGCTGGTGAACGTGTTCATCGGCACCGTGATCGGCTCCTCCCTGTGCTCCGCGATCGCGGTCATGGAGATCACCGGCGTCACCCAGCGCCTGAATATCCAGTACGCCCAGGCTGTGGCCATGTTCCTGGTGGCTGGCGCCGTGTACCTGGCGCTGTCGCTCGGCGGTGCCTACGTGGGCGGTGTGCTCGAGAGGTTCGCCTCCCCGGCCGACACCCGCCGCCGCAGCCCCGACCGGGAGCTCGACGTGACCGCGGGGGCCCAGGCATGAGCGCGAAGAGCAACACCGCCACCCAGGTCCTGTTCGACGCCCCGGGCCCGAAGGGCCGCCGTCGGATCCTGATCCTCTCGATCCTCAGCGTGCTGGTGATCGCGGGCCTGATCGCCCTGGGCCTGTGGCAGTTCGCCAAGAACGGCCAGCTCGACCCGGGCCGCTGGGTCGTGTACCTGCGTGCCGACTACCTGGCCTTCCTCGGTCAGGGCCTGATGGGCACCCTGAAGGCCACCGGCATGGCCGCCGTGGTCGCCTTCCCCCTGGGACTGGTGCTGGCACTTGGTCGGCACGCGCAGATCCCCGGGCTCAGCCACCTGGTGGCAGTGTGGATCGAGTTCTTCCGCGGCATCCCGATGCTGCTGGTGGTGTACGCGTTCCTGCTGGCCCTGCCGGCCTACGGGGTGAACGTGCCGCGGTTCTGGATGCTGGTGATCCCGATGATCCTGGTCTCCTCCGCCACCACCGCCGAGGTGTTCCGCGCCGGTATCAGGGCCGTGGACAAGGGGCAGCGTGAGGCCGCCGCCGCCATCGGGCTGAGCGGCTTCGACACCATGTTCAGCGTGATCCTCCCGCAGGCGGTGCGCCTGGTGCTGCCCAGCCTGATCCTGGCGCTGGTGTCGCTGCTGAAGGACTCCACCCTGGGCTTCGTGGTCAGCTACAACGAGCTGCAGTTCCAGGGCAAGACGATGGTCTCCATCACCCGCTACCTGGTGCAGACCTACGTGGTGGTCTCGGTCATCTACATCGCCATCAACTTCCTGCTCACCCGCGTGGCGCTGATGCTGGACGCCCGTATGAAGGCCCGCGCCGCCAGCAGCTGAGCCGGATCCGTCCACCTGTCGGCCGTCGTTCCGGAGCCCCCGCCGGGTCTCCCCTCCCGCCCCCACACCACACCCCGAACCCCCGTCGGAAAGCTGGTCGTTCCCATGTGCCGTCTGCTCGGCGTCGTCTCCCGCGAACCCATCGCCCTGGACCAGGCGGTGCGCGAGGAGATCGAACCCTTCACCGAACTGTCCGAGATCCATCGCGACGGCTGGGGCGTGGCCTGGTTCGAATCGGCCGACGGCGGCCACCGCCCCGCCCCGCAGATCCTGCGCCAGCTGGACGTGGCCCGCGAGTCCGCCGCCTACCGGGAGGCCCTCGCCGCCGCCCACGGCCCCATGATGCTGGTGCACCTGCGCAAGGCCAGCCCCGGCCTGCCCCTGCAGATCACCAACACCCACCCGTTCCGCGAGGGCGACGTGGTGTTCGCCCACAACGGCCAGTTCGACCTCTCCGAGGGACTGCGCGAGGAGATCCTGTCCCGCGGCGGCCGCACCCCCGAGGGCACCACCGACTCCGAGCTGTTCTTCTCCCTGATCGAGCTGCACGCCCGCACCGAGGACCCTGCCACTGCCATCCAGCTGGCCGCCTCCGAGATCACCTCGCTGTGCCTGCGGTTCGGCACCCGGGTGCCCGAGGCCCTGAACTGCCTGTACATGACCCCGGACCAGTTGATCGCGTACCAGCAGTCCGATCCCGCCCAGGCTAAGCCCCACCACGATCCCGACAACTACTCCCTGCGCTACCGGGTGGATCCGGATCGGGTGATCGTGGCCTCCTCCGGCATCCCGCAGCCCGACTACCTCGAGCTGTCCCAGGGGGACGCGCTGGTGGTGGACCGCCGCACTCTCAGCGCCGTGGTGCATCCGTCGATCGTGCCGATCCCGGCCTGAGTGCGACGATCTCCGCCTGAGCGTGCCGCAGGGTCGCACCGGCCCGCGGCCGGCGTGCGGGCGCAGGCCCACATAGGACCGCTGGCCGGCGTCAGCCAGCACGCCGACGATGGGGCAGCCCGACCGATCGGCAGACTGCCCGACCCGACACCCCGGAGCGGTTCTCGTACAGTGAACCCGCGCCTCCACGGGCGCCCCCGCCCCCATCTCGTCTGGAGCACCCGGTGATCGGATTCGAGAACGTCCGCAAGGAGTACCCCGGCGGCACCGTCGCCGTGGAGGACTTCAGCCTGGAGGTCGCCTCCCATGAGTCCGTGGTGCTGGTGGGGACCTCCGGCTCCGGCAAGACCACCCTGATGCGGATGATCAACCGCATGGTGGACCCCACCTCCGGGCGGGTGCTGATCGACGGCGACGACGTGGCGCACCTGGACCCGGTGCAGCTGCGCCGCAGCATCGGGTACGTCATGCAGGCCTCCGGCCTGCTGCCCCACCGCACCGTGTTGGACAACGTCACCACCGTCCCCGTGCTGCGGGGAACCCCCCGCCGTGAGGCCCGCTCCCGGGCCGCCGAGCTGTTGGAGCTGGTGGGCCTGGACCAGAAGCTCGCCTCCCGGTACCCCGCCCAGCTCTCCGGCGGACAGCAGCAGCGGGTGGGGGTGGCCCGCGCCCTCGCGGCAGACCCGAACATCCTGCTGATGGACGAGCCCTTCGGGGCGGTGGACCCCATCGTCCGTGCCGACCTCCAGCAGGAACTGCTGCGCCTGCAGCGGGACCTGCGCAAGACCATCGTGTTCGTCACCCACGACATCGACGAGGCCTTCCTGGTGGGCGACCGGGTGGTGATCCTGCGGCCCGGCGGCGTGGTCGCCCAGGTCGGCACCCCGCAGGAGATCCTCGCCGCCCCGGCCGACGACTTCGTGGCCAGCTTCGTCGGTGCCGAGCGCGGGGCCCGCAGCCTGCATCTCGAGCAGGTGGACGGCCGCCAGGTGGTGGTGGATGCCGACGGCCGCGCCGCAGGGGTGCTCGAGGGCCCCGCCGACGTGCTCGAGGGCCCCGCCGGCGTGCGCGGGGAGATGCGGCCATGAACTGGATCTCGAACAACCTCGACCTGATCGCGTCCTCCACCGGCGCGCACCTGGCCCAGGCCCTGCCGCCGATCCTGCTGGCCTTCGTGCTGTCGTTGCCGCTGGCCAAGCTCGCCAACTCCCGCGGCTGGCTGCGCGCCGGGGTCACCACCACCTCCGGCGTGATGTACGCGATCCCCTCGCTGCCACTGTTCGTGCTGCTGCCCGGCCTGCTCGGCACGGGTTTCCGCAGCCCCCTGAACATCGTCATCGCGCTCACCCTGTACGGCCTGGCGCTGATGGTCCCGGCAGCCTCCGATGCGTTCCGCTCCGTGGACCGTGATGTGCTGCGCTCCGCCACCGCCCAGGGATACGCCCCGATGGCCCGGTTCTTCGGCGTGGAGCTGCCACTGGCCGGGCCCGTACTGCTGGCCGGGCTGCGGGTGGTGGCCGTCTCCACCGTCTCCCTGGTCACCGTGGGTGGAGTGCTCGGTGTGTCCAGCCTCGGGATGCTGTTCATCGACGGCTTCCGCCGCGGCATCCAGGCGGAGATCCTCACCGGCGTGATCCTCACCGCCGTGCTGGCCCTGCTGCTGGACGGCCTGCTGGTGCTGGTCGGTCGGGCGCTGATGCCATGGATCCGACAGGGAAACCGGACCCGTCGGGACGGTCGCACCCGTCGGGACGGTCGCACCCGTCGGGAGGGTCTGGCCCGTCGGCCCCGGTCCAGCGGAACGAGCGGGCAGACGGGCCCCACCGACGGACCGGCCCCCGTGGCCCGACCGGAGGTGACCGCATGAACGAGAGCCCCCTCGGCCAGGCCCTGCAGTGGCTGCAGGATCCCGCGCGCTGGAGCGGACCCTCCGGAATCCCCATGCGGCTTCTCGAGCACCTCGGGTACACCGCCCTCGGTGTCGCGGTGGCCGCGCTGATCGCGATCCCCCTGGGTCTGCTGGTGGGCCACACCGGTCGCGGCAAGGCGATCGCCGTGGCCGCCGCCGGCGCTGCCCGTGCTCTGCCCACCCTGGGCCTGGTCACCCTGTTCGCCCTGATGATGGGCATCGGGCTCACCGCGCCCCTGCTCGCCTTCGTGATCCTGGCGGTGCCGTCCCTGCTGGCGGGCGCCTACTCCGCGATCGAAGCCGTGAACCCCGCCACCGTGGACGCCGCTCGCGCCCAGGGCATGACCGAGTGGCAGATCCTCACCCGGGTCGAGCTGCCGCTGGGGCTGCCGCTGCTGATCGGCGGGGTGCGAGGCGCGACCGTGCAGGTGATCGCCACCGCCATGCTCGCCGCCTACGTGGGCAACGGGGGATTGGGGCGCTACATCTTCCTGGGGCTCGGGTCCCAGGACTACCCGCAGATGATCGCCGGCTCCCTGCTGGTGATCGCCCTGGCGCTGGTGCTGGACCTGATGCTGCTGCTCCTGCAGCGCGTCACCGCACCGCGGGGGCTCAGCGCGGCGTGACCGAGCGGTCCGACGCGGCGGCCTGGGTGGAGACCCCTCCTGCCTCTGCGCATCGAGCGCGGACCCAGCCCGGGTACGTACGCTGTGAGTGTCCGCTGACAGGACGCGACCTGCCGTTGCCGTTCGCATCCCCTCTCGGCGTCCTCGACCCCTGACCTGAAGGAGCACGCCATGACCACCCGCAGCACGCGACGCACACTGTTGGGACTGCTCGGTGCCGGGGGTGTCGCCGTGGGCGCGGCCGCCTGCTCCAGCTCCGATCCCTTCGAGGGGGACTCCCCGCAGGGCGGTGACGGAGGCAGCGGCAACGGCGGCTCCGACGGCGGTGGTGCGGCGGGCGGCGCCGGCGGCACCCTGGTGGTCGGCTCCCAGGCCTACTACTCCAACGAGATCATCGCCGAGCTGTTCGCCCAGGTGCTCGAGGCCGGCGGCTACACCGTGGAGCGGCAGTTCCAGATCGGCCAGCGCGAGGTCTATGTTCCCGAACTGGAGAACGGCTCCCTGGACGTGCTGCCCGAGTACCTGGGCAACCTGCTGCAGCACTACCAGCCCGACGCCCCCAGCGCATCGCCGGAGGAGATCCGGTCGGCCCTCGGGGAGGCCCTGCCGGACTCCCTGCGCGTGCTCGACTTCGCCGAGGCCTCCGACCAGGACTCCTACACCACCACCGCCGCCTTCGCGCAGGAGCACTCCCTGACCACCATCGCGGACCTCGCCGGCATCGCCGATCTGAAGATCGCCGCGAACAGCGAGTTCGAGGTGCGCCCCTACGGGCCCGAGGGTGCCAAGAGCATCTACGGGGTTGACGTCACGGTGGTGCCTGTAGAGGACTCCGGCGGCCCCCTCACCGTGCAGGCCCTCACCAGCGGCGACGTGCAGCTGGCCGACATCTACACCGCCGACCCCGCCATCGCCGCCAACGACCTGGTGGTGCTGGAGGACCCGGAGTCGATGATCCTCCCGCAGAACGTGGTCCCCCTGGTCACCGAGAAGGTGGACGAGGCGGCCGCCGCCGCCATCGGCACGGTGATCGAACAGCTCACGGCCGACGACCTGGTGGCCATGAACCAGCGCAGTGTCGAGGAGCAGGCCAACTCCGCCACCATCGCCACCGACTGGTTGGTGGAGAAGGGCCTGGTCTGAGGGCTTTCCAGGGCCGCCTGAGTGACAGATCCAGACTCGTGGGGCATGGTGGCGGCATGAACCAGAACCAGACCTCCATCACCGTGACCCGCACCATCGACGCCCCTGCGAAGGACATCTTCGAGGTGCTCACCCTCCCGGCCCGTCACCACGAGTTCGACGGCTCGGGCATGGTGCGCAACGCCGAGAACACCGAGCGCGTCACCAAGAGCGGCGAGAAGTTCGTGATGAACATGCACGCCGAGATGATGGGCGGAGACTACGTGATGCACAACCACGTGACCGCCTTCGACGAGAACAAGATGATCGGCTGGCAGCCCGCGCAGGAGCAGAGCAAGGACGAGCCCGAGGGCTGGGAGTGGCTCTATGAGCTCAAGCCCGTCGACGCCGACACCACAGAGGTCTCCCTGACCTACGACTGGTCCAAGGTCGACGAGAAGCTCGCCAAGGAGGTCGGCTTCCCGGCCGTCCCCAAGGAGAAGCTCGAGGAGTCCCTGAACCTCCTGGCCGGCGCCGTCGTCAAGAACTGACACTGCACGGCCGTCTGTCCTCCCGGGGTTCCGATTCGGCGATGACCATCGGCTCCTCGGAGTCGGCAGAGCGAATGCACTGATCCCCTGCGAAGAATCGCGGGGGATCAGTGCATTCGTCGTATTCAGGGGAGCGTCGGCCAGGTTGTCGGCCGTGGGGCTCAGCCGTCGGGACTCGGCCGCCGATGCTCAGCCGCCGGCACTCAGCGGCGGGATCGCTCCGCGGAGTCCTTGGCCGCAGCGCGGGAGATCGCCACTGCCCCGCCCAGGGACGCCAGGAACGGCACGGCCAGCAGCGGGTCGCCGAACGCGACGCCGGTGTACAACGTCCCGGCGATGCTGAGCACGATGGTCACCACGACTGCGGTGCGCAGTGTGGCCTGGTCCAGACGGTCCTGCGTGAAGGCGAGCGAGGCAAGCATCAGCCCCACCACCGTCAGCGCTGCGACGTAGCCCCAGCCGGTGCGCTCGAACATGGCCCACGCCAGCACCGGGATGATGGCGAGGATGATCAGGGGCCAGATCAGGGTGCGGTACATGGGTGCCTCCCGTTACGAGTCGGTCGAGCCACCCAGCACCGTACGGGCCGGGGCCGCCGGGCACAACGGCTGGGGTCGCTGGGGACAACGGGCCGGGCTGGGGACAACGGGCCACTCTGGGCACAATGGGCTGCGCTGGCCGCGACACCCCGTTCCTTCCCGCACTAGGCTCGACCCATGGGCAGGGTGACCGAGACGAAGCGAATCCGCACCGTACGGGTGCGTGATGGCCGGCTGTACGCCGGCCGCAAGGGCGACCACGTGGCCGTCGAGGAACCGCTGGACATTCGCCTGAACGGCCAGCAGCTCTCGCTGACCATGCGCACCCCCGGCAACGACGTGGAGCTGATCCACGGCTTCCTCCATGGTGAGGGCCTGATCAAGTCCCGCGAGGACATCGCCGAGGCCCGCTACTGCGACGGCGCAGTGGTGGACGACGGCACCGGCTTCGCGCAGAACACCTACAACGTCATGGACTTCACCACCGCCCGCCCGCAGCTGCTGCCGGTGATCTCCAAGCGCTTCACCACCACCTCGGCCTGCGGGGTGTGCGGCTCCGAGAGCATCGACGCGGTGCGTCAGAAGGGCCGCTACGCGCTCGCCGAGGACTGGTCGGTGGACCCCCGCGCCATCCTCGACGCCGCTCGTAACCTCACCGACGACCAGGCCGTGTTCGCCCGAACCGGGGGAGTGCACGCCGCCGCCCTGGTGCGCGCCGACGGCGAAGTCCTGGCGGTGCGGGAGGACGTGGGCCGCCACAACGCGGTGGACAAGGTGATCGGCTGGGCCCTGCTCGAGGAACGCCTACCACTGACGGACTGCTTCCTGCTGGTCTCCTCCCGTGCCAGCTTCGAGATCGCCCAGAAGGCGTTCATGGCGGGCATCCCGCTGCTGGCCTGCGTCTCCGCAGCGAGCTCCCTGGCGATCGACACCGCCGAGGAGGTGGGGATGACCCTGGTGGGCTTCACCCGCGCCTTCGACGACGGCGACGGCCGCATGAACGTGTACACCCACGCCGAGCGCCTGGACCTCTCGGACGTCGAGGGATGAGCGCTGCTCCACCGGAGCCGCCGGATGCCCTGGGCCCGCTGGATGCCCCGGCCCCGCTGGATGCCCCGGGCCCGATGATGACTGGCTCTCCCGACCCGGCCAGGCTCGACGCCTTCTGGGCCGCAGTGCGAGCTGACCAGCCTGACCTCCCCGTCGAGCGCCCCGAGGCGTGGGCCTTCGGCGCCACTCCCGCGCAGGCCGACGAGCTGCTGGCCCTGGTGCTGGAGGGCACCAAGACCGCGACCGCATCCTCCCTGTGGGACTACGAAGCTGCAGGCGATCCGCTCCCGCAGGTGGGAGAGGTCGCGATCGTGCTGGACGGCTCCGGCCGGTCCCGTGCGGTGCTCGAGACCACCGACGTGCAGGTGGTGCCCTTCGACCAGGTCGGCCCAGCCCATGCCCACGCCGAGGGGGAGGGGGACCGGTCGCTCGAGTACTGGCGGCATGTGCACGAGGCGTTCTGGCGCACCCACAGCGAGGACCCCCGCGGCTTCGCTCCGGACATGCCGGTGGTGTGTGAGCGGATCCGGGTGGTTGCGGCACCCGCAACTGTCTGACAAAAGCCCGGGATCCTGCTGCTCATAGCGCAAAGGAGCAGATCGAGATCGACGTTGTGAACAGTTCAGTTGCCTCCAACTGTTCATAACGTCGCTCTCGATGAGTTTGCGTCGGCCTGGGGCCTGGGGCCTGGGGCCTGTGCCCTGTGGCCTGCGGCCGCGCGGCCCTGGGGCCTCAGTCCAGGGACAGCAGCCGCGCGGCGGTGGCCTCGTCCAGCACCAGGTCGGTCGCGCAGTCGGCCCGCAGCGCCGCCCGCAGGGGCACCGCCTTGCGGGCGCCGGAGGCCACCAGCACCCGGCGGGGGATCGAGGCGAGGGCCGCAGGGCTGGGGCCGGAGCTGCGTGTGTTCATGCGTACGTCGCGCCAGCTGCCGTCGGCACGCAGGAACACGGTGCACACATCGCCCACCGCGCCGTCGCTGCGCAGCTGGGCCAGGTCCTCCTCGGCGAGGTACCCGGAGGCGTGGACCTGGCTGGGCACCTCGGAGTCGAAGGCGCCTACCCCGAACACGGCCAGGCGGCAGCGGCGCTGCATCTCGAGCACCCGCAGCACCGAGCGCTCCCGCCACATGGCCTCGCGGGTGGAGGGGTAGTCGAAGAACGCGGGCACGGGGAAGGGGTGCACGGTCGCGGCCCAGCGGGAGGCCGCCCGGTCCAGCACCGTGAACACGTTCGCCAGGCCCGAGCCTTCGGTGTTGACCGCCCCGTTCAGCTGCACGATCTGCGCGCCCAGCACCGGGCGCGGGGTCAGCTGCTCCACCACCGCTGTGACTGTGGTGCCCCAGGCGATGCCCACCACCTGATCGGGCTGCAGCAGGTCCTCGACCACCCCGGCGGCATCGGTCGCCACCGCCCGCAGCCGCTCCCGCTCGGAGCTGTCGGGCCTGGTGGGGACCACGTGCGTGCGCACCCCGTACCGCTGGGCGATGGCCGAGCGAAGGTCCGCCAGGCGCCGCACCCCGGGCGGCCGCAGGGTGATTCGCACAATGCCCTGCTCCCGGGCGTCGCGCAGCAGGCGCGAGACCGTGGAGCGGGAGATGCCGAAGGTGGAGGCGATGGCATCCATCGTCTGACCCTCGTCGTAGTACATCCGTGCAGCCTCGAAGGCGCTCTGCTGGCGGGAAGCCTGGACCATGCTCACAGTGTTGCACGTTCGTGCACACGGCTTGCCGGTGGCCGCACGGAAGCGTCATCCTGGGTCTTAAGTCCCGGCGGAGTCGCCGTCGGCCCCGAGATCGATCGCGAAGGAGCGTTCCCGTGCCGTCTCAGACGCGTGCAGCACTCACCCCCGCCTCCCGCCAGGAGCACCTGGACCAGCTCCGCGGCGCGACGGCCGACAACCCCTTGGACGTGCTGGTGGTGGGCGGAGGCGTCAACGGCGCCGGCGCTGCGTTCGACGCCGCCACGCGCGGCCTCTCCGTGGGGCTGGTCGAGGCCAAGGACTGGGCCTCCGGCACCTCCTCACGCTCCTCCAAGCTGATGCACGGCGGCCTGCGCTACCTCGAGATGCTCGACTTCAAACTGGTGGCCGAGGCCTTGCGCGAGCGCGACCTGCTGATCCAGCGCACCGCCCCGCACCTGGTGAAGCCGATCAGCTTCGTGTTCCCCTTCTTCAAGAAGGTGTTCGACCGCGCCTTCATCGGATCCGGCGTGATGCTGTACGACGCGATGCAGATGATCGGCCGCAAGCGCGCCGTGCCCATGCACCGCCACCTCATGCACGACAAGATGCTCAAGCACTTCCCGGGGCTGGACGGCGAGAAGATCGTGGGCGCCCTGGAGTACTACGACGCGCAGGTGGACGACGCCCGTTTCGTGATGATGCTGGTCCGCTCCGCCGCCCAGTACGAGGCTGCCGTGGCCAACTACACCACCGTGATCGGCTACCTCCGCGAGGGCGAGCGCGTGTTCGGCGTGCGCGTGCGCGACGAGATCACCGGTGAGGAGTTCGAGATCCATGCCCGCGAGACCATCCTCGCTGGCGGTGTGTGGACCCAGGAGCAGCAGGAGCTGGCCGGGGCCGACAAGGGCCTGCAGGTGCTGGCCTCCAAGGGCATCCACATCACCGTGGCCCGCGACCGCATCCCCGCCGCCCCTGACACCGGCGTGATCACCAAGACCGAGAAGTCGGTGCTGTTCCTGATCCCCTGGGACGAGTACTGGGTCATCGGCACCACCGACACCCCCTGGGAGCACGACCCCGATCTGGTGGCCGCCACCAGCGACGACATCCACTATGTGCTCGAGCACGCCAACGCCGTGCTCTCCGAGGACCTCACCCGCGAGGACGTCATCGGCGTCTACGCCGGGCTGCGCCCGCTGCTGCAGCCGATCCGCAAGTCCGAGGGCTCCTCCTCCAAGGTGTCCCGCGAGCACACCGTGATGGCCGTGGAACCTGGCCTGTCAGCGATCGCCGGCGGCAAGTACACCACCTACCGGGTGATGGCCGAGGACGTGGTGGACTTCGCCATCAAGGACACCTTCCCGGGCCGCCCCAGCCTCACCCGCACGGTGCCGATCATCGGCGCCCAGGGCTATCAGGAACTGGTGCGCGACAAGCAGCAGATCGCCGCGAAGCACGGCTTCGACGAGCTGCGCACCGACCGCCTGCTGTTCCGCTACGGCTCCCTGCTCACCGAGGTGCTGGCCCTGATCGACGAGGACCCCTCGCTGGTCGAGCCCCTCGAGCACGCCGCCCGCTACCTGCGCGCCGAGGTGCTGTACGCCGCCCGTGCCGAGGGTGTGGTGCACCTGGCCGACGTGATCACCCGCCGCCTGCGCCTGGACTACGAGGTGCGCGACCGCGGAGCGGCGGCCGCCGAGGAGATCGCCGCGATTGTCGGCCCGGAGCTGGGCTGGGACGAGGACCGCACCCGCACCGAAGTCGACACCTACCGCGCCTTCATCGCGGCCCGCCTCGAGGGCGAGGCCACCCACAGCGACGACGAAGCGGCCCAGGCCGTCTCCCGGGCCCCGGAGGTGCCTGTCCTCCCCTGACGTCGAGCGCCCCCACCGGGGGTTGCACGGCCCCGCTCGAGGGACCGTTCCGTGCGCGGAACTGTCCTTTTCGCGGGCCTGCGGCCCCACCCCGCTCGGCTTCTCCCCCAGGACCCGGTCCCCGCCACCCCGCGGGGGCCGACAAACCCGCCGATCCGGTGGGCCCCCGCTCAGGCCGACCGGCCTGGGCACCATGACAATCCCCGCACGAGCACCTACTCTGTGTGGACCCCGTGCCGCACCGACGCGGCACAGGACTCGATGAGGAGAACCTATGGAAGCGATCGGAACGATCTTCCTGTACGAGATCGCCGGCACCGCGATGCTGCTGCTTCTCGGTGGCGGCGTGGTCGCCAACAACATCCTGGCCAAGACCAAAGGCTTCGGCGGCGGCTGGCTGATGATCAACTTCGGCTGGGGCCTCGGTGTGTTCGCCGGTGTCTACGTGGCCTACAAGACCGGCGCGCACCTGAACCCAGCCGTCACCCTGGGCCTGCTGGCCAACGGCTCGGACATGTTCCCGGGCAACGCCGAGGCGGGCCTGGCGGCCATCCCCGGCACCATCCCCAACGTGCTGGCCTACCTGCTGGCCCAGCTGATCGGCGCCTTCATCGGCGCCATCCTGGTGTGGCTGTCCTACAAGAACCACTTCGACGTGGAGGAGGACCCGGGCAAGATCCTCGGCGTGTTCTCCACCGGCCCGGAGATCCGCAACTACGGCTGGAACTTCGTCACGGAAGTCATCGCCACCTTCGTGCTGGTGCTCGTGATCATCATGTTCGGTGCCACCCCCTCGGGCCTGGGCCCGCTGGCTGCGGCCATGCTGGTGGTGTCCATCGGCGCCTCCCTGGGCGGCCCGACCGGCTACGCCATCAACCCTGCGCGTGACCTGGGCCCCCGCCTGGCGCACGCCGTCCTCCCGATCCCCCACAAGGGCAGCTCCGACTGGGGCTACTCGTGGGTCCCGATCGTGGGCCCGATCATCGGCGGCATCCTCGCGGGCCTCGTCGCGAAGATCCTCGCCTGACCTGTGCGGGGGCCGTCCTTCCCGGGCGGCCCCCGCTCCACATCCCCGGGGCGCGCCGCGATGCGCCCCATCCCCGAACCACCCGACGACGGGCCCCGTCGACGGGCGCACCATCACCACCGCTCGAGATCATCATCGAAGGAGACCCGATGAACGACGAGACCATGTACATCCTGGCCATCGACCAGGGCACCACCTCCACCCGCGCCATCGTGTTCGACCACGACGGCCAGATCATCTCCACCGGCCAGCAGGAGCACGAGCAGATCTTCCCGAAGTCCGGCTGGGTCGAGCACGACCCCATGGAGATCTGGCGGAACACCCGAAGGGTGGTCGGTGATGCCCTCGTCGGTGCCGAGATCAACCGCCACCAGCTGGCAGCCGTGGGCATCACCAACCAGCGCGAGACCGCGGTGGTGTGGGACAAGAACACCGGCGAGCCCGTCTACAACGCAATCGTCTGGCAGGACACCCGCACCGCCAAGATCTGCGACGAGCTCGCGGGCGACGAGGGCGCCGACAAGTACAAGGAGCGCGTGGGCCTGCCCCTGGCCACGTACTTCTCCGGTCCCAAGGTCAAGTGGATCCTGGACAACGTCGAGGGTGCCCGCGAGAAGGCCGAGGCCGGTGACCTAATGTTCGGCAACACCGACTCTTGGCTGGTGTGGAACATGACCGGCGGTGTGAACGGCGGCGTGCACGTCACCGACGTCACCAACGCCTCCCGCACCATGCTGATGAACATCGACACCCTCGACTGGAACGAGGACATCGCCAAGGACATGAGCATCCCGCTGTCCATGCTCCCGGAGATCAAGTCCTCCTCCGAGATCTACGGTTACGGTCGCAAGCAGGGCCTGCTCATCGACACCCCGATCGCCGGCATCCTCGGCGACCAGCACGCCGCCACCTTCGGCCAGGCCTGCTTCGAGGTGGGCATGGCCAAGAACACCTACGGCACCGGCAACTTCATGCTGATCAACACCGGTGAGGAGTTGGTGCGCAGCGAGAACGGCCTGTTGACCACCGTGTGCTACAAGATCGGCGACAACAAGCCGATCTACGCCCTGGAGGGCTCCATCGCGGTGACCGGCTCGCTGGTGCAGTGGGTGCGCGACAACCTGGGCCTGATCAAGGACGCCCCGGAGATCGAGAAGCTCGCCGAGCAGGTCGACGACAACGGCGGCTGCTTCGTGGTCCCCGCGTTCTCGGGCCTGTTCGCCCCGCACTGGAAGGCCGACGCCCGCGGCGCCATCGTGGGCCTGACCCGTTTCCACAACAAGGGTCACATCGCCCGTGCGGCCCTGGAGGCCACCGCCTTCCAGTCCCGTGAGGTGCTCGATGCGATGAACGCCGACTCCGGCGTGGATCTCACCGAGCTCAAGGTGGACGGCGGCATGGTCAAGAACGAGCTGCTGATGCAGTTCCAGGCCGACATCTGAATATTCGCCTCGCTGGGGTCCGCTGATCGAGGGTTCGGGTGCCACGTCGCTGCCGTAGCGGTGGCGTCGTTCGGGACCACCAGTGGTGTCGTTGGGGCCGCTCTGTCTACGCTCCTTCCGCCGTGTGTATAGGGCACGCGGCGGAAGGAGCAATCTGGAATGGTACGGAAGATCAGGGCGAAGCTGGTGCTCCAGCTGCGCGCAGAAGGTCTGTCGGGGCGAGCGATTTCGTCCTCGCAGGGCATGTCCCGCAAGTCCGTGAGGGCGGTGTTCGAGGCCGCTGACGCTGCAGGGATCGGGTGGGGCGATATCGCGGACGTCGCCGATGAGCAGGTGTATGCCCGGTTGTTCCCGGGCCGGGGCGAGCACGAGAGCGTGTTCGCACAGCCGGACTGGGAACAGGTCCATCGAGAGATGGCCAGGGTCGGCGTGACGCTGAAGCTGTTGCACGGCGAGTACTTCGACGCGACCACGGCGGCTGGGGATCCGGCGATGGGGTATGACCGGTTTTGCCGCACCTACCAGCACCACGTCATGGTCACCGGTGCCGCTTCGAGAGTCGGTCACAAGGCCGGCCAGAGCGTGGAGGTCGACTGGTCCGGCCCCACGATGGAGCTGGCCGATCCGGTCACCGGCGAGGTCTCGAAGGTGTTCTTGTTCGTTGCCTGCCTGCCTTTTTCTCGTTACGCGTTCTGCTTCCCGGCGCTGGATATGCGCCAGGAGTCCTGGCTGCGAGCGCACGTAGCGATGTTCGAGGCGCTGGGCGGGACGGTCCCGAGGATCGTTCCGGACAACCTCAAGACCGGTGTGGTGAAGCACCCCCGCGAGGGCGAGATCGTCCTGAACGATGCGTATCGCGAGATGGCAGCGCATTACTCGGCGGCGGTGCTCCCGGGGAGGGTGCGGAAACCGAAAGACAAGGCGAGCGTGGAGAACACCGTCGCGCACGTCGCGACCTGGGTCATCGCCGGGCTGCGGGATCAGCGATTCACGTCCCTGCCCGAACTTGCAGCCGCCATCGGGCAGCGGATGGAGGCCTATAACGCGGAGCCGTTCCAGAAGCGGCCCGGATCCCGCGCCAGCGTGTTCGACGCGGAGGAGCGGCCGCTGCTGACGCCGCTGCCGGCGGTGCCCTACGAGATCTCGACATGGCACTACGGACGACGAGTGGGCAGGAACGGGCACGTCACGTTCGCGCGGAACTTCTACTCCGCGCCGTTCGCGCACATCGGCGCGAAGGTCGATCTGCGCATCACGGCCCGGACGCTGGAGATCTATCAGGGCAGCCAGCGACTGACCAGTCACCTGCTGCTCCCGGAGACCGCGAGCAATGAGTACCGCACCAACGACGCGGACCTACCTGCGGGCGAGCGTTTCCAGGCCTGGGACGCGCAGAGGGTGCGGGCGTGGGCAGATCGGGTCGGGCCGGCCACGGTGATCGTGATCCAGCGGATCTTCGAGTCCGTGCCGATCGTGGAACAGGGCCTGGATCCCGCGTTGGCGGTGCTACGGCTCTCTCGCCGCTTCTCCGTAGATCGGGTCGAGGCGGCCTGCGCACTCGCGCTGACGGGACGGGTCCGTTCACCGCGCTATGCGCATCTGCACCCGATCTTGGCCACCGGGCAGGACAAGGTCGCCGCCCTGCGTCCACCCCGCGAGGAACCCGCGGAAGACGGCGGATACGTCCGTGGCGCCGACTACTACGCCGGAGGTGTCCGGTGAGCGTGATCGATAACGACACGAAGCGGAAGCTGCGCGAGATGGGCGCGACCGCGCTGCTGGACGCGATCGATGCCCAGGATGAGGCTCACGTGCTGGGGATGTCGTTCCAGGAACGGCTCCAGCTGATCGTGGACGAGGCGCATTCCATCTTCAATCATGGAAAGGTCGAGGGTCTGATCCGCCGGGCGGGGCTGCGTTATCCCGGAGCGGACCTGCGGCGGCTGGATCTGGTCGAGGAACGGGGACTGAACCGGAACGTGATCGCGCAACTGGCAACCTGCTCCTTCATCCAGCGGCAACAGAACGTGGTCTTCCAGGGCTTCACCGGCTCAGGGAAGTCCTACCTCGGCTGCGCGCTGGCGAAGCAGGCCTGCCAGCACCGGCTCCGAGCCCACTACATCCGAATGCCCGACCTCGAAGAGGCCTGGGCCCTGGCAAAGGACAAGCCGCAGGGCCAGACGAAGTTCCTGCGGAAGTACTCCACGTTCTCGCTGCTGGTGATCGACGAGTGGCTGCTGGACCATCCTGACGAGGGAATGCGTTCGATGCTGCTGGAACTGCTCGAGCGCCGCTATGACACCGGCTCGACCGTGTTCTGCACCCAGTACCCGAAGAAGGACTGGCACGCCCGGCTCGGTGGAGCAGTCCACGCCGATGCGATCATGGACCGCATCGTGCACAACACAATCTGGATCGACACCGGCGACAGGAACATGCGAGAACACACCGCACTGCCCCAGTGACCCGATGCCGGCGGGAGCCAGTGGTCCCCACCGCGGCGGCTACTGGCCCCCGTCGGCACGATCGGCGGTCCCCAAGAGCAAGATTCGGTGGCTCCCACGACTACGAATACTCAGACATCCTCGGTGTGCCCGTGGTGCGCCCCAAGGTCATCGAGACCACCGCGCTGGGTGCCGCCTACGCGGCCGGCATCGCCGTGGGCTACTGGGACGGCGAGCAGGATGTCATCGACAACTGGGACGAGGACAAGCGCTGGGAGCCCACCATGGACGACGAGACCCGCGAGCGCTACATGCGCCTGTGGAACAAGGCCGTGGAGCGCACCTTCGACTGGATCGACGACGACGTCGAGGCCCTGCAGGCCTGACCTCAGCGCGGGGTCTGCCTCGCGCTGACTGATCTCGGTGCTGGGGTCCGCCCCGCGCTGTCGACCCCGTCGAGACATGGTGACGCGGCGCTATGAGACCTTCATAGCGCCGCGTCCGCATGTGTGGGGCGTCGCACCGGATGGGTGGGCCGAGGCAGGGGCCGAGGCACGAGGAAGTGTCGGAATGAGGGCCGCGAAGCGACAAACTCTCGTGCCTCGACGAGTAACCGCCTCGTCGTACCGCGGGCCAACCGGCGCAACCGCGGCCCGCCAGCGTGAGCACGGGCCGGGCCTCAGCTGCCCAACGAGCGCGGCTCAGCTGCCCAACGAGTGCGGCTCAGCCGGCGAAGAGGCGCTCCTCCACGGCACCGCGCACCCCGCCGCCCGGCTGCACGGCGAACAGGGACCCGGCCTTCGGATCCTCGCCGTCCTCCAGGTTCTCCCGGCTGGTGGTGATGAACAGGGTCGCGCGGTCCGCTCCGCCGAAGGTGCAGGCGGTCACCTGGCGGGCACCCACCGCGATGTTCTCGGCCACTCCGCCGTCGGAGTCGAGGCCCAGCACCTGGGAGCCGCTGTTCATGGCCACCCACACGTTGCCCTCGGCATCCAGGCACAGACCGTCGGGGTGGCCGTCCTGGTCGTTCAGGTCCGCGAAGGTGCGTCGCTGCACGAGGCCCTCCTGGTCGTCCCAATCGAACAGGTCCACCCGCCCGGTGGGGGTGTCCACGTAGAAGGCGCGTGTGCCGTCGGCCGAGAACGCCAGGCCGTTGGAGACGGTGAGGCCTCCCAGGATGCGGGTGGTGGTGCCGTCGGGCATCAGGCGCCACATGGAAGCGGCTCCGTCGGCCTGGTCGTAGCCCATCGAGCCGCACAGGAACGAGCCGTCCGGGGCCACGGCGCCCTCGTTCATCCGCACATCCGCGTCCCACAGCGGGGGCAGCTGCTCGATGGAGCCGTCGGGGTCCTCGAAGGCGAAGCCCTTCTCGACCGCGAGCACCGCGCCGCCGCTGGAGGCCGGTCGCACGCAGGCCACCACCGGGCTGGGGGTGCGGATCCGGGACGCGGTGCCGTCCGGTCCCAGCTGCATCATGTCGCCGGCCAGCATGTCCACCCAGCGCAGCCCGCCCCAGGTGTCCGACCAGTACGGCCCCTCGGCGTGGTAGCAGATCGAGTCGGTGATGCGGTCCGCGTGCATGGTGGCCTCCGGTTCCGTGGCTGTCCCCGCAGTCCCCGGGATACCGATGGAGCCCCGGGGTGGCGCGGGCTGGCCCCACCCACGGTACGTGCCCCACCTGGCAGGGCCATGGCGAGGAGCCGGGGAAACTGCGCCAGGGTGGTCGGGGTGTCAGGTCGTCGGGGCGTCGTAGGTCCGGGGAGCCGTGTGGAGCACCGTGGCCCGCACGGCTCCCCGTGACGCCCGGCGGATCAGACGTCCACCACGTCCTCGGCGCCCACAGCAGCGAGCGCCGGGTCCTCCAGGAAGGGAGCGTCATCGGAAGGCTCGGTACGCACCATCACGGCCGCCGTGGACCTCGGAGCCAGCACCCCGCCACCGGGATTGCAGCTGGTGAACCCCAGTTCGTTCGACTTGTAGGAGGGGGTGAGTATTCGTAGTCGTGGGAGCCACCGAATCTTGCTCTTGGGGACCGCCGATCGTGCCGACGGGGGCCAGTAGCCGCCGCGGTGGGGACCACTGGCTCCCGCCGGCATCGGGTCACTGGGGCAGTGCGGTGTGTTCTCGCATGTTCCTGTCGCCGGTGTCGATCCAGATTGTGTTGTGCACGATGCGGTCCATGATCGCATCGGCGTGGACTGCTCCACCGAGCCGGGCGTGCCAGTCCTTCTTCGGGTACTGGGTGCAGAACACGGTCGAGCCGGTGTCATAGCGGCGCTCGAGCAGTTCCAGCAGCATCGAACGCATTCCCTCGTCAGGATGGTCCAGCAGCCACTCGTCGATCACCAGCAGCGAGAACGTGGAGTACTTCCGCAGGAACTTCGTCTGGCCCTGCGGCTTGTCCTTTGCCAGGGCCCAGGCCTCTTCGAGGTCGGGCATTCGGATGTAGTGGGCTCGGAGCCGGTGCTGGCAGGCCTGCTTCGCCAGCGCGCAGCCGAGGTAGGACTTCCCTGAGCCGGTGAAGCCCTGGAAGACCACGTTCTGTTGCCGCTGGATGAAGGAGCAGGTTGCCAGTTGCGCGATCACGTTCCGGTTCAGTCCCCGTTCCTCGACCAGATCCAGCCGCCGCAGGTCCGCTCCGGGATAACGCAGCCCCGCCCGGCGGATCAGACCCTCGACCTTTCCATGATTGAAGATGGAATGCGCCTCGTCCACGATCAGCTGGAGCCGTTCCTGGAACGACATCCCCAGCACGTGAGCCTCATCCTGGGCATCGATCGCGTCCAGCAGCGCGGTCGCGCCCATCTCGCGCAGCTTCCGCTTCGTGTCGTTATCGATCACGCTCACCGGACACCTCCGGCGTAGTAGTCGGCGCCACGGACGTATCCGCCGTCTTCCGCGGGTTCCTCGCGGGGTGGACGCAGGGCGGCGACCTTGTCCTGCCCGGTGGCCAAGATCGGGTGCAGATGCGCATAGCGCGGTGAACGGACCCGTCCCGTCAGCGCGAGTGCGCAGGCCGCCTCGACCCGATCTACGGAGAAGCGGCGAGAGAGCCGTAGCACCGCCAACGCGGGATCCAGGCCCTGTTCCACGATCGGCACGGACTCGAAGATCCGCTGGATCACGATCACCGTGGCCGGCCCGACCCGATCTGCCCACGCCCGCACCCTCTGCGCGTCCCAGGCCTGGAAACGCTCGCCCGCAGGTAGGTCCGCGTCGTTGGTGCGGTACTCATTGCTCGCGGTCTCCGGGAGCAGCAGGTGACTGGTCAGTCGCTGGCTGCCCTGATAGATCTCCAGCGTCCGGGCCGTGATGCGCAGATCGACCTTCGCGCCGATGTGCGCGAACGGCGCGGAGTAGAAGTTCCGCGCGAACGTGACGTGCCCGTTCCTGCCCACTCGTCGTCCGTAGTGCCATGTCGAGATCTCGTAGGGCACCGCCGGCAGCGGCGTCAGCAGCGGCCGCTCCTCCGCGTCGAACACGCTGGCGCGGGATCCGGGCCGCTTCTGGAACGGCTCCGCGTTATAGGCCTCCATCCGCTGCCCGATGGCGGCTGCAAGTTCGGGCAGGGACGTGAATCGCTGATCCCGCAGCCCGGCGATGACCCAGGTCGCGACGTGCGCGACGGTGTTCTCCACGCTCGCCTTGTCTTTCGGTTTCCGCACCCTCCCCGGGAGCACCGCCGCCGAGTAATGCGCTGCCATCTCGCGATACGCATCGTTCAGGACGATCTCGCCCTCGCGGGGGTGCTTCACCACACCGGTCTTGAGGTTGTCCGGAACGATCCTCGGGACCGTCCCGCCCAGCGCCTCGAACATCGCTACGTGCGCTCGCAGCCAGGACTCCTGGCGCATATCCAGCGCCGGGAAGCAGAACGCGTAACGAGAAAAAGGCAGGCAGGCAACGAACAAGAACACCTTCGAGACCTCGCCGGTGACCGGATCGGCCAGCTCCATCGTGGGGCCGGACCAGTCGACCTCCACGCTCTGGCCGGCCTTGTGACCGACTCTCGAAGCGGCACCGGTGACCATGACGTGGTGCTGGTAGGTGCGGCAAAACCGGTCATACCCCATCGCCGGATCCCCAGCCGCCGTGGTCGCGTCGAAGTACTCGCCGTGCAACAGCTTCAGCGTCACGCCGACCCTGGCCATCTCTCGATGGACCTGTTCCCAGTCCGGCTGTGCGAACACGCTCTCGTGCTCGCCCCGGCCCGGGAACAACCGGGCATACACCTGCTCATCGGCGACGTCCGCGATATCGCCCCACCCGATCCCTGCAGCGTCAGCGGCCTCGAACACCGCCCTCACGGACTTGCGGGACATGCCCTGCGAGGACGAAATCGCTCGCCCCGACAGACCTTCTGCGCGCAGCTGGAGCACCAGCTTCGCCCTGATCTTCCGTACCATTCCAGATTGCTCCTTCCGCCGCGTGCCCTATACACACGGCGGAAGGAGCGTAGACAGAGCGGCCCCAACGACACCACTGGTGGTCCCGAACGACGCCACCGCTACGGCAGCGACGTGGCACCCGAACCCTCGATCAGCGGACCCCAGCGAGGCGAATATTCAAGGGGGCGATGGTGACCGTCTCGTCACGCTCGCGCAGAGGTCCGTTGCGGTCATCGGCACCCGCGTGGCGCAGCAGCTTCTCGTAGTCGTAGTAAGCGCCCGGGTCCCAGTGCATCGCAGCCTGGCGAGCAGCATTGACACCCGGCAGGTCCTCGTGGGCCAGGATGTGGTCGCGGTCGCGGGGGATGTCGTAGCGGTCGGTCAGGTAGCGGATCAGCGTCCCAGTGGCGCGGTACTGGGCGTCGGTGTAGTGGGAGGGGTCCTCGGCCACACCGATCAGCTCGATGCCGATCGAGGAGCCGTTGAACGTCCAGTTGCCCGCGTGCCAGGCCACGTCCTGGGTGCGGACCATCTGGGTGATGTGGCCGTCCTCCTGGATCACGTAGTGGATCGAGGCGAAGTGCTGGACGTTGGTGAAGATCGCGAGGGTGGTCTCGTAGTCCACCTCGGCCGTAGCCCACCTGGGCCAGGTCCGGAGCGTCGCCGGAGCTGACGGCCTGGGCGATCTTGGCATAGGACTCCTGGGTGCTGCCGTCGAACTTCTGGGTGCTGACCTGGATGTCCGGGTTCTCGTCGTTCCAGCGCTGGACGATGTCGGCGACCTTGGTCATGCCTTCACCGTCGGGCAGGCGATGCTAGTAGGTGAGCTCGACGGGTTCGCCGGAGCCGCTGCCGGAATCGGAGCCGGAACCGCCGGAACCGGAGCCGCCGGAGCCGGAGTCGTCGGAGCCGCAGGCGGCGAGGGCGGCGAGGGAAGTGACAGCGGCGCCACCGGCGAGGGCGTGGCGGCGGCTGATGCGAGCGGTGGTCATGGGAGCTCCTGACAGATCTCGAAACGCGCACCTGTGCGCGTTTCCGGGTGATTCGATGGAAAAGAAGCAAGATCAGTCTGGAGGCGCGGGGTGGTCAGAAACGACCGACGTCCCGGTTATCGAATCGTTACCGTGCAGTGTGTGGCGGTTTGTCCGGGATGGGCGGCGCAGCCGGGCTGGTCGGCGGGTGACGAGCACTCCGGGGTGAGACAGGGCTCACGGTCGGTGTCGGTTGCGCATGCCTCTCACGGGGCGCGGGCTGGGCACGAGCGGGGGACGCCGTTCACTCCTCGAGAGCGCGCCCCTGCTGCTCTGGGAGCGTGAAGGCCGCTGCCGCTGCGATGCCGAAGGCCCCCGCGAACACGGCGAAGGCCAGCACCTGGGTGCCGGAGGCGACCAGGACCGGCACCAGGAACGGGGCGATGAGGGAGGCGATGCGGCCGAACCCTGCGGCTGCCCCGGTGCCGGTGCCCCGCACTGCGGTGGGGTACAGCTCCGGGCCGATCGCGTACAGCGCACCCCAGGCGCCCAGGTTGAAGAAGCTCAGGGCGCAGCCGGCGGCGATGATCATCGGCTCGGAGTCGGCCATGCCGTAGGCGCCGGCCGCCACGGCGGAGCCGGCCAGGAACAGGGTGAGGGTCCAGCGGCGGCCGATCACCTCGATCAGCCAGGCCGCGACCGCGTACCCGGGGATCTGCGCGAGGGTGATGATCAGGGTGAAGGTGAAGGACTTGGTGAGGTCGAACCCGCGGTCCACCAGCAGGGTGGGGATCCAGATGAACGCCCCGTAGTACGAGAGGTTGATGCAGAACCACACCGTCCACAGCCCGGCGGTGCGGGCCCGCAGGCCCGGTGACCAGATGCTGTCGCGGGGCTCGACGGCGGTGGCGCTCGCGGCGGTGCCGGTGGCTGGGTCGGTGGCTGCGATGCTGCGGTCCGACGGAGCCGATGTCGGCCCGGCGGGGGAGAGCGTCGCGTCGGGGGTCTCGGCTGCGTCGGTCCTGGCGGGGGCATCGATCCCGGCGGACTCCTCGAAGCCGCGCACGATCTGCTCGGCCTCGCGGTGACGGCCCTTGGTCTCCAGGAACCGCACCGATTCGGGCATCCCCAGCCGCACCACCAGCGAGTACGCAGCCGGCACCATGCCGATCGCCAGTGCCCAGCGCCAGCCGTTCTCACCCTCGGCCGCCACGAAGGTGCCGATCACGGCAGCCAGGATCCAGCCCAGTGCCCAGAAAGCCTCCAGCCACACGATTACGCGGCCGCGGATGCGGGCCGGGGCGAACTCGCTCATCAGGGTGGAGGCCACCGGCAGCTCGGCCCCCAGGCCCAGGCCCACTACGAAGCGCAGCGCGATCAGCACCGCGACCCCGCCGGCCAGGGCGGAGGCCCCGGTGGCCAGCCCGTACACCAGCAGGGTCAGGGAGAAGACGTTGCGCCGGCCGATGCGGTCGGCCAGCAGCCCGCCCAGGGTGGCGCCGATCGCCATTCCCGCGAAACCGGCCGAGGCGATCCAGGAGGCGTCGGCCTTGGTGATCTGCCAGTGCACGCTGAGCGCGGCGATCACGAAGGAGATGAGGCCGACGTCCATCGCATCCAGCGCCCAGCCGATGCCGGAGGCGCCCAGCATCCTGCCGTGCTTGCGGGTGAAGGGCAGGCGGTCCAGGCGCTCGGCGCGGGTGAGGACGGCCGACTGTGAGCGGGGGGAGGAGGCGCCGGGCGACGGTGCGGCGGAACCGGTGGTCATGGATGCTCCGATCCGGGGTGGGGGAGTTCGGGACGGGCGCGCACATCTTGCCACAGTGACGGGAAGGGGGGGGAAGGCGGGATCGACCGGCGAGGCAGGGGGGAGGGGTTCTGGGACGATGGAGCCATGCCGAAGCTGCTGCCCTCTCCCGCCTACTTCGCCACTCTGCCGAAGACCATCACCTCCGGCGCGGTGATCCTGCGCGACGAGCACGGACGGTTCCTCATCGAGAAGCCCAACTACCGCGACCACTGGCTGCTGCCTGGCGGCTCCGTGGATCCGGGGGAGGACGCCCGCCAGTGCGCGCGCCGCGAGGTGCTCGAGGAACTGGGCCTGGACGTCGAGGTGGGGCGGCTGGTCGCCGTGAACTGGGTGCCGGCCCGGGCCGCGGCAGGCGCGCCGATGGGGGTGCACTTCGTGTTCGACGCCGGGGTGATCCCCGCGGCGGAGCTGGAGGAGCGGGTCGTGCTGCAGCGCTCCGAGCTGGACGACTGGATGCTCGTCGCCGACGACCAGGCGCACCTGCTCTCCCCCTGGGGCGAGCAGCGGACCCTGCGCGCCCTGGCGGTGCTGCGCGGTGAGGCGGAGCCGGACCTGCTCAGCTGGCAGGACTGAGCAGCTCTCATCTGAGCACTGCAGGGGCTCAGAGACCCCCGAGCGCCTGCGCGACAGGCACCGCGCTGGCCGCCGCCCAGGCCTGCGGACGGCACGAGGCCGGGTACAGCATCGGCCGCACCGCGGTGATGGCGTCCTCCCCGCTGAACAGCTCCGGCAGTCGGTCCTCGAAGCCACCCGCCGCCCTCAGCAGGCCCCGCGCCAGCACGGCGGCCTCGGCCTTGAATCCGGCCCGTAGCATCCCGCGCAGGATGTAGGCGGTGTCGTGGGTCCACACACTGCCACCGTGGTACCGCAGCGGCCAGTACGCACCGTTGTCCGAGGACAGGGTGCGCACCCCGTACCCGGTGAACATGGTGGGATCCACCAGGCGGTCCACCACGATCCGCTCCTGCTCCGCATCCAGCAGGCCGGTGCCCAGCAGGTGCCCCATGTTCGAAGCCACCCCGTCCACCCGCTGCTTCGTCCCGTCCAGTGCCAGGGCGATGTACGGCCCGTCCTCGTCGCGGCACCAGTGGTCCTCCACGACGGTGTCGATCGTGGCCGGGCATCCCTCATGCAGGTCATGGGCGACCGCTGCCCCCAGCCCGATCCCGGTGCGGCAGGTGCGCTGGCTGAGGGCGCCACCCGCAGCCGTGCGCTTGAGAGCAAGCGCCTCGAACGGCTTGTCGAGCGCCTCGGCGACGCGGGGGTCGTCGGCCGAGATCGCCGGCGGGGCGACGCCGACGGTGAGCTCCGAGCGCACCGTGATGCGTGCGGATCCCTCCAGGCAGCACAGCTGCCAGCGGATCACCACGACGGACCTGCGTGCCAGGGACACCAGGCGCCGGGTGGTCAGCTCCAGGCGCGCACCTGCGGGGGAGCGCCAGCGCAGGGTCCGGTCCAGGGTGCCGCCGCGCAGGTCGAGTGTGCGCGAGTGGTGCTCCACGTCAGCAGTGCGCACGTCCAGGGGGTCGCCGTCGACGGTGACCCGGATCGACATGCCGTCCGCGGCCGAGACGATCGCCTGACCCTCCTCGGGCAGGCCGTAGCCACCCTCCGGGTAGGCCAGGGGGTGGGTCTCGTGGACACCGGCGAGGAACGTGCCGCGGCTCGAGCTGGGGCTGGCCTCGTCGAGACTGCCCCGGATCCCGAGGAACCCGTTGGGCAGCGACAGCACCGTCTCGGAGACCGCCAGGGCGTCCACGTCCACGGGGTCCTCCCGCAGCATCCAGGGGTCGACGGTGAAACGGGGTGCTGCCACGGGCGGGTCCTCCAAACGGGCGGGGTGGGGAGCTCGGTGGTGATGCGGTGGAGGTGTGTCTACGCCCGCCACCTGGGCGGGTGCTGGGGAAGCCAGCAGGACGGGGGCGGGGGATCCGCCGCCCCGCTGCCGGCAGGCACTCGCTCGCCCGGGTGCACGTGGCGTGGTGTACTCCGTGCATGAGCACAGCCGCCCTCTACCTGCGCGCATACGACCAGCAGCTGCGCACCGACGCCGAGACTCCCAGCGCGACCGCCGTTCGAACCCTGGGCCCGCTGCGCCTGGTCACCTTCCCCGGCGGCCGCGGGTTCGTCACCTACCGCGACCTCGCAGGGGCCGACGAGCCCCGGGTCCGTGACCTGGTCGCCTCCGCCCTGGACCACTACCGCGAGGCCCCGTCGGTCACCCGGATCGAGTGGAAGACCCGCGGTCACGACCATGCCCCGGGGCTCCACGACGCCCTGGTCGAGGCCGGGTTCGCACCGCAGGAGACCGAGTCGATCATGGTCGGCCCGCTCCAGGCCCTCGCCGCTGACACCCCGCCCCCTCCCGGCGTCACCCTGCGCACCCTTCAGGAGAAGCGCGAGGTGCGCGCGATGAGCGCCATGGCCGACATCGGCTTCGGCGAGGATCCGGACCCCGCCCGGGCCGACGCCCTCCTGGCCCGCCTGGCCCGCGCGGACGGCATGGAGCTGTGGGTGGCGGAGCTGGAGGGGCGGATGGTCAGCGCCGGACGCCTCGAACCGGTGCCGGGCACCGAGTTCGCCGGCATCTGGGGCGGGGTGACCCTGCCCGAGCACAGGGGGCGCGGCATCTACCGGGCGCTCACCGCAGCCCGGGCCCGCTCCGCGCTCGCCGCCGGCAAGACGCTCGTGCACAGCGACTCCACCGAGTACTCCCGCCCGATCCTCGAACGGCAGGGACTGGTGAAGGTCTCCACCACCACGCCCTACGAGTGGCGCTGCTGAGCCGGTGCGTGGGCCTCAGTAGCTGCGAGCGGCACTATCGGCCCCCTCGGGGGTAGCGGGTCCTGGACCGAGCGCCGTCCCGCCGACCACCTGTGCGAGCACGCCGCCCACAACGCCCTGGAGGGCCTCGCCGACGAGGAGGCGTGACCCGCGGGAAGCTCCCACAAAGGAGCGGCAGAGAACCCGGGCCGATCCAGTGCGGCCGGCTCGTCCTGCAGCGCCGCTACTCGCTCCGTTATGCGGCGTCCCTGAACCGCAGCGTCGACCCCGGTGCGGCCTGGGCCAGCAGGTCCAGACCCTCCGGGGTCAGCACCCCGATCACGGGGTAGCCGCCGGTCGCGGGCCCGTCGGGTCCGAACACCACCGGCAGGCCCGAGGGCGGCACCTGGATCGCCCCGGGCACCATCGGCTCACTGGGCAGGGACCCAGCCCCGTCCGGCACCGGCAGGGGCGTGCCGTCAAGGCGCACACCGATGCGGTCCGAATCGGCCCGGACGGTCCACTCCTGGCCCAGCAGTGCCGTGACCGCCGCCTCGCCGAGCTCGACGTGGCGGGGGCCCAGCACGATCGGCACCTCGGCGGGGGCGGGGTGCTCGTCGACCGCGAGCCCGCCGGCAACCCCGGCGTCGCACCAGGGGACGGCGTCGAGCCCGTGCTCCGGGCCCACGTGCACCGTGTCCCCGGTGGCCAGGGGCTCGGGCCCGAGAGCCGACAGCGTGTCGCGGGATGCGGAGCCCAACTGGCGTGGCACCACCACGCCGCCGCGCACCGCGAGCATCATCCTCAGGCCGTGCGTGACGGGCCCGATCTCCACCAGGTCACCGGGATCCAGGGCGATCGCCCGCCCTCTCTCGACCTCAGGGGAGAGTTCCAGGTGGCCGGTCTCCGTATCGCGCCTGGTCACCGTCACCGGGGCGGGCGCCCCGGCGACCGCCACCACGGTCGGAGCCTCGGCCCGCAGGCGCATCGGCCCCACCAGCAGCTCCAGCGCGGGGGTGAAGGGCTCGTTGCCCACGGCGCGGTTGGCGCGCACCAGGGCGCTGCGGTCGAACGCCCCTGAGCGGCTCACCCCGATCGCGGCATGCCCGGGCCGTCCGCCGTCCTGCACCAGGGCGAGCGGCCCCGGGGCGAGGATCGTGAACGCAGCGTGGGAGACGGGCTGATCCGGCTGACGAGGCACGCGCACGGATCCACCGGTGCGCGGCCTGATCGTAGCGGCGAGCCGCCCCACCGAGCTCGCCGACACCCTGCCCCGTCGGGCCTCGAAACGCACCCTGGCACCCGGGGTGAGCAGGGCCGGTTCCCGACGCGAGGGGTCGAACAGGACGGCGTCGGTGTGGCCGATCAGCTGCCAGCCGCCGGGGGAGGGGCGCGGGTAGATGCCGCTGTACCGGGAGGCGAGGGCCACCGATCCGGCGGGGACCGTGGTGCGAGGCTCGGAACGGCGGGGCACGTCCCACACCAGGTCCTCAGATGCTCGATCAGTCCGTTCCGTCCCCGCCGCGCCGCCCCGGCCGGGTGGGCCGGACGTCGGCCCACCCCCCGTGATCAGGTACGCGAACCCGGGAGCGAAACCACCGAACGCGGCCGTCCACATGGTTGCGGTGTGTGCGTCAACCAGTGCAGTGGGGGAGAGGCCCAGCAGGTCGGCCACATCATCCAGATCCTCCCCGGCGTACACGACCGGGATCACCACCTCGGTGCCACCGGTGAGGTCGAGGGGCCGCACGCTGAGGTCGGTCAGCAGATGGGCGAGCTCGTCCGGGGTCGACAGCGGCGTGCCGACGAGCAGCAGGGTGCGCTCGGCCGGAACCACCTCACGGAGCCGCGGCGGGGCGAGGTCGTGCAGGGCCGCGGCGACCTGCAGCACGGTGGTGGTGTCGGGGTACTCGGCGAGGATCGCGTGCTCCCCGGCCTGCCGCACGGTCGCCGGCTCGGCGGTCACGGGGCAGCTCCCGGGCGGACGGTCACAGGATGGCCTTGACCTGCACGTCGGCCGCTTCGAGCGCCGCCCGCACCTGCTGGGCCAGGGCCACCGCTCCGGGAGTGTCTCCGTGCAGGCACAGGCTGCCGGCCCGGATCGGGATCCACGTGCCGTCCAGCGTGCGCACCCGGTGCTCGCGGGTGATCGACAGCGCCTGCGCCACCACCTGATCCGGGTCGGTGAGCACGGAGCCCTGCACGGAGCGCGGCACCAGCGTGCCGTCGGCGGTGTAGGCACGGTCGGTGAACGCCTCCAGCACCACCGGGATCCCCGCATCGTCGGCCAGGCGGGAGACGACGGAGCCCGGCGCGGCCACCAGCGGCAGCGGGCCCTCGATCCCGAGCTCGATCAGGGCCGTCAGCACTGCGGCGGCCTGCACCTCGTGGTGCGCGAGGGCGTTGTACAGCGCGCCGTGGGGCTTCACCCCGCGCACCCGCGTGCCCTCGGCCGCGGCGATCGCACGCAGTGCTCCCACCTGGGCGATCACCTGGTCGGTGAGCTCGCCGGGGGCGATGTCCAGGAAGCGCCGACCGAAGCCCAGCAGGTCCGGGTAGGCCACATGGGCGGTGATCGCCACGTCGTTCCGGGCGGCCCCGGCGCAGGCCCGACGCATGGTCGACGGGTCCCCGGCATGGGCGCCGCAGGCGATGTTCGCGGTGGCCACCACCTGCAGCATCTCCTCGTCGTCCCCCATCGGCCACACCCCCAGGCCCTCCCCGAGGTCGGCGTTGAGGTCGATCGAGGCAGGGACGTCCGTGTCAGTGGCGGTGCGGTTCACATCGGCTCCTTCCAGGACGGTCGATGGCCGTGCAGACCATTGTCCGTCGTGAAGGCATAGAACGCACGACGACGGCAGCTATAGACTTAGCCCGGTCTAGTCCACTACCTTGAGAGCATGGTTACGACAGTCAACATGCATGAGGCGAAATCGAGTCTCTCCGCGCTGGTGAAGCGCGCACTCGATGGCGAGGAGATCACGATCGCCCGTGCGGGGGAGCCTCTGGTGGATCTCGTCCCCCATCGTGCCCGGCGGGTGGACTTCGGTCTCGCCAGGGGTGCCTTCGCGTGCGACCCCGAGGTCTTCGACGGGGCTGATGAGGAGATCGCCGACATGTTCTACGGGCCAGCATGATCCTCCTCGACACGAACGCCCTGCTGTGGCTGGTCGATGACGATCCCCGTCTTGGTCCTGAGTCCCGGCGACTGCTCATCCAGCAGGACCGTGTGTGCTTCTCAGCGATCTCCGTCTCGGAGATCGCCATCAAGCACATGCTCGGCAGGCTGACATTGCCCGGCTCGGATACGTTCCCCGGGGTGTTCAGCGGCTCCGGCCTGGTCGAGTTGCCGTTCCGATCTGATCACGCTGTGGCGCTGCTGGGGGAGCCGGACCTGGCACGACACGATCCGTTCGACCGCATGCTCCTTGCCCAGAGACAGGTGGAGGACTGCTACTTGATCACGTCCGATCGCGTGCTGCTGGCACTGGATCGACCTGGCCTGCTCGATGCTCGCCGCTGAGATCGCCCCGATACGCTCGCAGGATGGACGCCACCTCGACCGCGACGCCCCACCCGGACCTGCCTGCTGGTATCCCCGCTAACAGCACCGACGGTCCCGCGTACACCGCCGGGAGCCTCGACAGTGCGGCCCAGGTCCTGCGACGGGCCGACGACGTCGCCCCCGCCCCGGTGCTGTCGCTGACCGACGAGCAGCTGGCCGGGATGGACGGTGACCGTGCCGATCAGCTCACTGCCCTGCCGTGGCTGGCCGAGCACGCCGAGCACCGCGAGTTGGCCGCCGGCGTGGGGCTGCGCTCCCTGGTCGCCTCCGGTCAGGTGCAGATCCTCATCGATCGGACCGAGGGCGGCACCGGGAGGCGCTGGCAGGCCGTGCCGGTGCTCGACGGCTGCCTGGTGCTGCGCCGCGCGGCCAACGTGGTCGCCTCCGTGGAGCGCACCATGAACACCACCGGCGGCACCCAGCTGAACCGCCTGTACTACTACGCCCACCCCAGCGGGGTGCTGGAGGAGGAGGTCACCGCCTCCGGCATCCACCACTTCACACCCCTGCGGCCCGGCCAGGTCCCGGAGCGCATCGCCGCCCTGGTGGACCCCGCCGGCGTCTCCACCGCAGCGGCGGGAGGGGGTGGCGAGCTCGGCCAGGACGCAGCGCAGGACGGCGTGCAGGACCGCGTGCAGGATCTCGCGCAGCGCCTGGCCGGCACCCTCGCCATGAGCGTGGTGACGGTGGTGCGGGCCGCCGGCGGGGGCGTCCAGCAGTGCAACCTCGCCGCCACCGCGCAGGAGCTGTTGCTGATTGAGGGGGCCGATGCGCAGGTGCACGCCCGGGTGCTGGATGCCGACGGTCTGCGGCAGGTCGCGGAGCAGCTGATCGCCTTCGAGGCCTGATGGGCGGGTCCGCGTGGTCCGAGCAGCCGGACTCATCGCCCGAGCGGCCGATCGCCGAGCGGGTCCTGGTGGTGGACGGGGCGAACGTGGTCGGCAGCGTGCCCGACGGGTGGTGGAAGGACCGGGCGGGGGCTGCCGCCAGGCTCACCCGTCAGCTGGCGTCGGCCACCCTCCCCTACGAATTGATCGAGCTGGTGCTGGAGGGGAAGGCGCGCGCGGGCGTACCAACCGGGACAATCGAGCGGCTGGAGGTTGTGCACGCTGACGGCTCCGGCGACGACGAGATCGTCACCCGCTGTCACGCCCTGGCAGCAAGGGGCACGCAGGTCACCGTCGCGACGGCAGACCGCGGCCTGCTCTCCCGACTGGCCCCGCTGGGGGTCGCGTCCCTGGGTCCACGGGAGCTCCGGGTGAGCCTGGACCAGTGAGCCCGTAGCGCGTCATCACTCGGCCAGGTCAGGCCCGTCTCGTTCAGCCACGCCCCGTTCAGCCCCGCGTGGCCGACTCCCTGCCAGCAGGTTCCCGCCGCGCGGCCAGCAGCATCTCGGCGTGCGGGCCCAGCAGGTCCCGGAACGCGCCCTCGCGGTCCTTCGGTGCCGGGGTGATCAGGAACAGGATCGCGCCCAGCACCGCCCAGGCGGCCAGCAGGATGTACTCCTCGGGCCAGATCAGCGACATGCCCGTCTGCGGGATCAGGGCGAAGGCGATCACCAGCACCGCGCCGATCGCGCCCAGGGCCGGCAGGAACGCGGGCCGGGCCCGGTAGCCGTACTCGAGGCCGGGGTAGCGGCGCGGCATGCGGTACTTGGCGATCACCACCAGCAGCCACACGATGCCCAGGAACACGCCGCCGGCGTCGAGGAACCACACGATCGCGCCCGGGCCCAGCCAGCCCAGTCCCAGGGTGGCAGCCAGCACGAACAGCAGGGCCCGGCGCGGCACCCCGGAGCGCTCGTCGATGTGGGCGAGGCCGGCCGGCAGCAGGCGCGCCCGTGACAGGGCCAGCACCACGCGGCTGGAGGCCACGAACAGGCCGATGAAGCTGGTGACCAGGCCCAGCACCGAGATCAGGAACGCGGCGAAGCCGAGGACCGGCATGCCGGCGGCGGTGAAGGCGTCGATGGTGCCCAGCTCCATGCCGGCCACGTCCTCCCAGGGCACCACATAGGCGGTGGCCAGCAGCACCGCGGTGTAGAAGGCGGCGGCGACGGCCACGGTGAGCACCACGGCGCGGCCCACCTGGTGGGGCTTCAGGCTTGACTCCTCGGCCAGCACCGCCACCAGGGAGAAGCCGACCACGTAGGTGATGCCGGGGACCACCATCCGCAGGGTGGATTCGGCGGGGGACTGCTCGGGGGTCCACATCGGCCACAGGTTCGAGGGCTCGCCCACCACCAGGGCCGCTCCCACCAGCACCACACCGATCAGGATCATCACCGCGAACAGCGCAACCTGGATCTGCGCACCCAGGGACACCCCGAACCAGTTCAGGGCGAATACGGCCAGGGCCAGCACCACGCCCACGGCCAGCACCGGGAGGGTCACTGCTTCACCGGCCACCGTGTACAGGGGTATCTCGCTCATCGCGGGGATGTACTTGGCCAGCAGTGTGCCCAGCGCCGTGACGTAGAAGGACAGGGAGGCGATGTAGGCGCCGATGTGGAACCAGCCGGTGGCGAAACCGGCACTGCGCCCCAGTGCCGCGTACCCCCACACCACCTCGCCGCCGGCGCGGGGAATGGCGGAGGTGAGCTCCCCGTAGGCCAGGGCTACGCAGGCCGCGAGCGCGGCGCCGGCGAGCAGGCCCAGGATCATGCCGCCGGCCCCGAGGTCGGCGAAGAAGGTCGAGGAGGTGTAGATCCAGCTCGACCCCACCACCCCGGCCACGCCGAGCGCGATCAGGGAGGGCAGGCCGAGGGACTTCTTGAGCTCCGCCATGGAGGTCCTTCCGTTGATGTCGATCCCACGTGTGCCCCACATTGTGCCTGCCCAGCACACCTGCCAGAGGCAATGCTGGAACCGCGGCCCCACCGCGATGTGCCCGGCCCCCGTCTCGGTATAGCCTTCACTGACCGCACGAGGACGTCCGGCCCGGGAGGGGACCCGCATGACCATCAGCTCCGAGAACTCCGAGAACTCCGAGAACTCCGAGAACTCCGAGAACTCCGTCAACCCGACCGCCAGCGAGAGGAGCCGGCTCACCGCCGACGAGAAGATCGCGCTGACCGGCGGTCGGGACTTCTGGCACCTGCACGAGGTGCCCTCGCAGGAGCTGCCCTCGATCATGGTGACCGACGGGCCGCACGGGCTGCGCAAGCAGTCCTCCGAGGGCGACCACCTGGGCCTGAACGACACCGAGCCCGCCACCTGCTTCCCACCGGCGGTGGGCCTGGCCGCCACCTGGAGCCGCGAGACGGCCGCCGCCGTGGGCCGCGCGATCGCCGAGGAGGCCCGCTCCCAGCAGGTCTCGGTGGTGCTGGGCCCCGGCATCAACATCAAGCGCTCACCGCTGTGCGGGCGCAACTTCGAGTACTTCTCCGAGGACCCCCACCTGACAGGGGAGCTGGCCACCGCCTACGTCGATGGCGTGCAGGAGCAGGGCGTGGGCACCTCGCTGAAGCACTTCGCGGTCAACAACCAGGAGACCGACCGGCTGCGCGTGAGCGCCGAGGTGGACGAGCGCACCCTGCACGAGATCTACCTGCGGTCCTTCCGCACCGTGGTCACCCGGGCCCAGCCGTGGACGGTGATGTGCTCCTACAACGCCGTGGGCGGCACCCTGGCCTCGGAGAACCCGTTCCTGCTCACCGAGGTGCTGCGGGACCAGTGGGGATTTGAGGGCCTGGTGGTCTCGGACTGGGGCGCGGTGGCCGACCGCGGGCGCGCTGTCGCTGCGGGCCTGGACCTACAGATGCCCGCCGATCCCGCCGGTGAGGAGGACCTGCGGGCAGGGCTGGAGAACGGCACCGTGGACCAGGCTGCCGTGGACCGGGCCGCGGGCCTGGTCGAGCAGTTGATCCGCCGCAGCGTCGAGAACCTCTCCGAGGCCGAGACGGAGATCGACGTGGAGGGTTACCACCAGGTGGCACTCGAGGCCGCTCGCCGCGCGATCGTACTGCTGCAGAACGACGGCATCCTGCCGCTGGACGTGCCCGCTGGCGGCGGGAAGGATCCCGGCGCCGGGGGCTCCGGGACGGGCGATGCATGCACCGGCCCCACCCCCCCTCGCCGTGATCGGCGACTTCGCCGCCACGCCCCGCTACCAGGGCGCCGGCTCCTCCCACGTGAACCCGCCGCGCCTGACCACCGCCCTGGACTCGATCCGGTCCCTCACCGGCACCGAGGTGCCCTTCGCCCGCGGCTTCGAGCCCGGCAAGGACGCCGACGCCGGCCTGCAGGGCGAGGCCGTGGACCTCGCGCGCCGCACCGCCGAGGCAGGCGGCACGGTGCTGCTGTTCCTGGGCCTGGGTGAGGACGTGGAGTCCGAGGGCTACGACCGCGAGGACATGGAGCTGCCGGCCGCCCAGGTCGAGCTGCTGGAGGCGATCCGGCAGGTCACGGGCCGGGTGGTGGTGCTGCTGTCCAACGGCTCCGCCGTGCGCCTGCCCGCAGCGGTCACCGCCGCTCCCGGAGTGCTGGAGACCTGGCTGCTGGGCCAGGCCGGTGGCGAGGCCGTGGCCGACGTGCTGTTCGGCCGCGCGAACCCCTCCGGTCACCTCGCCGAGACCATCCCGCTGCGCCTCGAGGACACCCCCTCCTATCTGCACTTCCCCGGGGACCACTCCAGGGTGCGCTACGGGGAGGGACTGTTCGTGGGCTACCGCGGCTTCGATGCCCTGGGCACCGAGGTGGCCTACCCCTTCGGCCACGGCCTGTCCTACACCACCTTCGAGCTGGGGGACCTGGCCGTGACCTCCGGGGCCGACGGCCTGGACGTCACCGTCACCGTCACCAACACCGGGGAGAGGGCCGGCCGTGCGGTGGTCCAGGCCTACGTGTCCGTCGAGGGCTCGACGGTCACCCGGGCCCTGCGGGAGCTGAAGGGCTTCGGCGACGTGACGCTGGAGCCCGGCGCCTCCGAACAGCTCAGCATCCGCATCCCCCGCGAGGACCTGCAGTTCTGGTCGGTGGTGGACGGGACCTGGGTGGTCGAGACCGGCACCTACGCCGTCGAGGTCGGGTTCTCCAGCCGCGACCTGCCGCTGCGGGCCGAGGTGGAGGTCTTAGGCGACGAGCCCACGCCGGTGGTGGACACCACCTGGACCGTCGGCGAGGTGATGGCACTGCCTGCCGCACAGGCGGTGCTGGCACCCCTGTTCGCCCAGATGCCGATCGCCGAGGACCCCGAGATGCAGAAGATGATCGCGCAGATGCCCCTGAACCGGCTCTCCGGCCTCGGGGGTCTGGACCGCGCGATGATCCAGCAGCTGGTGGACGCCATCAACGCCGCCATGTGAGATCCCTGCGCGGTCACATTGTGGTGTTGTGGGTGGATGCCGCGGTGGGGCCGGGCGGTGCGGGTCAGGGACTCTCCGGGAGGACACCGGGCAGGTCGCCGAAGCGTGCCGCGGCGTCGCGGCTCAGCACGATCCTGCCGGTCTGCGCGGCGTGTGCGGCGATGATCAGATCGTGCGCCCCGCGCGGCCTGCCCGAACGACGGGCGTGTGCGATCAGCCGCGCATGATGGGCAGCTGTCGCCTCCGTATAGTCCAGCACCTCGACCGCATCGATGATCGCCTCCAGTGCGCTCTCGCGGTGGGTGACCTGCTGCGCAGTCTGCGCGAACTCAATGCCGATGCGGTACTCCGCGACCGTGATGGAGGCGATCGCCAGCTCATCGTCGTCGAAGGATCGCTGATCCAGCCTGCCGCGCTCGTAGTCGATCAGCAGGTTGGTGTCGAAGATCAGTCGTCGTCCCACGGGTTCTCCGTCATGTCCACGACGTAGTCCAGGGCTTCGGCGATGTCCGTACGGAAGCGGTCATCCGGAGGGGGGATCTTCTGCAGTGCTTCTCGAAGGTCCCGCCCGGTGTGGCGCGGGGCAGGACGGATCTCAGCGATTGGCCGGTTCCCGCGAGTGACCACGACAGCATCGCCGGCTTCGATCGCGTCGAGCAGATCGGAGAAGTGCCGGGAGGCTTCCGTCGCGCTGATGGTCCGCATCCGTCCACCCTATCTGATAATCAGATATCTGGATAGATGCCAGCGAGGGCACTTACCGCATCGGCCCGAGCACGTCGAAGGTGGCGCACACGAATGCCCGGTTCCGGGCCACCGTTCGTAGCGTCAGGTCGAGCCGGCGGGGCAGCAGCGGTTTCCCTGCCCCCAGCGTGACCGGGGTGATCGCGATGACCAGCTGATCCAGCAGGCCCGCATCCACGAACTGCCCGGCCAGGCCCCCGCCGCCCACCACCCACACGTCCTTGGCACCGGCCGCCGCCACCAGCTCGGCGTGCAAGGGAACAACGGGCCCGGAGGCGAAGCGCAGGTCGGCCCCCTCGATGCCGGGCAGCTCCGCGTGGGAGAGCACCCAGGCCGGCACCGTGTACGGCCAGCCGTCGCCGTCGGCCTCCAGATGGTCGCGCAGCCACATGTAGGTGGCCCGGCCCATCACGATCGCGCCCACCGAGCGCATGAACGCGTCGTTGCCTCCGGGGCCCTCGGGGTCGATGTCCTGGTGGAGCAGCCAGTCCAGGGAGTCGTGCTCGTCGGCCAGGAAGCCGTCGAGCGTGGATGCGGCGTAGTAGACGGTGCGGGTCATGGCAGGCCTCCCGGTGCGGTCCGGTGCGGTGCCGTGGCTCGGGCCCCGGCTCCCGTACCGTCCCACTATCCTCCTGGTCCCCGTCATCCGACAGGGCTGATGCACCGGTCCCACCGAACTCCCGTCGGAGCCGACGTGCCCGGTCCTCGCCGGGGACTCCCAGTGGACAGGCCTACGCTGAGCGCCCATCCGAGAGGGAGGCCCCATGGCCAGTCCCACGCAGGCACCCCGCGCTGCGCCGCAGAGATCCTCGGGCACGGCCCGAACTGTCGGCCCGGGCGAGGCCCGGCCCACCCTGATCCCTCGTCCGTTCGCGGTGCTGTCCGCGATCGTCGGCGCAGGGGTGCTGGTGGCACTGGCTGAACTGTTCTCCCTGCTGCTGCCCGGAACCTCCGCCCCCGCCTCGCCGTTCGTGGCCGTGGGCGGGGCCTTCATCGACATGGTGCCTGCGGCGGTGAAGGACCTGGTGATCAGCCTGTTCGGCACCGCCGACAAGCTGGTGCTGTTCCTGTGCATGGGTGCTGTCTACGCCCTCCTCGCCGCCGGTATCGGCCTGCTGGGCCGCAGGTCCCGGCTCCTGGCCGTCCTCGCGCTCGCCGGGCTGGGCCTGTTGGCCGCCCTGGTGGTCATCACCCGTCCCGGCACCGGCCTCGTCGACGCCGTCCCCACGCTGCTCGGCACGCTCGGCGGTACCGCTGTGCTGCACCGCATGCTGGGCCTCGCCCGGAGCGCCGCCGCCGGGTCGGCCGACGGGGGAGCCCGGAGGGCAGCTCCCGGGGCGGGGACGGGCACCGCGCTCGGTGCCGCCCGCCGTCGGTTCCTGATCACCGCCGCAGGCACGGCCGTGCTCGCGCTCGCCGTGGGCGTGCCCTCCCGCCTCGCCGGGAGCGCCCGTGCGGCCGCAGAGGCCGCCCGCGCCCGCTTCCGACCACCCCCGCCCGCGGTCGCCGCCACCCCGATCCCACCGCAGGCCCAGGTGAGGGTCCCCGGCATGCCGTCCTTCCTCACTCCGGCGGACGACTTCTACCGCATCGACACCGCCCTCGCGGTGCCGCGCGTGGACCCGACCACCTGGAGCCTGAGCATCACGGGCCTGGTGGACCACGAGCTCACCCTCACCTTCGAGCAGCTGCTGGCCGAACCGATGACCGAGGCGCACGTGACGCTCGCCTGCGTCTCCAACTCGGTGGGTGGGGACCTGGTGGGCAACGCCACCTGGCTGGGCGTCCCGATCCGCACCCTGCTGGAGAGGGCCGGCGTGCAGCACGGCGCCGACATGGTGCTCTCGTGCTCCGTGGACGGCTTCACCGCCTCCACGCCGCTGGAGGCCCTCACCGACGACCGGGCCTCCCTGCTGGCCGTCGCCATGAACGGTGAACCGCTTCCGCCGGAGCACGGGTACCCGGTGCGGATGGTGGTGCCGGGGCTGTACGGGTACGTCTCGGCCACCAAGTGGGTGGAGGAGCTGAAGGTGACCCGCTTCGCGGATGACCGTGCCTACTGGTCCGACCGCGGCTGGTCCGAGCGCGGCCCCATCAAGACCGCCTGCCGCCTGGACGTGCCCACACAGGGCGTGGCCGTCGAAGCCGGCACCGTGGAGCTGGGCGGCACCGCCTGGGCACCCCACCGCGGCATCGCCGAGGTGCAGGTGCAGATCGACGACGGCGACTGGCAGCAGGCCGACCTCGGGGCCTCCGCGAACGACGATTGCTGGCGGCAGTGGTCCCTCACCTGGGAGGACGCCCTGCCGGGCGAGCACACCGTGACCGTGCGCGCCGTGGACGGCACCGGGCAGATCCAGACCTCCCAGCGGGCCAACCCCGCACCGGACGGCGCCAGCGGCTGGCACACCGTGCCCCTGCGGGTGCGGTAGGCGCAGCCGACACACCCCTCCGCACGGGACACTCCCGGGTGAACGGCGAATGATCCTCCGCCGACCTGCTGTACGAGCTCCCAGCTCGCTCCCTACGCTCCAAGGACGATCGGTTGCTTCCGCGCTCCCGAGACTCGGACGAGATGGGTGCCCCACGCATGACGCACAGCACGACGACTCCGGTGGCCCTGGCCATGTGGGACTTCTCGTGGTTGGAGCGCCGATGGCCCGGCGCGGGCTACGAGGACTGGGAGCAGGCGCTGGATGAACTCACCGACCGCGGGTACGACACCGTCCGGATCGATGCCTACCCCCATCTGGTGGCAGCGGGTCCGTACCGCGAGTGGGAGCTGGTGCCCGTGTGGAACCAGCAGATGTGGGGCGCACCGGCTCCGGTCCGGGTGCGCGTGCTGCCGGCCCTGATCGCCTTCCTGACCGCCGCGCGGCGCCACGGGGTGGCAGTGATCCTCTCCAGCTGGTTCCGGGAGGACGTTGAGGACACCCGGATGTGGATCCGCAGTCCCCAGGACCTGGCCGGGATCTGGGTGGAGACCCTCCGTCACCTCGACCAGGCCGGTCTGCTCGACACCGTGCTGTTCGTCGATCTCTGCAACGAGTTCCCGCTCGACATCTGGGCCCCGTTCCTGTACTCCGATCCGTCGATCCGACGCATCGCCCCGGGAGAGCCGGGCAGACGGTACGCGGCGCGCTCCACGCCGGAGGTGGCAGTGTGGATGAGGTCGGCGATCGACGGTGTGCGCACCGTTCACCCCGATCTGGACCTCACCTTCTCCGTCTCCACCGAGCTGGCGACCTGGCCCGACCAGGAGGTCGGGTTCCTGGACGTGCTGGAGGTCCACGTGTGGATGGCCAACAGCGAATCCGGGGACTACGACCGGCGGGTCGGGTATCACCAACCGCGATTCTCCGATGAGGGGTATCGACGTCTGGCACGGCACGGCCGGGAGGAGTACGAACGTGACCGCCTGCGCCACGACGAGGCACTGTTCACCATGATCGACACCATGGCCGACTGGTCACGAGCCGTCGGGAAGCCCCTCTACACCTCGGAGTGCTGGTCGCTGGTGGACTACAAGGACTGGCCCGGCCTGGAGTGGGACTGGATCCTGGACCTCAACGCCCGGGCGGTGGAGTATGCGGCAGGCACCGGGCGATGGGCAGGGATGGCCACCAGCAACTTCTGCGGCCCGCAGTTCGTGGGGATGTGGCGGGAGGTGGAGTGGCACCGTCGCCTGACCCGGGCCATCACCTCGGCGACTCTCGATGCGGACCTCGCTGACACGGTTCCTTCCAGGGACGTGGGCGGCGAGACGGTCGCAGCGCGGGCCGACGGCCACGTCCGGGGGAGTGGTCTACGGGTGTGATCGAATCTGTTCGGGCAGAGATCGAACGGCTTCTCCGATCACCGCCAGATTCCGGAGGACGGCGTCATAAGCCATCGCTGCATATTCATCGGAGCGCAAGTAGGGCGCATAGCTCCGGCAACGCTCGGTTGCGGCGAGGATGTCACCACATCGTGCCTGGTCTGAGCGGCTCACAGGGCCACCGCGTCGTCGAGGGCGGTCTGTGAGACCTTTGTGCGAAGCATGGGAACAGAGACGACATCCACTCTCGTGCCCAGAGCATTGCTCAACTCTTCGGCTATGCCGGACAGCCGCAGCAGGGCGTTCCCTCCGTCGGGGTGGAGGTCGACGAGCAGGTCGATGTCACTGTGCGTCGAGGCGTCACCGCGCGCGACAGAGCCGAAGATGCGGGGATTGCTTGCGCGATAGCGCGACATGACATCCTCGAGGAGATCGCGCTGCGCGACGAGCGCAGCGCGCAACGTGGAGCTCTCTGCCGTCACGGACTTCATGGCATCAGGATAGTCGCGGGCTACCTGAGCGATCGGATGTAGTCACTGTCCAGGTCGTACAGCTCCGCGTGCTCGGCCAGCTCCGGGTTCGCCAGCTCGACGGCCTGCTGCCGTGAGAATGCGGCCAGGGCCTGCAGTCGTTCGATCACCGTGGCAAGGGTGGACGTGACCGTGATGGCCTGTGTGCCCTCCGGCAGGGTCTGCTCGGTGTAGGTGTCCAGCAGCAGCGCCAGGCGTTCCAGCCGCTCGGCATCGGTGAAGCCGTCGGCCCGATCGGTGCTCAGCGGCACCACCCGATAGGCAAGGTAGGCCAGGTCCCAGATCCGGGGGCCGGGGGAGGCGAAGTCCAGGTCGATCAGGCCGGCCGCCTGCCCCTCGCGGAACACCACGTTGTACGGCGCGACGTCGTTGTGGCACACCACCTCGGCCAGCTCCCGGGGCGCGGACCGCCACGGCCCGCTGCGGTCCGCGCTCGCCGAGGCATCGTGGAAGCGACGCAGCAGAGCCGCCGAGGACCTGAGGGCTGCGGGTTCCCACACCCACGCGGGCATCGGGTACGCGGGAACGACGCCGGGGAGGAACTCGAGGACCTCGCGCCCGTCCGCCTCGATCCCGAACGGGCGGGGCACAGCGTCCATCCCGACCGCCCGGCAGTGCTCCAGCAGTCGGTGCACCGAGGGCGTCCACGGCCCACTGCTGCGCAGCACCCGGTCTCCGCGCCGGAACACCGGCCCCATGTTCCCGCCGGCCAGTTCGATCTCGTCATCCATGGGCCCCACCGTACGAGGAGGATGCCGCACTGGAGGGGGTGCCTCAGGGCGCCGGCAGGACCAGGCTGACCTGTGCATCGTGGCCGGGGGTGTCGAGCATGGCGTCGCAGGTCATCAGGGTGCAGCCGAGCGCTTCGGCAAGGGCGAGGTAGCTGGCGTCGTAGGCGGTGAACTGGTGCCGCAGCTCCCAGATGCGATCCGCGATCGCGAGCGTCTCGTAGCGGGAGATCGTGAGGGCGCCGTATATCTGGCGCTTCCGTTGCGCATCGACGGGGTCGATCCGACGACATCTCTCCAGCCCGCGCAGGACCGAGAGCACCTCGAGGTCCAGCAGATGGGGGACAGCTATCGGCTCGTGCGCCAGAGCGTGCAGCAGGGTGGGATGGGGGGACGGACCCACGAGGGCCTCGATCATCGCCGAGGCGTCCACGACGATCATCGGCGACCGTTCGACAGCTCCGAGAGGATCTCCTGGATATCGGGGCCGCTGTCGCGTCGCATGGCACCGAGCTGGTCGATCAGGTCGGCATTCGACGGGGTCGAGGCGATCTTTGTGAGCTGTTGGGCCACGAAGCCGGAGAGGGAGAGGCCCTCCTGGGCGGCTCTGCGCTTGAGGGTCGCGGTGACCTCGTCGGGGACATCGCGGATGTACAGGGTGCTCATGGGGGAATGCTAGCAGTGTGCAAGCAACCCTGCCGGTGTTGTCCGGTCACCACCGCCTGGTGGGGCACAGGTCCGTGTTCTCGAGGTCCAGGTCCTCGATCCGATGCCCCTCGTGGTCACCGGAGGAGAACAGGCCGTCCTCGGACGCGATCCGCAGTGCTCGCGTGCTCTCGATGCTCACGAAGCCGGCAGCGGCGACCGCGTTGTCCAGCTCCACCCTCACCTCTAGCATGACGTCCTTCTGGGGCGGGTCCAGGGCCTCGAGTGCTCCCTGGTAGGTGCCGTTGGTGTCCGGGGACAGGGACTCGTCCAGCGGGATGACTCGGTACTCACCCTGGGCCTCCGGCAGCGTGAGCGGCCCCTCCGCCCTCCACACCGTGCGCTCCACGCGCCTGGTGCTGGCGTCGGGGTCGTCGTCCGGGTCGTAGTCGTCGTGGATGAGGCTCACGATGATTCTGGTGGGCTGCTCCACGCAGGCCGGGACCGCGACCTGGAGCACGTCACCCTCGAGCCGTACGCCGATCCACCCGGCAGCGTTGCAGCCGGACAGCGGCATGACCAGCAGCAGGGAGCCCAGCAGGGCCAGGAGTCGGCGCGATCTCATGGCTCAGTGTGCGCCGCCGAGCACTGCCGGAACAGTGCCTGCAGGTCACCGCTCGGTCACGATCCGGCCCAGGCCGCCAGTACGTCCTCGATCCGTCCGTGGATGCGCAGCGTGGCCTGCTCGTCCCCGCGGGTGGGGCCGTCGTTGACGATCACCACCGGCGTGCCCGCTTTCACCGCGGCGCGCACGAACCGCAGGCCCGACTGCACGGTGAGGCTCGATCCCAGCACCAGCAGCCGCGAGGCCTCCTCCACCAGCGCGTACGCCTCGCGCACCACCTCGCGGCGGGCGGACTCGCCGAAGAACACCACGTCGGGCTTGAGGATCCCGCCGCACAGCGGGCAGGCCGGGTAGCGGAAGTCGGCGGTGCGGTCCACCTCCGCGTCGCCGTCGGGGGCCTGGGCGGCATCGGCCGCCAGCTCAGCCAGGCGGGAGGCGAGGGCGGGGTTCATCGACAGCATCCGCCGGTGCAGGGCCTCGCGCCCGCTCACGGTGTCGCAGCCCATGCAGCGCACCCGGTCCAACCGCCCGTGCAGGTCCACCACCGGGCGTGAACCGGCCTGCTGGTGCAGGGCGTCTACGTTCTGGGTGATCACCCCGGTGACCGGCAGATCCCCGGCCTGGAGCCGGGCCAACAGCTCGTGGCCGCAGTTGGGGCGGGCCCGCAGGAACTGCGTCCATCCCACCGTGGAGCGGGCCCAGTAGCGCCTGCGGGCCAGGTCGGATCCCATGAACTCCTGGAACGTCATCGGTGCGCGCGGCACCGCGTCCCGGCCCCGGTAGTCCGGCAGCCCCGAGGAGGTGGACATGCCCGCCCCGGTGAGCACCGCCGTCGGCTCCCCGCGCAGCAGGTCCCAGGCCTCGGCCAGCAGCGTGGGCGAACTCCGGTGCCCGTACTGCGCATCGGGCACCGGACCCCAGGCCGGCAGGCGGAACAGGGGGCGCGAGGTGCTGGGGGCCGACGGCGCGGCATCGGGCACAACCGGTGCAGGGAGCGATGCGGGCCCTGGTGTCGGGGGTGCTGCGGGCTGGGTGGCGGTGGAGAACCAGCGGCCGACGTCCGCGGCGGGTCCCGCCCGGCCCGTCGGTCCCTGGTGGCTGCTCATTCCTCCAGGGTAGGGCCCTGATCCTCCGTGCCGCCCTGATCCTCGGTATCGCCCGAATCATCGGCCACGTCACGGCGGCTGCGGATCCGCTGCGTCGCGAAGGCGATGCCGGCGATGATCCCGAAGCCGGCCACGATCAGCGAGTAGATCCGCACGAAGGCCTCCAGGGCCTCCCCGCCGGCCATTCCGAAGTAGTACCCGGCCACCACGAACGCCGCGTTCCACAGGGCCGAGCCCAGCCCGGTGGCCGCCGCGAACAGCAGCACCGGCATCCTCTCGATGCCCGCGGGGATCGAGATGAAGGTGCGCACCATCGGCACGAAGCGCGCGATCGCCACCGCCGGGAAGCCGTGACGGTCGAAGAACCGCACCGCCGTATCCACATCGCTCTGCTCCAGCAGCGGCAGGCGCTGCACCAGGGCCCGTGTGCGCTCCAGCCCCAGTGCCCGCCCCACGGCATAGACGCCCAGGCCGCCGACCACGGATCCGAGGGTGGTCCAGAAGATCGGCACCAGCACGTGGTGGCCGTTCGCTGCGGCGCTCACCCCGGCGAACGGCAGCAGCAGCTCCCCGGGCACCGGCGGGAACAGCGCCTCCGCGGCGATCACCAGTGCGATGCCGGGGCCGCCCAGGAACTCCATCAGGCGGATCGCGAGACCGGCAAGATCCATGCGTGCTCCGTCCTGGCGAGGTCAGGGGGCGTGCTGCCCGTGGCCGTCCGGTGAACCAGGGGCCGAGGCGGAGACTAACGGGTGCGGGTGACGTGCCGGTGAACGCCTCGGTGCGGGAACAGCGCAGTGACCGCACGGTCATCTCGGGGTGTGCGGCATGGCGGGCTCCGAAGCCACATATCCTGCGGTCATGGCACAGAACGGTGGCGCCCGCGGCGCAGCGAAGGACGTCGAGGACAAGGCCGAGCAGGTGGCCGACCATCCCTGGATGGAGAAGGCCGCGAGGGCCGGCTTCATCATGAGCGGCGTGGTGCACCTGCTGATCGGCTGGATCGCCCTGCAGGTGGGCTTCGGCTCCGGTGGCGGTGATGCCGACCAGTCCGGTGCGCTCAGCACGCTGGCCTCCGCCCCCGGCGGGATGGTCCTGCTGTGGATCGGCGGCATCGCCATGATCGCCCTGGCCCTGTGGTTCGCGGCCGAGGCCTGGTTCGGCGGCAAGCGGGAGCGCGAGACCAAGGACGTGGTCAAGCATGTGGTGAAGTCCGCCGGCAAGGCCGTGGTGTACGCGGCCCTCGCCTTCACGGCCCTGCGCTTCGCCACCGGAGGCAGCAGCGACTCCGGCCAGCAGACCTCCGAGATCACCGGCATGTTCCTCCAGAACGCGGCAGGTCGCATCCTGGTGGGGATCGCCGGCCTGGTGGTGATCGGCATCGGGATCTATCACGTGGTCAAGGGCGTCACCCGCAAGTTCGAGGAGGACCTGAAGGCCACCGGCGGTGGCAACGTGGGCAAGGCCGTCGTGGTCACCGGGATGGCCGGCTATGTCGCCAAGGGGCTCGCGCTGGTCGGCGTGGGCGTGCTGTTCGGCTGGGCCGCCATCGGTGCGGACCCCGAGAAGGCCACCGGCATGGACGGCGCCATCAAGCAGATGGCCACGCTGCCGGCGGGCACCGTGCTGCTGGCCGTGGTGGGTGCGGGCCTGATCCTCTACGGGATCTACTCGATCCTGCGCTCTCGCTACGCGTCCATGTGAGACGGACCCGCCCCACGCGCGATGACCCGTTCCCCCGACCTGAGGAGCACGCCATGACGATGCAGTACCGCACCCCCGCCCGCCTGGGTCGCCCGCTGTCCGTGATCGGCCAGGGCTGCTGGCAGCTCGGCGGCGACTGGGGCGAGGTCTCCGAGACCGACGCCACCGCAGTCCTCGATGCCGCGCACGGTGCCGGCATCACCTTCTTCGACACCGCCGACGTGTACGGCGACGGCCGCAGCGAGCGCCTGGTGGGTGCCTTCCGCGCAGAGAGCGCCGCGGACTCCGACGCTGCGAGCAAGCCCCACTTCGTGGCCACCAAGGCATCCCGTCGCGCGGATCCCTTCGCCCCGGAGACCTTCACCGAGCAGAACATCCGCGCCTGGATCGACCGCTCCCGCACGAACCTCGGGATGGACACCCTGGACCTGGTGCAGCTGCACTGCCCGCCCCCGGCGATCTACGGCGAGGACCGCGTGTTCGACCTGCTGGACACCCTGGTCCAGGAGGGCAAGCTCGCCGCCTGGGGCGTGAGCGTGGAGACCTGTGGCGAGGCGCTGCAGGCCCTGGAGCGCGAGCATCTGGCCTCCATCCAGATCATCCTGAACCCCTTCCGGCTGAAGCCGCTGGACGAGGTGGTGCCGCTGGCCGAGTCCCAGGGCGTCGGCATCATCGCCCGAGTTCCGCTCGCATCCGGCCTGCTGAGCGGCCGCTACACCGCCTCCACCACCTTCGCGGCCGACGACGATCGCACCTTCAACCGCCACGGCGAGGCGTTCGACAAGGGTGAGACCTTCTCCGGGGTGGACTTCGACCTGGGCCTCGAGGCTGTGGCCCGGCTCGAGGAGGCCCTCGACGGGGCGATGCCGCTGGCCGAGGCCAGCCTGCGCTGGATCGTGGGTCGGCCCGGTGTCACCGCAGCCATTCCCGGTGCCCGCAGCGCCGAGCAGGCCCGCAGGAACGCCGCCGCCGGCAGCGAGGCCACCGTTGAGCAGCAGGCGGTGCTGGACCGTTTCGACGACGCCGTGCGCGCCACCTACGACGAGCTGCTGCGGGAGAGCATCCACCCGCAGTGGTGAATCAGGAGCGACCTGCATCCGTGGTTCGTGCCAGCCGCTGCCTCAGTCGTCCGCCTGCTCACGCCCCGAGGAACTGGTCGACATAGTCGTTGGCGAACGTGCGATCAGGGTCCAGTCGGTCCCGCAGGGTCTGGAAGTCGCCGAGGCGGGGGTACAGGGACGTCACCACCTCGGGAGCGATGGTGGAAACCTTGCCCCAGTGCGGCCGTGGGGAGAACGGGGTGAGAGCCGCCTCGATCTGCGGCAGCACGGCCTCGACCTTCTCGGGAAGGCGCTTCCACGTGAAATGGATGCACGCACTGTCCCGTTCGTATGCGGGGGAGAGCCACAGCTGATCAGCGGCGACAGTGCGCACCTCCGAGACGTGCAGCAGGGGGCGGATGCGTTCGGCCAGAGGCAGGACCGCCGTCATCGCGGAGACCAGATCCTCGCGGGCCACGAAGTACTCCGACTGGATCTCATCCCCGCTGCTCGGGGTGAACTGCATGCGGAAGTGCGGGAGCCTCTCGTAGGACGGGCCGGGTTCGCCGCTCTGATCAGTGCAGTGGTGCGGCGGCATGCTCGGCAACGGATGCACCGAGCTCTCTGCGAGACGTGCGCCGTGCTATCGATCCTCCCGCGGCAGATCGGACTGCTGCTTCACCCAGATCTGGTCGATGCTTCCGGTCCAGGAGTGGAACAGGCTGACGCTGTAGGCATCGTCGAGCGCGGCAGCCACGACGTCCTGAGACATATTTTCCGGAGGAAGGTCCAGGTACACCGACTGCCGGAGGGTGAAAGCGGGGACGAGATCGAGGGTGAGGTGGGTGAACACTCCGAGGGACCCCAGGGACAGGACTGCCCCGTCGAACACGTCCGGTGTGCTCTCCCGTGAGAGCTCGAGCAGGTCTCCGCCGGCGGTCACCATTTCGATGGCCCGCACGGAAGCCGCCAGCACCGGATGTCTGCTGCCCGATCCGTGCGTTCCAGTAGAGCTGGAGCCCCCCACGGAGATGTGCGGCAGAGACCCCATGTTGGACAGAGCCAGACCCTGTCGGGCAGCCGCCTGAGCCACGTGGCCGTAGCGCACCCCGGCCCCGACCCGTACCGTGCGAGCGTCACGTGACCGTGGAGTTCACCGACCAGGCCATCGCCTTCATGGGGGAGGGCGGCGCCGAGGCCCAGGAGCAGGACCCGTTCTTCTGCATGGTCGCCTACAACGCGGTGCACAACTTCGCCTGGCAGCTGCCGCAGGACGAGCTCGACGCCCGCGCCCTGCCCGCCCACGACGACTTCGACTCCGATGCCGCCGATTACGTGGATTGGTACGACGGCGCGATCTCCCCGCACCTCGAGCACGGCCGCGCCTACTACCTGGCGCAGCTGGAGATCATGGACCGCGAGATCGGGCGGATGCTGGACCACTTGGAGGCCACGGGCCGCCGGGAGGACACCCTGGTGGTGTACCTGACCGATAACGGCGGCTCCACCTGCAACTACGGGGACAACACCCCGCTGCACGGCACCAAGTACAGCCTGTTCGAGGGCGGGGTGCGGGTGCCGTTCGTGGTCTCCTGGCCCGGCACCGTGCCTGCCGGGCAGCGTTCGCCGGCCCTGGTTTCCGCGATGGACCTGCTGCCCACCTTCGCTGGCGCGACCGGTGCCACGCTCCCCGCCGGCCTGCCCATCGACGGGAAGGACCTGCGCCCGGCATGGGAGGCGGCCGGCGCCGGCCACGACGCTCTGCACTTCGACACCGGCTTCCAGTGGGCCGTGCGCACCCCGCAGTGGAAGCTGCGCTCCGTGGACGACGGCCCCCACCGCGAGGCCCTGCAGAGGGTGGAGCATACGGACATCGGCCAGGGCCTCAGCCTGGTGCCGATAGGCGAGAGCCCCGACGAGTCCGCGGCGGCCGATGTGAAGGACCAGCACCCCGAGGTGGTCCAGGAACTGCTGGCGCTGCGCGAGGCATGGCTGGAGCGCATCGGCGGTTGAGAGCCGCGGCGCCCAGCGCCCAGGCAGCGGGAGAGCTCGTCGGCGCGGTCGCGGATGTCCACCACCAGCAGGGCGGGGGCTCGGTCGACCGACCTCGGCCGGAGCTTGCGAGGGATCAGTCCCGGCCCAGCAGCTTGCCCATCGGCACGAAGTCGGCGAACTCGGCGTCCAGCCCGTTGCCGGAGGCCTCGGCCCCGGTATCGGGTTGGGAGCCGTCGGTGGCAGGCGCGCCTGTCGAGGACCGGGGGGTGGCCTCAGCGGCTGCACCGGCGGTGCGCAGCATGGTGACCAGCTCCGCAGCGGAGCGGCGGATCCGGGAGGACAGCGGCAGTGCGTCGGCCTGCCCCTCGGTGTCCGCACCGAAGTCCGCCGCTGCCGCGAACACGGAGGTGGGCACGATCTGTGACTTGAGGTACGCGAACATCGGGCGGATCGCGTAGTCGATCGCCAGGGAGTGGCGGGGCGTGCCCGCCGTGGCCCCCAGCAGCACCGGCTTGTCCTTCCAGATCTCGATGTCCATCGCGTCGAAGAAGGACTTGAACAGCCCCGAGGGGCCCACGTTGAACACGGGGGTCACCGCGATCACCGCGTCGGCCGTGCGGATGGACTCCACCACCACGCCCAGGCGCTCGCCGGTGAAGCGGGTGAGCATGGCGTCGGTGATGTCGTGCGCCAGTTCGCGCAGCTCCACGGTCTGCACGTCCACCACCGCGCCCGTGCGCTCCAGCTCGAGGCGGGCGGCGCGGGAGAGCTGGTCGGCGAGCATGCGGGTGGAGCTGGGGGTGGAGAGTCCTGCGGCCAGCGCCACGATGCGGATCGGTTCGGTCATGGGAGTGCTCCCTTCGGGGTAGCGGGTGGCTGGGTGTCGGCGTGGTGTCAGGCCAGGCGGTTGGCGCTGCGGGAGTCCTCCGCGCGCAGACCCGTCCAGTTGTCACCGGTCTCGAACTTGTAGGTGGCGTCGAAGGCGCCGCGCTCGGCCTCGGCCGCAGCCACCAGCGAGGCATGGGTGGGGGCATCGGGCACATCGGCCGGACGACGGGCGTCCAGCTCCCTGCGAAGCACCGGCACCACCTCGGTGCCCAGCAGCTCGATCTGCTCCAGGACCGTTGTGGCGGGCAGGCCCGCGTGGTCCATCAGGAACATCTGGCGCTGGTAGTCGCCCACCTCGTCGGCCATGGTCAGGTAGCGCTCCGCGACCTGCTCGGGGGAGCCGACGGTCAGCGGGGTCATGCGGGTGAAGTCCTCCATCGAGGGGCCGCCGCCGTACACGGGCGCGGCGTCGAAGTAGGGACGGAACTCGTTCCAGGCGTCCTGGCTGTTCTTGCGCATGAACGCCTGGCCGCCCAGGCCCACGATCGCCTGCTTCGCGGTGCCGTGGCCGTAGTGCTCGAAGCGCTCGCGGTACAGCTGCACCATCTGCTTGGTGTGGCTCATGGGCCAGAAGATGTTGTTGTGCAGGAAGCCGTCACCGTAGTAAGCGGCCTGCTCGGCGATCTGCGGGGAGCGGATCGAGCCGTGCCACACGAAGGGGGCCACGCCGTCCAGGGGGCGGGGGGTGGAGGTGAACTGCTGCAGCGGGGTGCGGAACTGGCCCTCCCAGTTCACGACGTCCTCGCGCCACAGTCGGCGCAGCAGATCGTAGTTCTCGATCGCGATCTCGACGCCCTTGCGGATGTCCTGCCCGAACCAGGGGTAGACGGGGCCGGTGTTGCCACGGCCCATCACCAGGTCCACGCGGCCGCCGGTGAGGTGCTGCAGCATCGCGTAGTCCTCGGCGATCTTCACCGGGTCGTTGGTGGTGATCAGGGTGGTGGCGGTGGAGAGGATGATCTTCTCGGTCTGCGCACCGATGTAGGCCAGGGTGGTGGTGGGGGAGGAGGTCACGAACGGCGGGTTGTGGTGCTCACCCAGGGCGAACACGTCCAGGCCCACCTGCTCGGCGAGCTTGGCCTGCTCCACGATGGACTTCAGGCGCTCGTTCTCGGTGGGGACCTTCCCGGTGTTCACGTCCGGGGTGATGTCGGCGATGGAGAAGATTCCGAACTGCATGTCGCGCTCCTGACGAGGTGTGTGGGACCCGGTCGGTGCAGGCGCACCCCCCTGGCGATAGTTCAAAACTAAACTATCTATCGGTCGGGCGCAAGGCCGCCCCGTGTGGCGTCGATGACGTCCGTCCGATCCAGCCGACCTCAGCCCACCTGGTCGGCCGGAGCCTCCCAGGTGCTGCACTGCGAGAGGTCCCCATTGGCCGCCTTCCCGGTGTTCACCCACGCCGCTCGCGACCGGGCCGACGGTTCGGCGGCGCTCGCAGGTTCCGCCTGCGCCTCCAGCGAGGTCACGAACTCCTCCACCCGGTCCGTGGGGCGCGGCCCGGTGGGCTTCTGGAATGCCGCCGCAGAGCCGAAGCACGACTGCTGCAGCGCGTACCGGCGACGCAGCTCGTCGGTAAGTGCGGTGTCTCCCTCCGCGCTCTCCAGCAGCGCCCCGTAGTAGGTGTGCATCGAGGTGGCGGCCACCGCGAACACCGCGTACGAGTACGAGAGGTGCCACATGTACAGCTGCGGCGACTCCACGGCGGAGGTGGTGGAGAACCCGGGATCCCATTCGGCCGGCCAGTACAGGGTGTCGTCACCGATGCACGCGCGCGGAGCGGTGCCGGTGAAGGTCTCCGGTGCGCAACTCGATGCGGCGGGCGGCTCCGCGGCGGGGTGGACCACCACCTCGGGGGCGGTGAACTCCACGCCCTGCTGGGCGAGAGCATCGCCCCAGGTGGTCTCCAGGCATGAGGCGCCCGACTCGAGGTAGGCCTGCAGCTGGTCGTCCGGAACCTTCCCCTCCGAGGCCGGCAGGCTGCAGCCGGCCGGGACCGAGAGCGTGGCCGCGGTGAGCGGGTTGGTGGCCATCACCTGCAGCAGCTCCTCGGGGGTCCCCTCGGGCTGCTCGCCCTCCTCCAGGGGGCGCCACTGAGCGGGATCCACCGGGTCCTCCTCGGAGCTCGCGGTGGGTTGCTGCGGGGCGGCGGGAGTCCCGGGCTGGTCCAGCCACAGCAGGCCCACCCCGGTACCGATGCCCAGCAGGAGCAGCACCGCACACCCCAGGGCGATGGTGGGCGCCAGCAGCCTGCGCTGCCGTGGGGACGTCGCATCGACCCCCGGTGGCAGGCCCGCTGCCCCCGCAGCACTCCCAGAGCCCGCAGCAGCGGCCGACGAGGGACTCGCCACGGGGTCGGGGTCCACTGGGAACTGGAAGCGCGGCCGCTGGTCGAACCGCTGGATCGGGGCGGCGTCGGCGGGCCGGTACTCGCGCTCGGCGAGGGCCGGTGAGCCGCCGGAGCTCGGCACCGCCGGCGATGCCGCGGGAGCAGGCGATGCCGCGGGAGCAGGCGGTGCCGCGGGCGCTGAGGATGCGGCCGGAGGAGGCGATGCCGGTGCCGGCGGGCCAGGGGGCTCCGCGGTGGTGAGACTGCTGTGCAGGTACGTCCCCCACGGAGGCGACGCGGGGTCTGGGCCTCCCCCGGAGGGCGGCGGTGCAGAATCGATGAAGTCCTGATCGGAGCCGGCGGCGGGTGCCTGCGGGGCCGGGCTGGGAACGCTGGCGATGAAGTCCTCGGACGGCGCCAGGGTGGACTCCGCTAGCTCGGGTCCAGGTCCCGGCGGCGGCGCCCACGAGGAGTGGTCCTCCTGCGGCGGCAGAGCCGGGCGCAGCACGGTGTCCTCCTCGTCGACCCCCGCGCCGGGGCCGTCCAGGCCGTGTCCGCGGCTCACGCGACCTGCTCCGCCGGCACCAGCCAGGTGTTGCAGCGGGTGAGATCGCCCCCGGCCTCGAATCCCTGCCGAACCCAGTGCGCACGGGACTCCGGCGCGATGGTGGAGGTGGAGGCGTCAGCCGGGGTCCAGTGCTCCACGCTGGTGAGCATGTCCCGCACCTGCTGGGAGGGCTGCGAGGCCTCGGGTACGCGCATGCTCACCGCGCTCGCCAGGCACAGGTGCTGCAGCCAGTAGCGCCGATTCGCCTCCGCCTGCCGGTCCGGATCGTCCTTGAGCTTCGCGTCGAGCGCTCGGTAGTACGGCCACATCCCCGTGTTCCAGGTGATGCCGTTGAGGTAGTTGAGCGACAGGTCCCACAGGTACATGGTGGGGACCTTCGCCGGATCCTCCTGCTGTGCCCCGTACCCGGCGCCCAGCGGCCAGTAGAGGACCCCGTCGAGATTGCACTGACGCGGCGAGGTCTGCTCGAAGGTGTCCGGCTCGCACGGGGATTCCGGGATGTCCGGCCAGGTGTACACCTGGATCCTCGGCGGGATCCAGGGCAGGTTCCGGTCCGAGCTCGCGGTCGCCCATACCCGGTTCAGGCAGGCGCCGGCGGCGTCGAGGAGGGTCTGCAGCTGCTCGGCGTCGTGATCCACCGGTGTCGCCGGCAGCTCGCAGGTGCCGGTCGCCTCCATCGTGCCCTCGGTGAGGGGGGAGGCAGCCAGGATCGCCCAGACGTCATCGGCGCTGCCCTCGACCTCGTCGATCGGGGAGATGATCCTGTAGGTCGGGGCCTCCGCCGTGGGGGTCTCCGTGGTGGGGGTCTCGGTGGCCGGCGACGGCGTGGTGGTCTCGGGCTCCGGCGTGGTGGTGGGTCCTGCCGTCTGCTCGCCGCGGTCGGACAGCGCGAGGTAGGTGATCCCACCGCCGATCCCGAGCAGCAGCGTGAGGATGCAGCCCGAGGCCACCGTGATCAGGGCCCAGGGCTTCTTCGGCGGTGGCGCCTGGCCGTAGCCCCCTGAATCTGGTGCCGACATCACGTCCCCCTCCCATGCGCTGGCTCACACGAAGGATATCGGGGTGCCTGGGCTCGGGGGACGGTGTGCGGGCAGGTGGCGGAACGCTGCCGCTCGGAGCATGCGAAAGACCCCTGACTCGCGATCAGCATCGCAGGTCAGGGGCCTTTCGTTCGGCGGAGGATGGGGTGTGCGAGTTCACGACATCGTTGACAGCCCTGGGCAGGGCTCGTGCTGGTGATCGTTGACCGGTGAGTCGCGTCATCGTTGACGAACCGGGGGTCGTGTTCGTTGCGGACGGCAATCGATGACAATGCGCGGCAACCGGTGGAGCATGTCACAGTGACTCGACACCGTTGCTGTGTTCCCTGCGTTGCCCTGTGCCGAGACCGCCGAAGGAGTCGGAGAGCGATGCTCATCGCCCGTGCGCTGCAAGCCGTCTACACAGACGGCCCCTGGATCCGCCTGCTCACCAACGGGCCAGAGATCCGTTTGCTGCTGCTCACGCCCGAAGTGCTGAGAATCCGTGCCAGCTTCGACGGAGCCTTCGAGGAAGCCTCCTACAGCCTGGTCACCACCGCCTGGGAAGACCGCCTTGATCCCGTGCTTGGCGAGGAGCGCACTCGCGTCGATCCCCTCCCGCTCACGATCGACGCGGATGAGGACGACCACGTGCTGATCAGCGGCGGCCGACTCACCGTGCGTGTGGACCGCAACCCCTTCGCGATCACGGTGACGGATCAGGACGGCCAGGTGCTGCACCGCGACGTGCCGGGGATCGCCTGGCAGCAGGACACCAACAAGCGCGTGCTGCACTATGCCGTGGCCGGCGAGCACGACGCGTTCTACGGCTTCGGTGAGAGCACCGGGAGCCTGGACAAGTCCCGTCGCGCCCTGACGCTGAGCCCGAAGGACGCACTCGGCTTCGACCCCGAGAACTCGGATCCGCTGTACAAACACATCCCGGCCGGGATCCGCCTGGACCGCGCCACCCGGCGAGCCAGCGGCATGTTCTGGCACACGACGTGGGCGCTGGATCTGGATCTCGCGCGCGAGCACTCGAATTACTGGCCGCGCCGTACCCGCATGCGCGCCGACGGCGGGGACCTGGATCTGTTCGTCATCGCTGGCCCGTCGATCCGTGACGTCGTGCGGCGCATCACGATGCTCACCGGCCGCTCCGCCATGCTGCCGCGGCAGGCGCTGGGCTACCTCGCCTCGTCCATGTTCTACGCCGAACTGGATCGCGACTGCGACCAGGCGCTGCTGAACTTCATCGACACCGCGCGCAGCGAAGGCATCCCGGTGGACGGCTTCCAGCTCTCCTCCGGCTACACCACCCAGGACACGGCCGACGGGCCGAAACGCTGTGTGTTCACGTGGAACGATGACCGCTTTCCCGATCCCGAGGGGTTCTTCGCGTCAATGCGCGAGCGTGGCATCGTCGTCTCCCCCAATGTGAAGCCCGGCATCCTCGACGTGCACCCGCGCCTGAGCGAGTTCGCGAGTGCCGGCGTCCTCGTGCGCACAGCAGAGGGCACGCAGAGCGATGCAGGCGGGGCTAACGGCCCGGCTGGGGCAGATGGCTCCGCCGGACCCGACGGCTCTTCCGGAATCGACAACGCAGCGAACCATGCAGCCGACGCCGATGTCGCCCCCGACGCCGAGCGTGGCATGTGGTGGGGCGGCCCCGGCCGGTTCGTCGACTTCACGTCCCCAGCCGCCCGCGAGGCCTGGGCGACCTGGCTGCAGGAGGCCGTGCTCGACAAGGGCACGCTCTCGGTCTGGAACGACAACTGCGAGTACGACTCGATCGTGGATCAGGATGCCCGGGTCGACTTCGAAGGCCACGGCGCCACCATCGGCCGACTGCGCACCGTGATGGCGAACCTCATGTGCGCCACCACCCATGACGCGATCCGCGCCGTCGACCCCGACGCTCGCCCGTTCGTGGTGTGCCGTGCCGGGCACGCCGGCATCCAGCGGTACGCCCAGACGTGGGCGGGCGATAACTTCACCTCCTGGCGATCGCTGCAGCACAACATCGCCACGATCCTCGGGATGGGCTTGTCCGGTGTGGCCCATCACGGCTGTGACATCGGCGGCTTCGCCGGTCCACGGCCCGGCCCCGAGCTGCTGCTGCGCTGGGTTCAGCACGGCATCTTCCAGCCGCGCTTTTCCATCCACTCGGTCAACAGCGACAACACGGTCACTGAGCCGTGGATGCATCCGTCGGTCGCTCCGCTCGTGCGCGAGGCGATCCTGCTGCGCTACCGCCTCACGCCCTACCTGTACTCGCTGATGCGCCGCGCGTATGTCGAGGGTCTGCCGCTGATGGAGCCGATGGTCTCCGCTTTCCAGCAGGACCCGGCACTGGATACCACCAGCAGCGAGTTCATGCTCGGCGACGCCCTGCTGGTCGCGACCGTGCTCGAAGAGGGGGCGCGGACCCGCACCGTGCGTCTGCCTGCCGGGCGGCGTTTCCACGAGCTCGACACAGGACGCGTGCACGAGGGCGGGCAGGAGATCACCCTGGACGTGGACCTCTCCTCCATCCCGCTGTTCCTGCCCGATGGTGCGATCCTGCCGATCGCTGCCGAGCAGCCGATGAGTCTGACCGGCGCGGGACCCGAGAGTCTGCGAATTCTGTGCGCACCCCCGGCCGCTGCCGACGGCCCCGCCGAGTTCGTGCTCTACGAGGACGACGGCGCAACCCGCGGTTACGAGTGCGGCGACCTGCGCGAATCCACCATCACCGTCAATGGCGGTGACCGCATCGAGATCACACTGACACGCTCAGGCTCTTTCCGCAGCCCGCTCAGCCACGTGCAGTGGGAGGTGATCTGCCCGTCCAGTGCCCCGTACTGGGTGCAGATCGACGGTGAGCGCATTGACCAGGAGCTGCACCGCCCGCGCTTCGATGCGGCACGGCGGGCCTGGCACTACGACCCGGAGCTCGGCCGCGCCCTGGTGCGCATGCCGGACGACGGTGCCGACCACCGCATCGTGGTCAGCGTCGAGCCCTTCGACATGATCGGAATGTGAGATTGCGATGAACCACGCGCTCCCCACCCGGCGCCGCGCTCTGGCGCTCGCTGGCGCCGTTGGCCTCGGGTCGATGGCACTCGCCAGCTGCGGCGACCCCTCCCGGCAGATGACCAGTGCGGACGCCAGCAGCTCCGCACCGCTCACGCTGTCACTGGCCAACAGTCTGGACCCACAGCACGTGACGTCGAAGGCCCTCGCCGCCTTCGCGACTGAGGTGGAGGAGCGCAGCGAGGGCCGGCTGCGGATCTCCATGTTCGACAGCGGACAGCTGGGGAGCGAACCCCAGGTGCTCGGCCAGCTGCGCCAGGGCATCGTCGATATGACCCGCGTCGGCTCACCAGGGCTTGCCGCCTGGAACCCGGGCTACCACGCATTCGGACTGCCCTACGTGTTCGACTCCGAAGAGCACTACTACGCGGCGCTCGACTCCGACGCCATGCAGCGCTTCTTCACCTCGAATGAGGATGCTGGCCTGCTGGGCTTGACCTATTTCACCTCCGGCGCCCGCTCCTTTTATACCGGCAGCACCCCGGTGCGTACACCGGAGGATGCCGCCGGGTTGAAGATCCGCATCCAGGACATGCGCACACAGGTGCGGATGATGTCCGCGCTGGGCGCTTCCCCGATCGTCATGGCCTTCGGTGACATCTACACCGCCCTGCAGACCGGGCTGATCGACGGCGCCGAATCGAATGAGACCGCGCTGGACCAGTCCGGGCACGGCGAAGTAGCCAAGTGTTTCTCCCTCACCGAGCACACGCGCATCCCCGACCTGCTCACCATTGGCACGCCCGCCTGGGAGCGGCTGGATGAACAGGACCGCACCACCTTGCGGGAGGCCGCGCAAGCCGCCACCGAGAACCACAAGAAGGACTGGGCCACCAGTATCGAGGAGTCCTATTCCGCGGCGGCCGAGATGGGCGTGGAGTTCATCGAGGACATCGATCAGGAGGGCTTCCGGGAGGCAACCCGCGAGGTGGTCGACGAGTTCGGCGCGGACTTCCCCGAGGTGGCCGACGTTCTGGACATCATCGAGAAGGCACGAGGCTGAGGAGAGCTGGTATGAGAGGCATCGCAACCATCCGCCGCGGCCTCGCCACGGCCCTGCTGTGGAGCGCAGGCACACTGCTCGTACTCATGACCGTGCTGGTCATGATCCAGATCGTCACGCGCTACGCGCTGAACCAGCCCACCGCCTGGACCGAGGAACTGGTGCGATACGCCTTGATCTGGACGAGTTTCCTCGCGGCGTCGTACGCATTCCTCGAGCGTCGGCACATGGCGCTGTCGATCCTTCCGGACCGCTTGTCGGCCCCCGCCCGGCGCGGACTGACCCGCGCCGTGGACGTGCTGGTGCTGCTGTTCGCCGTGCTCGTGCTCGGTATCGGCGGTGTGATGCTGGTGCTGTCCTCGCTGGGCGATATGTCGGCGCTGCTGGGCATCTCCCGTGGCGCCGTCTACGCGATCGTCCCGATCAGCGGCCTGATGATTGCTCTTGCTCAGGTCACCGCCCTGCTGGACCCGTCGGCCGACGGCACGAGCAGCCAGGCAGCCGCGGCGACGCAGGCGACCCAGGCGACTAAGCCCTCAGCCGTCGCAGGCGATACCCGATCCACGGCGGATACCAGCCGTCCCTCGACACGGACGGAGGACAAGCGATGAGCGCCCTCGGTGCTGCCCTTCTGCTGTTCGGGCTGTTCTTCCTGCTGCTGTTCGCATCGGTCCCGATCTCCATTGCGATCGGCGTCTCGAGCTTCGTCACCATCGTCGCGGTGCTCGGCTGGAGCGACGCCACCTTCATCCTCGGGCAGCAGATGACCGGCGGCGTAGAGAGCTTCCCGCTGCTGGCGATCCCCCTGTTCATCCTCGCCGGCAACATCATGAACAGCGGCGGTATCGCGCGGCGCCTGATCGACCTGGCACTCGTGATCGTCGGTCGCGTGCCCGGCTCCCTCGCGCACACCAATGTGGTGGCGAACATGCTGTTCGGCGCCCTGTCCGGGTCTGCGGTGGCCTCCGCTGCCGCGATCGGTGGCACCCTGCACCGGCGACAGGAGGAGGAAGGGTATGACCCGGCGTTCTCGACCGCGGTGAACATCTCCTCCGCCTCCACCGGGCTGCTCATCCCGCCGACCACCGCAGCGATCGTCTACTCCACCATCGCCGGTGGCGTGTCCGTCTCAGCGCTGTTCATGGCCGGATACGTTCCCGGCATCCTCATGGGCCTCGTGGTGATCGCGGTGGCGACCGTGATCGCGCTGCGCCAGGGGCTGCGTGGCGGCGAGGGCGTTGGCCTACGGCAGGGGCTCATTGTGCTGCTGCGTGCCATCCCCTCGCTGCTGCTGATCATCATTGTGGTCGGGGGCATCGTGGCCGGCGTCTTCACCGCCACCGAGGGTGCAGCCGTCGCCGTCGTGTACTGCCTGGTGCTCTCCCTGATCTACCGGGCGCTGAACCGGGAGGCGATCGCGCGGATCATCCGCGACACCGTGAGCGCCACCGGCGTGGTGATGCTGCTCGTGGCCGCGTCCAGCGCGATGAGCTGGATCATGGCGTTCAGCGGGATCCCCGGGGCGATCACCGACGCCATGCTGTCGGTCGCTTCCTCCGGGCCGGTGGTAATCGCTCTGATGCTCATTGTGCTGCTGGCCGTGGGCACGTTCCTGGACATCACGCCGGCGATCCTCATCTTCACCCCGATCATGCTGCCCATCGCAGAGAGCGTAGGCATGGACCCGGTCCACTTCGGCATGGTGCTGATCATGGCGATGTGCATCGGCACCATGACCCCGCCGGTCGGGTCGGTGCTGTTCGTCGCCACCGGCATCACGGGGGTGAGCATCGAGCGGGTGGTGCCGCGCCTGCTGCCGTTCTTCGCCGCGCTTATCGCACTGCTGATCCTCATCGCGTACGTGCCCGCGCTGTCGCTGTGGCTGCCGGGGCTCACTGGCTCGCTCGAGTGATCCTGCACAGCCAAACCAGCACGGAAAACACCATCATCGCTGGTCACACGGCGCGGGATGGGGTGTGTGAGTTCACGACACAGCCCTGGGCAGGGATCGTGCTGGTGATCGTTGACCGGTGAGTACCGCACCGACCCCGGCCGGGACTACCAGCCCAAGCTCCCGCGAACCCACAGCACACCCACCCAGACACCCCGCCCCGGCCAGCCAGTGAACCCACGCAAAAAAGCCTGAGTCGCGACATCGTCTGTCAACGATGTCGCGACTCAGGACACGGCGGAGGATGGGGGATTTGAACCCCCGAGGGCGTTAACCCAACACGCGTTCCAGGCGTGCGCCATAGGCCGCTAGGCGAATCCTCCAGCGCTCATAGAGCGAGGTACAGATTACCTGACGCCTGCGATCAGCGCGAACCAGGACGGCGCAGGTCACATTCGGCATCCCGCGGACCGCCTACGACAGCAGCGCCGGCCCGGTACCGGTGGAGCCGCGCACCCGCAGCACCGGGGCGACCACACTCACCGCGTCGTGCGCCCGGCCCCGCCACCGCTCCTGCAGCATCTGGGCGGCGAGCCTGCCCATCTCCGATCGAGGCTGGTTCACGCTGGTCAGGTGCGGGCGCACCGTCAGGGCCACCGTCGAGCTGTCGTAGCCGACCACGCTCAGCTGCTCGGGCACCCGGATCCCACGATCGGCGGCGCGGTGCAGCACCGACACCGCGGCGATGTCGTTGGCCGCGAACACGGCCGTCGGGGCGTCAGGGTCCCCGCGGCGCAAGGCACGCAGCACCAGTTCCATGCCCTCCGCCGGGGAGTCGGGGCCGATCACCCGCGCCCGGTCCCGCAGCCCCAGGCGCTCCGCCTCGGCCAGGAACCCGGCGCGTCGGGAGGCCGGTCCGGGCCGCGTGGACAGCGTCACGTGGACCAGGTGCCGGTGCCCTCGTTCCACCAGGTGGCGCACGGCCAGCGCCGCCCCCGCCTCGTCATCGTTGCGCACGGTATCGGTGCCCGGGACCGCATCCTGCATGCGCCCGATCACCACCACCGGCAGCAGTGCCGCGGCCGCCTCGAGCGCCGTGGGGCTCAGCCAGGTCGTCACCGCGATCACGCCGTCCACCCCCAGGTCCAGCAGTCGCTGCAGCTGGCGCTCGAGGTGGGCGCTGTCGCGCCTCCCATGGGCGATCACCACCCCCGTGCCCTGCCGTTCGGCCTGCTCCTCGATCCCTGCGATCACATCGGTGTGGTACGGGTTCCCCAGGTCCGTGGGGAGCACCCCGATCAGCCCGCTGGTGCCCCGGCCGGCACGTCGGTACCCCACCGTCCGGGCCGCCGCCAGCACCGCCAGGCGCGTCTCGTGCCGCACGCCGGGCCGGTCGTTCAGCGCCATCGACGCAGTCGCGGAGGAGACTCCGGCTGCACGGGCGACGTCGGCGAGGGTGGGGCGGGAGCGCGGCATGGGCCACGTCTACCACCTGCCCGGCCGTCGGCATCCCCGGCCCGACGTGGGCATCTGAAGAGTTTCAGGTCCAGTGGCGAAGGTGTGTCACCGGGTTCACCCGGCGTTCACAAGCCGCCCCCCGGGCCCTCCTAGCGTGGGAGGTGCCGGCCCGGAGCGGGTCGGACCCCCTCGAACGGAGAGACGTGAGCACCGCGCCTTCCTTCCTCGCCGAGTCCCGCTCGGTCACCGCGCAGTCGGCTCCGGCGCCGGCTCTGCCCGCCCCTCGGGCCCTGCTGCTGGACTTCGGGGGCGTGGTCTTCTCCACCACCGCCCGTATGACCTGGGCCCGCGACCTGGCGACCCAGCTGGCCGCCCGCGGGCATGCGCTCGGCGCCGAGCTCGACGTCGCGCAGGTCGAGGCCTCGCTGCGGGCCGGCCGCACCGCCCTGTCCCTGTGGAAGAACGCCTCCTCGCGCCGGCAGGAGCCGCGCGAGCTGGACCCCCGGGAGATCGTCGGCGAGTTCCTGCTGGCCGACCTGCCCGCCCCCGTGCGCGCCGCCCTCGCCCTGGACGCCTCGGCGATCCTCGCGGCGATGGCACCGCTGGTGGCCGACCACCACGTGCGCCCCGGCATCCCGGCGCTGCTGGACCTCGCTCGGGAGCGCGGGCTGCGCCTGGGCATCGTCTCCAACGCCCACTCCGGTCGCGCCCACCGCCGGATCCTCGAGCAGCACGGCCTCGCCGACCACTTCGGCGTGCAGATCTACTCCGACGAGGTGGGGATCCGCAAGCCCCACCCCGGCATGATCCGCCTGGCCGCCGACGCCCTGGGTGTGCGACCCGAGGAGGCCTGGTACGTGGGCGACACCTTCGACCGGGACGTGGCCGCCGGCCGTCGGGCCCACGCCGGTGCCGTGGTGATCACCCGCGACCGCCGCACCGACAACCCCCCGTTCCACGTCTCCGACACCCCCGACCTGGTGCTCGAGACCCCCGAGGACCTGATCTACCCGCTGCGCGAGGCCCTCGATGCGGCCCCAGCCCCGGCCGTGCAGATGGCGGGGACGACCGTGCCGGACGCCGCGACCACCCGCCCGCGACCCGCTCCCGCCCGCCCCGCCCTGCTCCTGGACCACGGGGGCGTGATCACCGAGTCCTCCCCGAACCCGGAGCGGGACCGCGAGGTGGGCGGCATGATCCTCGCCCTCGCCGAGCGCATCGGCATCCAGCTCACCCTGGAGGATGCCGCGCAGGCCGTCGCCGATGGCTGGGACCGCCACCGCGCCCGCAAGCGCGAACGGGACGCCCTGGCCGATCCGGGCCACCGCCACGACGAGGTGGACCCCGCCGTCCTGTGGGGCGACCTGGTCGGGGCGGATCTGCCCGAGCCGCTGCGCGCCGTCCTGCGCCTGGAGGCCCCGCAGCTGTCCCTGGCCCTGCACCGCGCGAAGTCCCTGCCCGCCCCGCGCCCCGGCGTGATCGACCTGATCCGGTGGTGCGCCGAGAACGACGTCGTGGTCGGCATCGTCTCCAACACCATCTCCGGTCGTGGGGTGCGGGAGATCCTGGACCGCTACGGCGTGGGCCACCTGATCGGCCCCGCCGCCTACTCCGACGAGATCGGGGTGCGCAAGCCCGGCCGCGCCGTGTTCGACGCCGCGCTCGCGGGACTGGCCACCGACCGTGCCGACGTGGTCTACGTGGGCGACAAGGCCCTGAACGACGGCCGCGGCGGGAAGGACGCCGGCATCGGCACCGTGTGCCTGCTGCGCGGTGGCAAGGACCCCGATGCCGCCCTTGAGTCGGCCCTCGCCGCTGGTCACGCCGACCTGGTGCTCGACTCCCCGGCTGACCTCATCGACGTGCTCGCCGCCCGGCTCACCCCCGCCACCTGACCCGTCCTCCACCTGACCCGTCCTCCGTCCCGTACCCACTCCGCATCCCTTCTCTCACCCCAGGAGAACGCCATGTCCGTCCAGACCCCTGCGTCCACCCAGCCCCCGACGCCCCAGACCCCTCGCAGCTCCGATGGCGACCGGCGCCGCGGCACCCTGCGCGGCACCGTCGACGGCCTGCGCCGTATGGACCTGACCACGTCCCAGAAGCTGATGATCTTCGTGCTGTCGATGTCCCTGTTCGGGCTGTCGAACATCATCCTGGAGATCATCCCGGACCCCTCCATCGGCCCGGTCGACATCTCCGTCTCCTACATGGTGTTCGTGCCGCTGGCGATGGCGGCCCTGTTCTCCCCGTTCTGGGCGGCGCTCGGCGCCCCGCTGGGGGAGATCGTCTTCACCGACCTGCTGATGGGCGACTTCTCCGGCCTCGCCGAGGTGGAGGGCTACCTGCAGATGTTCCTGGCCGTCTACATCGCCGGCTCCCTGATCCGCAATCCCCGCAGCCGGCCCCAGATCTTCATCGGCGCGATCGTGCTGGTGCTGGTCGACAAGATCCTCTCGGCCGTGGTGGACCTGGCCAAGGTGTGGATCGGCGTGGAGGACGCCGAGTTCGTCGAGGGCCTGCCCGAGTCCGTCCTGACCCTGGAGGTCATCGGCCTGGGCGTGGACGTGCTGATGAGCGGCATCCTGCTGGGTGCCATCCCCGCCATGTGGCTGATCCCGGCGCTGCACGGGAAGATCGAGCCGCTGATGGGCATGCGTCCCCGCGTCCCCGGTGAGCCCATCCCCGGCCGCGCCCCGAGGACCCCGCTGTTCGTGGGCTTCGCGCTGCTGCTGGCCGTCGCCTCCTTCGGCTTCGCCTTCCTGGAGGCGTTCGACCTGAACGCCGGCGAATGGGAGCCGGACTTCCTGGACCAGCTCGGCAGCTGGTTCGTGGTGGTCCCCGTGGTCGCGATCGCGGTGGTGATGCTGGTGGCCATCATCCTGTTCCGCCTCTCCCGCACCGCTGCTGATACCGAACTGCCCACCGACCCGGAGCTGCCCACCGACCCGGGGCTGCGGGCCGAGTCCGACCAGCCGCAGCGCTGAGGGACCGGAGCCCGACGTGCACACCGCCGCCCCCACCCCGCCTGTCCCCGCCACTTCCGCCGCCCCCGCTGCCGACCCGGTGATCGTGGTCAAGGACCTCTCCTTCCGCTACCCCGGGACCGACCGCGACACCCTGCGCAACGTGGACCTCACCATCGAGCGGGGGGACTTCGTGGCGGTGGTCGGGGGCAACGGCTCCGCCAAGACCACCCTGTGCAAGACCTTCAACGGCCTGGTCCCGCACTACTGGAACGGGGACTTCGCCGGCCACGTCCACGTGGACGGGGTGGACACCTGGGACTCGTCGGTCGCCGAGCTGTCCAGCCGTGTCGGGTACGTCTACCAGGACTTCCAGAACCAGCTGGTGCGCCCCACGGTGCGCGACGAGGTCGCCTTCGGACCCTTGAACTTCGGTCACGAGGACTACCGCGAGCGCACCGAGGAGGCCCTGGAGCAGCTGGGCATCTCCCACCTGCGCGATCACTTCGTGTGGCAGCTCTCCGGCGGTCAGGCGCACCTGGTGGCGCTCGCCGCGGCGCTGGCGCTACGCCCCGAGGTGGTGGTGGTCGACGAGCCCGTGGCCGAGCTCGACCCCGCCCGGGCCCGCGAGATCTACCTGCGGCTGCGCGAGCTGAACCGCGAGCACGGCATCACCGTGATCGCGATCGAGCACCACGCGGAGTTCATCGCGGAGTTCGCCCGCTCCGTGGTGCTGATGGCCGACGGCGCCCCCGTGTGGCACCTACCGGTGCAGGAGGCGATGGACCGGCACAGTGAGCTGGAGGCCAACGGCATCCCCGCCCCGGACGCCGTGGCCCTCACCGCTGCGGTGGGTGCCGAGTCGGTGGCGCTGGACGTGGACAGTGCCGTACCGATGCTGAGGCCCCACGTGCAGGACCGACCGGCCCCGGTCGAGGCGCCTGTGGTTGCGCCCTCCGGCAGCGTCGCACTGCCAGGAGGCACCGCACTGTCAGGAGGCGACACCCCGTCAGGCGGGCTCGCCCCCTGCGATGAGGTCGTCGCCTCGCTCGTGGGTGTCAACCACGGCTACCGCACCGTGCGCGGCGATCTCGCGCCGGTGCTGGTGGACCTGGACCTCGACCTCCGTGCCGGGGAGCGCGTGGCCCTGGTGGGCACCAACGGCGCCGGCAAGACGACCCTGATGAAGCTGCTGACCGGCCTGATCGTGCCGCGCTCCGGCACCGTGACCGTCACCGGCATCGACACCCGCTCGCGCTCGGCCGCGCGCCTGGCCGACCGCGTCTCCTACCTGTACCAGCACCCCCAGCGGATGTTCCTCAAGGACACCGTGCGGGCGGACGTGGCCCTGTTCCCCACCGGCCGGCGGGTGCCCGGCGCCGAGGCCCTGGTGGACGAGGTGGTGGACCGGGTGGGCCTGGCACCCCTGGCCGAGCGCGATGGCCGCAGCCTCTCCGGCGGGCAGCAGCGACGCGCCACCATCGCGATCGGCCTGGCCATGCGCCCCTCCCTGCTGCTGTTGGACGAACCCACCTCCAGCCTGGACGTGCGCTCCCGCGACGACGTGATCGGGATGCTCGACTCCCTGTCCGACACGGTGCGCTGCGCGGTGGTGGCCAGCCACGACATGGAGCTGGTGGCCACCTGGGCCAGCCGGGTGATCGTGCTGGACCAGGGCCGCGTCCTGGCCGACCTCACCCCCCGCGAGCTGTTCTCCCGCCCGGAGATCACCCGGCAGGCACGCCTGGTGCCCCCGCAGGCCGCCCGCATCGCGCACCAGCTGGGCATCGAACCCCTCCCGCTGACCGCCGCGGAGCTGCGCGGACACCTGCAGCTCGCCGAGCCGCCCGACCACCAGGACCCCGACTCCGACTCCGCGCACGAGCCTGTGCCTGCGCCCGCCCTCGTCCTGGGAGGTCACCGCTGATGGCCCGCAAGACCCACGACGTGCTCAGCGTGGACTGGGTGCGCCTGGAACTGCTGCGCACCGCCTACTCCACCCGCGGCGGGATCTTCTCCCGGATGGATCCGCGGATGGTGCTGCTGTGGTACCTGATCCTCGCGATCGCCCCCTGGTTCACCCACAACCTCACCGTGCTGCTGGGCCTGTTCGGCCTGGGGGTGGTCTCGGTGGCGCTGGCCCGTGTGGGGCCACTGGTGCTGGGGCTGTTCGTGATCGGCCTGGGGGCCGACGTGATCGGTCTGTTCATCGCAGCGTTCCTGTTCGGTGGCGACCTCGACACCCTGGTGGCCCTGGCGGAGCTGAACCTCAAGCTGGGGGCGGTGTCGATGGCGTCGATGGCCGCGTTCGTGTCGCTGGACCCGGAGAAGCTCTCCGATGCCCTGCTGTCACTGCGCGCCCCGGAGCTGCTGGCCTTCGGCGTCAGCTACGGGTACCGCATGCTGCCGATCCTGGTGGACGAGTACGTGACGGTGTTCGAGGGGCAGCGCCTGCGCCACGCCCCGCCGCAGCGGCGCGGGATCCTGGGATGGCGCGTGATCCTGCAGTGGTGCACCCTGGCCGTGACGGCGTTCTACCCGATCATGCTGAACACGGCCAAGAACGTGCGCACCACCGTGGAGGCGCTGGAGACCCGCGGCTTCACCTACGGTGCGGCCAACCCGCGCGGGCGGTCCCTGCGCCTGGCGTACCTGAGGGTCACGGCCCTGGACGTGGCGGTGGTGGCCGCCTCGGTGCTGGCCGTCGCCGCAGCGTTCTGGCTCGGGGTGCAGTTCCCGCTGTACCGCTGAGCAGGCGCACCGACGGCCCGGGACCGCGCACCATCAGGCGGTGCGGGCCTCCGGGCCGTCGACGAGCAGGAGGGTGTCAGCCGTCCTGCGCGGTCTTGCGCACGTCCTCGGCGTTGCTCTTGGCCGAGTCGGTGACCTCGTCCTTCTGGATCTGCGCCTCGAGCTTCACGTTCTCGGCGCTGTCCTGAGCGGACTCCTTGACGTTCTGGGCAGCCTGCTGAGCGGGCTCCTTGAGCTCCTCGGCCACGTGGCGGGCCTGGTCCTTGACGTCGTCGAGGACCGGCTGTGCGCGATCCTCGAGGCGGGAGGCGAGCTCCTGCTCCTTCTGGGAGGCGGGCAGCAGCGAGGCCGCGAGCCAGCCCACGCCCAGGGCGATCAGGCCGGCGGCCAGGGGGTTGCCCTGGGTCTGCCGCTTGATCTGGTGGGGTGCCCGGCGTGCGGCGTCACCGGCGTCCTGCGCCGCGGACTGCACGCCGTGCTTGGCGCTGGATGCGGTGTCGGAGACGCTGGTGCCGACGCCGTCGGCCGTTCCCATCACGCGGTCCTTGACGCCGCCCACGGCGTCGCGCACGGCACCGCGGGCCTTGTCGACCTGGCGCTGGGCGACGTTGGAGGGCGTGACCTTCTCGGCCATGGCGTCCACGTCGTTGGACAGGTTGTAGCGGGTCCGCTCGATATCGGCACGGATCTCGTCAGGATGCTGCTGGTTCATCGCGGTTCCTTAGAGGGAGTAACGGCTTCGGGGACTTGCTTGAGGGTCTCGGCGGTCTGCGGAGCGCCCTCGATCTCGTCGATGTTCTTCTTGCCCACCACGGCGAGGATGACGGCCGGGATCGCCCACAGGATCGCGAGGATCACGCCGGCCCATGCGTAGCCGATGACGGTGCCGCCCAGGGCGGCCCACAGGGCGATGGACAGGAACAGCAGGACGAAGTGACCTGCCACACCGGCGCCGCCGAACATCCCGGCGCCCTTGCCCGCCTTCTTGGCGGAGATCGTCAGCTCGGCCTTGGCCAGCGCGATCTCCTGTCGGATCAGCGTGGACAGGTCCGTGGTGACCTTGGACATCAGGGTCCCCAAGGACTCCGTCTCCGCCCGGCGCTCGGCCTCGGTGGGTGGAGGGGTGTACTGGGAGCTCACCGGATGTCACCTCGCCCATCGGTCTCGGGCAGGCGCGGGGGCACCGGACGGGTCGGCTCGGCGGGGGGCACCGGAGCGTCGTAGGGGTAGCCCTGCTGACCGGGTGCGTTGTACCCCGGGGTGCCGGGGACCGCCTGGCCGACGGACGGGTCCACGGGGGTGGCCCGGTACTGGCCGTCGCCCGGGCCGTAGGAGCCCGCGGTATCGGTGCGGCTGGCCCAGACGTCCTGGTCGTCGTCGTCGGAGTGGACCTGAGCGACGGAGCGGGTGAGGCGCCCGGCTGCGAAGCCGAGGCCGGCGGCGATCGCCAGGAACGCGACGGGGCGACGGCGGGCGAAGCTCTTGACCTCGGTCAGCACGTCGGCCGGCTCGCGGTTCTCCAGCCAGTCGGCGAGGGCGCCGGTGCGGTCGGTGACCTGCTGGGCCAGATCGGTGGCCAGGCCGTCCTCGGGCTTCTCGCCGCGGGACATCCGCGCCAGGTCGTCGGTGAAGGTGCGCACCGTGCCGGCGGCGCGGTTGAGCTGGTCGGAGGCCTGGGTGCTGAGGGTCGAGGAGGTCTCGTCCCAGAGCTTGCGTCCCTCGCGCACGGCATCGTCCTTCACGCTGAGGGCCTCGTCCTTGGCGGTGCCGGCCACAGCGCCGCCTGCCTGCTTGGTGTCCTCGGCGACGTTGCGTGCGGAGTCCTTGGCCTGCTGGCCGGTTCCACTCTTGTCGTCGCCGTGGGGGACGGGTGGCGGGGGCACCGCGGTGCCCTGCACGCCGGGGCCGGGGATTCCCTGGCCCTCCACACCACCGGACGTGGTGCCGGGCGCGCCCGGGGTGGGCGGCTGGTTCCACGGCTCCCCGCGGTGGGTCTGGTCCTGGTCACGGTAGGGATCGGTCATGACATACCTCCCGGGTCTCGAAACGCACACCGGTTGTGTGGGCGCCATGACCCCACCCTAGGCGGGAGCGTGTGATGTTGCAGAATCGTAAGCCTAAACGGTCGGTAGGTGCGGAGCGCTGTCGTATAATCGCGCGATTTTCCGCGCTTATTCGCGCGTCACCCCTCCCGGGGTCGCTCACTCCTTCGCCTTCTCCTCCACATTTCGCGCTGGCCAGCGGTGATGTGAGCCGTAGCGCTTGTGACGACGCGGGCGCACCCTTGCCGGGTGACCGCTGTGCCCGACTTGGGAAGTTGGTCCCTGGTCCGTGTCGGATCGTCCCGATCCATGACCAACCGGTAGACCTAGGTCACATCCGGGGCTTTCGAGCGATGCCGCGGACATGGTCGAGGCCCCCGACCGTGGCGCGGGCGCAACGGTCAGGGCCTCGAGCAGTGCTGGTCAGACGTCGCTCTCGGGGTGGCGCATGATGTTCAGCACCGCGGCCACGAGTCCTCCCCACACGGTGAGGATCGAGACGGCCATCATGACGATCGCGGAGACGGACATTGACTCCTCCTGGAGTTCGGGAACAGTAGAGAGGTTGGGTGCCTGGGAATACGGGCCTCAGGAACGGCCGTCCTGTGGCCCGGCCGGGCGCAGCTGGTGGGGGGTGGCCACGCCATGGCCGGACAGGCCGGTGCCAGGGACCACGGGCGGTGCCAGTTCATCCCCGTCGGAGTCCGGCCGGTTCAGGTTCGAGTCGCGGGGCCAGGGCAGCAGGGACAGCACCACGCCGCCCACCACCAGGCTCAGTGCCATCAGCCAGCCGAACACGATGTTGAACCACAGCGGGTAGCCGGAGTAGGTGCCCTCGCCGCCGATCAGGTCGATGGTGGAGGCGATCAGCGAGACGCCCAGCACGATCGGCACGATCACCGCCACGCAGACGGTCCATCCCATGCCCAGGCGGAAAGAACCGCGCAGGTTCAGGTGGTCGCGCAGTGTGGGCAGGGCCCGCACCAGGTAGACCAGCGCCACGGTGCTCACCAGGGCGGCACCGACGATGCCGTACTGGTTGACCCAGTTGTCCATCACGTCCAGCAGGGCAAGGCCCATGGTGGTGGGGAACACCGCGATCGAGAACAGGCCCAGCGGGACCGTCACCAGCAGCGTGGCCGGCACGCGGGAGAGCCCGAACTTGTCGCCGATCGCCGAGATGACGACCTCCACGATCGAGACCAGTGAGGTGAAGCCGGCCAGCACCAGGGAGCCGAAGAACAGCACGCCGATCAGTGCACCCCCGGGGGCCTCGCCGATGATGGCGGGAAAGGCGATGAACGCCAGGCCGATGCCGGAGGAGACCACCTCGTCGACCGCGACGCCCTGCGCCTGGGCCATGAAGCCCAGCGCGCTGAACACGCCGATGCCGGCCAGGATCTCGAAGCTCGAGTTGGCGAAGCCGACCACCAGGCCGGAGCCGGTGAGGTCGGTGTTCTTCTTCAGGTAGGAGGCGTAGGTGAGCATGATGCCGAACGCCACCGACAGGGAGAAGAAGATCTGGCCGTAGGCCGCGACCCACACCCCCGGGCTCAGCAGCGCGCCCCAGTTGGGCCGGAAGAGGGCGTTCAGGCCGGTGAAGGCGCCGGGCAGCATCATGGCCCGCACCACCAGGATCACGAACATGATCACCAGCAGCGGGATGAATATCATCGCGGACTTGGAGATGCCGTTGTGCACACCCAGCACCATCACCAGCACGATGGCCACCCACACCAGGATGCAGGTGATGAGCACGGGTGGGACGTAGTCGAAGGCGACGGTGACGTCGGCCCCTTCGAGGGCCCGGGTGAAGGAGCCGAAGAAGGCGCCGGGGTCGTCGCCCCAGCGGGTGTCGACGGAGAAGACGGTGTAATTGGCGGCCCACGCGATGATGAGCGCGTAGTACACGGCGATGACCACGCAGATCAGCACCTGCCACCAGCCGATGAACTCGGTCCAGCGGGTCAGGCGGCGCCATGCCATCGGGGGTGAGCCCCGCCAGCGGTGGCCGATCGCGTAGTCGATGAACAGCAGGGGGATGCCGGCGGTCAGCAGGGCCACCAGGTACGGGAGGATGAATGCGCCGCCGCCGTTGTCGTAGGCCACGGCGGGGAAGCGCCAGATGTTCCCCAGGCCCACGGCGGATCCGATGGCCGCGAAGATGAACGCGGTGCGGCCCGAGAAGGCGCCGCGGTCGGCGCGGGGTGCGCCGCCGGTGCCGGTGCCGGGAGTGGGTCCTGTGCCGGGGGCTGGGCCTTTGCCGGGGGAGGGGGAGGAGGGGTGCGAGGTGCTCATGGTTCGCTTTCGGACTGTCGGGTCGGGGAAGCGCGCAGGCCCGTGGGGGACGGGCCTGCAGGGTGGCCGTATCCTAGGTCACACCCGGTGGGTCTGCCACGGGGGTCCGCACCGTGGTCCCCGGTGCACGAGGCCCTCCTCCTGGGGCAGCGGGTATGGCCCCTTCTGGAGGGGCAGGCGCTCGCCGTAGTGTTTCCACATGGAACACCGACACCTCGGCCGCAGCGGCCTCAAGATCAGCGAGATCATCTACGGCAACTGGCTCACGCACGCCTCCCAGGTGGAGGACGAGCGCGCCACCGCCTGCGTGCGGGCCGCTCTCGACGCCGGTATCAGCACCTTCGACACCGCCGACACCTACGCCAACACCGCCGCGGAGGTGGTGCTCGGTGAGGCCCTGAAGGGCGAGCGTCGCGAGTCGCTGGAGATCTTCACCAAGGTGTACTTCCCCACCGGCCCCAAGGGCCACAACGACACCGGCCTGTCCCGCAAGCACATCCGCGAATCGATCGACGGCTCCCTGCGCCGCCTGCAGACCGACTACGTGGATCTCTACCAGGCGCACCGCTACGACTACGCGACCCCGCTGGAGGAGACCATGCAGGCCTTCGCCGAGGTGGTCCACGCCGGCAAGGCCCTGTACATCGGCGTCTCCGAATGGAACGCCGACCAGATCCGCGCCGGCCACCAGCTGGCCCGCGATCTGGGCATCCAGCTGGTCTCCAACCAGCCCCAGTACTCCATGCTGTGGCGCGTGATCGAGGAGCGCGTGGTGCCCACCTCGCAGGAGCTGGGCGTCTCCCAGATCGTGTGGTCGCCCGTCGCCCAGGGCATCCTCACCGGTAAGTACCAGCCCGGTGCCGAACCGCCGGAGGGCTCCCGCGCCCGGGACGAGAAGGGCGGCGCCGACATGATCAAGCGCTTCCTGAACGACCCCACTCTCGAGGCGGTCCAGGGCCTGCGCCCCATCGCCGAGGAGCTGGACCTCACCATGGCTCAGCTCGCCGTGGCCTGGGTGCTCACCAACGACAACGTGGCCGGCGCCATCATCGGCGCTTCCCGCCCCGAGCAGGTCACGGAGAACGTGAAGGCCGCCGGGGTGCGCCTCGAGGCCGACGTCATGGCCCGCATCGACGAGGTCCTTGGCGACCTGCCCGAGACGGATCCGGCCAAGACCGTCTCGCCCGCACAGCGCTTGGCCTGACGGCCCACACAGAGCCCGCCCTGAGGTCGGGAGCCGCAGCTCCGTCTGGCCCCACACAGCGAACGACCCGGCCCATGCGGACCGGGTCGTTCGTCGTCGGGGGAGGGGCGGCGCCGTGCGGGTCGGCATCGCCGAGCGCGGCGCCGCCTCCCGGGTCAGGCGCTGTGCGAGCCCGGTCCGCCCGCAGGGCCGTAGCCGTCGGGGCGGGCGGCCTGATCGGCGGCCTGCTCCTTCACGTCGGCCCCGGTGCGGCCCTGGAGGGCGAGGCCATCGGCCCGGTGCTCCCAGAACTCGGCGCCGTGGATGCCCAGCGCGCGGGGATCGAACTGCGGGTCGATCCCCTGCTTCTTCTGCTGGTAGTAGTCCTTCAGTGCCTTCAGCGCGGGGACCTGGACCACCAGGATGCCCACGATGTTCAGCCAGGCCATCGAGCCCACACCGATATCGCCCAGGCCCCAGGCGGAGCCGGCGGAGGTCACGGCGCCGTAGGCGACGGAGATGAGGACCAGGCCCTGCAGGAAGCGGATGATCGCGCGGCGCAGCAGGGGGTTCCGGAGGCGGCGGGCGAGGTACACCACGTTGACCTCGGCCATGTAGTAGTACGCGACGATCGTGGTGAAGGCGAAAAACGCCAGCGCGATCGCCACGAAGCTGGCACCCAGGCCGGGGGCGAAGGTGTCGAATCCTGCCTGGACGAAGCCGGGGCCGGGCTCGACGTCCTGGCCGAGCTCACCCACGTACAGCGGGTCGCCCTCGGCCGGGAAGGTCTCGTCCTGGAACACCGTGTACATGTCGGTGGAGATGATGATGAACGCGGTGGCGGTGCACACGAACAGGGTGTCGATGTACACGGAGAAGGCCTGCACGAAGCCCTGCTTGGCCGGGTGGGATACCTCGGCGGCGGCAGCGTGGTGCGGGCCGGTGCCCTGACCGGCCTCGTTGGAGTAGATGCCGCGCTGCACGCCCCACTTGATGGCCAGGCCGATGATCGCGCCGTAGATGGCGTGCATGCCGAAGGCGCCGGAGAAGATCTCTCCGAACACGTGGGGGATCTGGTCGAAGTTCACGAAGAACACCAGCAGCGCCGCGAGGATGTAGAGGATCGCCATCGGCGGGACCACGTAGGCGGCGAACATGGCGATGCGCTTGACGCCGCCGATCACGATGAAGGCCAGCAGGATGACCATGCCGATGGCGGTGGCCCAGGTGGGGACGCCCCAGGCGCTGTTCATCGCGGAGGAGAGGCCGTTGGCCTGCACGCCGGGCAGGAAGAAGCTCATGGCGAAGATCGTGGTGATGGCGAACAGGACGCCGAAGGCGAGGGAGAGACCGGGTGCCTTGTGTCGGTAGGCCTTCTCGAAGTAGTAGGCCGGGCCACCGCGGTACTCACCGGTGTCCGGGTCCTTCTCCTTGTAGATCTGTCCCAGGGTGGACTCGATGAACGACGTGGACGCGCCGAGGAAGGCCACGGTCCACATCCAGAACACGGCGCCGGGGCCGCCGAAGGCGATCGCGGTGGCCACACCACCGATGTTGCCCATGCCCACGCGGTTGGCGAGCGACATCATCAGCGACTGGAACGAGGAGGTGCCGTCGACGGACTTCTCACCGCCGATGAGCTGCTTGATCATGTCGGGAAGGCCGCGCAGCTGCACGAACCCGGTGCGGATCGAGAAGTACAGGCCGGCGAGGAGACACAGGGCGACCAGGGGGATCGACCAGATCACCCCATTGGTGGCACTGATCATGTCGGCGAAACTCATGGAACTCTCCTGGGGGACAGAGGGGGACGGGGACTGCGGGGCACAGCGATGACGGCGACAGCACCGCCGTGTGAAGGGGATCACGGCTTTGTGCTGTTGGGGACAGTAGTCGACACGGTGACAGGAAACCGGGTGATCCCCGTTCCGTTGCAGTGTCGTTACCTAAGGCCTCACGCCCGGGGGCTGAACCGGCCGCTGAGCTGAACCACGCGCTGAGCGGCATACCGCACACCGCCTCGAACCTTGCGGCCGGGACCGCTACACTCGTGGGCGACCCCTCGTGTGGTGTCATCTCGCTGAACTCCCCCAGGGCTTGACGGCAGCAAGGGCAGGCGGGCTCTGGCAGGTGCACGGGGGGTCACTTCATGCCCGCGACCAGCCCGCGACCAGCCCCGCGGACTGTGCGCCGGCCCTCGCCTTCGATGCCGAAGCGGCGTAGCGTGACCTGCACCGCAGGCCGCCGACCGCCCGCGAGATCCGGCCTCGACCACCTGCATCCCGGCGGGACGCGGGAGTGACGACGAATGTCGCTCCAACGCCCCGTAGTCCCCATCGTGCCGTCATCCATCGCGCTGCCGCCCCTGTTCAGGGCGCGGCCATCTGGTCATTCCACGCGCGATCGGGTGCACTATTCGCACCACCCGGACATTTCCGTGGACGAGTGTCCGAAATGTGTTCCACGATATCAGATGCTGTGCGTCGAGAATTCATCCTGTTACTTGATCTGCATCATTCACAGGACAGTGTCGACGCCTGTAAGAGCGCCCGAAAAGACCACCTGACCTGCTGTGATGGTTGCTTGACGCGCCCTGAGAAACCTGAGTACTCTCCGAGAAGCTGTCGACCGGAATCCCTCCGAGTCGCATCCTCGACAGAACGGATCACTGGCATGAGTGTGATAGAGAAAAGTGATCAGAAGCGCACCGGTTCGGAAATTGCCATCTCCAAGGGCTGGGTGCAGGGCGTCGCACTCGTGCTGGTGTTCGGGTTCTTCGTGATGGGCGTCCTCGCCTACCGCACCTACACGCACTCCATGCCCCTGCCCCAGCAGGTGGTCAGCGAGGACGGCGAGGTGATCTACACCCAGGAGCAGATCACCAGCGGACAGAACATCTTCCTGTCCCGCGGCATCCAGCAGTACGGCTCGATCGTGGGCCACGGCGCCTACCTGGGCCCGGACTACACCGCCGAGTACCTGCGGCTCAGCACCGAGCACATCCGCGAGCAGCTCGAGGCGCAGGGCGTGCAGGAGCCGGCGGCCGCCACCTCCGAGATGCAGCGCACCAACCGGTACGACGAGGAGACCGGGACCCTGGTGCTCACCGACGAGCAGATCAGCGCCTTCGAGGAGCTGAAGGGCTACTACGGGGACTTCTTCGGCGACCCCACCACTGCGAACGGCCTGATCCCCAACGCCATCACCGATGAGCAGGAGATCCACGACCTCACCGCCTTCTACGCCTGGACCGCGTGGGCCAGCGCCGCCGAGCGCCCGGGCCTGGACTACTCGTACACCAACAACTGGCCGGCCGAGCCGCGCGTGGACAACCACCCCACCGCCGACATCCTGGTGTGGTCCGCGATCTCCCTGGTGGCCCTGCTGGGCGGGCTGGGCATCCTGTTCGCGATCTTCGGCCGCTGGAGCAACAAGCTGGGCTGGAAGGGCAACGACACCACGGCCCTGAAGTTCCTCCAGCCCGGCGAGGTGGGCATCACCAAGGCCCAGAAGTCCACCGCCTGGTTCTTCCTGGTCGTCTCCCTGCTGTTCCTGATCCAGGCCACCGTGGGCGCGTCCGTGGAGCACTACCGGGTCGAACTGCAGGGCTTCTTCGGCTTCGACCTGGCCCAGATCTTCCCGTTCAACCTGGCCCGCACCTGGCACGTGCAGCTGTCGCTGCTGTGGACGGCCGCGTCGTTCCTGGCAGCCGCGATCTTCCTGGCGCCGATCATCGCCGGACGAGAACCCAAGGGGCAGCACCTGCTGTCCTACGGCCTGCTCGGCGCGGTCGCCCTGGTGGTCGTGGGCATGTTCGGCGGCACCGCGATCAGCATCTACGGCCCCGAATGGGCGAAGGACTCCCCGTTCTTCTCCCAGCAGTGGGAGTACCTCGACCTGCCGCGCGTGTTCCAGGTGCTGCTGGTGATCGGCCTGTTCCTGTGGTTCATCATCATCTTCCGGGCGATCCGCTCGCGGCTGCGCACCGAGTCGAAGTTCAACATGCCCTGGCTGTTCGCCTACGCGGCCCTGGCCATCCCCGCCTTCTACGCGGTGGGCCTGCTGGCCACCAACGAGACCCACCTGACCGTCGCGGAGTTCTGGCGCTTCTGGGTGGTGCACCTGTGGGTGGAGGACTTCCTGGAGCTGTTCACCACCGTGATGGTGGCCTACCTGTTCGTGATGCTCGGCGTGGTGCGCCGCAAGATCGCCATCCAGATCATCCTGCTGGACGTGATCCTGTACTCCGCCGGCGGCGTGATCGGCACCATGCACCACCTGTACTTCTCCGGCACCCCGGTGGAGCACATGGCCCTCGGTGCGGTGTTCTCCGCCCTGGAGGTCATCCCGCTGACGTTCCTGACCGTCGAGGCGTGGACGTTCCTCCAGCTCGGGGCACGCCAGGAGTCCCGGTCCAGCGCCCCGTTCCCGCACCGCTGGGCGGTCATGTTCCTGGTGGCCGTGGGCTTCTGGAACTTCCTGGGCGCCGGTGTGTTCGGCTTCCTGGTGAACCTGCCGATCGTCTCCTACTACCAGATCGGCACCTCCCTGACCGCGAACCATGCGCACGGCTCGATGATGGGCGTGTACGGAATGATGGCCGTGGGCCTGGCACTGTTCGCCCTGCGCTACATCATCAAGCCCGATAAGTGGCCCGAGAAGCTCGCCAAGATCTCCTTCTGGTCGCTCAACATCGGCCTGGCCTGGATGATGTTCGCGACGCTGCTGCCGCTGGGCGTGCTGCAGCTGTGGGCGTCGGTCAACCAGGGCTACTTCGAGGCCCGCACCCTGGGCTACCTCTCCAACCCCGGCAACGTGGCGCTGGAGTGGATGCGGATGCCCGGTGACGTGCTGTTCCTGATCGGCGGGATCCTGCCCTTCGTGTACATCGCCTGGCTGGGTGAATATTCGCCTCGCTGGGGTCCGCTGATCGAGGGTTCGGGTGCCACGTCGCTGCCGTAGCGGTGGCGTCGTTCGGGACCACCAGTGGTGTCGTTGGGGCCGCTCTGTCTACGCTCCTTCCGCCGTGTGTATAGGGCACGCGGCGGAAGGAGCAATCTGGAATGGTACGGAAGATCAGGGCGAAGCTGGTGCTCCAGCTGCGCGCAGAAGGTCTGTCGGGGCGAGCGATTTCGTCCTCGCAGGGCATGTCCCGCAAGTCCGTGAGGGCGGTGTTCGAGGCCGCTGACGCTGCAGGGATCGGGTGGGGCGATATCGCGGACGTCGCCGATGAGCAGGTGTATGCCCGGTTGTTCCCGGGCCGGGGCGAGCACGAGAGCGTGTTCGCACAGCCGGACTGGGAACAGGTCCATCGAGAGATGGCCAGGGTCGGCGTGACGCTGAAGCTGTTGCACGGCGAGTACTTCGACGCGACCACGGCGGCTGGGGATCCGGCGATGGGGTATGACCGGTTTTGCCGCACCTACCAGCACCACGTCATGGTCACCGGTGCCGCTTCGAGAGTCGGTCACAAGGCCGGCCAGAGCGTGGAGGTCGACTGGTCCGGCCCCACGATGGAGCTGGCCGATCCGGTCACCGGCGAGGTCTCGAAGGTGTTCTTGTTCGTTGCCTGCCTGCCTTTTTCTCGTTACGCGTTCTGCTTCCCGGCGCTGGATATGCGCCAGGAGTCCTGGCTGCGAGCGCACGTAGCGATGTTCGAGGCGCTGGGCGGGACGGTCCCGAGGATCGTTCCGGACAACCTCAAGACCGGTGTGGTGAAGCACCCCCGCGAGGGCGAGATCGTCCTGAACGATGCGTATCGCGAGATGGCAGCGCATTACTCGGCGGCGGTGCTCCCGGGGAGGGTGCGGAAACCGAAAGACAAGGCGAGCGTGGAGAACACCGTCGCGCACGTCGCGACCTGGGTCATCGCCGGGCTGCGGGATCAGCGATTCACGTCCCTGCCCGAACTTGCAGCCGCCATCGGGCAGCGGATGGAGGCCTATAACGCGGAGCCGTTCCAGAAGCGGCCCGGATCCCGCGCCAGCGTGTTCGACGCGGAGGAGCGGCCGCTGCTGACGCCGCTGCCGGCGGTGCCCTACGAGATCTCGACATGGCACTACGGACGACGAGTGGGCAGGAACGGGCACGTCACGTTCGCGCGGAACTTCTACTCCGCGCCGTTCGCGCACATCGGCGCGAAGGTCGATCTGCGCATCACGGCCCGGACGCTGGAGATCTATCAGGGCAGCCAGCGACTGACCAGTCACCTGCTGCTCCCGGAGACCGCGAGCAATGAGTACCGCACCAACGACGCGGACCTACCTGCGGGCGAGCGTTTCCAGGCCTGGGACGCGCAGAGGGTGCGGGCGTGGGCAGATCGGGTCGGGCCGGCCACGGTGATCGTGATCCAGCGGATCTTCGAGTCCGTGCCGATCGTGGAACAGGGCCTGGATCCCGCGTTGGCGGTGCTACGGCTCTCTCGCCGCTTCTCCGTAGATCGGGTCGAGGCGGCCTGCGCACTCGCGCTGACGGGACGGGTCCGTTCACCGCGCTATGCGCATCTGCACCCGATCTTGGCCACCGGGCAGGACAAGGTCGCCGCCCTGCGTCCACCCCGCGAGGAACCCGCGGAAGACGGCGGATACGTCCGTGGCGCCGACTACTACGCCGGAGGTGTCCGGTGAGCGTGATCGATAACGACACGAAGCGGAAGCTGCGCGAGATGGGCGCGACCGCGCTGCTGGACGCGATCGATGCCCAGGATGAGGCTCACGTGCTGGGGATGTCGTTCCAGGAACGGCTCCAGCTGATCGTGGACGAGGCGCATTCCATCTTCAATCATGGAAAGGTCGAGGGTCTGATCCGCCGGGCGGGGCTGCGTTATCCCGGAGCGGACCTGCGGCGGCTGGATCTGGTCGAGGAACGGGGACTGAACCGGAACGTGATCGCGCAACTGGCAACCTGCTCCTTCATCCAGCGGCAACAGAACGTGGTCTTCCAGGGCTTCACCGGCTCAGGGAAGTCCTACCTCGGCTGCGCGCTGGCGAAGCAGGCCTGCCAGCACCGGCTCCGAGCCCACTACATCCGAATGCCCGACCTCGAAGAGGCCTGGGCCCTGGCAAAGGACAAGCCGCAGGGCCAGACGAAGTTCCTGCGGAAGTACTCCACGTTCTCGCTGCTGGTGATCGACGAGTGGCTGCTGGACCATCCTGACGAGGGAATGCGTTCGATGCTGCTGGAACTGCTCGAGCGCCGCTATGACACCGGCTCGACCGTGTTCTGCACCCAGTACCCGAAGAAGGACTGGCACGCCCGGCTCGGTGGAGCAGTCCACGCCGATGCGATCATGGACCGCATCGTGCACAACACAATCTGGATCGACACCGGCGACAGGAACATGCGAGAACACACCGCACTGCCCCAGTGACCCGATGCCGGCGGGAGCCAGTGGTCCCCACCGCGGCGGCTACTGGCCCCCGTCGGCACGATCGGCGGTCCCCAAGAGCAAGATTCGGTGGCTCCCACGACTACGAATACTCAGCTGGGCGTCCGGCACGGCATCAAGGCCACCGTGACCCGGATGGAGCCGGAGACCCTGTTCGTGGAGGAGACCCCGGAGGCCCGTGAGGACCGCACCGGCGAGCACGTCGCTGTCGGCGCCCGGTACGCCTCGGATCGCCGCCGGGACGACGGGGAAGGACCGGCCTCGTGACCGGCCTGGTGGGTGGCATCGAGCTCACCGCGTGGCTCGCCGCCGGGTACGCGCTGGCCCTGGTGCTGGTGGCCTACGGGATCGACCTGCTGGCCAAGCGCGCGCACCTCGCCAACGACGAGCAGCACACCGAGGGCTTCGTGTACCACGAGGACCACGACGCCTGGCTGTGCCCGGAGGACCAGTGGCTGTGGCCGAAGTCCTTCGACCCGGACAACCGGGTGATGCGGTACCGCGGCAGCCCGCTGGTGTGCAACTCCTGCCCGGTCAAGGACACCTGCACCACCTCGGACGACGGTAAGGAGGTGGGGCGCACGGTCGATGCCTGGCCCTCCTCCGAGTCCGCCCGCTTCCACCGCGGCATCGCCTGCGCGGTGACCGTGCTGGCCGTGGTGTTCCCGGTGGTCGCCTCGTTCACCGTGCAGCACTGGCCCAGCCAGCTGGTGCTGCTGGTGATCGCGGGGGTGACCGCCGTGGCAGGGATCCCGCTGTGGTCGCACCTGCGGCACAGCCCCGTGGACCCCGACGGGGTGCTGTTCAAGTCGCTGGACGAGAACCTGGAGGAGCGGGCGGCGACGATCGAGGCCGTGCAGCGTCGTCGCACCAGCTACGCCTCCGACCGCCGACCGGACTCCGAGGCCCCCGTCGCTCTCACTCTGGGGCGCACCCGCTACGCATCGGAACGAAAGAGGGCTGAGGAGAATGTCTAGTCTTCCCGCGTCCATGATCATCGCGATCGTGGTGGTCGCACTGCTGATCGTGCTGCTCATCGCCTCGTTGAAGGTGGTGCGCGAGTACGAGCGGCTGGTGGTGTTCCGCCTGGGCCGGCTGCGCGGGCCGCTGGGGCCGGGCCTGGTGATCATGCTGCCGTTCCTGGATCGCTCGGTGCGGGTGGATCAGCGCGTGGTCACCCTGACCATCCCCCCGCAGGAGGTCATCACCCGCGACAACGTCACCGCCCGCGTCAACGCCGTGGTGATGTTCAAGGTGGCCGACCCGGTGCGCTCGGTGATGGCGGTGGAGAACCATGCGGTGGCCACCTCCCAGTTCGCCCAGACCACCCTGCGCTCCGTGGTGGGTCGCGCGGACCTGGACACCCTGCTCGCTCACCGGGCCGACCTGAACGAGGACCTCTACCAGTCGATCGCCCAGCAGGCCGTGCCCTGGGGAGTGGACGTGGTGGTCGTCGAGATCAAGGACGTGGAGATCCCCGAGATGATGCAGCGGGCGATGGCCCGCCAGGCGGAGGCCGAGCGTGAGCGCCGCGCCAAGGTGATCAGCGCCCACGGTGAGCTCGAGGCGTCCGAGGAGCTGCGCGATGCGGCCAAGACCCTCAGCGAGGCACCGGCGTCGCTGCAGCTGCGCTATCTGCAGACCCTGCTGGAGCTGGGTGCGGACCAGAACTCCACGGTGGTGTTCCCGCTGCCCATGGACATCGTCGGCCCCCTGATGGGCGCGCTGAACCAGTTCGCGCCCGGTGGCGAGAACCGCCAGGAGACCGGCACCCCCCGCAGTTCCTCTGAGACGCACGGACTGGCCGTCGTCGACGACCGCGCAGAAGGGCGATCACGATGAACGACACCACCTCCACCCAGGGCGCCACAGCAGGCGCCCCCACCACGACCGTCCCGCCCACGGCCACCCCGCAGGCCGACCACGACGCCCCCGTGCCCCCGGGCCGACCGGTGCATCTGGTGCCCACCCCGCCCGGACTGTGGAGGGTGCTGCTCGGGGTGGTCGTGGCGCTGCTGGCCCCGTTCTTCGGGATCCTCATCGGCAGCGGCATGGGGGTGGAGGACTCGGCTATCCGCATGCAGCCGCTGTACTGGGGATTCTTCATCGGCGGGCTGATCGGCATCGTGGGCCTGGTGGCCGCCGGGATGGGTGCGATGAGCCTGATCCGGCACGGGCGGGCCAAGGGCCGGGCCGAGGACGCGCGTGACGCCGAGCCGGCCGCGCACGACCAGGGATCCGAGGCCCACTGATGAGTTCCTCCGAGCTGCAGGGCGTCGACGTCCCGGCAGCGCGCCCTGGCCGGTTCCGCTCCGACGGCACCGCGGACCGTGCGATGCGACGCCTGCTCGGCATCACCGGCACCGACCTGCGCTCCGGAGAGGGGGCGCACAAGGCGTTCCGGGTCTCGGTGGTGATCTCGGCGCTGCGCTGCGTCATCACCTACGTGGCGATCCCCGTGCTGATCCCGATCCTCAGCCTCGCCGGCTGGGTGGCGGCGCCGGTGGGCCTGGCGCTGTGCGCGATCGCCGCTGTCAACGGCGTGGTCAGCCTGCGGCGGTTCTGGCGGGCCGACCACCGCCACCGCTGGACCTACACCGCGTTCATCACGGTCGTGTTCGTGATCCTCGCGATCTCGACCGTCACCGAACTGAGCAGACTAGGAGTGATCTGATGAGTTCCCTGAGTCAACCTCTAGGCCGCGAGAGCGGTGGTTTTGTGTGTTCTGTCGGTTCTGTGGGCTTGGTGGGTGGCGGGGTCGTAGCAGGTGCCGTCGCGCCAGCAGGCGTAGATGATCCGCAGCCAGGCCCGGGCCAGGATCCGCACGGCATGGGCATGGCGTTTGCCCTGGGCGCGTGCGGTCTCGTAAATGTTCTTCGCCCAGGGCGAGGCGTGGCGGGAGTTGTCTGCCCAGCGGACCAGGGCTTGGCGGGCCCGCCGGTTGGTGGCGTAGCGGAACACGACCGCGTGGGATTTACCCGAGGCGCGGGTGACGGGCACGACGCCTGCCTCGGCGGCGAGCTGGTCAGCGTTGGAGGCGTGTTCGAGCAACGGTCCGATCTCCCCGATGATCTGGGCGAGGTTGACGATCCCCACCCGGGGCAGGGGCTGGATCAACGCTGCCCAGGAATGGGCGGCCAGAGCCGTCTCGATCTGGGCTTCAAGGTCATCGATCGCTGTTCTGAGGGCCCGGATGACCTGGACCTGTGTGCGAACCAGCGCGGTGATCGTCTCCTCACCGAGCCGCGAGGCAGGCGCGGGGGCCCCACGAAGCCTGGCCACCAGGGCAGCGGGGTCGACGCGGCCGGAGTAGTGCTGCCGGGCGAGCCAGTCCCGCATTCTGGCCGGGGCCAGGTGCTTGGCCGAGGCTGGGGTGGGGAACCTGTCGCAGAAGGCCAGGGCGATATCGGAGTCCAGGCGGGCGAACACCACCCCGGCGCCGGGCCAGTGCTCGGCCAGCAGGGCGGCGAGCTGGTTGGTCGCGGCCACGCGGGCGGTGACCTGGTCCTCGCGGGCCCGGACCAGCGCTTGCAGCTCGAGGGTCGCCTGCTCGGTCGGGCGCAGGGTCCGCAGGCGGTGCCCGTCGGTGCGGAGGTAGTCGGCGAGCTTGAACGCGTCGCCGGGGTCGTCCTTGGCGCGGGCAGCGCCCCAGCGGGGACGGACGGCGTTGAACGCGTTGGGATGGACCGGGACCACGGGATGCCCGGCGGTCAGGAGACGGTCGATCACCAGCCCGCGGGTGGTCTCGATCGCGACCGGCAGCCTAGCCGGAGGGCCGTGGCTGGCCAGGCGGGCCAGGGTGGCTCGAATCCCGTCCTCGGTGTGGGGGCAGGGCCAGCGGTCGATCACCTGGCCCTGGTCATCGATCACAGCGACAGCATGGGTGGTATTGCCCCAGTCCCATCCGACATACATGCGCGTACTCCAGGTTCATCGAAGGAGCACCACTTGGTGGAGGTCATCTGCCGGAAGCTCACTGCTCGGCCCTCAAAGGGGCATGTTCCTGACGCCGTTCAGATGGCCTCGGCCCGGCGGGGCCGGCAGAACTCATCGTGGCCGTCGAACGGCACGCACAAATGGCCGTGCACCCACCGGGACCGAGTGGTCACGACCTTACCGAACAAGGCCGCACTAAGGATGGTGCACCAGTGAGCACCGCACACGAGGACGACTGGGTCCCCGAGGACCGCGAACCCACCGCGGCCGAGAACAATTTCATGAGCTTCGCCCTGTTCGCGTTCCTGATCCTGTTCGGGGCCGGTTGCTTCATCCTCTTCTGATCTCATCCCTTCGTCGGCCCGGCCTCGGCCATTGGGTCGATGGCAGCGCGCGGTGAGATTCGGCAGGCTGGAGACATGGCCACCACCCAGCCCGCCGGGACGACCACCGAGCCCGTCGACGAGACCTCGAAGCAGCCCCAGGTCACCGTGTACCGCGGGACCGTCGGGGGCCACACCTACGTGGTGCGGGCGCGTCACGGCGTGATGGACACCTGGGCCACAGTGATCATCGACGGCGTCTTCCACGACCCCCGCCGGGAGTCGAAGCCTCGCACCGAGACGGTGAGCGTGGGCTCCGGGGCCCGGGAGGCGGCCGGCGGCGAGGTCAGCGGTGCGGCGGACGGCCTCGCGTTCAGCGCCGAGGACTACTTCATGAAGGTCGACTATGCGGTGCGACGCCCCGATGAGAACGGGAAGCTGCGCATCGCCGAGCGGATCCGGGTGAGCACCGCCGGGTTGGGCGGCAAGGGCGAGGTGGATGTGCTGGGCGGTGCGGAGGGGGAGCGGATGGGCGGTTTCTACCCAACTCCGCTCGTGCCCGAGAAGGGCAGCGCCTCCTGGCACCGTGAACAGCGACGTATCGCCCACCCGGCGCGGTTCGCTCTGGTCAGTGCCGCGTTCACGGCCGCGAAGTACCTGATCCCGCTGCTGGGCATCGGCGCGCTGTTCAGTGGCCTCCTGCGCCCGCTGCGGGAGTGGGTCGAGTCCCTGATCCGCCCGCCGGTGGAGTGGATCGCGGAGCTGCTGCGCCCGGTGGGGGAGTGGATCGACGCGATCCTGGGGCCGATTGGCCGCGCTCTGGCATGGCTGCGCGAGACCCTGCTCGGTTGGATCCCGGAGCTTTCGTTCTCGTTGCCGTTCGACGTGCCCGACTGGGTGTTCGACGTCGGCATCCCGGTGGCGTTCGTGCTGCTGGTGTTCTGGATGACCCTGGGCAGGCTCAGGCGGCGCCGGTCCCAGCTGGGTGCTTCTGATGACGCCCCGTCGGCGCCGGACGATGAGCCCGGCGGGGCCTCGGACTGATCCACAGCGGCTCCGACTGACAGTCCCCTCCACTAGCCTGTGGGGGTGGCCACTGCTCTGTACCGTCGATACCGTCCGGAGTCCTTCGCCGAGGTGATCGGCCAGGACCATGTCACCACGCCCCTGCGGCGTGCGCTGAACGCCGGCCGGATCGGCCACGCCTACCTGTTCTCCGGGCCGCGCGGCTGCGGGAAGACGACCTCGGCCCGCATTCTTGCGCGCTGCCTGAACTGCGCCCAGGGCCCCACCGACACCCCCTGCGGCGAGTGCGATTCCTGTCGTGACCTGGCCCGCGACGGTGCCGGCAGCCTGGACGTGGTGGAGATCGACGCCGCCAGCCACGGTGGTGTGGATGATGCCCGTGAGCTGCGAGAGCGCGCCTCCTTCGCGCCCGTGCGGGACCGCTTCAAGGTGTTCATCATCGACGAGGCCCACATGGTCACCTCCGCCGGGTTCAACGCCCTGCTGAAGCTGGTGGAGGAGCCCCCGGAGCACGTGAAGTTCGTGTTCGCCACCACGGAGCCGGACAAGGTCATCGGCACCATCCGCTCCCGCACCCACCACTACCCCTTCCGTCTGATCCCCCCGCAGGTGCTGGGCCCGTACCTGCGGGAGGTGTGCGATGCCGAGCAGGTCCCCGTGGGCGACGGCGTGCTGCCGCTGGTGGTGCGCGCCGGTGGCGGCTCGGCGCGTGACTCGATGTCGGTGCTGGACCAGCTGATGGCCGGCGCCGGGGACGACGGCCTGGACTTCCCCACCGCGATCGCTCTGCTGGGCTTCACCGACACCGCCCTGCTGGACCGTGCGGTGGAGGCGATCTCCCAGCGTGATGCCGGCACCCTGTACGGAGTGGTGGAGGAGGTCATCTCCACCGGTCATGAGCCGCGCCGCTTCGTGGAGGACCTGCTGGAGCGGATCCGGGACCTGATCGTGCTGGCCGCCGTGCCCGATCGCGGCGGTGACCTGCTGCCGCACATCCCGGCGGACGACCTCGAGCGCATGCACGCCCAGGCCTCCACCTTCCAGCCGGTGGACCTGTCCACGGCCGGTGAGCTGGTCCACGAGACGCTGTCCACGATGAGCGGGGCCACCTCGCCGCGCGTGCACCTGGAGCTGCTCGCCGCGCGCCTGGTGCTGCGTGACCAGACGGGTGCCGGCGCGGTGGCCGGGCAGGCCGGTGCGCCCGGTGGTGCCGCCCCCGGGGCGCAAGCGGATCGTGAGGCCGGGCCCGCTGGCGGGTCGGGACGTGACGAGGCACGCCGCATCGCCCAGGAGAGGGCCGACGCCGCCCGCCAGGCGCGAGGGGTGCGCGCACCGGCGCAGCCGCCGGCGCCCGCCCAGCAGCAGGAGTCCCAACCTCCGGCGCAGCAGTCTCAGCCTCCTTCCGCCGCCTCCGCGCCCTCCGCCCGGGCGCTCGACGACGCTCCTGAGCAGGCCCCTGCGCAGGAGCCGCCCGCCTCGTCGGCCCCGACCTCGCCGCCGGCGGGACCACCTGCGCAGGAGCAGCCCCAAGCCCCGGCGCAGGACTCTGCTCCGGCGCAGCCCGCGGCCCCGGTGCAGCCGCCCGCCCAGCCCCCGAACAGCGGTGGCGGCGGCGGCCTCGATCCCGACGAGGTGCGCGGGCACTGGTCCGCGATCATGGACGAGCTCGCCCAAATCAGGCGCCCCAGCTGGGCACTTCTGTCCCAGAACTCCCATGTGCACGGCGCGGAGGGATCCACGCTGATCCTGGGCTTCCGCACGGAGGGGCTGCTGTCGGCGTTCCGGCGCGGCACCGCGGCGCAGAACCTGGCCGAGGCCGTGCAGCGCATCATGCGGGTGCAGGTCACGGTGGACGCCGTGGTGGGGGAGGACCCTGGCCCCGGTGGTGGGTCCGGTGGATCCAGCGGCGGGTCCGGGGGGCCGGGTGGCGGTTCCGGAGGTCCGGGTAGCGGGTCCGGCGGTTCCGCTGGCCCGCGCGGTGGCAGCGATCGAGGCGCTCCCCGCCCGCAGGGCTCCGACTCCGGCTCGGCCCACACCGCAGCCGCGTCGGACGCGGAGGATGCCCCGCCCGCATCGCCCCCTGGTTCGGCACGGGATCGTGCTGCGCAGAGCTGGGGTGACGTCGCCGTCGCCACCCTGGGCGGGTCGGCCCGAAAGGCCCCCGAGCAGGAGCGACCGGCTCAGACCGCACCGCCCCAGCACGAGGCCACCCCGCAGCAAGAGTCCCGGCCGGAGTCCGCGCCTCGGCCAGAGGGACGCGCCTCGCGCACGTCGGCGGCTCCGGAGGACTACCCTCCGGAGCCCGACGACCCCTACCCGCCGGAGCCGGAGGACCACTTCCCGCCGGACCCGGAGGACTCCTCCTGGCGCGGGAACGGACCGACAGCCGCGCCGGCCCGGCCGCAGCGCGAGGTGCCGTCCCCGCAGCCGTGCCAGGACGACGCCGTGCCCGCGCCCAGCACCTCAACTGCGCCCGCCTTCGCACCCGCCTCCGCCCCCGCGGCCGATGACGGGGACATCCCCGTGGTCGAGGACGAGGGCCGCGACAGCCTCCCCGAGGGGGAGCCGCGCACCTACGGGCAGGCTGCCCTTCGCCGAGCGCTCGCCGAGGGGCGTGTGGTGCGCTCGCGGCCGGCCACCGGTGCAGGCGCCCCGACGGGCTCGACGCCGACGGATACCCCGGCATCGAGCGACCCAGGCTCCTCAGCCAGTTCCCCAGATCCACGCGGCTCGCTCGGTTCGGCAGGCCAGGCGGCCCCCTCGTCGACGGCCGCTGCGCCTGTGCCTGTTCGGGAGTCGGCGTCTGCACCGCAGCAGAGCGGTGTCCCCTCAGCGGATCGCTCCGTGCAGGGTGCCGACTCCTCGCAGGATGCCGACGGCCAGCAGCGGCCGCGCTCCGGTGCCGATCTGGCGCGGGAAGCCGCCCTTGCCTCCCGCAATGCCAATCGGAAGTTCGGGGTGGTGCGCAATGGCCCTGCAGGCGACTCGGGACCCGATCCCGCCGATGACGACCCCACCGGCGGGGCCACCCGTGACGACGAGGACGCGGAGTACACGCGCCGCACCGGCCGCGAGGTCATCGAGACCGTGCTCGGCGGCAAGGTGCTCGAAGTGATCGAGGAGCGTCCGGAGTACTGAGGAGCGTCAGGTGGGTTCGACCCGCGCGTCAGGTGGGTTCGACCCGCGCGTCAGGTGGGTTCGACCCGCGCGTCAGGCGAGTTCGATCCGCGCGTCAGGTGGGTTCGACCCGCGCGTCAGGCGAGTCGTAGATTTTGGGGCTTATCCGCTCGGATAGACCCCAAAATCTGCGGCTCGATGCCCGCACTCGGCTCCGTGCACGCGGCGGTCGTGGCCCGCAGGTCGCCTACTTGCCCTCGGTGTTGCCGGCGTCGCTGTCGTTACTTGTCGCTGCCGCCGCTGCGCGGCTCCAGCAGGTGGAACAGGTCCGTGCGCAGGGTCGACGGGTCCACCTCCGGGGTGGGCACGGTCACGTACATCTCCCAGAACGGGTACACCATCTGCTCACCGGACAGCCCGATGTCCTCGGTGAACGCGCCCCAGGTCTCCGCGAGCCCGCCGTAGCTGCCCACATGCGAGACCACGCCCACGCGCCCACCAGGCAGCACCGACCCGACCACCTCGTACCCACTGGGCAGGGTGAGGGTCTCGGTCAGGGGCTTGTCGATCGGGAAGCCCACCTCGAGGTCAGCGGTGTCCACCGGCATCCGATGGTGCAGTGCCACTGCGGGTCCGATCGGGGCGATCCCCACCTCGGCCAGCGCCTCCGCCAGATGGGAGAACGTGCCGTCCATCAGGGACGACATCTCGTACATCGGGAAGTCCTTCTTCTTCACCACCGCAGTGGGGACCTTGACGGCCTCCTCCACCCGGCACGGGATGATCGGCTCGGTCTCGTCGTAAGGGTGCGGCATCGACGTCATCGTTGTGGTCCTGTTCGTGGTGGGGTGGGACTCGGGGCGGTGACCTGCTCCGACGGTACTCTGCCGCTCAAGTGCGCGCCACGCCCGCCAGGTCCAGGGCCAGCTCGCAGAACATCGAGTTGGACCACGAGAACCACTCGCGGGTGAACACCGCCGGGTCGTCCACGTGCACGCCCTCGTGCATCATCCCGGTGCCGCCGTCGGTGCGGATCAGCTGCTCCAGGATCCGCCGCTTCTCCACGGCATCGGAACTGGTCAGCCCTTCGATGTTCTTGGCGATCGGCCACACGTGGTCCTTCGGGGTGTGCGGGGATCCCACGCCCTCCAGGAACAGGCCCGCGTAGTAGTAGGGGTTCTGCCGCGAGAGCACCGCGCGCCGGGTGGCCAGGTAGATCGGGTCGGCCGAGTCCGCGCAGTCCAGGTACGGCAGGGACAGCAGGCTGGGCACGTTGGCGTCGTCCAGGAACACGTGGTTGCCCAGACCGTCCACCTCGTACGCCCAGATGCGCTCCCCGTCCGGGCCGTCGATCAGACCGTGGGCGAAGAGCGCCTCGCGGATCTCGGCGGCCAGGGAACGGGCTTCGGCGGCCAGGGTGCCCGGCCCCGGAGCGGCCTTCGCCTCGGACTCGGTCTCCGCCTGACCCGCGGTGCTGCCCTGCGAGGCGGTTGGTACCGCGTCCAGCAGCTCGCCCAGCCGCTCCAGGGCGAGGGCCAGGAAGTGGTTGCCGGGGATGTTGTAGCCCAGCTCGCAGGCATCGTCGCTGGGGCGGAAGCCTGCCCACACCAGCCCCGTGTGCGCCGTGAGGGAGCCCCGCCCTTCCCGCGCCAGGGTGTCCTGAGAGGGCACGTCCGCCCGGCGGAAGAAGTACCCCGAACGCTCCTCGTGGTGCTGCTCGGTGCGCACCGTCTCCAGGATCGCGCGGGCCGCGGGCAGGAAGTTCTCATCGGCCCAGGAGATGTCCCCGGTGGCCTTCCACAGCCGCCAGGCCAGGTCCGGACCATAGGAGAGGGAGTCCAGCTCGAACTTCCGCTCCCACGCCCAGGGGTTGTCGCGGTCGGTGTCGTCCTCGTCCCAGCTGGCGCCGTCGGGCTCACGGTTGAAGGCGTTGGCGTACGGGTCCAGCGCGATGTACTGCCAGTGCCGGCGCAGCAGGCCCGACAGCAGCGCCACCAGCTGCGCCCGGTCCTCGTCCGATCCCACGCCGCCGACGACCAGGCGCAGCAGCGGGGTCAGCTGGGCGGCCGAGTCACGCAGCCACATCGCCGGGATGTCACCGGTGATCACGAAGGTGGTGCCGTCGGCCTCCACGTTCACGGTGGTCTCCGCGGTGTTGCGCAGGTACGCCACCACACGGCGGGCGATCTCCTCGCGGGAGGGCTCGGCGGGCAGGCCCTCGAGCAGGCGTGCGTGCACGGCGTCGAGCAGTGTGTTCGGCAGCTGGACCATGGGACTCCTCGGGAGCGGGGCGGGCATCCAGGCTAGCGGGATGCTCCGCGCAGCAGGTCCACGCTGTCCCGGCCGAAGGAGGCCAGCAGAGCCATAGTGGCCCCAGCGCTCAGCACATGCACGGCCCGCCCCGGCACCTGAGGCCAGGTGGTGATCACCAGCGCCACCATCGACGCTCCCGCGGCCACCCGTCGCGACAGCCGCGGCTGCAAGCCCCCTCGCAGAGCAGGTGCCACCTGACGCAGCCCGCCGAAGACGTAGCGCAGCGAACCGGGCACCAGCACCCACCCCGTGCGGTGCACCATCGTCGCGGCCAGCACGGCGATCGCGGCCGCGTCGGCCTCCAGGTCGAAGCGCCAGCCGCGCTGTGTGGAGCTCCCGGTGCGGCGGGCCACCTGGCCGTCCACGGCATCCAGGCCGATCGCGAGGGTGAACACGGCCGCCTGCGCCACGGTGCGACGGCCCTTGTCGGGCGCGCCTCGGGTCGGGTGGCCACCCCCAGCGAGCCCGCCCGCCACCAGCCGGCCCGCCTGCGCCGCCACCAGGGACGAGCGGAAGCGTGTCACGTGATCGGCGGGGGTCAGCGGCTCCGGGCCCAGCAGCACATCGGTCAGCACGGAGCCGCCCAGCGCCAGGCCCGCCGCCACGGCCCCGCGGGCCGGCCCCAGCCCGTCGGCCAGGCATGTGGTGGCTGCGACCACGGGTGCGACGCCCAGATGCAGGCCGCGCACGATCCCCTCACGCGGGGTGGTGAGGCGTGGAGCGGGGAGGCGCAGCGCTCGCCGAGGTCGCAGCATCGCCCGATTCTGCCAGCCGTCCGCATGTCAGCCTGGGGAACTACAGTTGGCCGGGTGTACGAAGGCATCGTCCAGGACCTCATCGACGAGCTCGGCAAGCTGCCGGGCATCGGCCCCAAGTCGGCCCAGCGCATCGCGTTCCATCTGCTGGACGCCGATGACGCTTCCGTGCGCCGCCTTGCCGAAGTGCTGGTGAAGGTGAAGGACACGGTGCGGTTCTGCGAGATCTGCGGGAACGTCTCGGCCGAGGACCGCTGCCGCATCTGCGCCGACACCCGCCGCAGCGACGAGCTGATCTGCGTGGTCGAGGAGTCCAAGGACATCGTCGCCATCGAGCGGATCCGCGAGTTCAAGGGCCGGTACCACGTGCTCGGCGGCGCGATCGACCCGATCGGCGGGGTGGGCCCGAACGACCTGCGCATCGCCGAACTGATGAAGCGCCTGGCCACGGGGGAGACCACCGAGGTGATCCTGGCGCTGGACCCGAACATCGAGGGGGAGGCCACCGCCGCCTACCTCTCCCGCCTGCTGCAGCCGCTGGAGATCACCGTGACCCGCCTGGCCTCAGGCCTGCCCGTGGGCGGTGACCTCGACTACGCCGACGAGATGACCCTGGGGCGGGCCTTCCTGGGCCGCCGCTCCGTCTGACCCCCTCCGGTTGACATCCGGCCCTACCCCCCCGTACCAGCCCGCCCGACGCGACCGACAGGAGCAGCGATGACCTCACCGTTCGACCGCGCCCTGCCACCGCTGACGGACCTCCCCTCACCGCCGCGGCTGCCGGAGGAGAACCCGGCCCTGGTGCCGCCGGGGGAGATCCTGATCGACTCCCGCAGGGCCCTCACCCGCCGCATGCTGCGCATCGTGTGGGTGCCCGCCCTGGTACTGATGACCATGTGGCTCGTGCTGGTGTTCGTGTACGTCTCGGGCGCCTCGCCCACCTTCTGGTCGCTGAGCCTGCTGGTGGGCCTGGTCGAACCGCACTACCTGCGGGCAGCGCTGGGATCGCTGGGCTTCACCTCCAGCGGACTGTGGACCACCGTCCTGTTCCTCCCCGCCGCGGCCACCGCGATCAGCGTGGCACTGCTGCCGCTGGCGGCGATCGCGATCTCCGGGATCAACCCGCGCCACCACCTCAGCGAGGCCGGGTTCCAACGCACCGTCGCCACCCGCATCACCGCCGTGCTGATGGCACCGGTACTGGTGACCGTCGCGATCCTGATCATCCTGGTGGCCCAACCCTTCGGTCGGGTGCCGTTCCTGCACTGGCCCAGCCTCAGCCCCGGGCCGCTCACCGCCCTGTGCGCCGGGCTGCTCGCCATCATGCTGGCCTGGGTCAGCATCCGCTCCTGGATGAGCGCCCCGCGGGTCCTGGGCATCACCCCCGCCGCAGCATTGGAGACCACCGCCCGGCTGGACCGCGACCACGACGCCCGCCGCCGGGCCGCCCGGCAGGTGCTGGCCCAGGAGCGCCGCCACCTGCCCCCGAACCCCGGCACCCCCGAGGCTGCCGGCGCCCTCACCCCGCGGGGGCTCGCCACCTCCGTGCTGGTGCAGGGCGGCGCCTGGCTGCGATGGGTGGCGCCCGCGCTGCTGGGACTGGGCGTGATGGTCTTCGGCATCGCCGACGTGGTCGCGGTGTTCACCGGGATGGGGCGGGACCTGCAGGCGGTGCAGTCCGCCCCCCTGAACTGGCCCACCGTCCTTGGGGCGGCCCTGATCGCCCTGGTCACCGTGGCCGCCGCCGCGTTCGCGCCCGCGCTGGCAGCGCCGCTGTCAAGATCCCAGCGTGCCCAAGTGACGGACCAGCGCTCCTACCCGTCCTGGGCGCACCGAGCCCGCGTGAACCCCTGGGAGGCCCGCGTGGTGGGGCTCTCCGGCTGGATCGTCGCCGGCGCGGCGCTCGCCGCGATCGCGTTCACCGCGCTGGTGCTCGAACTGCTCGGGGCCAGCACAGGCCTGTCGTGGACCTGGGTGGTGCTCGGCGCACTGGTGGCAGTGGCACTGCTCGGGCTGGGATCGGCATCGGCCCTGCGCAGCGGCCTGCGAGCCGTGTACTACGGGCCCGCCCACCGGTACATGCGCCGCGAGGCCCCACACGCCCTGATCGCCCCGGACATCGGCACCCGCGCCGACCGGGCCCGGGACCCCGCCGTGCGCGCCCACCTGCGCCAGCGCCTCCAGGCCGACGGCCAGGACCACACCCTGGAGATCTTCGACCTCGACGCCGCCGGGGAACGACTGTGGATCGATGAGTCCCTGCCCGGGGCCCGCACCACCGAGGTGCGCGAGGCCGACGTGATCGCCGGGCGCCTGCCGGACTTCGGCGGTGACGGCTCCCCGTTCCAAGCCCCGCCCCACCAGGCCCCGGAGGCGACAGGTCACCACATCCCCGACAGCATCACCGGGCTGCGCGAGCGCTGAGCCCGCCGGTGCTGCCCGGCTCAGGCGATGCGGATCCCCTTGCCGAGCTTCCGGATCGGCACCGCCAGGCGCCAGGTGGCCAGGGCCACCGAGGCACCGCCCACCAGGAACCAGGTACCCAGGCCCAGCGGCCAGATGGGGCGATTCGCGGGGCTGCCCACGTTCTCGGGGTACCCCTCGTTCCCTGCGGAGCAGGAGTTGAAGTTGCTGGGGTGCAGCGGCTGGGTGGCGTGCCGCAGGCCCAGCTGCATGACCTGCAGCAGGTCCCATGGCTCGTCCGGGCTGGGCCCGATCGCGTCATGCATGGGCGGGGCCACATCGGCCAGCAGCAGCACGGGGTTCGGCCAGATCAGCGGCTGGGAGAGATCCACACGGATCACCGTGCGCTCCTCGACGGACTCGACGCAGCGCGACGGGGCCCATGAGTCCTTGCCGTCCGCGGTGTGGTCGAACTCCTGGTAGTGCACGGTGACCTCCCGCTGCTCCTGCAGGAACGCGGCCGAGGAGCCCCACAGGATGGGCCCCACCACTGTCACCCCGAACACCGCCACGTATGCCAGCACCACCGATCCCAGCTGGCGGGCGGTGATCGCCGAGAGCCCCAGCCCCACTGCGGTCACGCACAGTGCGAGCGCGGCGATCATCAGCAGCAGCCGCAGCAGGTACAGCGGGCCCACCCCGCCCAGCAGGGCCGTGGGCAGCACCGACGGCATCGCCAGCAGCAGGAACGCCAGCCCGGTCAGCCAGCCGGCCGTCAGCTTGCCCAGCACGATCTCCAGCGGGGAGATCAGTGTGGACTGCAGGGTGGCCAGGGTCCCGGCGGTGCGGTCGCCGTTGATGGATCCGGCCGACATCGCCGGCAGCACCAGCAGCATCGCGAACAGCACCAGCAGCATCTGCAGGCTGAACACCACGCGGGCGGTGGCGCGGAAGCCCGTGGCGTCGCCCACCAGGGCCGTCGGCGCCAGGATCACCAGGCCGATCAGCAGCAGCGCCACGGTCCACACCGCGAGCGCCACGTACCAGCGGCGCGAGCGGATCCGTTGCCGCAGCTCCAGGGAGGTCACCAGGCGCAGGCCGCGCAGCCGCAGGGAGAGGGCACCGTTCGCGGCGCGGCTCGGGGAGGCAGTGGGGGTGCTCATCACAGGGCTCCTTGGCGCTGGGCGGCGGCGGAGGACAGGTAGGCGGCCTCGAGCCGGCCGGTGGCGGGCCCGAAGCAGACCACCCGGGCGTCATGGGCGGCGAGGTCGGCCAGCAGTCGGGCGGCGGTGGCCTCGTCGGGCAGGTCGATGGTGGCCTCGGCGTGACCGCTGGCGGTGCTCTCCGGTGGTGCGACGCCGCCGTGCCGCACGCCCACTGCCTCGAGGGCACGGGCCAGGGCCTCGTGGTCCAGGGACTCCACTCTCCAGGTGCGGGGCCGGGCGGCGAGGGCGCGCACGCTGCTGGCGTCCACCACCTGGCCGGCGTCCATGAACACCACGTGGTCGGCCATCTCCTCCAGCTCCGAGAGGATGTGGCTGGAGACCAGCACCGTGGTGCCGTCGGACGCCGCCTGCCGCACCACCCGCAGCAGGCGCCTGCGTGAGGCGGGGTCCAGGCCCGAGGCCGGTTCGTCCAGGATCAGCAGCTGCGGGGAGTGCACCAGGGTGCGGGCAAGGCCCAGGCGCTGCTTCTGCCCGCGCGAGAGCACATGGGCGGGCTGCTGGGCGAGGGTCTGCAGGTCCATCAGGTCCAGCAGTTCCATGGTGCGCTCCCGCACCTGCGCGGTGGGCAGGAAGTAGGCGCGGCCCATCACCTCCAGCACCTCGGCCACCCGGAGGGAGTCCCAGGCGCCGAACTGGTCCGGCATCCACCCCACCATGCGGCGCACGGCGGGGGAGTCCTTCGTGGGGTCGATCCCGCCGATCAGCACCCGCCCGGAGTCCGGGGCCAGCAGTGAGGCCAGCATCAGCATCAGGGTGGACTTGCCGCAGCCGTTGGGGCCGACGAGCGCGGTGACCGCGCCGCGCGGTGCCTCGAAGCTGAGGTCCAGCACCGCCTGCACGCTGCCGAAGGCGCGGCTCACGTGCTCGGCGCGGATACCGGGAGCGGTCTCCTGCGCGGAGGGGGCGACTGGTGCTGTGGGTGTGCTCGGTGCATCCGGGGGCGGGGCCGGTGCTGAGGCCGGGGTCGCCCCTGCCACGGGTGCGGCCGGCCGGGGCCCTGACCTCGCCTGCCCACGGTCGGGCCGCCCCGGCCTGATGGGCTCCGGCCACTGCTCACCGTGCGGCGAGTCGGGCTCGCCGGGGGTGGATGCCGGTGCAGATCCATGCTCTGCGGGGTCGTAGCCGTACTGGTACCCGGTGTTGGTTCGGTCCTCGCGCCCCGGCCCCCCGGGCGGCGGTGTGCTCTGCGTCATGCGTTGAGCGTCCCACGGGAACAGGCCCCACGGGGGTTGGACTCGAGCACATTACGGGCACGATTCGTGGGGGGCTGGTGGAGGGGGCCTCGAACCATCCAGCCCGTTCGCACCCGGCAGTGCCCGTTCGCGCTCGGTGGTGCCCGTTGGCGTCGGTCCCTCCCCGCTCGAGCCTGGTCCCGCCCGTTCGGGTCGGTCCCCCGCTTGCACCCGGTCCCGCGCCCTCGAGGCACGAATAGTTGTCGCTCTGGCGGCACCAAAGCGACAACTATCTGTGCATACCAACGGGTAATGGCCGCACGGGGTCACGGGGTTACGGGGTCACGGGGTTACGGGGGCAGTGGACGCTGAGAGCGGGACGCACCTCAGAACCGATCGTGGTTCCCAGATGCGTCCCGCTCTCAGTCTGCGCAGGCCACGCCAGGCCTCAGGCACCCATCACGCCAGGCCTCAGGCACCCATCACGCCAGGCCTCAGGCACCCATCACGACAGGCGTCAGGTGCCCATCATGCGAGGCGGCGGCGGGCGCCCATCACGCGAGGCATCGGCGGGCGCCCATCGCGTCATCCGTCAGGCGCCGATCACGCGAGGCGTCACACGCCCATCGCGGCGTTGCCCTCCTCCTGGGCCTGGGGAACGCCCTCGGCCGCGGGCAGGCGGCCGATGAAGATCTCCTGGAAGATCGGCATCGCGGCGGTGAGGCCGGCGTTGGCACGCGCACCGGTATCGGCCTCGGCCGGATCCTTCGCGGCGTCGACGAACACGCTGACGTCCACCCCCTTCTCGTCCCAGAAGGCGATGAAGGCGTCCTGCGCCTCCTTGTGGCCTGGGAACGCGACGCCCTTCTCGGCGATCGGACGCTGACCCTCGGCCGAACCCAGCCACTCCAGCAGCAGCGCGATGCCCTCCTGCTGGGTCTCGTCGGCCTTAGCGTTGCCGACGGCGACCACGCCGTGCACCAGTGACTTGGGGCCGGCGGGACCGGCGACCGGCGGCACGATCGCCCACTCGAAGGTGTCGCCCACGCCCTCGGAGATGTTGCCCAGGTTGTAGGGGCCGGACTGGAACAGGCCCAGCTTGCCCTGGGTGAACAGGTCGCGGCTGAAGTCGCCGTTCTCGTTGGTGTCGGCCGCGCTGGGTGCCACCTGGTCCACGTTCACCAGGTCCGCCATGTACTGGAAGGCGGCGATGCCCTCCTCGGAGGCGAAGGTGTAGGTGTCCTGGTCCTGCCACTGCGCACCGTTGGAGGCCAGCATCGGGCCGATGATGGCCTGGCGATCGGCCTGGGAGTTGAAGCCGAACTGCGCACGGCTGTCGGGGTCGAAGCCGTCCTCGCCCGGGTGGCGGCCCTCGCCGTCCAGGGTCAGTGCCGTGGCGGCCTCGCGCAGGGTGTCGGAATCGGCCGACGGGTCGAAGGCCAGGCCGTTGGGATCCACGCCTGCTTCGTCGGTGAGGTTCTTGTTGTAGAACAGCGCGATCGAGTCCCACAGCTGGGGCACGCCCCACAGGCCGCCGTCGCGGGAGTAGAGCTCGACCACGCTGTCCTCCCACTGGTCGGAGGCATCGGGGAGGACCTCGTTGATGTCCAGCAGGTCGCCGGAGTCCTTGTACTGGATGTAGTTGGCGGAGTTCATCCAGTACACGTCGGCCGCATCGCCGCTGGCCACGTCCAGGGGCAGGCGGGTCCAGTAGTCGCCCCACGGCACCAGGTCGATGTCCACGTTCCAGCCGTGCTGCTCGGTGAACGCCTTGAAGGACTCCTCGTAGGCGGGCTGGGCGAGCTCGTCCCAGAGGCGGAAGGTGAGGGTGCCGGCTGCACCGCCACCACCATCGCTGCCACCGTTGCCGCTGCCGCCACCGGAGCCTCCGTTCTCGGCGGAGGGGGAGCAGGCCACGGCGGTCCCCGCGAGGCCGGCGGCGGCGAGGGAGGCGAGCATCGTTCGACGGTTCAGCATGGCGGATCCTTCCGTTGGCGCCAGGCGGGTGCCGGAAGTTCCGGGGTGCCTGGGGCGGCGTGGGCTGGTGCTCCCATTATGACGAGACCCGGAGGGGGTATGTCGACATGGTGGCCGGATCGTGACCTGCGATGACGTCCGATGACGGACGACGCGCTCAGCGCAGCGTGGTCTCGCCCACCGAGCGGGTGATCTGCTTCTGGAACACGATCATCAGGATCACCAGCGGCAGCATCGCCAGCGTGGTGCCGGCCATCACCAGGGTCCAGTTGTTGTTGTACTGCGACTGCAGGGCGGAGGTGGCCACCGTGATCACCCGCCAGGTGGGTCCGGAGGTGATCACCATTGGCCACATGAAGTTGTTCCAGTGGGTGACCACGGTGATCAGCACCAGCGTCACGATGATCGGGCGGTTCAGCGGCACCACCAGGTTCCACAGCAGGCGGCCGGTGCCGGCGCCGTCGATGCGCATCGCGTCCATCAGCTCGGTGGGAACCGAGCGGAAGTTCTCCCGCAGCAGGAAGATCGCGTACGGGGAGCCCAGCACGAACGGCAGCACCAGTGCCCAGAAGGTGTTGCGCAGGCCGATCTCGCTCATCATCAGGTACAGCGGCACCACCACCACGACCTGCGGCACCATCAGGGTTGCCACGTACACCCAGAACAGCGCATCGCGCCCGGGGAAGCGCAGGTGGGAGAAGGCGTAGGCGGCGAGCACGGAGAACACCATCTGTCCGGCCAGGATCACCGCGACCATCTGCACGGTCACCACCACCGGGGTCACGAACCCGTCGGGGTCGGTGAACAGGCGCACGAAGTTGTCGAGCACCGGCGGGTCCGGCACGGTCATCGGCCCCTGCTGCGCGAACTGCTGGCGGGAGGTGAAGGCCGTCATCACCGAGACCAGGAACGGCGCCAGGGTGAGCAGGGCGGCCACCAGCAGCACCAGGTAGGTGCCGGCGTGAGCGAGCAGGCGCCGGGAGTGCAGGCCGCGCGGGGTGCGACGGTCGCGGGCGGTGCGGGCCGACGGGGTCCGGCCCGACGACGGGGTCCGAGCGTCCGATGGGGCCTGAGCGTCGGATGGGGGCTGGGCGTCCAATGGGTGCTGTGCAGTCATGACGTCCTCCTCTCAGCTCATGTCGTAGGTGATGCGGCGAGAGAAGTACCGCTGCTGGATCAGGGTGATGACCACCAGGATCACGAACAGGATCACGGCCACGGCGCTGGCGCGGCCCAGGCGGGAGGCCTCGAACGCCTCGTTGTAGATCAGGGAGGCGATCACCTCGGTGCGGCGCTGGGGGCCGCCGCCGGTGAGGGCGAACACCATGTCGAACACCTGGAAGCTGGCCACCACCTGGGTCACCGCCAGGAAGAACGTGGTGGGTCGCAGCAGCGGGATCGTCATGTGCCACATCTGCTGCCAGGAGCCGGCGCCGTCCAACCGGGCGGCCTCGTAGATCGAGGTGGGGATCTTCCCCAGGCCGGCCTGGAAGAACAGCGAGATGTAGCCGACGTTCTGCCAGATCGCCACGAACGCCACGGCCGGCAGCGCCAGCTGCGGGTCGGTGAGCCACTCGATGCGCACCCCCAGGATCTGGTTCAGCGCGCCCACCGAGGGCTGGAAGATCCACTTCCACACCACGCCCAGGGCCAACGGGGCGCACACCCAGGGGATCACCACGATCACCCGCACGATCGCCGAGCCGGGCAGGGCCCGCACCAGCTGCGTGGCCAGCGCCAGCCCGAGCGCCAGGGACACCGGCACGGAGATCAGGGTGAAGATCGCGGTGACCAGCAGGGAGTTGATGAGGGTGCCGCCGCTGATCAGGGTGGTGTAGTTGTCCAGGCCCACGAACTGTCGGGTGCCCAGCAGGTCCCAGTTGAACAGGGAGATCACGAAGGCGAGGATCACCGGGAGGATCAGGAAGGCGGTCACGCCGATCAGGCTCGGGGCGATCAGCAGCCAGCCGATCAGCGGTCGCCGAGCATTCATCGTGCCTCTTCCTCGTCACCCTCGCCGGAGCCTGTCGACTTCTCCGGCACCGGCTCAACCTATAGCAGTCGGGGCCCTGCGCGGGTGTGCGTACTGCTGCCGGCCCGACGCGCGGCCGATACCGGGAGGGGGTACCGTTCCCAGGTGCGTCCATCGTTCATGGCAGTTCCGCACCCCGGGGCCCGTCGGCTCCTAGAATGGTGGCGCACCAACCGGAAGTGGCGAGGGCCCGCGGTCCCGCTGACGCCTGTGCGCCTTCGCGTACCGTCGCCCCCGCGGCGCTGCTTCCGGGTGACGCCCTCGCGCGCCGCTGCGCCGTCACCGCAGCGTCATCGCAGGACGATGCACCGATAGAGCACCGTGACCTCGCCGTCCCCAACCTGAGGAGTTCCATGAGCCTGGTGGTCCAGAAGTTCGGCGGGTCCTCCGTGGCCGACGCGGCCTCGGTCAAGCGTGTGGCGGACAGGATCGCGCTGTACTCCCGCGCCGGCCACCAGGTGGTCGTGGTGGTCTCCGCGATGGGCGACACCACCGACGAACTGCTGGACCTGGCCGCCCAGATCACCCCCACGCCGCCGCCGCGCGAGCTGGACATGCTGCTCACCGCCGGAGAGCGGATCTCTATGGCGGTGCTGTCGATGGCGCTGAACGCGCTGGGGATCAAGGCCCGCGCCTACACCGGCTCCCAGGCGGGCCTGATCACCGACGGCGCCCACGGCAAGGCCCACATCCAGAAGGTCACCCCCGGTCGCATCCGCGACGCGGTGGACGAGGGAGCTGTGGCAATCGTGGCCGGCTTCCAAGGCGTCTCCCAGCTCAGCAAGGAGATCACCACCCTGGGCCGGGGCGGCTCGGACACCACCGCGGTGGCGCTGGCCGCGGCGCTCGATGCCGACGTGTGCGAGATCTACTCCGACGTGGACGGGGTGTTCACTGCCGATCCGCGGATCGTGCCGGCCGCCCGTCGGGTGCCGCTGATCAGCTGCGAGGAGATGCTGGACCTCGCTGCCAACGGTGCGAAGATCCTGATGGTGCGCAGCGTGGAGTACGCGCGCCGCTACGGGGTGCCGCTGCACGTGCGCAGCTCCTACTCGGGCCGCCTGGGCACGATCGTCTCGGACGATCTGCAGCGCGAGATCCCCATTGACCCTGAGGTCACCGTGCGTGCCGCCGATGTGCCCCGCCGCGACGCCGCCGACCCCACCCGGTGGCTCCCGACCGAATGGTCGGAAACCGTCGACCAGAACCCGGGAAGCGCCGGTACGGTGCCCCCCGATTCCTCGAGCGCAACCCCGGTGCCCACCGATCCGTCGCACTCCACCCCGCAGTCCCCCACTCCCCGCTCCACCGTCCCCACCCAGGAGGTCCCCGTGGACGAGTCCGCAGTTCCCGGCCTCGAGGCGCCGATCATCTCCGGCGTCGCGCACGACCGCAGCCAGGGCAAGATCACCGTCGTGGAAGTGCCGGACACCCCCGGCAAGGCCGCGATGCTGTTCGACGTGGTCGCCTCCTCCGGCGCGAACATCGACATGATCGTCCAGAACACCTCCACCACCGACGACACCGTCGCGATCTCTCTGACCCTGCCGGAGACCGACGCCCCCGCGGCGCTGGCCGCGATCGAGGTGGCCCACGAGGCGATCGGCTACCGCGAGGTGCGCTACGACGACCAGATCGGCAAGGTCTCCGTGGTGGGTGCCGGCATGAAGTCCTCGCCCGGTGTCTCGGCCACCCTGTTCCGCTCCCTGGGCGAGGCCGGCATCAACATCGACATGATCACCACCTCCGAGATCCGCATCTCGGTGGTCACCGAGCAGTCCCGCCTGGACGACGCGGTGCGCGTGATCCACACGGCGTTCGGGCTGGACGCCGAGCAGACCGAGGCCGTGGTGTACGGAGGGACCGGACGATGAGCACCGACTTCAGTGACACCCCCGGCTACGCGGCCGACGGGCCCGTCATCGCCGTGGTGGGCGCCACCGGCCAGGTGGGCCGCGTGATGCTCACCCTGCTGGCCGAGCGCGCCGTGCCCCACCGCGCCATCCGCGCCTTCGCCTCCGCCCGCAGTGCCGGCTCCACCGTGCAGTATGCGGGCCTGGACCTGACCGTGGAGGACGCCGAGAGCGCGGACCTCACCGGCGCCGACAGTGCCGGTGCCGGTATCGACATCGCGATCTTCTCCGCCGGTGGCGCCACCTCCAAGACCCTCGCGCCCCGCTTCGTGGAGGCCGGCGCCGTGGTGGTGGACAACTCCTCCGCGTGGCGCCGCGACGAGCAGGTGCCGCTGGTGGTGGCCGAGGTGAACCCCGGGGCGATGGCTGATCGTCCCCGCGGGATCATCGCCAACCCCAACTGCACCACCATGGCCGCGATGCCCGCCCTGAAGGCTCTCCACGAGGAGGCCGGGCTCACCCGCCTGCAGATCGCCACCTACCAGGCCGTCTCCGGCTCCGGTGTGAAGGGTGTGGCGGAACTGGCCCGCCAGCTGCGCGCCGGTGCCGACCGGATGGAGGAGCTCGCGACCGACGGCTCTGCTGTGGAGCTGCCCGCCCCCGAGGTGTACGTCGCCCCGATCGCCTTCAACGTGCTGGCGATGGCCGGTTCCCTGGTGGAGGACGGCTCCGGGGAGACCGACGAGGAGCAGAAGCTGCGCCACGAGTCCCGCAGGATCCTGGGCCTGCCGGAGCTGCCGGTGGCCGGGACCTGTGTGCGGGTGCCCGTGATGACCGGTCACGCCGTGGCGGTGCACGCCGAGTTCGAACGGCCCCTGGATGCTGAGCGCGCCCGCGCCGTGCTCGAGCACGCCGAAGGTGTGACCGTCACCGACCTGCCCACCCCGCTGGACGCCGCCGGTCGCGACGGCACCTTCGTGGGCCGCATCCGTCAGGACCAATCGGTTCCCGACGGTCGTGGCCTGGTGCTGTTCGCCGTGGCCGACAATCTGCGCAAGGGTGCCGCTCTCAACGCCATCCAGATCACCGAGCTTCTCGCCGGGAAGGATCACTCATGACGATGCCGGAGCTCAGCCCGCTCGCCAATGGCCGTCCGGGTCCCACGCCCCTTGCCACCTTCCTCTCCGACCGGGCAGGGGAGGAGACCCTCGATCGGGCCCCCGAGCCCGCCGGGGACATCGACCCCATCACCCGGGCGCTGCGGGCCCTGGGATCCGGTGAGGTCGAGCCTGCCGACGACTGTGAGCTGATCCGCAACGTCCACTCCGCAGTGGACACCGCCGGTCCCGTCGCCCCGCAGGCACCCAGCCGCCGCGAGGAGATCCTCGACGGGGCCGCCGCCCTGTTCGCCGAGCGCGGCTACCACGGCGCCAGCCTGCGCGACATCTCCCGCCGAGTGGGGATCTCCCACCCAGGGATGCTGCACCACTTCGCCTCCAAGGACGTGCTGCTGGGCTCGGTGATCGACCGCCTGGAGGCCCACGCCAAGGGACTGCTGGACTCCGTGGAGCAGATGTCCGGCTCGCCCGCTGCCCTGGACGCGGCGCTGGCCGGCCCCTGGGACCCCACCACGCATCCGATGGCACTGCTGGCCACCCTCTCCGCCGAGATCGTGAACCCCGAGCACCCGGGCCGTTTCCGCATCGCCCGCCTGCGCCTGGTGCACGAGCACGTCTTCGAGTCGGTGCTCACGGCGTTCCAGGAGCAGGGACGGGTGGCAGACGGCGTCGATGTCGCCTTCGTTGCACGGTCAACCTTCTCGCTGCTGCTGAGCCTGGCCGTTCGGGAACAGTCGGTCAGCCCCCTGCAGCCCTCGGTCCAGACCGATCCGGTGGAGGATGTGCGCAGACTGGTGCACCATTACCTGAGGGACTGACCACGGTCCCCGGGGCGCACCGCCGCCCCGCCCAGGAGGAGGTCGACCACCGGTGACCCGCCACATCCCCGCGCCCCAGCACGTGCTGGAGCTGTCGGGCGCCACCGTGCACGGTAGCGACGGAGAGCACGTGGGGCGGGTGCGGGACATCTACCTGCACGACGCCACCGGCCAGCTGGCCGCGATCACCGTGACCGTGGGGCGTCTGCGGGGGCGCACCGTGTTGCTGCCAGCTGTCGCGATCGCCCCAGGAGCCCTCACCGAGCTGTTCGACACCCCCTCCCAGGCCCTCACCCTGGTGGTGGACGCCGCCGCGGCCCGCGCCGGCGCTGCCCCGCCGGACACGGCCCACGCCGATCCGCAGACCCTGCGCCGCGCGGCCCGGGCACTGGGCATCGAGGAGGCACCCCGGGCATGAGGATCCTCCTGGTCACGCACTACTACGCACCGGAGTTCGGGGCCCCGCAGCGGCGCTGGTCGGCCCTGATCCAGCGCTTCGTCGCCGCCGGTCACCAGGTCACAGTGGCGGCCCCCGTGCCGCACTACCCCTCAGGCAGGCCCACCCCGCAGCAGAGCCGCGACCACCGGGTGGGGGCCGTGGAGCGAGGGGAGCACGGGGAGACGGTGGTGCGCACCGCCTACCTCCCGCACCGCTCCGACATCGGCACCCGCACCGCCGACCACGTCGTGGCCGCCGCCGACTCCCTGCGCCGGCTGCTGCGCCGCTTCACCCGGCCCGATGCCCGGCCCGACGTGGTGATCGCGACCGCCCCGGCGATCCCCAGCCTGCTGGTGGGCCGTGTGCTGGCCCTGCACTGGAAGGTGCCGCTGGTGGCGGAGATGCGCGACGCCTGGCCGGACCTGGTCACCCATGTGGGCCCCGCCGGGGCGGTGCCGGTGGAGCTCGCCCACGCGGCGAGCCCGGCCCCGCTGCGCAAGGGACTGGGCCTGCTGATCGGCTACGCCAAGGGCGCCGTCCACCACACCGTGACCCACTGGCAGCAGGGCGCGCAGACGGTGGTCACCACCACCGGGCGCTTCGCCGAGGTGCTGCGGGAGCGCGGCATCGCAGAGCCGCAGGTGGTGCGCAACGGCACCGACCTGGACGGGGTGCACCCGCAGGTCGATCATGCACCGGGCGACCATCCGGAGCTGCGCTGCCTGTACCTGGGCAACATGGGCCGCTCCCAGGGGCTGGACACCCTGGTACGGGCCGCCGCCCGGCTCCGTGAGCAGGGCGTGCCCATCGAGGTGCGGATGATCGGTCACGGCGTGGAGGCCACGGCGCTCGCGGCCCTCGCCCACGAACTGGACGCCCCGGTGCAGGTGCTGCCTCGCATCGAGCACAGCGACGTGGAGGAGCAGTACGCCTGGGCCGACACCGTGGTGGTGTCCTTGCGCGGCTGGGCTCCGTTCGCGTGGACGGTGCCCTCCAAGCTGTACGAACTGCTGGCCACCCGCCGCCACGTCACCGCCCTGCTGGACGGGGAAGCCGCCGAGGTGGTGCGGGAGGCGGGCGCCGGGGACGTGCTGGCCCCGCAGGACGAGGACGCCCTGGTCCGCCTGTGGGGCCGTCTCGCCGCGGACCGCTCCCTGGCGGCCGTGCGCGACAGCGGCCGGGCATGGGTGGCCGAGCATGCCGACGATGATGTGCTGGCTGCCAGGTACCTGGGAATGCTGGAAGACGTGGTGCGGGGCAACGCGATGGAGGGGCGCACTGCCGGGGCCTGAGCCCGGACCTGGGATACTGCGCAGTATGCGTGGAATCATCCTGGCCGGTGGGACCGGCTCCCGACTGCACCCGCTCACCATCGGCGTCTCCAAGCAGCTGATGCCGGTGTACGACAAGCCGATGATCTACTACCCGCTGAGCACCCTGATGCTCGCCGGGATCCGCGACATCCTGATCATCACCACCCCGGAGGATCAAGCCGCGTTCCAGCGGGTCCTCGGTGACGGATCCCGTTTCGGCGTGAACCTTCAGTACGTGGTGCAGCCCTCCCCGGACGGCCTCGCCCAGGCCTTCGTGCTGGGCAAGGAGTTCCTGGACGGCGGCCCGGCGGCCCTCGTGCTGGGCGACAACCTGTTCTACGGGCAGGGCATGGGCACCCAGCTGCGCCGCTACCGTGAGCTCGACGGAGCCGCCGTGTTCGGCTACTGGGTGAAGGACCCCACCGCCTATGGCGTGGTGGAGATCGACGACACCGGCCGTGCCCTCTCCCTGGAGGAGAAGCCTGCCCGGCCCCGCTCCAACCTCGCCGTGCCCGGCCTGTACTTCTACGACGACACCGTGGTCTCCCGGGCCGAGGCCCTCACCCCCTCCGCCCGGGGCGAGCTGGAGATCACCGACCTCAACCGCAGCTACCTCGAGGAGGGCACCCTGCAGGTCGAGGTGCTCACCCGCGGCACCGCCTGGCTGGACACCGGCACCTTCGATGACCTCGCCGCTGCTGGGGACTTCATCCGCACCGTGCAGCACCGCCAGGGCCTGTCCATCGGGGCGCCTGAGGAGGTGGCCTGGCGCATGGGCTACCTGAGCGATCAGGAACTGCGTGAGCGCGCGGAGCCGCTGGTGAAGTCCGGCTACGGGCGGTACCTGCTGGACATGCTCGAACGGGAACTGGCCGACCGCTCCGGGAACGCGGGCTGAGGGCGGAAGCGCGGAATCAGGGGGCGGCAGCGACGCGAGCGGGCGTGAATCGCGGCCGCAGGGCACTGAAACGACAGCTGCGCTCCGCTGGCGGACTGCGCCCCGCCGCGAGCGCGCGTCCTGTGCCTGCGCTGCTCTGCGCGGCAGGCAGGTGCCACAATGGCAGAAAAGCACCCTCGCGCTAGGAGTCCCCGTGGCCTCTCGTCACCTGCTGGTCACCGGTGGAGCCGGCTTCATCGGCTCCAACTTCGTCCACCACGTGCTGTCCCACACCGATGACACCGTGACCGTGCTGGATGCGCTCACCTACGCCGGCAACCGGGCCTCCCTGGAGGGCCTGCCGGAGGAGCGGGTGCGCCTGGTGGTGGGGGACATCGCGGACGCGGCGACCGTGGACCCGCTGGTGGAGCAGGCCGATGCGGTGGTGCACTACGCCGCCGAGTCCCACAACGACAACTCCCTGGCCGACCCCTCCCCGTTCCTGCACACCAACCTGATCGGCACGTACACGCTGCTGGAGGCGGCCCGCAGGCACGGCACCCGCTTCCACCACGTCTCCACCGACGAGGTGTACGGGGACCTGGAACTCGATGACCCGCAGCGGTTCACCGAGACCACCGCCTACAACCCCTCCAGCCCGTACTCGGCCACCAAGGCCGGCAGCGACATGCTGGTGCGCGCGTGGGTGCGCTCCTTCGGGGTGCAGGCCACCCTCTCCAACTGCTCGAACAACTACGGGCCCCGCCAGCACGTGGAGAAGTTCATCCCCCGCCAGATCACCAACCTGATCGACGGGATCCGCCCCCGCCTGTACGGCGCAGGCACCAACGTGCGCGACTGGATCCACGCCGATGACCACTCCTCCGCGGTGCTCGCGATCCTGGAGCGCGGGCAGATCGGTGAGACCTACCTGATCGGTGCCGACGGGGAGAAGAACAACAAGGAGGTCGTGGAGCTGCTGCTGCAGATCATGGGCCGCGACACGGGCGACTACGACCATGTGGCCGATCGCCCCGGTCACGACCTGCGCTACGCGATCGACTCCACCCGTCTGCGCGAGCAGCTGGGCTGGCAGCCCGCCTACGGTGACTTCGAGCAGGGCCTGGCCGCCACGGTGGACTGGTACCGGGCCAACGAGGCCTGGTGGCGCCCTCAGAAGGAGGCCACCGAGGCCAAGTACGCAAGGGCCGGCCAGTGAGCGGGGGAGACGACATGACCGCCGCGGCACCAGCGGGCCCGAAGCAGCTGGCCGTCCACACCACCCCGATCCCCGGCCTGCTGGTGATCGACCTGCCTGTGCACGGCGATCAGCGCGGCTGGTTCAAGGAGAACTGGCAGCGCCAGAAGATGGTTGCCGCCGGGCTGCCGGACTTCGGCCCCGTGCAGAACAACATCTCCTTCAACCAGGCGGTGGGTGTCACCCGCGGCATCCACGCCGAGCCGTGGGACAAGTACATCTCGGTGGCCACCGGCCGCGTGTTCGGCGCCTGGGTGGATCTGCGCGAGGGCCCGACGTTCGGGGCCACCTACCACCACGAGATCACCCCCGATACGGCGATCTTCGTGCCGCGCGGGGTGGGCAATGCCTTCCAGACCCTCGAAGCGCCCGCCGCGTACACCTACCTGGTCAGCGCGCACTGGTCCGAAGCCGCACAGGCCCAGTACACCTTCCTGAACCTGGCCGATGAGACCGCCGCGATCCCCTGGCCCATCCCCCTGGAGCAGGCGGAGCTGTCCGAGAAGGACAAGGCCCACCCCCGACTTTCGGAGGTCACCCCGGTGCCGCCGCGCCGCACCCTGGTGGTGGGCGCCGGCGGCCAGCTGGGCCGCGCGCTCGCCGAGCGCTGGCAGGGCCGGGCCGACGTCGACGCCGTGGATCGCAACGAGCTGGACATCGCCGACGCCGCCAGCGTGGACGCCTTCGACTTCTCCCCGTACGCCGTGCTCGTCAACGCCGCCGCGCACACCGCAGTCGATGCCGCGGAGACCCCCGAGGGCAGGCGCGAGGCCTGGGCGGTGAACGTCACCGGTGTGGGCCGCCTGGTGGAGGCGGCCCGGCGGGAGCGGGCCACGTTGGTGCACGTCTCCAGCGACTACGTGTTCGACGGTGAGCGCGAGCTGCACGACGAGGCCGAACCGCTCAGTCCGCTGGGCGTGTACGGGCAGACCAAGGCCGCAGGTGACCAGCTGGTCGCCACCGTGCCGGATCACTACATCGTGCGCACCAGCTGGGTGATCGGCGAGGGCACGAACTTCGTACGGACGATGGCGCAGCTGGCCGAGCGGGGGATCGACCCGACGGTGGTGGACGACCAGATCGGCCGCCTCACCTTCACCAGTGATCTCGCCGCCGCGATCGACCACCTGCTCACGCAGCGGCCGCAGCCCGGGGTGTACAACCTCAGCGGAGGAGGGGAGCCGATGAGCTGGGCCGACATCGCCGCAGAGGTGTTCGCCCTTGCCGGTCACGACCGCGCACGGGTGCACCCGGTGAGCACCGCCGCGTACTACGCCGCCCAGGGCAAGGCCGAGGGCGACGGCACCGTGGCGCCCCGGCCGCGCAACTCCGCGCTGGACCTGGCGAAGATCGAGGCGACCGGCTTCGAGGTGCGGGACCACATGCGTGCGCTGGGGGAGTACCTGCAGCGGGGGTGAGGGCGAGCACCATGTGGGGCGCCGTTGCCTGGGAGAAGTCAGGAACAGGTAGCGGTTATCCGGGCGGGCGGCGCCCCGAGATGTAAGGATAAGAGTTATCCGAACATCATCGAGGTGTCAGCGGCCGGGTGAGGACTACATGAACGCGTGGGAAGAACAGGAATGGCAGTCGTCCGCGGTGTCGGGGTTGCCACGGCGCGACCGGCGCTCCGGGCCGTTCCTCGCGTATGTTCCCGACACTCTCGTCCAGGCTCCTCTCGTGCTGGGTCGGGAGGCCGAACATCTGCTCGCCACGGCGGAGTCGAAGGTCAGGTCGTTGACCGGCCTTAGCGATGACCTCCCGGCGATCTCCAGGTTCCTGCTGCGCTCCGAGGCGATCGCTTCATCGCGGATCGAGGGGATCGCGCCGTCGGCGCGGCAGGTGGCGCTCGCCGAACTCGGCCAGAGCGAGACCGTTCAGGGTGTCAGCGCACCGGCACAGATGGTCGCCAACAACATGACACTGGTTCGTGAGGCGACCACACGCCTGGTCGGCGCGCCGCTGGTGACCGTGGAGAGCATCATCGACCTGCACCGGAGCCTGCTGCGCGATGAACCCCACCATCACGGGATCAGGGACGTCCAGAACTGGATCGGTGGATCCGACTGGCATCCACTCGACGCGGATTTCGTCCCGCCTCCTGCGGTCCGTGTGGAACCGGCGATGCAGGACCTCGTGGACTACATGAACGGTGCCTCGCACGCACCTATCGTGCAGGCCGCACTCGTCCACGCCCAGTTCGAGACGATCCACCCCTTCACCGACGGGAACGGACGGGTTGGTCGAGCTCTGATCCACTCGGTTCTCACCCGGCGAGGTCTCACCCCTGACTCGGTGCTCCCCGTGAGCCTCGTGCTCTCGACGCTGCGTGACAGGTACGTCGATCATCTTCAGCAGTTCCGTGACGTCGAGGGCCGGGGGAGCGGGAGCAGTGGTCGTGAGCGATGGATCAGCTTCTTCGCGGAGGTGACCCTTCTGGCGAGCGAACAGGCCGTCACGCTGTCCGGAGAGCTGTCGGAGATCCGGGAGGAGTGGGAGCAGCGCTTGACGTCGTCGCGCCAGCGGCGGGGGAGTCAACGAGCACTTCGCAGTGATTCCGCCACAGCGTTGATCCTGGCGGACATGGTGGGTACACCCGTCCTCACCGTCGATACGGCGCAGAGGATCCACGGGGTGTCCAGGGTTGCTGCACTTCGTGCGCTTGATGAGCTGCATGAGGCTGAGATCCTCACTCGACGGTCGATCGGTTCCGGTCGTCACGCGTATGTGTCGGGCGAGGTCCTGGATCTGATCACGTGGGCTGAAAGACGATTGGCGAGCACGAAGTTCGACACCCGGAAGTCGCCTCCGCACCCGGGGGTTCCTGCTCCACCTCAGCGCCCTCCCCTGTGAACAGCGGCGGAGGTGTCGGTCTCCGGCCAGGCCGAACGCCGGTAGCGTGTGTCCCCAGTCACGCCCCCGGATTACTGGAGCCTCTTCATGTCCGCATCGGACAGCCCCGCGTCCTCCCCGGTCGACGCCGCCGCGCACGCCGAGGCCCGCAAGCTCGAGAGGACGATGAAGCCCGCGTGGGTGTTCGCGATCGCGTTGGGCTCTGCCGTGGGCTGGGGTGCGTTCATCCTGCCGGTGCAGTGGCTGGCCGACGGCGGCACCGCCGGTGCGCTGATCGGCTTCGCGATCGGCACGGTGCTGATGGCGATCATCGCCGTCTCCTACGGTCTGGTGATCCGGGCGCTGCCGGTCACCGGTGGGGAGCTCTCCTTCACGCTGCACGCCTTCGGGAGGTACGCCTCCTTCGTGGTGGGCTGGTTCCTGGCTCTGGCGTACGCGTGCATCATCGCGCTGAACGCCTCGGCGATGACCCTGGTGTTCCGCCAGCTGTTCCCCTCGGTCATGGAGCGCGGCTACCTGTACACGATCGCCGGCTGGGAGATCCACGCCCACGAGGTGGTGGTGGCCCTGGCCGCGATGATCATCGCCGGTGCGCTCAACGCCCGTGGCGCGGCGCTGTCGGGACGCTTCCAGTTCTACGCCTGCGTGATCATGATGGCGGCGGTGGCCATCATCCTGGTGTGGACTGCGGTGCTGTACCTCCAGGACCCCGTGCCGCTGTACCAGGGCTTCCCCGCGGAGGTGTCCCCGTTCGCGGCGATCGCGGTCATGGTGGCGTTCGCGCCGTGGGCGTTCGTGGGCTTCGACAACGTGCCCCAGGCGGCCGGTGAGTTCGACTTCTCCCCGAAGAAGGCGATGGGCCTGATCGTGGCTGCGATCTTCGCCTCCGGCGCCATCTACCTCACGATGATCCTGGTGACCTCGGTGGCGGCCTCCCACGCCGGCGGCAGCGTCGACGGTTCCGTGTGGGCCACGGCCGATGCGATCACCGCGATGCTGGGCCCGGGGGGCCGCGCACTGGTGGTGATCGCCGTGTTCATGGGCGTGATCACCGGGCTGAACGGGTTCACCGTCTCCGCCAGCCGGATCCTGATGACGATGGGCCGGGCCCGGATGCTGCCGCCCGTGCTGGGGCGGGTCAGCCACCGCTTCGGCACCCCCGTGGTGGCGGTCGCGGTCGCGATCCTGATCGCCTCCCCGTCCCCGTTCTTCGGCCGCTCGGCGCTGCTGTGGATCGTGGACATGACCTCCGTGGGCGTCACCGTGGCCTACTTCGTCACCTGCCTGGTGGCGTTCAAGATCGCCGAGCAGGACGACTGGTCGCCGGGACGGACCAAGCTGGCGAAGATGATCGCCATCGTGGGGGCGGTGCTGTCGGTGGGCTTCTTGCTGCTGCTGATCGTGCCCGGCTCCCCGGGCGCCCTGGCCACCGAACCGCTGGTCGCCCTGGCTGCCTGGGTCGTGCTGGGCATCGTGTTCTTCGTGCTGCGCAAGCCCGCGGTGGACGAGATGCCCGAGGAGCAGCTGGAGCAGGTGATCCTCGAGGGGTGAGCCGGCGAGCGGGCTTGCTGAGGCCCGCCCCTCACGGTTTTGCCCGCTGTGCTTCCAGTAGTGGAAGCACAGCGGACAATTCGGTGAGTTGCGCCGTCAGGGAGCCGACTCGACTTCAGTGCGGAGACGCGCGATGACGCCCGGCAGGTGCTCCGTGGTGGTCTGCCAGAAGAGGTCGGCGTCCATCGCCCGGTAGCCGCTGTGTGCGGCGATGTTCCGGGTCGTGATGATCCCCCGGCGCTCGTCGTCCGCCACTGCGGTGAGGAATGGTGCGAAGCGGCTCGGATCCTCGAACAGCGCGGCGAGTCGGATGACGGCCACTGTCGCCCGGTCATAGCTGCCCGAGCCCTCGAAGAAGGCCGGGCGCCCCTGCTCGATGACGTCGTCGAGGCGGACCTGGATGCGGTCGAGCTCGACCAGCAGCGCCTCCGCGGGCGAGGGCGCACCGGGGGCTTCGCACTCGGCGCGGCCCTGGATCCGCCACCGGTGCCGCGCCGACGGGGAATCGTCTGCCGAGCTCACAGCGGCACCGCCGTCTCCCGGAGGTGCTCGGGCGTCTCCACCCCGTCGATCACCACGTCGACCGGGAACCCGAGCAGGTCGGACGCGTCGGCGACGAAGAGCGCATAGTCCAGGGGGTCGGAGTCAGGGTCCCGGGACACCAGGAGGTCGACATCGGACTGGTGATGGTCCGATCCTCGGGCGACGGAGCCGAAGACTCTGACGTGGTGGAGTCCCCGCCGCGCGGCGAGGGCCAGCAGCTCGTCCCGATGAGCGGCCAGAGCGAGGGAGGGGCGGTAGTCCGCCGCGGCGAGCAATCGGGCGAGCATCTCGGCGGAGACCGCTCGACGCCCGGATTCGATGGCCGCGATGTGCGGCTGCTGGGCTCCGACCGCCTCGGCCAGCGCACGCTGCGTCATCCCGGCATCCTCGCGGGCGGCGCGGAGCACCCGGGGGGCATCCTGGAGCGGCACGCTCATGACGCTAAGCATACCCAGCGTGGTATGCGGCTGGGTGGGTGAGTGTGCATCGGTCGATCCGCTAAATGCCTCGCCCGGGCCGCGCCCTCGATAGCCTGACTGACCAGGGCGGGAGAACCGCCCGAGGTGAGGACACCAGGGGAGGGGCCACGGGGGAGCGGCAGGCGCGCCGGCGGATCGGCATCGGGGCGGTGGTCGTGCTCGGCGCAGCGGCGGCGATCGGCGCGGTGCTGTGGACCGGCGGGGGGCTCGTCCCGTACCTGCTCGCCCTCGCGCTCGCGGCAGTGGGCGTGCTCGTCCTGCTCACGGCGCTGCCGACCACCCGCTGGCGCGCCCTCGGCACAGCTCTGCTCGTCCTCGCCCTCGCGCTCGCCGTCGCCGTCCCGTGGCGCCTCGCCGTCCGGGAGCTGCACGGCGACCCACTGTGGTCCCTCGACGTCCAGGGGTTCGTGCGAAGGGTCCACTCCGACGGGACACGGCTGCTGTACTCGGACGATGTGGGCCTCCACGCGGTGGACCTCGCGAGCGGGGAAGAGCTGTGGGTGCACGATCCGTCGGGCGCAGGCACGCCGCGGCGCTTCCATGTCGCGACCGACGGGCACGTGCTGGTGCAGCACGAGAGCCGACCGGGCCAGGTCCTCACCCAGTGGATCTCCCCGGGCGGAGAGGTGCTGTGGAGCCATCCCGCCGAGGCGGCGGTGGGAGACGGGGACGGCGCTCCCGTCGAGATCGATCTCGAGGGCCACCATCTCCGCGAACCGGTCGCCGCCGCTGACGGTGCCCTCGTGGTCGTCACCTGCGCGGACGACGCCGACCATGAGTCCTGCCGCACGCTCGGCATCGGCCCGGACGGGACGGAGGCCTGGTCCCGCGCCTCCCATCCCCGTCCGCTCGGCCTCCGCACGGTCCGCCAGGTCGACGTCGATCCCGGGGAGCCGCGGGAGATCCCGGCGGTCGCGGCGGTGCACGGCCCGGACTCGTCGACCCGCGCGCCGCGGCCGACGGATCTCCTCGACCCCGCGACCGGCGAGGTGCTCGGGACCCTCGAGGTGGCGGGCTTCCTCGGGGTGATGGGCGACGTCGTCGTCCACGAGTCGGCGGAGCAGGGTCCGGACGGCCTGTGCACGACCCGCGGCTGGTCCGCCGACGGCCGGGTGTCCTGGGAGCGGGATCTGCCGTGCCTCGGCCGGGGCGCGGCCGCGATCGGCGACTGGATCTACGGGACCCTGCGCACCGTCCAGGAGGCCGACGGCGAGACGCCCGGCGAGGACGTCCCCGTCGAGGCGTATGCGCTGGATCCGGAGACCGGGGCCCGGCAGGCGGTCGGACCGCTGGACTTCTTCTCGAGCCGCGCCGCGCCCCGCACCGGGGTGCCCGGCACGGATGTCGTCGTGCAGAGGAGGGACCAGCAGATCACCGCGGTCGATCCTGCGACCGGCGAGGAGACCTGGTCGTTCGGGGTCACCGGCACCACGATCGTCCCCGGGGTCGAGGCGGCGCACGGCGCGGTCGTGGTGCGCTACGACGTCGAGGACCACCCCGGCCGCAACCCCTTCCTCGCGGTCGACGACCTGACCCTCGCCCGCAGGATCCTCGCCGTCGACACGGCCACCGGCCAGGTGACCGGGTCGCTGCTCACACCCGACGACGTCTGGGTCGTCGCGCCCGTCGCACCCGGCCAGGTGGCCGTCGCCGCCGGGGACCGGCTGGTGCTGATCGGGGCGCGGCCGAGCTGGGCCAGCCGCTCGCTGACGTCCTCAGTCCCCGAGCCCGGCGAGCAGCAGCGCCGAGAGCGTGATGCCGTCGGCGATCTCCCCGTCGCGGATCAGGGCGCGGATCTCAGGGTCGCTGCGCCAAAGGTGATCGCCATCGTGGGGGCGGTGCTGTCGGTGGGCTTCCTGCTGCTGGTCGTGCCCGGCTCCCCGGGCGCCCTGGCCACCGAGCCGCTGATCGCCCTGGCTGCCTGGGTGGTGATGGGCATCGTGTTCTTCGTGCTGCGCAAGCCCGCGGTGGACGAGATGCCCGAGAAGGAGCTGGAGCAGGTGATCCTCGAGGGGTGAGGGGGCGAGGGAACGACCGGCTGGAGGCCCGTCGGCCGGTGACCACCGCCGCCGTGTTGCCCGCAAATGCGAGAAATACCTGATACTCCTGGCTTTTCTGTGATCGAATCGTAGTAGTGACCCTGGGAGAACTCTGAGACCTCGCGGTACGATCTGGTCAGCCGTGCACAAAGCACGACCGTCGACCATGCGGGAGGCAGCGTGGCTCGCAGCGTTCCCCCGCTGCTGCGCAATCTGCAGTTGCTCGCCCAATCCGGGTTGGAGCATCTTGTCGACGATCCCGCACTTCTCGCCGTCCAGGTGAGCCGCCGCACCCCCCTGCCTGTCCGCACGCGGGTCGGCGCCGTGCTGCGCCGTGCGGGTTCCGTGCTGCCGGGCACGTCCCTGCAGGCGCTCGGTGCCGCCATGGAGGGCGACCCGACGGGGGCTGAGCAGGCCCTGCGGCGGCGATCCGCCTCCGGATCCCGTCTGCACGCCGCGGTCGCGGTGCTGCTGGACCGGCCCGAGCTGGTGCCCGGTGACGCCCCCGCTCTGTCCCGTGCCCGTGCCACCTGGGCACAGGGCCGGCTCGACGAGGCGGTGCAGCTGCTGCACGAGGCCGGGCAGGGCACCGCTCGCCACGCCCGCCGGCTGGAGAGCGAACTGCGTCTGCTGCAGCCCGGCTTCCGGCTCCCGGCCCCTGGCACGGCCGCTCGTTCGCCTTCGGCGAGCGGGGCCTCCGTGCCGAGCCCCGATGAGTCGATGCGGGTGCTGCACGTGCTCACCAACTCCCTGCCGCACACCCAGTCCGGCTACTCCCTGCGCTCCCACCGGATCCTGCGCGCGCTGAAGGACGCGGGAGTGGAGTCGGCGGCGCTCACCCGCACCGGCTACCCGGTGATGGTGGGCAAGGTGCTCGCGGCCGACGAGGACGTGGTCGACGGGATCCGCTACCGCCGCTGCCTGCCGTCCCGCCTGGGCGCCACCCAGGAGGAGCGCCTGGCCCAGCAGGTCGCCGAGGCCCTGAAGATCGTGCGCGAGCTGCGCCCCCACGTCATCCACGCCACCACCCCGTACCCCAACGCCCTGGTGGCCCAGGCCGTCTCCGAGGCCACGGGCATCCCGTGGGTGTACGAGGTGCGGGGCCTGGCCGAGCAGACGTGGATCGCCTCCCACGCGGTGGCCGAGGAGCGAGAAGCTGCGGCCTCCGCCCAGAAGGTGCAGCTGATCGCTGAGCGCGAGGGAGAGCTGGCCCGAGCGGCGAGCGCCGTGATCACCCTCTCGCGCACCATGGCCGACGAGCTCGCAGCCCGCGGTGTGGACCCTGTCTTGATCACCCTGGTCCCCAACGGGGTGGAGCCCGGCCTGTTCTTCGGCGGGGCCACCGCCGAGGAGGCCCGTGCGCGCCTGCGCATGGACCTGCGCGGCGCGTTCGTGGTGGGCGCGGCCAGTGCGCTGGTGGACTACGAGGGCTTCGACGTGCTGCTGCAGGCCGTCGCCTCGATCATCCACGACGACTCCGATCAGAGCGACCTGCGCAAGATCCTGCACGCGTGTTTGGTCGGCGACGGGACCGAGGCGCCTCGTCTGGTCGCCCAGGCGCAGCGGCTGGGAATCGGTGATCGCGTGGTCATGCCCGGCCGGGTGGGCAGGGACGGGGCCCGCTGGTGGATCGAGGCGATGGACGTGGTTACGGTGCCGCGCCACGATCTGGCTGTGACCCGCAGCGTCACCCCGCAGAAGCCCGTCGAGGCGATGGCCCTTGGGCGAGCGGTGATCGCCAGCGATCTTCCCGCGATCCGCGAGTCCGTCACCGGGCCCGACGGTGAAACCGGGGCGCTGCTGGTGCCGCCCGAGGATCCCATTGCCCTGGCGGCCGCGATACGGGATCTGTACGAGGACACGCAGGGGCGCATTCAGCTGGTGCACGCGGGACCGGAGATTGCCGCGCATCGCCGGTGGGACGTGCTGGTGAGACGATACGAGACGGTGTACGGGCGAGCCGTGGCCGGATCCAAGGAGGTCTCAGCGCGTGGCGAATGAGGTGAGGAGCGCCTCCCAGGTGGTGGAGGCGCTCGAGCATGCGGGCCTGGACCCCAGCAAGCTGTTCCCCATCGGGGTGCGGCCGCCGCTGCCGGTGTACTTGCGGCAGGTGTGGGAGCGCCGCCGGTTCATCTGGTACGACTCGCGGCAGCGCACTGCAACCCAGAACGCCCGCAATCTGCTGGGCAATGCCTGGCTGATCCTGCGGCCCCTGATCGATGCCGCGTTCTACTTCCTGATCTTCGGGGTGCTGCTCCCGCGGGTGGCCGACGGGGTGGACAACTTCCCCGCCTTCGTCATCATCGGGGTGCTGATGTTCCGCGCCACCTCCGCGGCTCTGGCCGGCGGAGCCAACCTCATGCAGAACAACCGCTCGATGATCCGCGCTTTCAACTTCCCGCGCGCCTCTATCCCGATCGCGAGCACCGTGCGCAGCGCGATGACGGCGGCATTCACCATGGTGGCGATGTGCGCGGCGATCTGGATCGCACCGCCGTTCGCCCCTCCGAACCTGATGTGGATGCTGCTGGTGCCCATCTTCGCGCTGCAGATGCTGATGAACCTGGGCATCGCCTTCATCACCGCCCGCATCGGGTTCCACTTCCCTGACATGGGCAATGTGCTCAGCGTGCTGAGCCGCTTCCTCATGTATGGCTCGGGGGTGATCTTCCCGATCGAGCGGTTCATCAACCACGACGGCATTCGCGAGATCGTGATGCTCAACCCGGTGTTCCGGATCATCGACATGGCCCGCACCGCGCTGATCGACGGCCGGGTTCCTGGCCTGGACTCGTGGCTGATCGTGATCGCCTGGACCCTCGTGCTGCTCGTGGGCGGGTTCCTCTACTTCTGGCGAGGGGAGGAGATGTATGGTCGCGAACTCCGCTGAGACGAAGAGCGCAGCTGCCGAAAACGAGGACGACCCCCAGGAGACCCCGTGGGTGGCGCCCGAGGAATCACCCCTCACCGTGGTCGCCCACAGGCTGCGGATGCGCTACAAGGCTCCCCGCACCGACAGGACGCCCCGTAAGGGGCTGGTGGCGAGGCTGCTGCCGCGTCGGCAGATGGTCTCCGTGCCCGCTGTGCGTGGCGTGGACCTTACGGTGCGCGAGGGCGAGTTTGTGGGCATCATCGGCCGCAACGGGTCCGGGAAGTCCACCTTGCTGCGCATGCTCGCCGGCGTGGAGCCTCCCACATCCGGCCTGGTGCTCACCAGCTCCCGGCCTCAGCTGCTGGGAGTGAGCGCGGCGCTGATCCCGGATCTCACCGGTGCGGAGAACATCAAGCTGGGCTTCCTGGCGCTGGGCATGACCCAGCAGGAGATCGATGACCGGTTCGAGGAAGCGGCTGAGCTCTCGGCGCTCGGTGATGCGCTGGATCTGCCGATGCGCACCTACTCCTCCGGCATGGGGGCGCGCCTGAAGTTCGCGATCTCCGTGATGGCCGAACCCAAGATCCTCATGATCGACGAGGCGCTCTCCACCGGGGATGCCACCTTCGCCGAGCGCTCCAAGAGGAAGATGGACGATCTGCTGGAGCGTGCCGGCACGGTGTTCATGGTGAACCACGCCCCCCGCACCATCGAGAACGTGTGCTCCCGCGTGATCTGGATGGAGAAGGGCCGCATCGTGCTGGATGGTGACACCAAGGAGGTCTCCAGCCGGTACCGCTCCTTCGCCTACCGCCTCGCCAAGGATCGGGAGGACGAAGCCATGCGCATCCTTCGCGATGCCGTGCTCGAGGGCGAGGCTCAGCGGCAGGCATCCCGGCTCATGCTCCCCGATCCTGTGACCGAACCCGAGAAGAAGGACCTGCCGGACTACGAGCCGGACCCGTTCCAGAAGATCTTCACTGAGAACTACGAGAAGAAGTCCTTCCCCTCCACTGTGTTCCCCACTGCTCACGACCGCTCGACTGACACCCACCCCTGATGGAAGAGGTTTCCGTGACACTGCGCATCATGACCATCTATGGCACCCGGCCCGAAGCGATCAAGGTCGCCCCGGTGATCAAGGCGATCGAGAAGGCCGACGATCTGGAGAGCATCGTGGTCGTCACGGGACAGCATCGCGAGATGCTGGATCAGGTGAACACCATGTTCGGGATCATCCCCGATCACGACCTCAACATCATGAGCGCCGGTCAGAGCCTGAACGGCATCGTGGCCAAGGTGATCTCGGGTGTGGACAGGATCCTGGAGCTGGAGCAGCCCGATGCAGTCATCGTCCAGGGTGATACCTCGACAGTGATGGGAGCAGCGGTCGCTGCCTTCAACAGGCAGATCCCGGTGATCCACCTCGAGGCCGGACTGCGCTCGGGCAACATCGACTCGCCGTTCCCGGAGGAGGCGAACCGCAAGCTCACCAGTCAGATCACCAAGCTGCACCTGGCGCCCACGGAGACCAGCAAGGCGAACCTGGTGCATGAGTCCATCAGTGAGAACGACATCGTCGTCACCGGCAACAGCGTGATCGACACGCTCCTCTATGCCACGAAGCTTGAAGTGGAGTTCTCCGATGAGCGCCTCCAGAAGCTGCAGGAGCAGCGCAACACGGAAGGTGGAGTCGGCAGGGTGCTGCTGGTCACGGCGCACCGCCGCGAGAACCTCGGTGCGGCGATGGCGGACATCGGCAATGCCGTTGCTGACTTGGCACGCAAGTACGACGACCTCACGATCGTGTTCCCTGTGCACCTCAACCCCAAGGTACGAGAGGCCGCGCTCCCCCCGCTTGAAGGTCTGCCCAACGTGATCGTCACGGAGCCGATGGCCTACGCGGAGTTCACCAAGACGCTTAGCTTGGTGGACATCGTGCTCACGGACTCCGGTGGTGTGCAGGAGGAGGCTCCGAGTCTGGGCAAGCCGGTGCTCGTTATGCGGGAGAACACCGAGCGCCCGGAAGCAGTCCTGGCCGGTACGGTCAAACTCATCGGAACCCGGCGCGAACGGATCGTAGATGAGGTGTCCCTTCTTCTGGACTCCGAACAGGCTTACGCCGCAATGGCTTACGCGGTGAACCCTTACGGAGACGGCGTTGCAGCGAATCGAACCGTGGAGGCTATCAACTGGAAGTTCGCAGGCGGCCTCCGCCCCTTGGACTTCGGAGTCTGAGAACCAAGACCCCAGAAAGGCTTCTCCCATGTCACGGAATCATCTTTACTCCCTGGTGGGTGCCGTCCTCGTGATTGCGGCGGTCATCGTATCGATTGCCTCGGCAGTTCGAGGTGAGCTGGGCGGGGTCGCGGTACTACTCGTGCTCGCTGCCGGCGGTGCCGCTATCCTCCGAATTCGATCGCGGATCCGATCGGAGAGCCGCCACCGATGGGTCGTACAGGCCCGAGTCGCTGCGCTTGAGACGGCGCTGCGCGAGGCGCGGGAGACGACCAGCGAGCAGCTCCGAGAGACGGAAACGCTGTTGAATGGCCTCAGTTTCGAGGTGCGTATGATTCAGGATGAGGTCGACGAGAGCGCGACGTACACGCAGATGGCGCTCCTTCACGACCGGGTTCTCTCGCTCGAGGCTTCTCTCCATCCCGTGCGCCGATGACCCCCGATCACGAACAGAATTGAGAGAGCACCCAGCGATGACCTCCCTGCGAGATTTCCCCCTGGTCGGGTTCCGGACCGACCTTAAGGTCGAGAATGCGTGGAACACGACTCGCGCCGAGTCGGTCGACATCAGACTCAGCCGTTCCGGGCGGACGGTCGTGACCCCCTCCTCCGAGCAGCCGGTCTACCTCGTGCTTGCCGGAAATGAACGGCAGTTCCGCGCACTTGACGAACACTGCGGGATCAACATCGAGGCTGGTGCCGCCTACGTGGTCCATCTCGACGCGGAGCCGAGTACCGAGGTGCGGGCCGAAGTGCACCTTCTGGAGTACGACTCCGCCGGCAAGAGGACGGGCGTCACGCAGATTGACGCGAGGCGGAGGGTGCTGTACATCCCGCCCGAAGGCGCCGACCGGCTGCTTGTCACGCTGCGCGTTCGCGGGACCGCACCACTCGAGTTGGGTGGTCTCGACCTCGCTGTCGTCGACCGGCCATCGGGCACCCGCTCGGGAGTTAAGGTCGTCGATTTCGGGGCTGCGGGCACAGAGCCTCAGAGGCAGACTGACCAGGATCTCGACGCCTTCGCGACGAGCCTCCGCGAAGTCGTCCTCGCAGGGCAACGTGCAGGAAAGGTGCTCGACCGGGTTCAGGACCGCCTCGTCGCCGCCAGCGAGCCGAAGTCCTCCAGGGGAGAGGGCTCGCTCGAGGCGCGACGGCTTACCCGTGAGCTCCTTATCCAGCTCGCATCGACGCTTCCCCAGAGCAATGGCTCTGAGTACTTTGCGGAAAAGCTCCCTTTCCACGCGGCAATCGTGACCGACGAGTACATGCTGAACTTCTACAAGGACGCTTTCGCCAAGGTCACTTATGTACGCCCATCGATGGTGGACCAGGTCGTGGCCAATGGCTTCGATTTGCTTATCTACGTGACGTGCTGGAAGGGTATTTACGACGAGGAGTGGCGGGGCGTTAAGTTCCGCGAGACCCCGCGCGAGGCTTTGGATAAGTTGCTCGCGCATGCCCGCGAGAACGGGCGTCCGACCTTTTTCCAATCGATCGAAGATCCAAGCAACTTCGAGTACTTCCTCCCCATCGCCGAGAAGTTCGATCATGTCTTTACCTCGGACACGGACTGCCTCGAGGCCTATCGGCGAGAGCTCGGCCACGACCGTGTCCACTACGGCGAGTACGGTGCGAACCCCCTGCTCAACAATCCCATCGGCAGCTACCGTCACACCTTGAACAAGGCGTTCTTTGCGGGGTCGTACCCGAAGCGATACCAAGAGCGCGTCGACGACATGCACGTCATTTTCGATTCAATTCTCGCGACCGGCGAGAACCTCACGCTGGTAGACAGGAACTTCGGCAACGAGGAGTACGCTTTTCCTGAGCTCTACGCGGGCGTATCCCTCGAGCCAATGCCGCACGACCTGCTCCAGAGGGTCCATAAGTTGTTTCGGTGGAGTCTGAACTTCAACTCCATAAAGTCGAGCCCCACCATGTGCGCCATGCGCATCTACGAGCTCCAGGCGCAGGGCCGCGGTCTCATCTCCAACTACGCTCGGTCCGTGTTCAACCGGTTTCCGGAGATCCGCATCGTTGCCGACCACGAGAACCTTGCTTCCTACTTCACCGCGGAGATCCCGTTGAGCGAGCACCGCAACAATGAGACTCAGGTGCGAAGCATTCTGACCAACTGCACCGCGCAGGACATTGCTACCAGGATGCTGAACGCGGCAGGCATTGACACTGGACTGCAGCGGACCACCCCTCGTGTCGCACTCATCGCGGAGCAACCGGACGACCAGCTGCGCCACGAGATTGCCGCACAGTCGTACCCAGAGGTCGAGCTGGTTGAGGGCAATGTGGACCCCGGGGATCTGATCTCTCGTGGGTTCCGCTACATAGGCCGCGTGGACACCTCGCACACCTATGGACAGCACTACGTGACGGATCGGGTCAATGCCTTCAAGTACACCGACTCTGCCTTCATCACCCAGTCCGCCTCCGTCCAGGACGGGCGCATCGACGGACCCGCGCACGAGTTTGTGGAGCGGCCGGAGGACGGGGTCACCCTCCACTCTGTCCGCCATAGCGGTGCGGAGGTCCTGCGGTCCCTCCTTCGGGGCGAGCCCTCGGTCGTCGCCACCGGGTACTGCCTGCCTCCCTTTGAGGCCAATAGACGCCAAAGCCCCCAGGGGGGGACGGCCGCTCCGCTCGGTGCCGGCTCCCCGGTTCTCTCGATAATCGTGCCCGTGTACAACGCCAGCAAGTTCTTGGTGACCAAGTGCCTTCCGAGCATCGACCGGAATGCCCGCGCGCCGAAGTTCGAGATCATACTCGTTGACGATGGATCGACGGACGGGACGACGGCGCAAATCTGCCGCGAACTCGCCGACCGGGATTCCCGGATTCGCGTGTACTGCTTCGAGACTGGTGGTAGCGGCAGCGCGTCCCGGCCGAGGAACAAGGGGATCGAAATGGCTCGCGCCCCGCGGCTGACATTCCTCGACCCTGATAACGAGATCTCCGACGGGGGGTATGACACTCTCCTCGAATTGCTGGATGAGGCCCAGGGCGCCGATTCTCGGGTTGGTTTCATCTCTGGATACCAGGCTAAGGTGACTCAGACGACGGGTATGACAGGGCGCCACACTCAGGAGAGGTTGACGGTTCGTACAGATCTGCGTGCGCAGTACTTCCTTCGCGGAAAGTTTCCCGTTGTGTCAACCCAGTGCGCAGTAATGGAGAAGCGTCTGTTCGACGACGGAGGACTTCGGTTCGTCGAACGTGCAGCTGGCCAGGACACCCTATTCGGGTGGGAGCTCATGCTTACGGCGGAGCACGGCGCGTTCACCTCTGAAGCGCACCTGATTTACTACGCCGAGCGGGACGGATCGGTGACCAATACGGTGGACATGAGCTACTTCCGTAAGAAGCTCATCATGGAAACCGCGCAGGTTGAGGCGCTGATGAGGCACGGACTGCTTGAAGCGTACCGCGACCACCATTTCGAGAACTTCCTCAGGAACTGGTACCTCCCGAAGCTCGAGAGCATGCCCGCGGAGGGGCGGGAGGAGGCCCGGGGGATCCTGCGCCAGATCGTCAAGCTGTACGGCGCGAGCATAACAATCTGATAGACGGCACAAAGGAACGGGATGGTGTCAATGAATCGGCCCAGGTTTGATGCCGCTGCTGTTTGAGTCGGAGAGGGGCGGATTCAACTGGCTTCCTACATCAACCCGGTGTTGCATCGGCCAGTTGAACCCGCCAATACACCGCGATTCGGTTGACGGAGGACCTCGACAGCGAGGGCATCGCTGCGTTGACCGGGACCGTCGGCGACGCCTTTGATGACGCGCCGATGGAGACGATCAACGGCCTCTACGAGACTGAGTGCATCCGCACCACCGTCTTCCACTCAGGGCCGTACCGGACCCTCGCAGGCGTCGAGTTCGCGACCGCTGGCTGGGTCGGCTGGCATAGTGACCGGCGCCTCCACGTTGATGGCGCTCATCGGTTTTCCCCAGAGTTGCTCGGTGAACTTCCCCAGGGCCGCGGGGCTAAATTGGCCGAGGTTCGTGCCGGTGGTGGCACGACGGATCTCCTCGGCGGCGGTGGGGTGGTGACGGAGCCTGTAGGAGGCTCCGTCGAGCGTGATGACGACTGAGCGGTGGAGGAGCCGGTCGAGCATCGCGGCGGCGGCGGTGGTGTCGCCGAGGATCTCGCCCCCGGCCCCGACGGGCCTGTTCGTGGTGATCACGGTCGAGGTCTTCAGGTATTGCTGGTTGGTGACCTGGAACAGTGCCGAGGCTGCTTCGGCCGGCAGCGGGAGGTAGCCGAGTTCATCGATGATCAGCAGGGTGGGGCCAGCGTAGAACCGCATCATCGTGGACCATTTTCCCTCGATCGCGGCGCGGTGGCAGCGGGCGGCGAGGTCGGCAGCGGAGGTGAAGTAGACCCGATAACCGGCGTTGACCGCGGCGTGGCCGAGGCCGGTGGCGATATGGGTCTTGTCCACTTCGGGTGGGCCGATGAGCAGCACGTTCGTTGCGTTCTCTAGGAACCGGCAGGACCCGAGTTCTGCGAGGAGGTTGGGGTCGATGCCGGAGGCGGCGTCGTGGTCGAAGTTCTCCAGCGTCGCTCCGGTGGGCAGGTTCGCGAACCGGAACCGGCCCGCGAGGCGACGCTTCTCGGTGGCACTCACCTCGATCGCCAGCAGGCGCTCCAGGGCGTGGGTGAGGGTCCAGTCCTCGGCCTGGGCTTGGTCCAGGATGCCGGGGAGGGCGTCGGCGGCGTCTGAGTATTCGTAGTCGTGGGAGCCACCGAATCTTGCTCTTGGGGACCGCCGATCGTGCCGACGGGGGCCAGTAGCCGCCGCGGTGGGGACCACTGGCTCCCGCCGGCATCGGGTCACTGGGGCAGTGCGGTGTGTTCTCGCATGTTCCTGTCGCCGGTGTCGATCCAGATTGTGTTGTGCACGATGCGGTCCATGATCGCATCGGCGTGGACTGCTCCACCGAGCCGGGCGTGCCAGTCCTTCTTCGGGTACTGGGTGCAGAACACGGTCGAGCCGGTGTCATAGCGGCGCTTGAGTATTCGTAGTCGTGGGAGCCACCGAATCTTGCTCTTGGGGACCGCCGATCGTGCCGACGGGGGCCAGTAGCCGCCGCGGTGGGGACCACTGGCTCCCGCCGGCATCGGGTCACTGGGGCAGTGCGGTGTGTTCTCGCATGTTCCTGTCGCCGGTGTCGATCCAGATTGTGTTGTGCACGATGCGGTCCATGATCGCATCGGCGTGGACTGCTCCACCGAGCCGGGCGTGCCAGTCCTTCTTCGGGTACTGGGTGCAGAACACGGTCGAGCCGGTGTCATAGCGGCGCTCGAGCAGTTCCAGCAGCATCGAACGCATTCCCTCGTCAGGATGGTCCAGCAGCCACTCGTCGATCACCAGCAGCGAGAACGTGGAGTACTTCCGCAGGAACTTCGTCTGGCCCTGCGGCTTGTCCTTTGCCAGGGCCCAGGCCTCTTCGAGGTCGGGCATTCGGATGTAGTGGGCTCGGAGCCGGTGCTGGCAGGCCTGCTTCGCCAGCGCGCAGCCGAGGTAGGACTTCCCTGAGCCGGTGAAGCCCTGGAAGACCACGTTCTGTTGCCGCTGGATGAAGGAGCAGGTTGCCAGTTGCGCGATCACGTTCCGGTTCAGTCCCCGTTCCTCGACCAGATCCAGCCGCCGCAGGTCCGCTCCGGGATAACGCAGCCCCGCCCGGCGGATCAGACCCTCGACCTTTCCATGATTGAAGATGGAATGCGCCTCGTCCACGATCAGCTGGAGCCGTTCCTGGAACGACATCCCCAGCACGTGAGCCTCATCCTGGGCATCGATCGCGTCCAGCAGCGCGGTCGCGCCCATCTCGCGCAGCTTCCGCTTCGTGTCGTTATCGATCACGCTCACCGGACACCTCCGGCGTAGTAGTCGGCGCCACGGACGTATCCGCCGTCTTCCGCGGGTTCCTCGCGGGGTGGACGCAGGGCGGCGACCTTGTCCTGCCCGGTGGCCAAGATCGGGTGCAGATGCGCATAGCGCGGTGAACGGACCCGTCCCGTCAGCGCGAGTGCGCAGGCCGCCTCGACCCGATCTACGGAGAAGCGGCGAGAGAGCCGTAGCACCGCCAACGCGGGATCCAGGCCCTGTTCCACGATCGGCACGGACTCGAAGATCCGCTGGATCACGATCACCGTGGCCGGCCCGACCCGATCTGCCCACGCCCGCACCCTCTGCGCGTCCCAGGCCTGGAAACGCTCGCCCGCAGGTAGGTCCGCGTCGTTGGTGCGGTACTCATTGCTCGCGGTCTCCGGGAGCAGCAGGTGACTGGTCAGTCGCTGGCTGCCCTGATAGATCTCCAGCGTCCGGGCCGTGATGCGCAGATCGACCTTCGCGCCGATGTGCGCGAACGGCGCGGAGTAGAAGTTCCGCGCGAACGTGACGTGCCCGTTCCTGCCCACTCGTCGTCCGTAGTGCCATGTCGAGATCTCGTAGGGCACCGCCGGCAGCGGCGTCAGCAGCGGCCGCTCCTCCGCGTCGAACACGCTGGCGCGGGATCCGGGCCGCTTCTGGAACGGCTCCGCGTTATAGGCCTCCATCCGCTGCCCGATGGCGGCTGCAAGTTCGGGCAGGGACGTGAATCGCTGATCCCGCAGCCCGGCGATGACCCAGGTCGCGACGTGCGCGACGGTGTTCTCCACGCTCGCCTTGTCTTTCGGTTTCCGCACCCTCCCCGGGAGCACCGCCGCCGAGTAATGCGCTGCCATCTCGCGATACGCATCGTTCAGGACGATCTCGCCCTCGCGGGGGTGCTTCACCACACCGGTCTTGAGGTTGTCCGGAACGATCCTCGGGACCGTCCCGCCCAGCGCCTCGAACATCGCTACGTGCGCTCGCAGCCAGGACTCCTGGCGCATATCCAGCGCCGGGAAGCAGAACGCGTAACGAGAAAAAGGCAGGCAGGCAACGAACAAGAACACCTTCGAGACCTCGCCGGTGACCGGATCGGCCAGCTCCATCGTGGGGCCGGACCAGTCGACCTCCACGCTCTGGCCGGCCTTGTGACCGACTCTCGAAGCGGCACCGGTGACCATGACGTGGTGCTGGTAGGTGCGGCAAAACCGGTCATACCCCATCGCCGGATCCCCAGCCGCCGTGGTCGCGTCGAAGTACTCGCCGTGCAACAGCTTCAGCGTCACGCCGACCCTGGCCATCTCTCGATGGACCTGTTCCCAGTCCGGCTGTGCGAACACGCTCTCGTGCTCGCCCCGGCCCGGGAACAACCGGGCATACACCTGCTCATCGGCGACGTCCGCGATATCGCCCCACCCGATCCCTGCAGCGTCAGCGGCCTCGAACACCGCCCTCACGGACTTGCGGGACATGCCCTGCGAGGACGAAATCGCTCGCCCCGACAGACCTTCTGCGCGCAGCTGGAGCACCAGCTTCGCCCTGATCTTCCGTACCATTCCAGATTGCTCCTTCCGCCGCGTGCCCTATACACACGGCGGAAGGAGCGTAGACAGAGCGGCCCCAACGACACCACTGGTGGTCCCGAACGACGCCACCGCTACGGCAGCGACGTGGCACCCGAACCCTCGATCAGCGGACCCCAGCGAGGCGAATATTCAGCGCTCGAGCAGTTCCAGCAGCATCGAACGCATTCCCTCGTCAGGATGGTCCAGCAGCCACTCGTCGATCACCAGCAGCGAGAACGTGGAGTACTTCCGCAGGAACTTCGTCTGGCCCTGCGGCTTGTCCTTTGCCAGGGCCCAGGCCTCTTCGAGGTCGGGCATTCGGATGTAGTGGGCTCGGAGCCGGTGCTGGCAGGCCTGCTTCGCCAGCGCGCAGCCGAGGTAGGACTTCCCTGAGCCGGTGAAGCCCTGGAAGACCACGTTCTGTTGCCGCTGGATGAAGGAGCAGGTTGCCAGTTGCGCGATCACGTTCCGGTTCAGTCCCCGTTCCTCGACCAGATCCAGCCGCCGCAGGTCCGCTCCGGGATAACGCAGCCCCGCCCGGCGGATCAGACCCTCGACCTTTCCATGATTGAAGATGGAATGCGCCTCGTCCACGATCAGCTGGAGCCGTTCCTGGAACGACATCCCCAGCACGTGAGCCTCATCCTGGGCATCGATCGCGTCCAGCAGCGCGGTCGCGCCCATCTCGCGCAGCTTCCGCTTCGTGTCGTTATCGATCACGCTCACCGGACACCTCCGGCGTAGTAGTCGGCGCCACGGACGTATCCGCCGTCTTCCGCGGGTTCCTCGCGGGGTGGACGCAGGGCGGCGACCTTGTCCTGCCCGGTGGCCAAGATCGGGTGCAGATGCGCATAGCGCGGTGAACGGACCCGTCCCGTCAGCGCGAGTGCGCAGGCCGCCTCGACCCGATCTACGGAGAAGCGGCGAGAGAGCCGTAGCACCGCCAACGCGGGATCCAGGCCCTGTTCCACGATCGGCACGGACTCGAAGATCCGCTGGATCACGATCACCGTGGCCGGCCCGACCCGATCTGCCCACGCCCGCACCCTCTGCGCGTCCCAGGCCTGGAAACGCTCGCCCGCAGGTAGGTCCGCGTCGTTGGTGCGGTACTCATTGCTCGCGGTCTCCGGGAGCAGCAGGTGACTGGTCAGTCGCTGGCTGCCCTGATAGATCTCCAGCGTCCGGGCCGTGATGCGCAGATCGACCTTCGCGCCGATGTGCGCGAACGGCGCGGAGTAGAAGTTCCGCGCGAACGTGACGTGCCCGTTCCTGCCCACTCGTCGTCCGTAGTGCCATGTCGAGATCTCGTAGGGCACCGCCGGCAGCGGCGTCAGCAGCGGCCGCTCCTCCGCGTCGAACACGCTGGCGCGGGATCCGGGCCGCTTCTGGAACGGCTCCGCGTTATAGGCCTCCATCCGCTGCCCGATGGCGGCTGCAAGTTCGGGCAGGGACGTGAATCGCTGATCCCGCAGCCCGGCGATGACCCAGGTCGCGACGTGCGCGACGGTGTTCTCCACGCTCGCCTTGTCTTTCGGTTTCCGCACCCTCCCCGGGAGCACCGCCGCCGAGTAATGCGCTGCCATCTCGCGATACGCATCGTTCAGGACGATCTCGCCCTCGCGGGGGTGCTTCACCACACCGGTCTTGAGGTTGTCCGGAACGATCCTCGGGACCGTCCCGCCCAGCGCCTCGAACATCGCTACGTGCGCTCGCAGCCAGGACTCCTGGCGCATATCCAGCGCCGGGAAGCAGAACGCGTAACGAGAAAAAGGCAGGCAGGCAACGAACAAGAACACCTTCGAGACCTCGCCGGTGACCGGATCGGCCAGCTCCATCGTGGGGCCGGACCAGTCGACCTCCACGCTCTGGCCGGCCTTGTGACCGACTCTCGAAGCGGCACCGGTGACCATGACGTGGTGCTGGTAGGTGCGGCAAAACCGGTCATACCCCATCGCCGGATCCCCAGCCGCCGTGGTCGCGTCGAAGTACTCGCCGTGCAACAGCTTCAGCGTCACGCCGACCCTGGCCATCTCTCGATGGACCTGTTCCCAGTCCGGCTGTGCGAACACGCTCTCGTGCTCGCCCCGGCCCGGGAACAACCGGGCATACACCTGCTCATCGGCGACGTCCGCGATATCGCCCCACCCGATCCCTGCAGCGTCAGCGGCCTCGAACACCGCCCTCACGGACTTGCGGGACATGCCCTGCGAGGACGAAATCGCTCGCCCCGACAGACCTTCTGCGCGCAGCTGGAGCACCAGCTTCGCCCTGATCTTCCGTACCATTCCAGATTGCTCCTTCCGCCGCGTGCCCTATACACACGGCGGAAGGAGCGTAGACAGAGCGGCCCCAACGACACCACTGGTGGTCCCGAACGACGCCACCGCTACGGCAGCGACGTGGCACCCGAACCCTCGATCAGCGGACCCCAGCGAGGCGAATATTCAGCGTCGGCGAGCTTCACGCTGCTCCTCTCTGAGAGCTTGAGCGTAGGGCCTCCCTGGAAGGCTGGTGAGTGGTCAGAGACCACCAGCATCCAGGGAGGCCCGCCTCATGCGACGGAGCGACCCGGACTGAGAAATTTCGGTGGGCACAGGGGAATTTCAGCGAGCGTCATCAACGGCTCTCTCGGGATGCTCACCCCGGTAGAGCCCGAGACGCATAACTACGAGGCCCTCTCCCGAGAGCCCGCTCCCACAAAGTAGCGGCAGAGAACCCGGGCTGATTCAGCCCGGCCTCGAGGCGATCGGGCTAAGCCTCGGCGTGTGTGCCGAGGCCCGCTCCCTCGCCGAGAACGCGCAGCGGCCCCATGGCGACGCCTGACGAGCGGTACACGGGCCGGGCGGTGTTCCAGTATCGCCTCTGCCCTGCTCTCTACCCCGGCCCGGTTGACCGTGACGAGTGCGAGGCCGGGCACGTCCACGACCAGCCTTGAGCAGCACAGCGCCCCCACCTACCTGGCTGCGTGGCCGGGTGGGTGGGGGCGCTTCGTCGTGTTCCCGGCCCTATGACACCAGAGGCGTGAGTGCCAGCATCTTGCCGATCAGGGTCTTCTCCCTGGTCTCAGCGGAGTCCAGGGGGAAGGTTCCATCGACGAGCGCTGCGAGTAGCTCTTGCACTTCCGGCGGCGCGAGGTGACCGAACTCGGCCACGGGTGCTGCTATGCGCGGCACCTCGTTCTTCAACATCATCCCCCCTGTGAATCCTTCCGACCGTGCGAGCTCGAGGTGTGTCTCGAGCGGAGGGGGGTCAGCCATGGGATCCCCGACGATCTCGTACGGGGCCAATGACGCACTGTCGAGGGTGCCTTCGAGAGCGTTGGTGCGCTCCGTTATGAACGCGAACGAGTTGTTCTTCCGTGCGTCGTCGAAGCGATGGATTGCGAGGTCGGGGGACATCTTGATCATCGAGTCGAGGATGACGCTCGGCTGACCCCTGGCGGGGGCGGGGAACTCGTTGTGCTCGGACCGGCTCAAGCCGATGAGCGGGATCTGAGCTGCCGGCCGCGCAACGTACTGGTTTGAGAGGATCGCGCGGCCGCCGTGGATCGCGTTCCTGAACCCAAAGTAGTGCCATTCGGCGCCCCAGCGGTCGTCGGGTGCGACGCCGAGAGCTTCGAGACCTCGTTCTGCCTGAACAAGCGCGGGGGCTGGCATGCCGACGGATTGGATCGACCGCCAACCGTAGTTGCCCTTCGCGGCTTCTGCTCCGTGGCCGCCGATGTTAAAGAACGGGACGGGCCGGTATCGGCGGTTGCGGGGCATGTAGAGCACGTCGTAGATGCCCATCGAGAGCGCGGCCCATCCGGCCGAGACGTGGTTGCGTACTTCCTCACCGCGGACGAGGTCGCTGGGCTCGTTCAGCGGGAAGCCGAAGCGTTGGGACAGGCTCTCTGCGATCTCGAGGTCGAGCTTGTTGTTCGGCATGCATCCGATGTGGAGCGAGTCGCCGATGTCGGCTGCGAGGGCAGCGGCGAGGCAGACCCGGGAGTCGGTACCGCCGGACAGGCTGAGCGAGACGATCCCGCCGGTCGCGGCGTAGGTCTTGATGGAGCGGACCATGCGGGTTGCGGCTTCGGTGACGGCTTGCGCGTGACTCTCGACGGTTCCCTCGAAGTACGCGGGTGCGTCGAAGGGGTCAAGATGCACCGTGCCGTCGGTCGTCTCGTATCGCAGCTGCGTCCCGGCAGGAGCGTAGTTGACCTCGGAGCAGTAGGTTTCGATGCCGAGCTGCTGGGAGCCCATAGCGTTCGTCCAGAAGCGGCCCTCGATGGTGGCTTCACTGGGGGTGGCGGGTAGGCCGAGCTGTTTCCTGAGCGCGATGATGCTGGTGTACGAGTCGGAGACGAGGACGAGGCCTTCCGCTGAGGACCAGACCATCGGCACGAAGCCGTAGAGGTCCCGTCCGAAGCGGATGGTGGGGCCGTCGAGCACGGCGGTGAAGTAGGTGCCTTCCAGCGGGGTCGCGGGGTCCGGGAGTGCGCCGCTGGGTGCGCCTGCGAAGACCATTCGGCCCGCTTCATGGTCCATCGCATAGCCCTGGAAAAGGCGTTCCTCGTTCAAGTGCCCCGTGCGTGAGACGTAGAGCATCGACGTGCGTTCGTCGACGTCTACGAACGTGCTCTCGTCGCGCTGGACGAAAGAGCCGACCCCGGTGACGCGTTCGCGTCGGCCAACAGCAATTAGGTACCCGGTCATCTCGCCCTTCCCCTGAGGCCCCTGCGGGGACCGCTCCTTCCACATTATGGCCCACCCATGGCCTTGGGGTGACCCCGTTTTGTAGGTCCGGTGGTTCTGGGAATCGTCCTGTCGCCCGTGGTTGTGGGCAGGGAGACTGGTCAGATCATGTCGAACTGCAGGAAGCGGGTCAATACCCGTTGTGTGGTGGCTTTTGGGTCAGGCGGTCATGAGGAGCCGGCTGGTGGCCTCGGGGGTGTTGGGGGTGAGCATGTCGGCCAGGTGGCGTAGGGAGATGTCGCCGATGTAGCGGCGTTCACCGTACAACCATTCTTCGTGCTGGTCCTGGAGGGGTGCCCCGACGAGCCTGGGGGCGGAGGCCCGGTTCGGGAAGATCTGGACTGCGACCGCTCGGCGCTTGATCTCGCGGTTCACCCGCTCGATGGGGTTGTTCGACCAGATCTTCCGCCAGGGCTCAATGGGGAACGCGGCGAACGCGGTCAGGTCCGCTTCGGCGTCCTTGAGCATCGCCGCGATCTTCGGGAACGGGGCCTTGAGCGAAGCGGTGACCTGCTGATACGACTCCCTCACGGTCTCTGGTTGGCCTGGGCGAAGATCGTGGAGACCAGCTCATCGACGGGCTTGGACCGCGCCGAGCCCAGGGCCTGGGTGATGTTGCGGGCGAAGTGGACCCGGCAGCGCTGCCACGATTCTCCGGGGAGCACGGCCTTGATCGCATGCTTTAGCCCCGAATGCGCCTCGCTGGTGACCAGCAGGGCACCTTCGGGGGACGCGGGTGTGGAGACCTTCAGCCCGCGTTCGCGCAGGCTACGGAGGAACTCGGTCCAGAAGTCGGTGGTCTCCGCGTCACCGATCGCCATCTCGAGCACCTCGCGGTGACCGGTCGTGGCAACAACAGTGGCGACGGCGACGGCCTGGGAGACGACGCGGCCGCCCTGGCGGATGTCGAGATGGGTCGCGTTCAGGAACACAGTAGGGAACCAGGTGTGGTCCAGGCGCCGGTGGAGGAACTCCGCAACGACCTCGTCGATCTCGCCGCAGATCCTGGAGGCCTGGGACGTGCTGATACCGGACTCGTTGCCCAGCGCCTTGACGAGGTCTGCGACTTTCCTGGTGGGGACCCCGTCGATCCAGGCCGTGCAGATCACCGCCCAGAGCGCTTTGTCGACCCGCGGCGGGGATTCAGCAGCGCGGGATAGAACGAGCCGGCATGCAGCTTCGGGGTCACCAGATCCAGGTCTCCCGCCGGGGTGGCCAGGCGCTTCGCTCTGGTGCCGTTACGTCGGGTCGAGCGGGAGGGGGTTCGTTCGTAGCGATCCGTGCCGATCTTGACAGTCGCTTCTGCGTCGATAAGGTCTTAACCTCGAGATTTCACGGGGGTGTGGTCTCGACCGGCGGAATGAATGGCGAAAGGTGCTCCTGGCCTGGGATGATACGAGGTGTTGAGACCCGTACCCATCCGCTGGAAGGAGCACCTTTCAGGTGTCCCACCCTACCTTGTTCTTCTACCCCCGTCCGCGCGTGGACGTCGCCGAGGTTCCGGCCCTCGCGCATGCGGGCGCTGTGCTGCTGACCGACACGATTCACGCCACTGGCCTCGCTGCTTCGCTGCGTGAGGCGCTGGATTCGTGGACGAAACCGCTGGCAGAGCATCACGGCTCGAAGGTCCTGCTGGATCTCGCACTCACTCTCGCGATCGGCGGCGAGCACGCTTCGGATGCTGATCTGCTGCGGTGCGAACCGGACCTGTTCGGTGACGTCGCCTCGGCCCCCACGATCTCCCGCATGCTCACCACGCTGGCTGAGGACGCGCCCGCCGTGATCGAGGCGATCTCGAATGCCCGTCGCGCCGCGCGGGAACGGGCCTGGGCCTTGGCCGGGGAGCACTCCCCCGCCGCGGGGGCCAGTGCGAAGAGCCCGCTGGTCATCGACCTCGACGCCACCCTGATCAACGTCCACAGCGAGAAGGAGCAGGCCGCACCGACGTTCAAACGCGGCTTCGGCTATCACCCGCTGTGCGCGTTCCTCGACCACGGCAGCGAAGGGACTGGGGAACCACTGGCGATCCATCTCCGCCCCGGCAACGCCGGCTCGAACACCGCGGCTGATCACATCACCGTCACCAAGGCCGCGCTCGCGCAGCTCCCACCAGCCCTGCTGGCCCGGAGCAGGCGGGGGTCGAAGAAGATTCTGATCCGCACCGACGGAGCCGGCGGCACCAAGGAATTTCTCCAGTGGATGACCAGGCGGCGGCTGGCCTACTCCGTCGGGTTCACTCTCCCCGCGCACACTCCTGACCTGCTGGAACATATCGATGAGGCGCAGGCGTGGACTCCGGCCTATGACACCGATACCGACGGGATCCGCGAGGGGGCGTGGGTGGCGGAGCTGACCGGACTGCTGGACCTGTCCGGGTGGCCTGCCGGGATGCGGGTGATCGTGCGGAAGGAACGCCCCCACCCCGGAGCGCAACTACGGATCACCGATCACGAAGGAATGCGCATCACCGCGTTCGCCACCAACACCCCGCGCGGCCAGCTACCCGTCCTCGAGCTGCGTCACCGCCGCCGCGCACGATGCGAAGACCGGATCCGCAACGCCAAGGACCTGGGCTTGATGAAGTTCCCGCTGCAGGGCTTCGCGCAGAACCAGATCTGGTGCCAGATCATCCAGCTCGCCTCCGAGCTCGTCGCCTGGATGCAGACCATAGCTCTGACCGGCCATGACGCGAGGAAGTGGGAACCCAAACGGCTCCGCGCACGCTTGTTCGAGATCCCCGCGACTCTCGTGCGCCGCTGCCGGCACAAGGTCCTCCATCTCGCCGAACACGCCCCCGAAGCCCGAACCGTCCTAACCGGCATGAACCGGCTCCGCACCGCCGTCGCACAGACCTGACCAGGCGGCTCCACCCGCCCCACCGACCAGCAGAATCCTCCTCTCGGGAGTGGAACCCGACCGCCCGCAACGGACACTGCGACGATCTGTCACACCCACATGCCAGAATCAGCAGCTGAACACCGGCAACGACGCCGAACGCCCCCGCCCACCAGCCCGATGAAACATCGAGGTTAAAGGCCAGCCTGGAGGAGGCGGCGGAACAGTTCCTCGTGCGCGCGGTCCCGGCCCTGGAGCAGTTCACTGACAAGAGCGGATAGGGCAGACTGGTGGTGGGTCATCGCGGGTCCCTATTTCTTGGTCGATTTGCGAGGTCCCGAGATGACCCTTGATCGCCTACCAGCAGCTCCAACGCCACCCCGGGAATGACACCACGCTAAGGGACACACCCACCAGGGCATCCTGCGACCGGATCGCAGGACTCCACCTCGAGGAGTGGCCGACCCGGGCCTTCGTGACGGGCACCAAGTGGGATCTGGGGAAGTCGAGGAGAAGGACGCGCCGGTCGCAGCGATCCAGCGCGTCAGGGCATACGCAACTATGGTTGTGCATCGTCGAGGTCCCTGAGATCAGCGGGCGTAGAAGTCCACTCATCATCGGGGACCTCGACGTCTATCCCCAGCTACCCCGCACTATCTGCGCGCCCACACCCAACTCTGAAGAGTCGGTTATGCGGCAGAAGCTCAATGCGGATCACTTTTGGGGGTTTGGAAAATACTGAGTTGCCATGGATGATAATCCTGGGGTTTTCAATCTTGGCGACCGGAAAATTTGTCAGGGAGCGTCCGGGCGACTCCCGTGACGGTTATGTGGTCCGGAGGGGCGGTGTGTCGGTCGGAATGACTGCACTCCTCAACGCCAGAGCCCCTTCGTATCGATGATGACCTTCTCCTGAAGCTTCTCACGGTCCACCTCGCGGAACGGGTCGTGGTCCACCAGCAGCAGCACGATGTCCGCCCGCTCCAGGGCGTCGTCCAGGTCCGCCAGCTCCACGTTGGTGCGGGCGGCGAGCTCTCGGGGGAGCGTTTCGATGTTTGGCTCCACCACCAGTACGGTGCCGTCGCCGAGCTTCTCGGCGAGATCATTGGCGATGTTCCGGGAGGGGGACTCCCGTAGGTCGTCGATGTTGGCCTTGAAGGCGATGCCGAGGGCGGCCACCACGGGAGCCTTGAACTTCTCGGCCCTCTCCAGCACCTTGTCGATCACCACGCCGGGCTTGGAGTCGTTGACCTTGCGGGCTGTGGCTATGAGCTTGGAGGTCTCACGCTCGGCGGAGACGATGAACCACGGATCCACGGCGATGCAGTGGCCGCCCACGCCGGGGCCGGGCTGGAGGATGTTCACGCGGGGATGGTGGTTGGCCAGCTCGATCAGCTCCCACACGTCGATGCCCTGCTTGTCCGCGATCATCGACAGCTCGTTCGCGAACGCGATGTTCACGTCGCGGAAGGCGTTCTCGGTGAGCTTGGCCATCTCGGCGGTGCGGGCATCGGTGAGCAGAAGCTCGCCGTTGCAGAAGCTGGCGTACAGCTCCTTGTTCATCTCTGCCGCCTCCGGAGTGAGGCCGCCGATGATGCGATCGTTCTCCACCATCTCGATCATGATGCGGCCCGGCAGTACGCGCTCGGGAGCATGGGAGAAGTACAGGGAGTTGGCGAGGTTCGGCTCATTGGTGAACTCCGGGCGGACCTCGAGGATCACCTCTGCCATGTGCTCGGTCGCCCCGGGGGGAGCGGTGGATTCCAGCACCACCAGCTCACCGCCCTTCAGCTGCGGTGCGATGCCACGGGCAGCCGCTTCGATGTAGGACAGGTCAGCCTCGTGGTCGCCTTTGAAGGGGGTGGGGACGGAGACGATGTAGGCATCGGCTGCAGGGGTTTCCAGCTGGGCGGAGAGCTTGCCCTGGGCCACCACGCCCGCCAGCACCGCTTCGAGGCCCTCCTCCACGAACGGCACCTGGCCGGCATTGATCGCATCGACGGTGTCCTGCTTGATGTCCACGCCGATCACGGTTTTGCCGGCCTGTGCCAGTACGGCCGCCGTGGGAAGGCCGATGTAGCCAAGTCCGATCACACAGACGGTGTCCAGGGGGGCGTTGATGGGGCTCATGCTTGGTGGGGACCTCTCTTCGCCCGGGTCCGCAGCGATGCCCGGGCGCTACACGCGGAGGGACGCCTCCGCTCAGAACGATGACCTTCTCGTACTGGATGCAACCTGCCAGAACGATGTGAACAATCAGTGACGAAGCTGAAAGTGAGACTACCGGCTGGTTCAGCATAAGTGCTCATTGCGTGGCGGGTCTCCCATTTCTGGTCACACGTCCCGTTCTCGGCCCGTCGATCCGCCGGTGCGACTGGATACGATCAGAGAGCCGGTCGCCCCGTCCCCGTGTGAGGAGCTCCATGCCAGCGCAGCCTCGCCGTCGGCCGATCCGGCGGCGGGGGTGGATCGCCGGGGGAGCAGCGCTGCTGGCATTTCTCGTGCTGGCACTGCTGGTGACGATCCGTGCGCTCACCCCCGGGCCCGGTCATCCGGTTGCGGATCCGGAGCCGATGCCGAGTGCCGGGGCCTTGTTCACTCCTTCGGCGCCGCGGCCCCCGTTCAGCGTGGAGGATCGCGAACCCCTCACCCTTCCGCAGACCTTCCGCTTCGCCCAGGGCGAGTTCTACCTCCAGGCCGGATCCACGTACCTGGTGAGCTTCGACCTCTCCACAGTGAAGCCGGAGGACGCGCCCGGTGTGGGCATGTACCTCGGGGTGTCCTTCAGCTGCATCACCGAGGACGGCCGCGGAGTGGGTTCCATCGGTGGCACCGAGAACCTGTTGCCGGCAGAGCCCGTCTCCTACGTCAACCACCTGCTGATCGAACCGCAGGCAGATGGGGTGCACTCCTGCAGCATCCGCGTGAACGCCCCGTACGACGATGTGGCGGCTTCCGGCACCACGATCGACCTGAGCTCGCACTGGCGGGTCACCGAGATCGACGGCAGCGCCCATCAAGCGATCGCAGAGGAGCACCTGCCCCGCACCGTCACACCGGGCCAGCCCGAGGTCGCAATCGGGCAGGTCATCCCCGCTGACCAGCTCGACGAGACCTCCCTGACGGTGCTCTCCAGCCTGCACGTGACCACCTGCACCGGCGTCAACGGCTCCAGCGAGAACGGCCGCACCTGGTGCGCGGCCGACGATGTGAACGAGACCGGAAGCAGCTTCGACGTCACCACCAAAGTCGATGTGATCGGGGCCGACGGCTCGGTATGCGTGCCCCTCGAGGCCGATGCTCAGTCGATCGACATCGACAAGTGGCGCCACCACCAGCTGATCCCGCTCGAGCTCGCGGTGGACGTGCCGGAAAGCCTCTGCGGGGATGCACTGCGGGTATCGGTGGTGATCGAGAACCGCGGGCCGGCCTCCCTGGTGGTGCACGAGTCCAACTCCTCGCTCATCATTATTGCCGATGGCTGAGCTCGTTCACGTCGTCAGCCGCTGATCGCCATCGCCCCCGGGCTCGCTGCGGTCAGCGGGACGAGTGCTCCGGGGTCAGGCTCCTTGCGCCGTCGCCGGGAACTCCACCGACTCCGCACCGATCACGATCTGCTCGGTCAGTGCACCGATGGCGACCTCCAACGCGATCACCTGGTCCCCGGGTTCGGAGATCTGGCGAACTGCCGGATGCTCACCGCGGCCCGCAGCGAGCACGGTCACGAAGCGCAGTTCCTTCCCGGAGGCGTGCGCTGTGACGGCAGCAGCGGGTGCCTTCTTCTTCCATCCGGTCGCCACCCACCCGTCGAACGGATCCTCCTGGCCGCGCACGGTGCGAACCTCCACCTCGGGCTCGCAGAACCACAGCGCTGCGTGCTGCTCGCCGGCGGTAAGGTCCACGCCTCCCTCGGCCCGGTGCCGCGCCGTGACGTCCGGTCCCAGCTGCCAGCGCTGCTGCGCGTTCATCACCCGAGGCGAAGTGGCGTGGTCGATCACCACCAGGTACTCACCGGCCACCGAGTAGACCACCCGTCTGCTCAGGGCGATCCGTGCGAAGCTGTCGTCCTCCAGCACGAAGTCGTGATGGCGCGAGGTGATCTCCCGGCGCACCAGGGTGACCTGGGCGTCCTTCTGGGGCTTGCGGCCGTCGAAGGAGAGCACGGAGTGCGCGGCGCGGGAGGTCACGTGCTTGCGCGGCACGCTGCTGGAGTAGTCGAACTTGCCCGGGTCCACCACCCAGTTCGTCCGCGCGGCGGAGTAGGTCACCGAGGTGCCGTCCGGGTGGCCATGCACGCGGCGGGAAGGACCGAAGCGCAGCGAGTAGAACGTGTGGTCCGTGTAGGGGCGCTGCTCGTCACCCCAGCCGCTGCGCGCGAACACGTAACCGGCGTCGTACACCTTCACCGCGTCGCCCGGGGCCTCACCCTCCTGGCCCAGGGTGGCGGTGTAGTCGGTGAGCGGGGTGCCCAGCACGATGGGCGTCATGTGGTCGGTGTCCCCGATGGTCACGTAGGTGCCGTCAGGACGGGTGGCATGCGCGATCTCCTCCGGAGCGTGCAGATGCCGGTCCGCGCCGTCGGGCCGAGGGATCTGCTCCACGTCCATGCGCCGCAGCGTGCGCTCCCACCACAGGTAGTTGTTGTGGTGGTAGGCGATCGCTCCCTCGGCATTGACGCCCTGCTCGTCGTACTGCTCCCGCAGCAGCGCCCCCATGCGCTCCAGCGCCAGCTGCCACAGACGCTCCTCGCCCAGCACCCGCCCGCACACGAACAGCGATTCCTGCTGATGCAGGGCATGGTTGGCATTGCCCATGTTCGAAGGATCCGCGAGATGCTCGGCGTGGGTGCGGATCGCCGCTTCCAACCACTCGAGCAGTTCGGGGGAGCGCTCCGCCACCAGCGGTGCTGCCACGCACAGGTGCTGGCCACGGATCCCGTCGGACATGTCCACCCATGCCCAGGACGATCGCGGCGAGGCGGGCGGGTTCTTCTCCACCCAGTCACGCACCCAGCGCAGCCACATCTCATAGGCGGCGTCGTCACCCTTCGCCGCGGCGCGGCGCAGGGGCTCCAGCCAGCGCAGCATGTGGTACTGGAAGCACCAGTTGCGGTCCTTGAACGGATCCTCCTTCCACGTCGGCTCCGCCGGGAGCTCCCACTCGGGGTGCGGGGACATGCGAAGGCGACCCTCCAGCAGATCCGCCACTTCCTTCGAGTTGAACGAGGTGGTGAAGTCCTGCCGGCGCGCAGCGTCCAGATCCAGGGTCATCGGGTCAGCTCCTCGTACACGCCCGCGATGCGCTGGGCCAGCTGGCGCCAGTCACGGTGCTCCACCACCCACTGGCGGGACTGCCCGCCCAGCCTGCCAGCCAGCTCCGGCTGGTCCAGCAGGGTGCCCAACTGCTCCATGAGCGACTCGGCCGAGCCCTTCTCGTGCAGCATGCCGTTCTGGCCGGGGGTGACGATCTCCGCCAGAGCGGCGACGTCCGAGGCCACCACGGCCTTGCCCATCGCCATCGCCTCGAAGGGCTTCAGTGGGGAGACCATCTCGCACACCGGCAGCGGCAGCCGCGGGAATGGCGTGATGTCGATGATCGAGTAGTAGCGCTCCACCTCCTCGTGCGGGACCCGGCCCGCGAAGGTGACCACATCGGTGAGACCATCGGCCTCCACCTGCGCCTGCAGCTCCTCGAGCACAGCACCGTCCCCCACGATCAGCACGTGGAAGTCCTCGCGGGTGCGCCGCAGCTCACGGGCGGCGGTGAGCAGCAGGCCCAGACCCTCGTAGTCGGCGATGGTGCCCACGTAGCCGATCACCGTCTTGTCGGTGACGCCCAGCTGCGCGGCCAGCTCCTGGTCGCGGGGGATCGGCACGAAGCGCTCGGTGTCCACCCCGTTGGGGACCAGAGTGATCGTCTCCTCGTCCACCCCGCGGTCGATCAGCTCAGCCTTCAGGGCGCCGGTGATCGCGAGCACGCGGTCCGCGCCGCGTGCGGTGTCGGCCTCCATCCGGGCGATGTAGCGGTACTGGTCGCTGCGACCCCACTCCGGATCGCGGGAGGCGCGGGTGACCTCCCACAGGCCGCGCACCTCGTACACCGAGCGGATGCCCAGGGTGCGGGCGGTCTTGATCGCCGCCAGGCCGTTCCAGTGGTTCGAGGCGCCGTGCAGGATCGCCGGCCGCTCCGCACGCGCAAGGGGGAGCAGCGCGTCCATGTACCGCTCGGTGTAGTCGAACATGGGGTTCTTCTTCTCGATCTGCCGGCCCGTGAGCAGGTGGTGGTAGTCCACCTCGCCCACCACCTCGTGCGCGGGAAGATCGGGCAGGTCCGCCATCTTGGGCATGTCGTACGGGTAGCCCAGGCGGGTCACCCCGTCCACGTCCCAGCCCATGCGGTTCAGCTCCGTGAGCAGGCCGTGGGTGCGGGTCGCGTAGCCGCCCGAGTGGTACGGCAGGGCGTTGTGCAGCAGGTACAGCGCGTGGTCGCACCGCGGCTCGAACTCCGGTTCAGGGCGCTGCTGCGGGAAGGGGAAGCCGTCGCGGGCAAGATCGCTGTTGCGCACCACCACAGGTTTCGGACCGCCCGAGCCAGTGTGGGTGCCAGTGTCGGTGCCGGTGTTGGTGAGCCTCGACGGCTTCGCGCGCCGCGACTCCTGCCTGCTCCACCACAGCCGCACCTGCTCCATGCCTCCGTGCCGGAAGTGCCACAGGGCCTTGCGCAGGGTCGAGAGCGGGGACGGCATGGGACCTCCGGGCCGGGGACGCGAACTCCCACATAGTAGGCGCAGACCCGCCCGCTGCCCTGCCCCTGGACGCAGCACCACCTGCGATCGACCGCACCACCCGCCCTACTCCACCGCGAAGCGGATCCGGAAGGTCGAGCCCTCCCCGGGCTGGGAGCGCACGCTGATCTGCCCGTTGTGGGAGACGACGATCCGCCGCGTGAGCGAGAGGCCGATGCCGTGGCCGGGGATGTCGCTGTTGCGGGCGGTCTCAGTGCGGTAGAAGTCGGTGAACAGGTTGGTCTGCTCCTGCGCGGTCATGCCGATCCCGGTGTCAGTGACCCGCAGCTCTGCCTGCCCCTCGATCATCCCGGTGGCGACCCTGACCGTCCCGCCGCATCGCGTGTATTTCACCGCGTTGGAGATCAGGTTGTCGACGGCCTGCTGCATGCGGGCGGTGTCCACCGGCACCTCCGGCGTGGGCTGCAGATCCGAGATGAGGGCGATCCCCGCCTCCTCGGCGCGCAGCGCGAAGGACTCCACGGAATGCTCGGCGATTTCGGAGAGCCGGCCCGGCCGCAGCACCAGCTTCTCCTCTCCGGAGCGGCTCACCTGATCCTGCTGCGGGGTCTCCAGCGGCAGGCAGGAGCTCTTGGTGCTGCTGTCCAACCGGATCCGGCCCTCCTCGGCGAGGCGCTCGAGCGCCGGGTACCAGTTCGCGGCGTGGGAGTCGCCCACCAGGAACACCAGCGGGGCGTCGGGATTCTCGCCGGCCTGGCAGCCGTTCGCGTCGGCCGCCTCCCCCTCCTGATGGCAGCCGGCGGCGTAGACGGAGGGGTTGTCCCCCGAGACCGTTTTAAGGGTGGGGGAGAGGTTAGCCCGGACGAAACCCGTTCCCGTGGGGGAGAGGGAGGGCTGCTCCGCGGCGGCGACGCGATCCGAGGAGGTCTGCTGGGGGAGGGCCCGGGAGATGCCGGTGGCGGTGATGATCACCGCGAGCGACGCGGCGGCGGCAATCGCGCCGGTCACCCAGGCCGGGCTGCGGCGCAGCGAGGGCCGGCGCAGCACCGGCTGCTCCACCAGGCGGTGCAGCAGCCACGCCAGCGGCACGGCCGCCGCACCCAGCAGCAGGCGGGTGCTCAGCGGCAGCGGCTCCTCGGTGAGGGAGGCGGCCTGCGGGATCACCTGCAGCGGCCAGTGCACCAGGTACAGCGAGTAGGAGATCGCGCCCAGGAACTGCAACGGCGGAAGTCCCAGCAGCCGCCCGGCATGGAGCCCGCCGGGGAAGGCGGTGGCCTCGTCGTAGGTCAGCACCACCAGCGCCAGCCCCGCCAGGCCCGCCCAGGCCAGCTGCCCGGTGCGCGGGGAGCGCAGCCAGCGCGCGCCGGAGCGGAGCGTGAAGGCGACCAGTGCGCCCGCTCCGAGCTCCCAGGCACGGGTGGGCAGGGAGAAGAAGGTCCACGGCTGGGACACGTCCATCAGCGCCACGCAGAACAGGAACGAGGCGGCGGTGAGCGCGGCGGCGCCCCACATCAGGCGGCGCTCGCTGCGCCGGCCCAGCCAGAATCCTGCCATCAGCAGCAGCGGCCAGAGCAGGTAGAACTGCTCCTCGATGCCGAGGGACCAGTAGTGCTGGAACACCGAGGATGTGGCCTCGGCGAGATAGTTCGTGCCCTGCTGGGCGAAGAGGTAGTTCGGCACGTACAGCGCGGTCGCCGCTGCGCCGCGCAGCACCTCTGGCAGCAGCAGCGGTGACATCCAGATCCAGGCTGCGAACACGGAGAGCAGCGCGACCACCAGGGCGGCGGGCAGGATGCGGCGGGCGCGCTTGGCGTAGAAGGCGCCGAAGCGGATCCTCCCGTCCCGCTCGAGCGCCTCGAGCAGGTGGGTGGTGATCAGGAAACCGGAGAGCACGAAGAACACGTCCACGCCCACGAACCCGCCCGAGAGCAGCGAGACCCCGGAGTGGTACAGCAGCACCAGCAGCACCGCGATCGCTCGCAGACCCTGGATGTCGGGGCGGAAACCGGGACGGGGCGCGGCGGCACCCGGCGCAGCGTGCAGGGGCGCGGTGTTCAGGGGGCGTGCTGTCGCGGCGGGCGACGTGTTCAGGGACCGGCTCACGCCTGCACGATAACGAACCGGTAACGGCGCGGTGCAATCAGTGTGGCGCCACCCGTACCAGGGTGCGTGTGAAGGGCGAACCATGGGAGAGGACTGCGGCAGCGACGACGAAGGGGCCGGCCGCTCACGCAGAGCTCGCCGTGTTCAACAGTCCATCCTCGCGTTGAGTCCTGTACGAGGTCGTACGAGTTCGGTGTTCCATCCCTATGCCTGCCAGTGGGGTTCTAGCGTGGCTCCCAGGAGCTGACCCTTATCGAGGAGCGCACATGCCTGAGATCGATCCGCGCACGGCGGCGGAGCTCGTCGCCGCGCCTGATACTGCGCCAAGCGACCTCGCCCAGATCGCTGCGGGCTTCCCCGAGCTCTGGGATCAGATCGCTGTCCATCCGAGTGCCTATCCCGATCTCATCGCATGGATCGAGATGGCTCGTGCGGCGCACAACGGTGGTGAGCCGTCGGAGAATTTCGCATCTGCGGCGCCGTCGTCAGCGCCGCAGGGCTCTGCGGCTCCGGTCGAGGACCGGCACCGTTCGCGCCCTCGGAGCAGGGGTCGCGTGCCGCTGATCGCCGTGAGCACCACGTCGATCATCGCCATCGCCGCGGTCGTGATGGCCCTCGTGATCGTGAATCCCTTCTCGGACCGGCGCCTCGAAGACTTGCTCGCGCTGGTCGGTCTGCCAGAGGACTCGCAGAACTTCGCACTCGACATCTCCTACCCGGATCGGGTCGCTGAGGCGATGGGCTCTGATCTGCCGCAGGCAGGAGACCGCGCGGAAGTCTCTCGCTGGGTCGCGCAGGCAGGGGAAGGGCCGAGCCAGCTGGTAGACCTCGGTGCCGGTCGGATGAGCGAGTGGTGGATCGAGAGCTATGGATCGATCCCGTTGCATGCTGATGCTCACGCGACGCTCTTGCGCCGCGTCTGCGATCCCGTGAGCTGCGAGGAACGTGAGCTCGGGGTGTGGGCAGGAGACATCCCCGGGGAACTGCTGGAAGAGGGGTTCTCTGATGCTGGCAGTGGGGAACTGTATCCGGGCCTTGAGGGCGTCGCCGATCCTGGAGTCCTCTCACTGCGTGAAGGAGGGGTCTTCCACCGCTCCTCCTGGGATCTGGAGGACGGGATGAGCTTCTCTGAGTCCCATCATGAGGGGACCCTCGCGGACGATGACGAGGCTCTGCGGGTGCTGCGGTTCCTCGATGACACCGGCGGCTATGCGATCGGGATCTCGCGTTGGGGCGATTCTTCGGCCTTCACCAGCGGCTATGCCGTGGGAGTGAAGGACGATCGGCCCCATGTGACCCTCGTGGCGGACGTCCGCTCCGAGAGCCGGGCGCTTGATGTCGCCGAAACGGCACCCTCGCAGGTCCGTCGGACAGGAGACCGGCTCAGGCTTGACCTCGAGCCGACAGTCCGCCAGGAGGGATCGCTCGTGATTCTTGAGATCCCGTTCCACGGCACCACCGACGGTCTGGCTGGCCCACGAGCAGCTCTCATCAGAGACCTGCTCGGCAATCTCGAGGGGGAGGATGAGCACGGACCATCCGGAGACGGCACGAGCACACCGTCCTCTGCGATCCGCGCACCTGACCCGTCCGGCACGTCCGAGGAGCCAGACGATTCACCCGCTCTGCCCTCTGCCTCGGATCCATCGCACATCACGCAGTGCGAGACCGCCCCGACGTTCACAGTCCGCTCCGGGGACTACGCGGATCACAGCCTGCGCCTCCACGTGGCGATGGCCCCCGCCTGCTCCGCCGGCGACGTCCTGGCCGGGCCGGAGCACCACATCACGATCGTGGGGCCATCGTTGACGAGTGCGGGCAACGGGCTGCCGGTGACCATCGCCCAAGGGCTCTTCGACTTGTCCACACCGCTGGTCATCCCGCCGGACGGCGCAGAGGTCACCTTGATCTTCGGGCCGGGGCAGCACTTCCAGGACGTGACTGGGATGAATGTGGGGACGTTCACCGTCAAGCATGACCCTGGACGCCAGCCGACCGAGCCGGTGCCCCTCGTGGAGGGCGAGAGCCAAGGCCGGGTCATCACCGCAGTGCCTCCAGCGCACTCTCTCGGGGGCGACCTCTCCCCAGCCGAGCTGCTGCAGCAGGAGGTCGACCGGGATCGCCCCCTGGTCGACGTGGATCTGACGGGCTACTGGACCCCTCAGCTCGCGTCGGGGAAGGCCGGCTCCGCTGCCGACGAGCAGGCGTTCCTGGAAGAGCTGGTGCGCCAGCGCGCCCAGTACCCGAGCGCCAAGCTGCTCCACAGCGACGATTGGCCTGTCTTCGCGCCGGGTGGTCCGTACTGGGTGGTGATCGCCGGCATCCCGTTCGAGACGGCCGAGGAGACGCTCCAATGGTGCGCGGACGAAGGTTTCGACCCCTCCTCCTGCTACGCGAAGCGCCTCGACCAGAACGGCACCTTCGAGGAGTCGACAAGGTACCGATGATCGCCGTCCGGGAAGATCTCGTCCCGAGAGATCAGAAGAGCACCGCGCCCTTCCTGCTGAGTGTCATGCCATGCCCGGAATGATTGCTCCAGCAGGTCATCCCGGTGGACTCAGAGGTGCAGATATGGTCCTCGACCATGATCGTCTGACCATACTCGAGGGTGATCACCCGGTCGCCCGGGACGCCCAAGTACTCTGCCTCGCACATCCGCATGGGGTATGTGCCGTCGTAGATCAGATATGAGGCGACGCGCGTGTTCTCCCCACACTCGGAGTCCTTCGGACGGTCGGCGATGGAGCAGCCGGCCGTGATGCCCCCGAGCTCACAGGAGATGTTCAATGACGGTGAGGAGATGAGCACGTAGCTGCCGTCACCGCCCGGGAGGCTGACGATCATGATGTTGTCCTCATCGTCGTCTGCGCCTGATGCCTGCGGTGGAGCATCTGCGGCGCCCTCTGAAGTGCCACCGGCAGTCGCCGTCCCAGGGTCCTCGTGTGTGGTGCCGTCGACTGTCGAGGAACCGTCCTGCGCAGCTGGGTCTTCGTCCGCCATCTCTTCGATCCCAGGGACCGCGTTCTCACCATCGGACGGTGGGTTCGCGGGAGTATCCTCCTCGACTGCTGAGCCCGCGGAGGCGCCATCTTCTGCCGCCGACTCATCGGATGCCTCGCCGCTGGCGAACTCCGACGGCTCCTCTGTGAGCTCCTCGCGCCGCGGGCGCTCCTGTCCCTCTTCGGCGACCGCCGAGACTGGGTCCGGGTTCCGGTCGCTGAGCAACCAGATCACGCCGACGGCGCTGGCTGGAGTCAGGAGGGTCAGAACTCCGAGCGCCGCGGCCACGATCAGCAGGTTGCGATGCCTTCGACCCCCACGAGCCTGTCGCCCCGCGAGGGTGGCGCGGGGGGCCTTCTTCGACATCGAGGCGGCGGGTGGGGCCGGATCAGGAAATTTGACCGGTGCAGGGGCTGGGGTGCCGACCGGGGGCGATTCGTCACGGTCCGACGGCGCCGCGAGGTTCGGGCGCTGGGCGAGGATCCACTCACGGTAGGCCGGGTCGCACTGCGGATTGCGGAGGATCAGCTCCCACAGGCTCGGATCCTGCTGTGCGAGCTCGGCGAGGCGGCGTGCGGAAGTCAGAGGGTCCTCCGCCTCCCGGCGAAGGGCGTTCCAGGTGTCGTTCATCGCAGCCTCCAGACGTGACGAGGCGGACCGGGCCGTCCGCGGTGCGGCGCGAGCGCGCCTCCCCATAAGGGAACGTAGCCAGGAATGCCCTCCTGGAGAGCAGCAGAAGGTGTCCGAGGGTGTTCGGGACCGCGCGGGAACCCAGGGTCATCGGCGCCGCAGCCTCTCGATTGAATATTCGCCTCGCTGGGGTCCGCTGATCGAGGGTTCGGGTGCCACGTCGCTGCCGTAGCGGTGGCGTCGTTCGGGACCACCAGTGGTGTCGTTGGGGCCGCTCTGTCTACGCTCCTTCCGCCGTGTGTATAGGGCACGCGGCGGAAGGAGCAATCTGGAATGGTACGGAAGATCAGGGCGAAGCTGGTGCTCCAGCTGCGCGCAGAAGGTCTGTCGGGGCGAGCGATTTCGTCCTCGCAGGGCATGTCCCGCAAGTCCGTGAGGGCGGTGTTCGAGGCCGCTGACGCTGCAGGGATCGGGTGGGGCGATATCGCGGACGTCGCCGATGAGCAGGTGTATGCCCGGTTGTTCCCGGGCCGGGGCGAGCACGAGAGCGTGTTCGCACAGCCGGACTGGGAACAGGTCCATCGAGAGATGGCCAGGGTCGGCGTGACGCTGAAGCTGTTGCACGGCGAGTACTTCGACGCGACCACGGCGGCTGGGGATCCGGCGATGGGGTATGACCGGTTTTGCCGCACCTACCAGCACCACGTCATGGTCACCGGTGCCGCTTCGAGAGTCGGTCACAAGGCCGGCCAGAGCGTGGAGGTCGACTGGTCCGGCCCCACGATGGAGCTGGCCGATCCGGTCACCGGCGAGGTCTCGAAGGTGTTCTTGTTCGTTGCCTGCCTGCCTTTTTCTCGTTACGCGTTCTGCTTCCCGGCGCTGGATATGCGCCAGGAGTCCTGGCTGCGAGCGCACGTAGCGATGTTCGAGGCGCTGGGCGGGACGGTCCCGAGGATCGTTCCGGACAACCTCAAGACCGGTGTGGTGAAGCACCCCCGCGAGGGCGAGATCGTCCTGAACGATGCGTATCGCGAGATGGCAGCGCATTACTCGGCGGCGGTGCTCCCGGGGAGGGTGCGGAAACCGAAAGACAAGGCGAGCGTGGAGAACACCGTCGCGCACGTCGCGACCTGGGTCATCGCCGGGCTGCGGGATCAGCGATTCACGTCCCTGCCCGAACTTGCAGCCGCCATCGGGCAGCGGATGGAGGCCTATAACGCGGAGCCGTTCCAGAAGCGGCCCGGATCCCGCGCCAGCGTGTTCGACGCGGAGGAGCGGCCGCTGCTGACGCCGCTGCCGGCGGTGCCCTACGAGATCTCGACATGGCACTACGGACGACGAGTGGGCAGGAACGGGCACGTCACGTTCGCGCGGAACTTCTACTCCGCGCCGTTCGCGCACATCGGCGCGAAGGTCGATCTGCGCATCACGGCCCGGACGCTGGAGATCTATCAGGGCAGCCAGCGACTGACCAGTCACCTGCTGCTCCCGGAGACCGCGAGCAATGAGTACCGCACCAACGACGCGGACCTACCTGCGGGCGAGCGTTTCCAGGCCTGGGACGCGCAGAGGGTGCGGGCGTGGGCAGATCGGGTCGGGCCGGCCACGGTGATCGTGATCCAGCGGATCTTCGAGTCCGTGCCGATCGTGGAACAGGGCCTGGATCCCGCGTTGGCGGTGCTACGGCTCTCTCGCCGCTTCTCCGTAGATCGGGTCGAGGCGGCCTGCGCACTCGCGCTGACGGGACGGGTCCGTTCACCGCGCTATGCGCATCTGCACCCGATCTTGGCCACCGGGCAGGACAAGGTCGCCGCCCTGCGTCCACCCCGCGAGGAACCCGCGGAAGACGGCGGATACGTCCGTGGCGCCGACTACTACGCCGGAGGTGTCCGGTGAGCGTGATCGATAACGACACGAAGCGGAAGCTGCGCGAGATGGGCGCGACCGCGCTGCTGGACGCGATCGATGCCCAGGATGAGGCTCACGTGCTGGGGATGTCGTTCCAGGAACGGCTCCAGCTGATCGTGGACGAGGCGCATTCCATCTTCAATCATGGAAAGGTCGAGGGTCTGATCCGCCGGGCGGGGCTGCGTTATCCCGGAGCGGACCTGCGGCGGCTGGATCTGGTCGAGGAACGGGGACTGAACCGGAACGTGATCGCGCAACTGGCAACCTGCTCCTTCATCCAGCGGCAACAGAACGTGGTCTTCCAGGGCTTCACCGGCTCAGGGAAGTCCTACCTCGGCTGCGCGCTGGCGAAGCAGGCCTGCCAGCACCGGCTCCGAGCCCACTACATCCGAATGCCCGACCTCGAAGAGGCCTGGGCCCTGGCAAAGGACAAGCCGCAGGGCCAGACGAAGTTCCTGCGGAAGTACTCCACGTTCTCGCTGCTGGTGATCGACGAGTGGCTGCTGGACCATCCTGACGAGGGAATGCGTTCGATGCTGCTGGAACTGCTCGAGCGCCGCTATGACACCGGCTCGACCGTGTTCTGCACCCAGTACCCGAAGAAGGACTGGCACGCCCGGCTCGGTGGAGCAGTCCACGCCGATGCGATCATGGACCGCATCGTGCACAACACAATCTGGATCGACACCGGCGACAGGAACATGCGAGAACACACCGCACTGCCCCAGTGACCCGATGCCGGCGGGAGCCAGTGGTCCCCACCGCGGCGGCTACTGGCCCCCGTCGGCACGATCGGCGGTCCCCAAGAGCAAGATTCGGTGGCTCCCACGACTACGAATACTCAGCGAGGCGCTCGGACTGCTGGGCGTACTCCTCGAACCGCTGGCGCAGATCCTTGAGCTCTTGCGAAGTGGTGGCGACGTCAGCACGGACTTCACCCACCTCGACAGACACCTGCTGGATATCCCTCTCAAGAATCGTGCCCATTTCAGTGATGGCTCGTTCTACTCCGCTGAGGTCGATACGTACGTCAGACATGGGCGGTTTCCTCTCCTGTGGGACGGCGACACGGGCTCCCAGAGCGAGCCCGTGTCGCCTCTGACATCAGATGACGGGTGATCCGTCTGGACGGATCGGGACTACGTGCCCGTCCGCGTAGATCTCGATGTAGGCGTACGCCTCGGAGACCGCGAGGGGCCTGGCCGCGGTGTATATGCCGGGCACCTCCTGCTGAGCCTGGTAATGCTCGAGGATCACCCCGTCGAATCCGATGGCGTGATCGACGTACGGTGCTCCGAGGTAGCAGTGACCGAAGAGCCCGATGAGCTGGCCACCTCCACGTGTCTCGTACCATTCTTGAAGCCATTCGCGCACTGCGGCCTGTGCCTGGGGCGTAGGTGAGGCGTCGATAGTCCGAACATTGTCGAGCAGGTTTGCGGCACGAGGTCTGCGGCGAGCCTGGAGCTGGAGTGGACTGGGCGATGCTCCAGTGCTGTGGGTGGTGGAAGGTGCCAGCACGTTCGCTGCGAGGCGGGAGCGATTCCGCGGACGCAGCACCATGCCTTCGGTGCCGTTCTGGTCCCTGTTCAGCGTCACTGCTGGTCCTCCCGAGTCTTACCTGATCACAATGCGCCAGCACAGCGCCCGACGTCGCTCCGTCCGGAGACGCCCGCATTCCCTGTACCTTCGCCGGTCGCGAGACATGCGTGCGGACGTGAGACTCCGCAGATCCGTACGGTGTCGCCCTGCACCTTCTCCCGCAGGTACTCGCTGAACGCTCTGAGCGTCTTGTACCCCGGGGCGCCCCACGGCGAGATCGGGATGACGTAGAACAACATCTCCCGCGTGCGGAAGACGTCGTCGACCTGGAACATCACGACGTTGCTCCCGTCTCCGCCCGTCTCGACCCGCACGGTGAACTCGGCGAGAGTGACTCCGGCGAAGTTCTTGATGACTCCGTCGAACCCGCCCTCTGAGTTCTCGGACACCGAGACCTTCGGGCCGGTCGAGCGAGCGATCTGTGCCGCGTCACCGACGAGCTCGGCGATCCGCTCGTGGGTACGGGAGGTGGTGACGGTGAAGGCCAGTGCCGCGATCTTGTCGTCGATCCCTGCCATGTCAGCGCTCCTCCACCTCGCGGCCGGCGATCTCCCGCTCGGCTGCCTGGCGCTGCGCCGCCTGAAACATCCGCTGCCCGAGCAGGGCCAGGCCGGCACCACCGAGCCCGGTGACGGCGAGCATCGGCAGGTCCTTCGGGTAGTAGCCGATCACCACTCCCCAGACGAAAGCGATCGCGAGCAGCACCAGGCCGATGCCGCATACGAGGTATCCCGGAATGGGTGAACTCATTGCCCTCGCAGTCCCTTCGTCGTCACTGTCCCGGGGCCAGCGCTCCTTGGCGCCGCCCTCAGTGGCAACGTAGCCAGCCCCGGCAGCCGGAGAACAGGCGGAAGCCGTCCGGGTCTGATCGGGACCTGAGGCAATCACTCACCGCGCTCCAGCATCGGGGCGCCGTTGCGCTCCTCAGCGTCCGGAAATGTTCGAGAACAGCTCGAGACACCGTCACAACCTGCACTGTTATGCACCGGCGCCGCGCGGGTTCAGCTTTCGCAGGAGAGGCCGTCCTCCGGAAAGCTCGGTGCGAGCTGTCGAGCCTTCTCGAGGGTGAGCGGGGTGCCCACGGCGTCGCAGATGTGCTCGATGACCCGTTCGGTGTCGAGGTCCCACCACCACAGGTTCCCGCTGTACGTCGAGCCGACGATCCGCTTTCCGCCATCGAGGTAGGATACGTCCGCGATCTCGGTGCGCATCGGGCCGGTCAGTCGCAGCTGTGAGGTGCCGATGTCGGTCCCGTCCGCGCTCACTGAGCGGATATCGACATGGCTCACGGCGGCGATAGCGAGCGTCGACCCGTCGGGGCTGAAGTCCAGGCTCCTCGGGGTGTCGGTCAGATCTGTCGCCCGGGAGAGGACGCGTGGCGCGGAAGCCTCTGTGAGGTCGAGAAGGCCCACGCTGCGGGACTCCGTGGCGAAGGCGATCTGTCCTGGATGGCCCGGTCGGGCGAGGATCATGGCGGGGCGCTCTCCGTCCAGGCTCACGGAGGCGAGCGCCTCATCGGAGTCGAGATCCCAGACGAGCAGTTCCCAGCTGCCATCTTCGACGACGAGGGTGTCGCGGTCCACGAAGTCCATGGTGCCTCCGGCCAGCACCGGGATCTCGGAAGTCTTTCGCAGCTCGATCTCGGCTCCGCCGGAGCCGGGGGCGTCCTCGAGGTCGTAGACGACGACGGTGTCCTCGGACTGGTCGCCGACGGCGATGCGGGAACCGTCAGGAGCGAACTTCACGTAGATGATCAGTGCATCAGGGAGCGGGTCGATGACGGTCGGCGTGCTGAGGGATGTCTGGCCCACCCGCCAGATCTGCAGGCCTCCCCGTCCTGCGCTGGCGACGAACTTTCCGTCGGGACTGACATCGATCCCGTACCGGGTCTCGATGTCGGTGTCTGGGACGGTGATCGGAGTGTGCACTCCGTCCTCGCCGAGGCGTTCGACCTGGAGCAGACCATCAGCAGATCCGAGACTCGCGGCCAACGTGCCGGAATCATCGGAGACCACCTCGAAGACGCGGCCCCGCGGGTCCTGCCCCACGAAGCGTTCCAGCGGCCACAGCAGGATCGTGCCGTCGACTGTGTACGTGGCGAGGACGGAATCGGTGACGGCGAGCTGCGTGGGCAGCGAGGCCAGAGTCTGCGTACGGGTCACGACCCCCTCACCATCGATGATCCGCAGTGTCTGATCCGAGCCGACTGCGGCGATCCGCCCATCGGGCAGGAACTCCGTGTGATTCGTCCAGGACTCGAAAGCGCTCGACTCGACCACGGGCTCGAGCTCGTGAGGCTCCCCCTCGGTCCCGAGGATGTTGCCGATGACGACCGTGTGGTCACGGGTGGCGACAGCGAATCGCGTCCCGTCGGCTGCGAGACTGACCGACTGGACAAGCCCGGTCTGCAGTGGCGCTGACCATCGACCATCCCCCAGGGGATCATCCAGCGCCGCGACTGTTCCGTCCTCCGCGGCGGCGATCACCGTGCCGGCGGCCGCGTCCAATCCCATCACCGCCGACGGGGCGGACTCGTCGCCGCCCGGCCCCCGCAGCGCGGGCAGGACCTCGACGGAGCCGTCCTGCAGGCGCATCCTCTGGATCGTGCCATCGCCGGAGCCGAACAGCACTCCGCTGCCATCCGGCAGAACGGCCACAGAATTGGATGCCGCGGGAATGGTGAGGCAGCCCAGTTTTCGAGGTTCCGCCTCCACCTCCCAGACGCATCCTTCTGGCGGATCGCCGGAGATGTCCTCACCGGCGGCCGCGAGCAGGACGCGATCCCCCAGATCTACAAGGCTCAGCGCGTACGTGTGCGAAGAGGGCGTCGCGATCTCATGGAGGACCTCACCGGAGATCGGGTCGATGAGATGAACTGTGGAGTCCGAGCCGCCCTGGGCCACGAGATCCGACACGGCTGCCAGCGCACCGGGACCGGCAACACTCTGCAGGTCCCTGGGGAGTGCACTGGCACTCAAGGAGAGCAGCCGAGAACGCGTCGCTGCGTTGTCGTCGATGCCGAAGGCGGAGACGGCGAGCTGCGCCGCCTGGGACGGCAGCGTCTCGGCCACCACCTCCGAACGGCTGGCGATCTCGTTCCCGAGCGCAGTAGCGCGAGCATCATCAAGACGATGAGCACCGACCAGGGCCGTCACCGCGAGCACGAGGGCGACCACAGCGAAGGAGCTGGCGAAGGCGGTGACCGTGCGGAAGCGCCGAGCCGATTTCTTCAGCGATCTGTTCTCCTCCTCGGCCTCGTGCAGCTGCGCATTGTGAGCGTGCCGACTCGCCACCAGGAAGTCCCGTTCGACGCGTGGCAGCGGCGGGCGGAGCGAGCCCCGGTCATCGGTCTCGTCCTCGGAGGCCAAGATGATGGAGGCGTCCGTCGTGCGCAGCAAGTCATCCGGCCGCCCCGAGTCATCCCAGAACCGGGCGTACCGAGTGAGCATGCGACGCGCGGCCGAATAGTTCTTCGCCGAGGCGAGCCAGTCCGTGAGCCGCGGCCACGTCGTGAACAGCAGGTCATGACCGATCGTGATGCCGGCATCACTGCTCAGCAGCAGATGCGAGGCGAGGAAGACTTGCAGCACCTCTCGCGCCGGAGCGGAGGTGAACGTCTCCTTCGTCGCTGTGACCCTCGAGGGACGTTCCTCGTCCATGCGGATCATCTCCCGCAGGACCGGCCAGCACACTGCCTGCCCCTGCGCGCTCAGCCGCGCGAACGCAGCTTCCGCAGTCGTCTCGACCGATGCCGCGATGCCTCCAGTGCGGTGGTAGTCGGCGATCGTGATCGCCTCGGGAGCGCGACGCTCCACCCACAGCATCCGCATGGTCTGGGAGATCAACGGCAGCGCACCGACGAGCACACCGTCCGTGCGGCCACGGGTGGTCTGCAACGTATCGGCACCCAGATCGTTCAGCACCAGATCGATGACTCGGGGTTCGACGGTGACTCCGCGCCCGGACGTGGGAGCCTCCATGATCTGGACGACGTCCTTCCGGTCGATGGGACCCAGGACGAAGTGAGCATGCTCGAGCGCATCCTGCAGCAGCGGGATGTCGGTGGCGGGGGCGATCGCATCAGCTCTCATCACGAGCACCAGGGCCAGGGAGGAGCTCTTCTCCTGCACCGCGGAGACGGCATCCAGCAGCTGTCCGGCCAGCTGCGGAGGGCAGCTGGTCCAGAGCGTCTCGGTGTGGTCGAGGACCACGATCCGGCGGACATCGCCCGCAGGCGACTGCAGGACCTCGAGCGCCTCCGTCGACGGTGAGAGGATCACCGTCTCGACATCCGGAGCGAACTGCGCGGCGGTGGCCGCCACGAGCGAGGACTTCCCCACTCCTGAGCGGCCGGTCACGAGGAGGAGCGGCCGCTCCCGCCCCTCGAGCCTCCGCTGCAGGCGGGTACGGAGGTCGGCCATCGGCCCGTCCCGCCCCGCGAACATGTGCGCCGTGCTGAGGTCGTAGGGGAGCATCCCCGGATAGGGCGGGGTGCTGTCCGCAGGACGGACGCTCCGGGCCGACGGCTCCTGGATCGCCTCCCACCAGTCGACCGCCCTCACGCCGCCGGGGACGTCCGGGGGATCGGCCAGCCCGAGCACGCCGATGAGCCGGATGAAGTCCTTCCGCATCCCCACCTGCGGTGTGTACTTTCCCGTCAGCCAGCCCTGCAGCGTCGCCACCCGGATGCCGGAGAGCCTGTCGAGCGCGCGGTACGAGAGTCCCTGGCGCTGGCGCGCCTCGTTGAGCGCACCGGCGACTGCTGTCCGCCCTCTGAGCGCGGCCTGCTCGAGCCGCTCGCGCCGTTCGGAGGGCGCGGCCTGATCGCCGACGGGGGCGGCGGGGTCCTCGGACGTCCCGTCCTGGTGGGTGCCGCCCTCCGGCGTGCTGTTCGGGACCTCGTTCGAGTCCGAGCGAGACATCGAGAACCTCCATGCCCAGGAGCTTTTTCGCTCAGAGTAGGCCTGGGGCGCCCGCCTGCGGGGGCGATTCCGGACAGGCGCAGGCATCCGAACGGTTCCGAACACACCCCAGCGGGCTCGCCGGTCGCAGGCGGGCCGCAGACCCGCGCACCGCCTGCACCGGCCGGGCGCTCGGGGAGAGCAGCCCTCAGGGCGCCCTCAGGTCGAGGCGCCGAGCCGCATCCTCCACCATGGCACCATCACGAACACGGGCAGCCGCGCGGCGGAGTACACCCTCGAGGTGGCCCCCGGCCAGGCGAGCAGCCCCGTCCTGCCCGCCGCGGTGCAGATCGCTGCCGCACCGGTGACCCGCGCCTTGGACTGCAGCCCTCAGGCCGCGCTGAGCGGAGCGCGCACCGGGAATGCCGAGGCCGGCCTGAGCCTCCACGGCGAGCTCGCCGCCGGCGCCACCGCGACCGTGTGCCTGCAGACCTCCCTCACCGCCGCGGCGCATGCCACCCTCCCGGCCGGCACCCTCGAGCTCGCGATGACCTCCTCCCTGGAGTACGCGAGAGCCTCGCAGTGGCAGCTCACCGCCGATCGAGCGATGAGCGTGACCCAGACCGTGAAGCCCGCACCGCCCGCCGAACCCGAGGCCCAGACGATGACCTGCCGCGTGGACGGGCCGTGGGAACCGCAGCTCGCCTTCACCTCACCGAACGGGAAGAAGGACGCCTCGTACCGCAACCAGGTCCAGTACCGGATGTTCATCGCCCACGCCGACACGCCGAAGGCACGCATCGCCCTGCCGAACCCGTCGACCGCGGACTGGTACACCGTGGTGCCCCTGAGCAACACTTCGAACACGGTGAAGAAGCTGATCGCGAGCAGCGGGCACGGAAATGCCTGGCTGTACGTCGAGATGAAGCTGCCCGGCACCAGCGACTGGGCCCCCGTGGCCACGGGGAAGTTCCACACCACCCCCACCGTCGCCCAGGACATGAACGCCACGGGCGTGTACTGCGGGTGGCAGAAGTGAGGGACGAGCGTCACCGCCGTGGAGGGTGGGACGTCCTCACCGTCCTGCTGCTCACCCTCGTGCTCGCCCTCGCATCGATCACGCCGAGCCACGCCGACGAGCGGCCGCTCGAGTTCTCCTTGGACGGCGTGCACTGGACATCTGCCCCATCGGCCGCCCTCTTCGGCGAGGACGTGGTGCTCGTCCCCGGTGGCTCTGCGACCGCGACCCTCCACCTGCGCAGCATCGCCAGCTCCCCGGGCATGCTCGACGTCTCGCTCACCAACGTGCAGATCTCGACCGCAGACGCCGGTCGAGCCTTCGGTCTCGCCGTCCTCACCGAGGCAGGAGCCGGGGTGGGGGGTGGGGGTCGGCCTGCCGTGGACCAGGTTCGCGGATCTCACGGACTCCACGCCGCTCGGCCCGCCGGTCAGGCTCGACCCCGGCCCCGACCCCGTGCAGGAACCCCGACCCGAGAAGCTGGCCACGAGCGAGGCGCCGGGTTCGGACTTCGCTGGTGCCCTCGCCGTCACCGGTTTCGCACGTACCGTGGTGCTCGTGGCGGCAACGGGCATGATCAGCGGTGGACTCCTGCTGCTCCTCGCCGCCCGCCGGAGGGAGAGACGATGGGCACCGAGAGCCCGCGCCGCGCCCGAGAGGTGCTCCGGACGCTTCTGAACGGGCTCAGCCTGGGCGTCCTGCTGATCATCGTGGCTCTCGGAGCCCTCACCATCGTGGTGCCCGCCGCCGTGGGCGGGATGCCGCTGAGCGTGCTCACCGGCTCGATGCGTCCCACCTACCCGCCCGGCACGCTCGTGGTGATCAAGCCCGCCGCCCCCGAGGAGATCGGGGTGGGGGATGTGATCACCTTCCAGATCGAGTCCGGCAACCCTGCTGTGGCGACACACCGGGTCATCGCCCGCAGCACGGACAGCGGCACCGGCGAGGTGCGCTTCACCACCCAGGGCGACGCCAACAACACCCCCGACGCCGAACCGGTCCAGCCCGTGCAGATCCGGGGAAAGGTCTGGTATGCGATCCCGTACCTGGGCTGGGCCAATCAGGCCATCGACGGCAGCACCCGCAACTGGGCGGTGCCCACCCTCACCGGTGCGCTGTTCGTCTACGCGGCCTGGACCGTCGGCTCCGGGTTGCGGGAACGACGGCAGAAGAAGCGCACGGCCGAGGAGGCGCCGGCGCCCCGCTCCGAGGGGGACTGAGCCGGCAGCCATGCTGCGAGCGTGAACCCCGGACAAGGTTCAGTTAACCTTATGCATCTAAGGTTTACTGAAGGGGTGCTCATGGGTATCCATGGCTCATGGCTGCCAGGCCGTCAGCAGCCCGACTTCCGAGGCGCGACGGCGGCGGAACGACGGGGCGGCGCCTACTCCTACTACGTGCCTGCACGTCTCGCCGAGCAGGACGTGGGAGCTCTGCTCGGGCGGGAGCTGCGGGAGGAAGCACTCGAGATCGCCAGCCTCATCACTGCGACCTCCGCGCAGGTCGATGAGGCGACGCGACGGGGCATCTACCCCCTGCTCCTGCGCTCCGAGTCCATCGCCTCCTCGCGGATCGAACGCGTCAATGCCTCCGGGCGGGATGTCTCCTACGCCCAGCTCGGCGATCAGCAGGACCATCTGCCCAATCACGAGGCCATGAGCGTGGCCCGCAACGTCCAGGCGACGCGCGACGCGATCGAGGAGCTCGCGGGGCGCGATGAATGGACCATCGGTGATGTCGAGCAGGTCCATCGTGCGCTGGGAGTGGTGGGCGCCTCGGAAGGTCTGCGCCGGGTGGACGTGTGGATCGGCGGCCGGGACAAGCTCCGCGCAGAGTATGTGGCCCCTCCGCCGGGTGAGGTCCCCGCCCTGGTGGAGGATTTCCTGCAGTACCTCAGCAGCTCCGGAGAGCATCCCCTTCTGCTCGCCGCCATCGGCCACCTGCAGTTCGAGTCCATCCACCCGTTCGAGGACGGAAACGGACGCGCCGGACGAGCACTGATCCACGCGGTCCTCGAACGTGGTGGCGTCGTGCGCTCCGGCCTCCTCCCCGTCTCCACCGCGATCCGTGCACGAGAGCGGGAGTACGTGCAGCATCTCAGCACTTCACGTACGGACGACCCGTCAGAGGCGGCGGAGGCACTGAACGCGTGGGTGCGATTCTTCGTCGAGATCGCCGCCGAGGCATGCGAGCGGATGCAGGGCGTCCAGGACGAGATCCGTGCCCTCGACACGCTGCTCGCGGAGAAGGCCGCGGGCCTGCGCGCCGATTCCTCGGCCCGCCGGATCCTCCCGGTCCTCAGGGAGCAGCCGGTCGTCACCGCGAAGTTCATCGCTGAGCAGCTGGGAGTCTCTGCAGTGGCCGCGCATCGCGCCGTGGACACCCTGGTCACCCGTGGGATCCTCACTCCGGGAACAGGTAGATACCGCCGCTCGGAGGCCTTCCAGGCGGACGATGTGCTGCGGGTGATCGACGGGGCGAGCTGAGGTGTGAGATCCAGGCCGCCCGCCGCCTGTTCACGCCCGGTCCGCCCACTCGACCTCGTCCAGACCGAACCGGATGGTAAAGGTCGACCCCTCGCCCGGGCGGGAGCTCACGCTGATCTGACCGCCGTGGGCGACCACGATCCGCCGGGTCAGCGACAGCCCGATGCCGTGGCCGGGGATGTCGCTGTTGCGCGCGGTCTCGGTGCGGTAGTAGTCGGTGAACAGGTTCGTCTGCTCCTGATCGGACATTCCGATCCCGGTGTCGGTGACCGCGAGCTCGAGATGGTGATCCTCCACCGCGGTGTGCACGCACACCGTCCCACCGCGCGGCGTGTACTTCAGCGCATTGGAGAGCAGGTTCCCCAGTGCCCGCCACTCTACGAGTGTCCAGTCTCTCCGCGCTGAGGGAATCGCCTATCTCACCCTTGTTCAGCCCGGTGTGTGAGGACGGGGTGAGGCCCTCTCGCCCAGGTCCAGGACCGCAGGGCATCTCCCGGGGCGGTTTGAGACAGCACCGCCAGCACGGCACCGGAGTGGCCGGGTCGTTCTCAGCGGGCCGGGCCGGTGGAGCGCCGCGCCTTCACCCATCCACTGGCCGCATCCCACCCCGCGATGGCCGTCACGACTACGCCCAGCAGCACACCGAGGATGCGCACCACGTCCGCATCCACGCCGTTGTCCAGGAGCACGGCCTCGGTGAACGCGGGGTTCACCAGCAGTCCCCGGCCCAGCAGGGTCAGCGTCCAGCTCACCACCAGCAGCGCGGCCAGGGTGTTCACGGCCGCCAGGGGCGCCGTCCAGCCCCGCCGGATCCACACCGTCACCGCGATCACGGCCTCCAGTGCGAACAGGACGAACAGCGCCGCCATCCACCACGGCCACAGCTGCGGATGCAGGAACGAGAGCGTCTCGCCGCGCACGTGCACCACGCCGCGGGTGCCGTCCCACAGGACCGCGGCGGCCGTCACCGCGAGCAGCGCCAGGGAGGCCACCACGTCCGAGAGGCGGGCATCGGGATCCTGGGCCTGCGGCAGCTGGTCCACGTCCCAGCCGCCACCGGCATGGGTGCCGCTGCGCTCCAGGATCACGAACACCAGCGTCACCCAGAAGAACACGTGCACGGCGGCGCTGAGCGCGATGGCCAGGGACTCGGCGATGATCGTCTCCACCGGGGAGCCGATCAGGGCCTGCGCGACGGCGACGCCGCCCAGTGCGCACAGCGGCACGATGATCAGCAGCGCCTTCAGCAGACGCCACCAGGTGAGGTAGTAGCGCGGGCCGATCAGGTGCAGGGGGCGATCCGCATAGCCGGCCGCGAGCACCGCCGGATCGCCCAGCTCGGTGAGCACCGCCCGCTCGGCGGCGGCCGGATCCTCTCCCTGCTCGATGCGGGCCTCGACGGCGTCGTCGATGGACACGCCCAGCTCGGCTCGCACGTCCTGCTGGGACTCGGCCGGCAGGGAAGCAGTGGTGGCGGCGATGTAGCGCTCGGTCAGTGTGGGCATGATCAGTTCTCCTCGGTCGCGAGGGTGGGGGAGCCGGGGGTGAGGGAGGCGATGGCTGCGGTCAGCGCCGTCCACTCCGAGGTGAGCGCATCGGCCAGGGAGATGCCGGTGGCTGAGGTGCGGTAGAACTTCCGCGGCCGGGCCTCCTCGGTGTTCCATTCGCTGGTGAGGTGGCCCTGCTTCTCCAGACGGCGCAGCAGGGGGTACAGCGTGTTCGCGTCGGTGGCGAAGCCGAGGCGTTCGAGGTCCTGCAGCAGCCCGTAGCCGTAGCCGGGGGAGCGCAGCAGCTGCAGGCAGGCCAGCACCACGGTGCCACGTCGCAGCTCCTGCAGGTGGGTGTCGAACACATCGTTCATGGCGCACACGATACTGTGTGGCACACACTATGACAATGGGGTCGCGCGGCATTGGCCCTTATCGGGGGCTGGCCGTGCGGATCAGCGCCGCAGCACGTGCCGCAGGGCGCCTTCCAGCTCGGGGTGCGCCGCCTGGAAGCCACTGGCGCGCAGGCGCTCGTCGCTCACCCGCTGATCGGTCTCCACGATCGCGCGTGCCCCCTCCCGGCCCAGCACCAGCCGCGGGCCGAACGGCGGCACCGGCACGGCGGAGGGGCGGTGCAGCACCCTGCCCAGGGTGCGGGCCAGCTCGCCGGCCGTCGTCGGCTGCGGGGCCACCGCGTTCACCGGGCCGTCGAGCGCGTCGGTGAGCAGGGCGTGCACGTAACTGCGCGCCATGTCATCCAGGGTGATCCAGCTGATCGCCGCGTCCCGAGAGGTGAGCGGGCCGCCCACACCGGCCAGGAACAGCGGCAGCTGCGGTGCCAGCGCACCTCCCGCATCGGTCAGCACGATCCCGGTGCGCACAGCGCAGGTGCGCACCCCCGCCTGGGCGGCCGGCGCCATCTGCTCCTCCCACGACCGGCACACGTTCGCCAGCACGTCCTCGCCCGGTGCGGAGTCCTCGGTGAGCAGCTCACCGGGACGCCTCGCGCCGTAGTAGCCGATGCCGCTGGCCTGCACCAGGATGCGCGGCCCGGACCCGCTGCGGGCCAGCTGGGCCAGGGTGCGGGCGATCAGCCCCGACGAGGAGGTGCGGGAGGCCAGGATCTCGTGCTTGGCGCGGGCCGTCATCCGGGTGGCGATGCTGCGCCCGGACAGGTTCACCACCGCATCGACCCCCTCGAGGTCCGACGGATCCAGCACCCCGGCCGCCGGGTCCCACGCGATCTCTCCCTCGCCCGCCCGCCTGCCCCGCACCATCCGCAGCACGCGGTGCCCACCGGTGCTCAGCAGCGCGGTCAGCTGCGTGCCGATCAGGCCGGAGGCCCCGGCCACCGCCACCGTCAGGCGCGGCGCACCTGCCAGGCGCCGATGCAGGTCCAGATCCTGCTCCAGCTGCGCGGCCCGGAAGTCCAGCATCCGCCGCACCTGGCCAGCGGCGATGCGCTCGCCGATCCCGGCCCCTCGCGGCAGGCGGAGGTCGATGGTCTCCTGCAACCGTGTGTTCGCACCGTCGTCGGTCTGCTCCATGTGGTGGTGGTGCCGCCAGGCGCGGAACGGGCCGGTCACCTGCGCATCCACGAAGGAGAAGGAGGTGGGGGTCTGCGTGACGTCGCAGTGCTCGAGGGTCCATTCCGGGCGGATCCGTCCCAGCTGCGCGGGACCCAGGCGGGTGCGCACCCGCGTGCCGTCCTCGATGCCGTCCTGGCGAGGATCCTCCACGCTGCCCAGCGCCGGCGGGATCATCCGCACCAGTGCGCCCGGCCGCCGATGCCAGGCCACCACGTCCTCCAGCCGATGGTGGATCACGGAGCTCAGCTCGATGCGCATGAGGGCACGATACGCCGTGACCGTCGCGCAGCCACCGCGCGCGCCCACCCGGCCCCGGGGCCCGGCTCGCGGCCTGCGCATGTTCGACCGGTCGGTCATCGGTCGCCGGTCTCCGGCGCCGCCCCCGTAGTGTCGACAGAACGAGGGCGGCTCGCAAGGTGGCCTGCTGCGGCTTCCGGGCAGGCTCCCACGCAAGTGGCCCCAGATCCGCGGACGGCCCCCGTGCACCACGCCCCGGACCTACCACTGACGCACGGGGAGAGGACCACCATGAACTCGAGCAGCACCGAACACCGGAACGACCCGGCCGACGCCCCCCACCCCGAGGACGACCGGAAGCCTGACAGTCCCACGGAGGTCACCAAACCGTCCTGGAAGTACATCCTGCGCACCACCGTGCGGGAGTTCAGCGCGGACGGCTGCACCGACCTCGCTGCGGGGCTGACGTACCGCACCGTGCTGTCGATCTTCCCGGCCCTGATCGCGCTGGTGTCGATCCTCAGCCTGTTCGGGCAGAGCGAGTCCTCGGTGACCGCGGTGCTCGACCAGGCCGAGGGCATCGTCCCGGCGGACATGTGGCAGACGGTGCGACCCGCCCTCGAATCGATCCTCACCGCCCCTGCGCCGGGCCTGGGGCTGATCATCGGCCTGCTCACTGCCCTGTGGTCCGCTTCCAGCTACACCAAGGCCTTCGGTCGGGCGATGAACACCATCCACGACGTGCCCGAGGGGCGTGGCGCGATCAAGCTCAACGTGCAGATGTACCTGCTCACGGCCCTCTTCTTGATCCTCGGAGTGATCGGGCTGCTGATCTTCGTGCTCTCGGGTCCGGTGGCGCAGGCCGTGGGCGACGCGATCGGCCTGGGCGGCGTCGCGGTCACCATCTGGAACGTCGTCAAGTGGTTCGTGCTGGCCGCGATCGTGGTGTTGGTGGTGGACCTGTTGTACTACGCCACTCCCAACGTGAAGCAGCCCAAGTTCCGCTGGATGAGCATCGGTGCGCTGCTGGCGATCGTGGTCGCCGTGCTGGCCAGCGTGGGGTTCTTCTTGTACGTCTCCAACTTCGGCAACTACAACGCCACCTACGGGGCGCTGGCCGGCGTGATCATCATGCTGCTGTGGATCTACATCATCAACGCCATCCTGCTGTTCGGTGCGGAGGTGGACAGCGAGATCGAGCGCGGGCGTGAGCTGCAGGCCGGGATCCCGGCCGAGGAGGAGCTGCAGCTGCCCGCCCGGGACACCAAGGCCAGCGACAAGAAGGAGAAGAAGTACCAGGAGGATCTGGAGCGGGGCCGCAACCTGCGCGAGAGCGCGGGCCGTAGTCAGGAGGACCCGCACGCTTCTAAGGAGCGGTGATGTCAGCGGCCGTGGCGGGGCGCCCGGATCGGCGCGGAAAGCGGAATCCTGACCGCCGCACGGTGGCTTCCGGGTTCCTGTTCGGGTGCGGCATCGCCGCGGCGATGATCGACCTGTTCGTGTTCCACCTGGTGCTGCAGTGGCACCACTTCTACGACCTCTCCACCACCCGGGTGGCGCTCACCGCCGACGGCTTCTTCCACGCCTTCGCCTGGTTCATCACGGTGGGGGGCCTGTTCCTGCTGGCCGATGTGCGGCGCCGCTCCACTGTGGTGTGGCCCCGGTGGATCGGCGCGGTGGTCACGGGCCTCGGATTCTTCCAGCTGCTGGACGGGGTGCTGAACCACAAGGTGCTGGGGGTCCATCAGGTCCGCTATGGCGTGGACCTGCTGCCCTACGACGTGGCGTGGATCGGCTCGGCGGTCCTGCTGCTGCTGATCGGCATGCTGATCCTGTGGCGCACCCGCCCGGACGCCGCCCCGGGCGCCGATCCGGCGGCCGGTACCGGCACCAGCACCAGCTGAGGACGACAAGATGGGGCACGGCCACGACGGCCACGCGGCATCGGCGACCGGGTGGGCACTGTTCGAGGCCGCAGCCGCCGCGGTGCTGGTGTGCGCTGCGGTGGGGTACGCGGTCGCGCTGTGGGCGGCACGGGACCGCAGCCCCTGGCCCCGCCGTCGCACGGCTGCCTGGTACGCGGGCCTGGCGTGCGTGGCGATCGGGCTGATCGGTCCGCTGGCGGCGGCCGCCCACTCCAGCTTCACCGCGCACATGGCGGCTCATCTGGCGTTGGGCATGGCGGGCCCGCTGCTGCTGGTGCTGGGCGCCCCGGTCACCCTGGCCCTGCGCGCGCTGCCGGTGTCGAGGGCGCGGGCGCTGACGCGTCTGCTGCGCACCCCGTATGTATGGGTGATCACCCATCCGGTGGTCGCAGCCGTGCTCAACGCGGGTGGGCTGTGGCTGCTGTACACCACCTTGCTCTACCCGATGATGCACATCTCGGTGCTGCTGCACGCGGTCATCCACGCGCACATCGTGCTGGCGGGCTACCTCTTCACCGCGTCGCTGATCGGGCCCGACCCGGATCCGCACCGGACCTCGATGACGGTGCGCTCCGTGGTGCTGATCGTGTTCATCGCGGCGCACTCCGTGCTGGCCAAGTGGCTGTATGCGCACCCCCCGGCGGGCGTGGACGCAGCGGACGGGCGGCGCGGGGCGCAGCTGATGTACTACGGCGGGGACGCCGTGGACGTCGTGCTGATCGTGCTGCTGTTCGCCGGCTGGTACGCCGCATCCCGGCCCCGGGAGCCGCTCGCGCCGGTACCGGCCTCCGGAAGCTGAGCCCGGGTAGGCGAACGGGGCAGCGGCGGCCGGGTTGGGGGTCAGTCTTCGCTGCGGCGGCGCTGCAGCCAGAGCATCCCGGCCCCGGCCACCAGGGCCACCAGGGCCAGCGCGGCCGCCGCGGCGACCTCGATGCCGGTCTCGGCGAGCTCGCCGCCACCGTCGGAGGCCTCCTGGTCGGTGCCGCCGGTTCCCGGGGCCTCGGTGGAGCTGCCGAAGGTGCCTGCGAACGCCTGACCGATCGACAGGGTCATCGCGCCCATGCGCTGCTGGGCCGTGGTGCGCTGGCTGTTGCCGCTGCCGGAGAAGTCCCGGGTGCCGGTCTCCGGTGCCGCGGGCAACTCAGCTGAGGGGGACTGGGGCTGCTGCTGGCCACCGGCCGACAGTGCCGGGCTGTTGGAACCGGGGAAGTCCTTGATGGGGGCCGACGGGCTCGACTCCCCGGGGGTGGGATTGCTCGGGGCGGGGAGGCCCGGAGTGGGGGAAGCCGGCGGATTGGTGGTGCCGGGGTTCTCCGGGGTGGTGGGAGTATCGGGAGTCCCTTCCCCGTCGTCGGGGGTGCCTTCGCCGTCGTCGGGGGTGCCTTCGCCGTCGTCGGGGGTGCCTTCGCCGTCGTCGGGGGTGCCTTCGCCGTCGTCGGGGGTGTCCTCGCCGTCGTCGGGGGTGTCCTCGCCGTCGTCGGGGGTGCCTTCGCCGTCGTCGGGGGTGCCTTCGCCGTCGTCGGGGGTGTCCTCGCCGTCGTCGGGGGTGTCCTCGCCGTCGTCGGGGGTGCCTTCGCCGTCGTCGGGAGTGCCCTCGCCCTCACCCGGGTTCTCTTCGTCCGGGTTTTCGCCGCCGGGGTTCTCCTCCGAAGCGCCGGTGACGGTCAGAGAGGCGCTTGCCTTTTCCTGGGTGTCAACCAGCACTCGGACGGTGTACGAACCGGGATTCGGTACGGGAATCTCCGCTGAGAACCGTCCGTCACGCACCGACGCATCGACGGGTGGAACCGTGTCACCACCGGCGACGGTGATGGTCACCCTGTCCGTGTCGTCGTAGCAGTCGCCGGAGACGGTGACGGATTCGCCAGCCGCGATCGAGCTGGACGAGAGTTTGATCCTCTCGGAGGAGCAGCCAGGGCCCTGCACCGGGGCGATCCCATCCACCGGCGCGGCGTTGGCGGACACCGGACCCATCACGCAGGCGGCGGCGAGCATCACCCCTGCACCGATGCGGGCAGGGGTGGAACGGCGGCGAACAGACACAGCAGACTCCTCAGCGAACACGTGGGGTTGCGCCTTACTGTAGGTGGACGCGCCGCCGTTGTCCGCCCCTTGCGTCGATATGTGGACGAACTTCTCGTGAACATCCACGTCGGCCCCGGTCCCCAGGAGCCGAACTTGCCCCACCCCGAGTCCCACGCAGACCTGACGCTCCCGCAGGGAACTGCGCCCCGCGCCGAGGGCCACGAGCCCCCCGAGGGCCACGATCGGCACGAGGGTCATCGCGACAGCCCCGCCCACGCCCCCCTCGCCGAGGACCAGGCGCAGCGGATCGCCGAGGAGTCCCACGCCGTGATCGACGAGATCACCACCGTGATCGAGGGCAAGCCGGAAGTGGCCCGCACTGCCCTGCTGGTGCTGCTGGCCGGCGGGCACCTGCTGATCGAGGACATCCCGGGCGTGGGCAAGACGATGCTCGCCAAGTGCCTGGCCGCTGCGCTGGGCGCCGAGCAGCACCGCATCCAGTTCACCCCCGACCTGCTGCCCGGCGACGTCACCGGTGCCAGCGTGTTCAACCAGGCCACCACCCAGTTCGAGTTCCGCCCCGGTGCCGTGTTCACCCAGGTGCTGCTGGCCGACGAGATCAACCGTGCCTCCCCCAAGACCCAGTCGGCCCTGCTGGAGGCCATGGAGGAACGGCAGGTCACCGTGGACGGCTCCACCTACCCGCTGTCCGAGCCGTTCATGGTGGTGGCCACCGCCAACCCCGTGGAGATGGAGGGCACCTACCGCCTGCCCGAGGCGCAGCGCGACCGCTTCCTGGCCCAGACCACCATGGGCTACCCCACCGCGAGCGCCGAGGCGCGGATGCTCGATGCGCAGACCGGCCCGGTGCGCGAGGGCGACCGCGAGGTGGTGGACTCCGTGCGCGCCCGCACCACCCCCGCGGCGATGGCCCAGCACATCCGCGACGTGCGCCGCGTGTACGCCTCCCCGCCGCTGCTGGACTACGTGGTGCGCCTGGCCGAGGCCACCCGCAGCCACCCCCAGGTCACCCTGGGCGCCTCCCCGCGCGCCGCCGTGCACCTGGTGCGCGCCGCCAAGGCCTACGCCGCGCTCGCCGGCCGCACCTACGCCGAACCCCAGGACGTGCGCAGCATGATCGCGCCGGTGTGGCGCCACCGCCTGCACCTGAGCCCGCAGGCCCTCTCCCGCGGTGCCGGGGCAGGGGACCTCCTGGACCAGGTGCTGCGCACCACGCCCGTCTCGTGACCCACGGCCACGGCACCCGCCCCGGCACCAGCGTGCGCCCCACCGCTCGCGCGATCGTGGTGCTGGTGTGCGCCGTGGTGCTATGGGTCCTGGCCGACCTCACCCGGGTGATGCCCGCCCGGGTGCTCGCCGCCGCCCTGCTGCTCACCGTCGTGATCGGCGGCGCCTGCATTGCCCTCAGCCTGGTGGGGCTGGGGGTGCGCCGGTACGTGGTGGACGACGTCGTCCCCGTGGGCACCCGCGCCCGCCTCCAGGTGGACCTCGCCCCCGGGGCCCTGATCGGCTCGATGCCCCTGGGTCGTGCCGTGATCCGGGAGGACCTGCCGGCTGCTCTGGGTGGCAGGGGCGACCTGCCGCTGGGGGCGCGCATGCCGCACGCCCTGAACGTCAGCAGGCGCGGCACCCACCAGATGGGTCTGCTCCACATCGTGGTCCAGGACGTGTTCGGCATGTTCCACCTGCGCCGCACCATCGACGACGGCGCCCGCATCGTCGGGCTGCCGGTGGCCGAGGAGATCGGCTCCGCGGCCGCCCGCGCCACCGGCATCGCCCAAGAGCAGCAGCAGTCGGCCGTGCCCGCCCCCGGGATCGGGGAGATCGGCCCGATCGCCCGCCCGTACGCTGCCGGCGACGACATCCGCCGCATCCACTGGCGCGCCAGTGCCCGCACCGGGAACCTGATGACCCGGGAGGACGAACCCCCGGCCGGCCGCAGCGCCCTGATCGTGCTGGACAACCGCCGCCACGGTGCGGACAGCGCCGATGGCATCGGTGACCCCGACGCCCCGCCGTCGGACGCCCTGGTCGCCGCCGAGGACCGCCTGCTGGACCACGCTGCCTCCGTGCTGGCCGGCCTGCGCGACCATGGCTGGGAGGTGCGCGTGGTGGACGCCGACGGCGATGAGATCACCCGGGCCGAACGCCACCGCGGCCGGCTCGGGGCATCCCTGCTGGGCCGTGAGGCCGACGCGGTGGGGGAGCGGGCATCCCTGCTGGCCCTGGCCGACGTGGGCTTCGACGACGACTCCCGCCCCGCGTTCCGCGCCTCCCAGGGCGCCGAGCACGCCACCGGGCACCCCCAGGTGGTGATCGCCCTCGGCACCGATGATGGGGTCCCCTTCGCCGACCTCGAGCTGGACCGTTTCACCGGTCGCGCCCGCCACCGCACCGCCATCGCCCTGGCGCCGGAACAGGCGACCGACGACGATGTTCCCGCCCCCACCTCCACCACCACCGCCGACGGCTGGACCATGGTGCGGGGAAGCCCCCGGCACCAGCTGAGCGACCTGCTCACCGCCGCAGCCCCGGGGAGCGAGTCATGAGCCCGCTGCTGGGCCGGCCCGGCCTGCAGGGCAGCCACCTGGTGAGGCGCGCACTGCTGCTGGGCGTGGCCATCGTGATCGCCTCGGCCCCGCTGTCGATCCTGCTGGCCGGCTCGTCCTGGCTGGTGATCCCCCTGATGGCCTGCGCCGTCGTGATCGGCTCCGGGACGCTGCTGCGCTCCCTGCTGCGCTCCTCCGTGCTGGTGCCGGTGCTGCAGCTGGTGGTGATCGCGGGCATGCTGCTGGCCGTGCAGCGCATGCAAGGGGTGACCGACCCCGGCGGCGGCCTGGGAGCGCTGATCGGCGCCCAACCGGGCATCATCGTCACCGGCCTGCAGGAACTCACCGGCGCCTTGCCGCCCGTGGTGCTGCAACCCCACGGCGCAGTGGTGGTGCTGCTGATGATCTGCTTGGTGGTGCTGGGGCTGGACCTGATGTTCCTTGACCTGGGCTGGCACACCCCCACAGCGCTGCTGCTGATGGGCTTCATCCTCGCCCCTGCCCTGCAGCAGCCCTCCGGCGGCCAGTGGTGGACGGCGATCGGCCCGGTGATCGCGGGCCTGCTGATCTTCTCGGCCCGCACCCTGCACGGCGATCCCGCCTACCTCGAGGGCGACCAGCGCCCCCAGGCCGGGCCCCTGCGCAATAGGGGGCGGGTCGTCACCTCCGTCGCGGTCTGCACCCTGCTGGTGGTGGGCTTGACGCTGCCGCTGTCCGCCGCTCTGCCGCAGACGGCCCCGCCCCGCATCCCCCTGTCGATGGACCTGGTCAACCAGTGGCAGGGCACCCAGACCCCGCAGCTGGGCCCGGTGATGATCGACGACTCCGTCTCGGTGCGCCAGGAGCTGCTGCGCGGCGAGGAGCGCGAGGTGCTGCGCTACACCACCACCGACGAGACCCCCTCCTACCTGCGCCTGACCACCCTGCCCCGCTACGACGACGGCGACTTCGTGGCCGGGCCCGGCATGCCCTGGGACCCGCAGGCCGAGACCCCCGCCTTCTCGAACCTCACCCTGGATCGCATGCCCGTGGACCCGGCCACGGAGCAGCTCGCCGAGCACACCATCACTCTGCAGGACCTGGGCGGCCCCCGGGCCCCGCTGCCGGACAACGTGCGCGGCCTCGACACCGGCACCTTGGACACCGCCGAGGTCAGCATCGGCGACCCCGGTGCGGTGGAGGTCGATACCGCCGGCATCATCGGCAACCCCTACACGGTGATATCCGAGGAGCGCCGCACCACCCCCGAGCAGCTGCGGGCGGTGCCTGCCGAGCAGCTCCAGGGGCCCTTCGAGCAGGGCGTGGTCAGCGGGGAGGTCCCGCAGGTCGCTGCGGACCTGGCCGAGCAGCTCGCCACCGACGCCGGCGCCGAGAACGCCTACGACACGGCCGTGGCCTACCAGGAGCACTTCCGCACCTCCTACGCCTACTCCCTGACCGTGCGCACCCCGCCCGGAGCCGACCCGCTGCAGACCTTCCTGGACAACCGCATCGGCTATTGCGAGCAGTTCGCTGCCGCCTTCGCGCTGATGATGAACGCGCAGGGCTACCCCACGCGCGTGGTCATCGGCTTCACCGCCGGTATGCGCGATGGCGAGGAATGGGTGGTCACAAGCCATAACGCCCACGCCTGGCCGGAGGTGTGGTTCGGGCCCGAGCACGGCTGGGTGCCGTTCGAGCCCACCCCCGCCGCGGCCGCCAACGGCGTGAACCCACCGGACCACACCGATCCCGACACTGTCCCCGAGGGGGAGGACCAGGTCGAGGAGCCCACTGCCGGGGAGGTCACCCCCGAGGCCCCCACCCCCGGCGAGCCCACCGCGCCCACCCCCACGACGGGCGAGGAGACCGACGACGCCGGCGACACCGGCGGGCAGGGCACCGAGGGCGCTGCCGGTGGCGGCGTGCAGCCCTGGGGAGTGCTCGCCGTGGTGCTCCTGATCGGCGCGCTCGCCGGCGCGGTGCTGTGGCTGGGACGCCGCCGCACCGCGGCACTGGAGGGACGCTGGCAGGCAGCGGCTGACGACGGCCCACAGGCCCTGGCCTCCCGGGCCTGGTCGGAACTGGACCAGGCCGTGCAGGCCCGGCAGCAGCGCATCAGGTGGCTGGGCTGGAGCAGCTGGTACGGCAGGCCCCCGGTGCAGATGCACCTGGATGCGGCCCTGCCACCCAACGAGGCACTCGCCTCGCTCCTGGCCCAGGCACGGGAGGGGCGGATCCCTGTGGAGGACCGCCACGAACAGGCCGCCGAGCGACTGGGCCAGGCCGTGCACCAGGCTCGCTACGCGCCGGGAGGGGCAGTGGCGGCCGACGCCGGTGGCGCCTCACCCGCCGGCGCCAGAGCGGACGCCGGAGCTAGAGCCGGAGCCGACACCGGGACTGCAGGGACGGGCCCGGCCGGGGGAGCTCTGCGGAAGGACGTCGACACCCTCACCGAGCTGCTCACCCGCGCCCCGCGCCGCAGCAGCTGAGGGCACCCCAACTTTTGGGCGCCAAATAGGGGGCCACACCCTCCTGAGGCGTTGAGGTCACAGGGGGCGCCCGGAAGTGGGGGTCGGCCGGAGCTGGGGGGCTCAGCCCTTCGCGCCCTCGCCGAACTTCCGCTTCGTTGCATGCTCCTCGAACGCGCGGGCTGCGGCAAAGGAGTTCACCTCGCCCACCACCGGGTTCGGCTGATGGGTGGCGCGGGTCCCGCCGTACAGGGACAGCAGGTTCATCGACACCGCCCGCTGGTTGCGGTGCCCCAGCAGCTGGCCCACGTGCACAGCCAGCCACGCCGCCCAGCCCACCGAGCCGGACAGGTCCGGGAAGTGGGGGATCTCCGCGATCGCGGCATGCCGGCCGATGGTGGCCATGGTGCCGGGGTTGCGGTACGTGAACGGGGTGCGGGGCTTGCCGGCCACCTCGGCGGCGATCATCTTGGCCACGTGCTTGCCCTGCTCCACCGCGGGGCGCGCCAGCTGCGGCAGGGCGTTCTCGCCGCCACCCATGTCACCGGCCGCGTACACGCCGGGATGGCCCTCCACCTGCAGGTGCTCGTCCACCGCTATGCGGCCCCGCTTGTCCTGCGGCAGGCCCCACTGGGCCACCTCGTCGGGGATCCCCACGCCGGCCGCCCAGATGGTGATGTCGGCCTCGAGCACGCGGTCATCGGCCAGTCGCACGAAGTCGTAGCCCACCTCCTCCACGCCCTCGCCAAGCGCCAGGGTGACCCCGCGCTTCTCCAGCTCCTGGGCCGCGTACTGGCGGAAGCTGGGGCGGAACTCCTTGATCAGCTCCTCGCCGCGCTGGATGAGGGTGATCTGCAGGGTGCCCGGGTCCATCTCCGGGTACAGGATGTCCAGCTCCTGCTTGCGGAAGTCGGCCAAGGCCCCGGCGATCTCCACCCCGGTGGGGCCGCCGCCCACCACCGCTACGTGCAGGCGGTCCTCGAAGCGCTTGCCGGCGGAGTGCGCGGCGGCGCTCTCGCGGCTGGAGCGCTCCAGCTCGGCGAACACTCGGTCGCGGATCGCGAGGGCCTGGGAGCGGGTGTACATCGGCATCGCGTGCTCCTCGGCGCCCTTGGTGCCGAAGAACGTGGTGGTGGCGCCGCCGGCCAGCACCAGGTAGTCGTAGTCCATCTCCACCACCCGGTCACCGCCGCCCTGGATGGAGACCACGCGGCGCTCGGGATCCACGCCGGTGACCTCGCCCTGGCGGTAGCGCATGTTCGGAACCGTGAGGGACAGGCCGCGCAGGAACATGGTGACGTCCCCGGGGTTCAGGCCGGCCGTGGCCACCTGGTACAGCAGCGGCTGGAACGTCTTGTACACGTTGCGGTCGATCAGGGTCACGCGCACCCGGGCATCGCGCAGCCCCAGCACTGCGTTCGCGCCGGCGAAACCACCGCCCACGATCACCACATGGGGCCAGCTGGCGCCGTCCTTCGCGGGGACGGCACGACGACGACGGGTGATACCGAGAACCATGGGAGCTCCTTCAGGGCTGGACACCGGCAAGGCTGAACGCCGGGTGCGTGGGGACTGCCGACGACACTAGGGCACCGAGGTGACAGTCGCACCCGTCCACCCGGTCGGCCCCGCCCGGCCGCACCGCTCCTCAGCGAAGGTCAAGCCCCGGCAAAGCCTCGACCCCCGGCCGGTCAAACGGTCGCGGAAGGGCAACGCCGCAGGTGAACATCGGATGACACCTTTCCTCCGCGAGGGCGAACCCCTCGGCGTGTCGAGCAGCACGTGAGGTTTGATGGCTGGTGCCACCGTCGGCGCCGTCGTCGCCGTTCCGCGTCCCTTTCCTCCCAGGAGCCCTTACATGTTCGTTTCCCCCGCACGCCGCGTCGCGCGCGGCGCCTCCGTGGGTCTGGGCGCTGCCGCCCTCGCCTTCGGTGCCGCCGTGGTGCCGCTCGGTGCAGCCGTCGCCGCTGAGCCCGGTGAGACCGTCACGCTGGTCACCTTCAACGACTTCCACGGCGCACTGAGCGTCGGAAAGCCCTTCGCCTGCACGGTCACCAACGCCCTGGCGGGCGATGAGAACTCCGGGCTCATCTCCGCCGGCGACAGCGTAGGCGGCTCCGAGTTCGCCTCCGCCGTGCAGAACGACGAGCCCACCCTGGACTTCCTGAACGCCCTGGGCGTGCAGGCCACTGCGGTGGGCAACCACGAGTTCGACCAGGGCAAGGACGACCTGATGGACCGCCTCGTGCCCCGCAGTGGCTTCCCGATCCTCGCCGCCAACGTGTACTTCGAGGACACCGACGAGCGCCTGCTGGAGCCCTACGCGATCGTCGAAGCGGGCGGCGTGAAGGTCGCCGTGGTCGGCGCGGTCACCACCCTGACCCCCTCCAAGGTGAGCCCCGTCGCCGTCGAGGGCCTGGAGTTCCGTGACCCGGTGGATTCTGTGAACGCCGCCGTCGAGGAGCTGAAGGCCTCCGGCGAGGAGTTCGACGTCATCGTCGCCTCGTACCACGAGGGCGCAGGCGCCTCCGCCGATCCCGGCACCGCTCCCTCCGCCGGGGACCGCGCGATCTTCACCAAGATCGTCGAGCAGACCTCCGCCGATGTCGACGCGATCTTCAACGGCGACTCCCATCGCGAGTACGCCTTCGACGCCGCCGGTCCCGACGGCGAGCTGCGCCCCGTCATCCAGGCCGGTTCCAGCGGCTCCCACATCGGCTCGGTCGAGCTCGTGCTCGGGGACGACCAGGACTGGGACGTCGTCGAGGGCGGCACCCAGCTGATCCCGGTGGAGACCGTCAAGGACTCCGACGAGCCCACCGCCGAGGCGCTCGCCGGCTGCGCCACCGATCCCGCTTACATCGCCGCCTCCGGTGTGGCTGAGCAGGCACTGGCCGACGCCGAGGAGGTGGGCGCCGCTCCCGTCGGCGAGATCGAGGGCGACATCACCACTGCCTGGAACTCCTCCAAGGCCGAGTACGTGGACGGCACCTGGACCCGCACCGACACCGGGGCCGCCAAGGGTGATGACCGCTCCCGCTTCTCCGCCGCCGGCAACATGCTGGCCGACTCGATGAAGTGGTTCCTTGAGGACCGCGGCGGCTATGAGGGCCAGGAGATCATCGGCTTCATGAACCCCGGCGGCATCCGCGCCGAGTTCTGGTACGAGGCCTCCGGCAGCGAGGGCGATGGCGTGGTCACCTACGCCGAGGCCAACAACGTCACCCCCTTCGGCAACACCCTGAACTCCGGTGAGGTCACCGGCGCGCAGTTCAAGCAGATCCTCGAGGAGCAGTGGCGGATCGCCGACGGCAAGGAGGCCTTCCTCGCCTTCGGTGTCTCCGAGAACGTCACCTACGCCTACGACCCCACTCGTGAGCTGGGTGATCGCATCATCGACCTCAAGATCAACGGTGAGCCGATCGACCCGGAGGCCACCTACACGATCGTGGCGGCCAGCTTCCTGTTCGAGGGTGGCGACGGCATGACCACCCTGGCCCAGGCCTCCAACATCCGCGACACCGGCGTGCTGGACCGCGATGCACTGTCCACCTACTTCGAGAAGAACTCCCCGGTCGCCCCGGACTACGCGCAGCGTCAGCTGTCGGTGCAGATCCTGGAGAGCGGCGAGTACAACGACGAGGAGGGCATCGACCAGGATCCGGTGCTGCGACTGGGCAACCTGGAGTCCCTGAGCCTGGGCGCCCCCCAGATCGAGAAGGTCATCGTGGACGCCGGCGAGTACGGCACCTTCGAGGCCCCCTATCTGCTCGACGAGGAGTCCGGCCGCTACTTCGGCGATGTCACCCTTACCGACTGGCTGTGCGTGCCCGAGGGCACCGTGGTGCCGCTGACGGTCACCGTGGTCCCCGAGAACGGCACCGAGTTCGTGATCGACATCCCCGCCTTCACCTGGGAGCAGGGTGGCCCGCCGGCCTCCTGCGACGATGACGACGACAACGAGCAGCCTGCCCCCGAGAAGCCCAAGCCCGAGAACCCCGGTAAGCCCGAGAACCCCGGTAAGCCCGAGAACCCCGGTAAGCCCGAGAACCCCGGTAAGCCCGAGAACCCCGGTAAGCCCGAGAACCCCGGTAAGCCCGAGAACCCCGGTAAGCCCGAGAACCCCGGTAAGCCCGAGAACCCCGGTAAGCCCGAGAACCCCGGTAAGCCCGAGAACCCCGGTAAGCCCGAGAACCCCGGTAAGCCGGAGAACCCGGGCAAGCCCGAGAACCCCGGCAAGGGCAACTCCCGCTCGAACCTGGCCCGCACCGGCTCCGAGGCCGCTCCCTGGGCCGCAGGCATCGCCGTCGCGACCCTGGCCGGCCTGGGCGCCCTGGGCGTGCGCCACCGTCTGAGCCGCGACTGACCCCCGGGCAGTCACCGGCATGACGTGAGTGGAGGTGAGTGGTCGCTTCAGCCCCGCTGGAGCAGCCATTCACCTCCACTCACGCGTTGCGGGGGCAGCCCCGCTGCCCCCGCAGCGTCCATCCCCGTCCTCCGCCCACGTCCTCACTCTTCTCCCACACCGCCCCCACCCCTGCGCTTCTTCTCACCACCCCCACACCGCGCTTCCTCTCACCACCAGGAGATCCCATGAGCACCCGCACCATCGGCGGAGGCCTGCGCAGCAGGCTCGCCCGCGTCGGCGGCACCGCAGCCGCCCTTGCCATCGGCATCAGCGTCCTTCCCGGCGTGGCCCCCGCCGCCCAGGCGGCCGTGGTCGCCCCCGGCGACGTCCAGATCAACGAGGTGTACGGCGGTGGCGGCAACTCCGGCGCCACCTTCCAGAACGACTTCGTGGAGCTGCGCAACACCGGCACCGAGCCCGTCAGCATCGACGGCTGGTCCCTCCAGTACGCCTCCCGCACCGGCAGCTTCAACAACACCCTGGCCCTTTCGGGCACGATCGCCCCCGGTGACACCTTCCTGATCCAGCTGGCCGCCGGCAACGGCAACGGAGAGCCCCTGCCCGCAGCCGACCTCACCGGCGGCATCAACGCCTCGGGCACCGGCGGCGTGTTCGCCCTGTCCGACGCCTCCGGCAAGCTGGCCTGCACCGGCACCGCCTGCGCCGAGGACCCGGCCGTGGTGGACCTCGTGGGCTGGGGCGGCGCCGCCACCTTCTCCGGTGAGGCACCCGCGCCCGCCACCACCAACGCCACCTCCGCCTCGCGCGTGGCCGCCACCGGCGAGAACTCCACCGACTTCGCCACCGGTGCCCCCACCCCGACCCCGTCGGGCACCCCCACCGACCCGACCGACCCCGTCGACCCGGATCCTGAGCCCGAGCCGGACCCGGAGCCCGCCCGCGAGGCCACCATCGCCGAGATCCAGGGCACCGGGCCCGCCAGTCCCCTAGCAGGGCAGACCGTCACCACCGAGGGCGTGGTCACCGCGGTGTACGCCACCGGCGGCCTGAACGGCTACGTGATCCAGACCGGCGGCACCGGCGGCGCATTGAGCTTCGATACCCACAAGGGCTCCACGGCCGTGTTCGTGTACTCCCGCGACACCATGGACCAGGTCGCCATCGGCGACTCCGTGGAGGTCACCGGCGCCGTCTCCGAGTTCAACGGCTCCACCCAGATCACCGTTGCCGCGGGCGGCCTCACCAAAGCTGACCAGCCCCTGGAGGCCGTCGAGCCCGCCACCCTTAAGGCGTTCCCCACCGACGAGGCCGAGCGAGAGTCCCTCGAGCACATGCTGTACCTGCCGGGCGCCGGCGACTTCACCGTCACCGACGTGTACGGCACCAGCGGCTACGGCGAAGTGGGTCTCGCGATCGGCGATGCACCCCTCCGCCAGGCCGGCGACGTGATGCGCCCCGGCGCCGACGCCACCGCCTACTACGAGGAGCAGGCCACCAAGCTGGTGCTGCTGGACGACGGGAAGACCACCAACTTCTCCCGCAACCCCGATCAGCCCATGAGCTGGCTGACCACCGAGGAGCCCGTGCGGGTGGGCGCATCGACCACCTTTGCCGAGCCCGTCGTGGTCTCCTACTCCTTCAACCAGTGGCGGCTGAACACCACCACCCCGTGGGAGTCCGCCAGCACCGACGGCGTGGACTTCGAGAACACCCGCCAGGCCACCCCGAACGAGGTGGGCGGTGACTTCCAGGTCGCCACCTTCAACGTGCTGAACTACTTCACCACCCTCGGCGTGGACACACCCGGCTGCACCCCGTACACCAACATGGACGGTGAGGGCACCAACGTGCGCGGCGGCTGCCTGCCCCGCGGCGCCTGGGACGAGACCAGCTTCGAGCGCCAGCAGTCCAAGATCGTCGAGGCCATCTCCACCACCGACGCCGAGGTGGTGGGCCTGATGGAGATCGAGAACTCCGCCCGCCTGGGCGAGACCGCCGACGAGGCCACCGCCTCCCTGGTGGCCGCCCTGAACGAGCGCGACGGTGCCGGCACCTGGTCCTACGTCCCCACCGCTCCCGCGTACGCCGCGGCCGGGGTGGAGGGCGGCCAGGACGCCATCACCAACGCCATCATCTACAAGTCCGCCTCCGTGAAGCCGGTGGGCGATGCGCAGATCCTGGTGGGCGACCCCGCCTTCGACAACGCCCGCGAGCCCATCGGCCAGGTGTTCGTGCCGGTGCGCTCCGGCGACGACGCGGCCGACGGCGAGAGCGTGGAGGGCGAGCCGTTCTTCTTCGTGGTCAACCACTTCAAGTCCAAGGGCTCGGCCGACGCCGAGGACGCGAACCTGCCGGCCGATCCGGTGCAGGGCAACGCCCGCACCTCCCGCCTGCAGCAGGCCGAGGCCCTGAACACCTGGGTCACTGCGAAGGCCGCGGAGCTGGGTGTGGAGGACATCCTGCTGGTCGGTGACTTCAACGCCTACACCCAGGAGGAGCCCCTGCAGCTGTTCTACGAGGCCGGCTACACCAACCTCGGCGCCGAGTTCGACCCCGAGGGCTGGTCCTACAGCTTCGGCGGCATGGTGGGCTCCCTGGACCACGTGATCGCCAACGCCTCGGCCACGGAGCGGATCACCGGCGCCACCGACTGGTCCATCAACGGCCCCGAGTCGGTGATGACCCAGTACTCGCGGTACCGCAACAACACCGTGAACATCTACGAGCCCGGCGTGTTCGGCTCATCGGACCACAACCCGCTGATCGTGGGCATGGACGCCGGGTTCCCCGCCGTCGAGGAGCCGACGGACCCGACCGAGCCGACGGACCCGACCGATCCCACCGAGCCCGGCACCCCCGGTGACGACAAGCACCCCGGCAAGGGCAGCGACCGTCCCGGTGAGAACCCCGGCAAGGCCCCCGGTCACGCCGGCAAGCCCGGCAAGCCGGATCACGCGGGGAAGCCCGGCAAGGCCCCCGGTCATGCCGGGAAGCCCGGCAAGCCGGATCACGCGGGGAAGCCCGGCAAGGCCCCCGGTCATGCCGGGAAGCCCGGCAAGCCGGATCACGCCGGCAAGCCCGGGAAGCCCGATCATGCGGGGAAGCCCGGCAAGCCCGCCAAGCCCGGCAATGCCGGTAAGCGGGCCTTCGCCCTCCAGGGCTGAGCTCCGGCCTCTGGCCGCACTCCAGCAGTCCCCGTCCGACCCGTGAGTGGAGCGTTGTGGTCGTATCGATGCGTTGATGCGACCACAGCGCTCCACTCACGGTCTTTCTGAGCCGTCCCTTCCCGCGAACCGAGGTGCCCCCAGTGAGCACACCCGCCACCCCGCCCCCACCCGGCAGCTCCGCCGCCCCTGCTTCGTCCGGTGCCAATGCTTCCGGTGCCCCTGCCTCAGGTGCCACTGCTTCCGGTGCCCCTGGCTCCGGACAGCTGGCCCGACGCCTCGGCCTCGGCGACGCGGTCGTGATCGGCCTGGCCTCCATGATCGGGGCCGGCGTGTTCGTGGCCCTCGGTGCCGCCCAGGACCTCGCCGGCCCCGCCGTGCTGCTGGCCGTGGGTCTCGCGGCGCTCGTCGCCTTCGGCAACGCCACCTCCACCGCGCAGCTCGCCGCCCAGTACCCCACCTCCGGTGGCACGTACTTCTTCGGCCGCCAGCAGCTGGGCCCCTGGTGGGGGTTCCTGGCCGGCTGGTGCTTCGTGATCGGCAAGACGGCCTCCTGCGCTGCGATGGCGATGGTGGTCGCCGCCTACCTGGTTCCCGAGGGGTTCCAACGCCCCATCGCCGCTGCCGTGGTGGTGCTGCTGACCGCCGTGAACCTGGTGGGCGTCACCCGTACCGCGGGCCTGGCCCGCATCCTGGTCACGATCGCCCTGGTGGCACTCGCCCTCACCGCGGCGCGCCTCCTGGTGGGTGTGGCCGCCGGGGACGGAGGAGCGGCCTTCGGGGCGCCTGTGCCCGGGCCTCTCGCCGGTCGCGCCACCGGCTTCTGGGACGGCGGCCTCGCGGCCCTGCTCGGTGCCGGCGACGGGGGAGCGCTCGGCACCGTGCTGGCAATCGCCCAGGCCGCAGCGGTGGTGTTCTTCGCCTTCGCCGGCTACGCCCGGGTGGCCACCCTGGGTGAAGAGGTCACTGCCCCGCGCCGCACCATCCCGCGGGCGATCCTGCTGGCCCTCGGCGCCGTGTTCGCCCTGTACATCGCGCTGGCGGCGGTGCTGGTGCTGGTGGGTCCAGCCCCGGGGGAGCAGGGGTGGGGGCCCGCCCCGTTCATCGCCGCCTTAGACCTGGTGGGGGCGGGAGTGGTCTGGAAGCTGGTGGTCACCGTCGGCGCTGCCGCCGCTGCCGCCGGGGCCTTGCTGGCGTTGGTGGCGGGGGTGTCCCGCACCATGCTCGGCATGGCGCGCGAGGGGGACCTGCCCCGACCCCTCGCCCACGTGAGCCAGCGCTACTCGGTGCCGCAGCGGGCCGAGATCACCGTCGGCATCGCCGTGGTGCTGCTGGTGCTGCTGGCCAGCGACGTACTGGTGGCCATCACCGCCAGCGCCTTCGGCGTGCTGCTCTACTACGCGGTCGCCAACATCGCCGCGTACACCCAGACCGGCGAGCATCGACTGTTCCCGAAGGCCCTGCAGGTGATGGGCCTGATTGGCTGCATCCTGCTGGTCGCGGCACTGCCCGGCAGCACCCTGGTGGCGGGCCTCGCACTGGTGGCGGCGGGACTGGTGTACCGCGGGATCGTGCTGGCGTCGCGTCGGTGACAGCCAGATGACCAGCGGTGAGCATCCCGGCTGCCCGTCGTTGAGCAGCCAGCCGCCGGTCGTGAGGTCGCCCGCCGGCCGGCTGGGGAACAGAGAAGGCCATCACCTCCATCACGTCAGTCAATAACTGACGTGGAGCGTAAAGGACACCTGGGTGCCACCGAAGGCGCCGAGGCCGAGGCGAGGACACATGACTCCGCTGTGCCCCCTTCGCGGGGGTAGACTCCCTGGTGAGAACCGGAAAACGCGCTCTCGGCAGCGGTGCCGACGTGCGTACGCATCCTAGAGGAGACGCCATGCTCACCCGCCGCCAGACCCTTGCCCGCCTCGCCCTCACCGGGGCTGCGGTCACGGGAGTCGGGCTCACCGCCGCCTGCTCCTCCGACGGCAGTGACTCGGCAGGCAACGGCTCCGGCTCGGGCGGCGGCAGCGGCGAGACCCTCCGCATCAGTGCCATCCCCGACCAGGACCCCGACGCCCTCACCGAGCGCGAGGAGGCCTTCGCCGCCCACCTCGCCCAGGTGCTCGGCGTGGACGTGGAGTACGTGCCGGTTCCCGACTACTCCGCCTCGGTGAGCCTGTTCGGCGCCGGCGACCTGGACCTCGTGTTCTACGGCGGCCTCACCGGCGTGCAGGCCCAGCTGCAGAACCCCGAGGCCACCGTGGTGGCCCAGCGCGACATCGACCCCATCTTCACCAGCATCTTCATCGCCAACGCCGACGCCGGCATCGAGCCCCTCGACTCCGTGGACGACCTGACCGTGTTCGCCGACAAGCGCTTCACCTTCGGCTCGGAGACCTCCACCTCCGGGCGCCTGATGCCCTCCTACTTCCTGTCCCAGGCAGGGGTGGCCGAGGCCGACCTGGCCGGTGAGCCCGGCTTCTCCGGCTCCCACGACTCCACCATCGAGCTGGTCACCTCCGGCTCCTACGAGGCGGGCGCCCTGAACAGCCAGGTGTGGCGATCGCGCATGGAGGAGGGCACCGTGGACACCGACAAGGTGGTGATGGTGCTGGAATCCCCCGAGTACCACGACTACCACTGGCTGCTGCGCGGCGACGTGGACGAGCGATTCGAGGAGGGCTTCACCCAGAAGCTCACCGATGCCATGCTCGCGATGCACGAGTCCGAGGAGGGCCTGGCGGTCGTGGAGTCCTACGGCGCCGAAAAGTTCATCGCGGCCAGTCGTGAGGACTACCAGCAGATCGAGGAGGTCGCCCGCGAGCTGGGGCTGGTCGGCTGATGACCGGGATGGCCCCCGCGCAGCAGACCACCGCGGCGCCGCCGGCGAATGTCCTGGAGCTGAAGGACGTCACCGTCCGGTACGGGACCCGCACGGTGCTGGACGCTTCGCTGTCCGTCGCACCGGGGCAGAAGGTGGCCCTGGTGGGCCCCAGTGGCGCCGGCAAGTCCACCGTGCTCGGCCTCAGCAACGGCTCGGTCACCCCGTCCACCGGCACCGTCACCACGCTGGGCACCGAGCTGGGCGCCGCGACCCGCAGGCAGCTGCGCGCCGTGCGCGCCGGCATCGGCACCGTGCACCAGCGGCTGGACCTGGTGGGCCCGCTGCCCGCCATCCACAACGTCAACGCCGGGCACCTGGGCCGATGGGGCCTGTGGAAGTCCCTCGCCTCCCTGGTGCGGCCGCTGGAGGCCGACGTAGCCCTCGCCGCCATGGCCCGGCTGGGCATCGAGGAGCTCGCCCCCACCCGCACCGAACGGCTCTCCGGCGGTGAGCAGCAGCGGGTGGCGCTGGCCCGGATCATCGTGCAGGACCCCGCCCTGGTGCTGGCCGACGAACCCATCTCCAGCCTGGACCCCCAGCGCGCCCGCGTGGTGATGGACCTGCTGGCCGCGGTGGTGGCCGACGGCGACCGCTCCCTGCTGGTGAGCCTGCACGACTTCGATATCGCCCGCAGCGTGTGCGACCGGGTGATCGGGCTGCGGCAGGGCCACGTCGTGTTCGACCTCCCCGCCGGTGAGGTCACCGACGCCCACCGCGACGAGCTGTACCGGCTGCCGGCATGAGCCCGCAGGCGGATGCCCGCAGCAACAGGCTTGGCAATAACAGGCCCGACAGCGATGTGCCTGGCAGCGACATGCCTGGCAGCGACATGCCTGGCAGCGACATGCCTGGCAGCGACATGCCCGACGGCGGCATGCCCGAGACAGGCACGCGCAGGATGCGCGACTGCAGCGGACACCTCGACCCCATCGACGCCGAGATCCCCGAGGGTCCCCCTCCTCGCGGGCACGACCGCTCAGGGTCGAGGGCCGGCCGCTGGTGGGTGATCGGCGCGATCGTGCTGGTGGTCTGGTCGCTGTGGAGCACCGGCATCGGCCGCGAACCGGTGCTGAACCCGCCCGGACTGCAGACCCTGCGCTCCTTCTGGGAGGCGGCCCTGCGGCCGGACCTCTCGGCCGAGTACCTGCGCCGCACCCTCGACGCCACCCTCATCACCGTCGCGTTCGCCCTGCTGGGGACGGTGCTCGCCTCGCTGATCGGCCTGGTGGGCGGGGTGCTGATGAGCGAGGCCTGGTGGGCGGGCGGCCGTCGCGGTCGGCCCGCACGGGGCGGGGCCTGTCGGCCAGTCCGGGGCGGGGCTGGGCAGCCTGCCCGGGGCGGGTCCCGTCGGCCCGGATGGATGCTCACCCGCATCGGCCTGGGCATCCCGCGCGGCATCCACGAAGCGGTGTGGGGAATCATCCTCTTGGTGATCCTGGGGCGCGACCCGCTGGTGGGGATCCTCGCACTGACGATCCCCTTCGGCGCCATCACCGCCAAGGTGTACGCCGAGATCATCGACGAGACCCCGTCGGGCCCCTACGACGCCCTGATCCACGCCGGCGCCGGCCGACTCCAGGCCTTCGTGTACGCCACCCTGCCGCGGATCTGGGACGACCTGCTGGCCTACGCCTTCTACCGCTTCGACTGCGCGGTGCGCGGCGCCGTGATCCTGGGAATGATCGGCGCCGGAGGCCTGGGCTTCGAGCTGATCACCGCCTTCCAGGGCCTCGCCTACGAGCGGATGTGGACCCTCATCTACGCGCTGGTGCTGCTGGGCTGGGTGTTCGACCGGTGGAGCGCGAGCCTGCGCCGCACCGGCCGTGGCCGCTGGATGCGCATCTCCGCGCTGCTGGGCCTCGCGCTCACGGTGTGGTCCGTGGTGTACCTGCGGCCGGACCTGGGGCGCCTGGTCAGCGCCTCCACCTGGGAGCGGGCGGGGCGCATGGTGGCCGACGCGCTCCCGCCGAGTCTGCCGTCGACCTGGGCGGACCTGCTCGGTGACGCCGCTGCCACCGTGCAGATGTCGGTTCTCGCGGTGGTGGTGGGCAGCGCGATCGGTGTGGTCGCCGCATTCCTGGGTGTCCATCGGCCCGGTGACGGACCTGTGCGCGCCGCCGTCGCCGGCGCGTGCCGCATCATCCTGCTGACCATCCGCGCCCTCTCCCCGCCGGTGTGGGCACTGCTGCTGCTGTTCGTGGTGCTGCCCGGGCCGCTGCCGGGCGCCCTGGCCCTGGGCCTGTACAACGCGGGCGTGCTGGGCAGGCTGTTCACCGAGGTGCTGGAGACCATGGACCGACGCCCGGTGCGCTCCCTGGAACTGCTGGGTGCCGGGCGCGCCACCACCTTCTTCTACGGCGTGGTGCCGATGGTGACCGGACGCTTCACCGCCTACGCCCTGTACCGCTGGGAGATCGCCATCCGCGAGACCGTGGTGGTCGGCGTGGTGGGTGCCGGTGGGCTGGGCCGGGTGCTGGAGAGTCAGCGGGCCTCCTTCGACTACTCCGGGATGCTCACCGTGGTGATCGCCCTGCTGGTGCTGTCGCTGCTGGTGGACTTCGCCAGCGCATCCGCCCGGCGGGCGTGGCGGTGAGGGTGGACCGCGCAGCCGCCCGCCGGGCTTGGCGTCACAGCGGCGGAGCGGTGCGGAACTCGCGGGGCAGCTCCTCGAGCAGCCGCAGCCACAGCTCCGAGACGGCCGGGTAGCTCGGCACGGCATGGCGCAGCACGTGCACCGGCACCCGGCCCACGATCGCGATGGTCGCTGCGTGCAGCTGCTCGCCTGCGTCGGGCCCCACGAAGGTGGCCCCCAGCAGGGTCCGTGAGTCGGCGTCGACCACGAGCTTCGCCGTCCCGACGACGTCGTCGCGCAGCAGCGCCGAGCCGGCGGCGCTGCCGAAGGGGACCTCCGCCACGGTCACGTCCCGGCCCTTCTCGCGCGCCTCCTGCTCGGTGAGGCCGACGGAGGCCACCTGCGGGTCGGTGAACACCACCTGCGGGACCGGCACCTCCGGCGGGGCGGCCTCGACGGGGGCATCCTCGCCGGTCGTGGCAGCCAGGGCCTCGGAACGAAGCCGCGCCCCCAGCTCCCGGGCCCGGTACTTGCCCCAGTGCGTCAGTGGCGCCTCGCCGCTCGCATCGCCGACCACGTGCAACCACCCGGGCAGGTCGCCTCCGGTCACGTCATCGGCCGACAGCCCGAGCGCGTCCAGTCCCAGGCCCTCCAGGCGCGGTGCGCGGCCGGTGGCAGCCAGCAGCTCGTCGCCGCGCACCTCGCGGCGCCCGTCGGAGTCCTCGACCACCACGGTGATCTCGCCGCCGTGCGGCCGACCCAGCGGCGGGTGCTCGTGGGTGCCGGTGCGGGTGGCCTCGACGGTGGAGGCACCCAGCTGCACCTCCACGCCCGCCTTCTCCAGCGCCTCGGCGACGTGGCGCCCTGCGCACGGCTCGAAGCCGGACAGCAGCGAGTCGCCCCGCACCAGCATCGTCACCCGGGACCCCAGCGCCGCCATCCAGGTGGCCGCCTCGACAGCCACCACCCCGCCGCCCACGATCAGCAGCCGCTCGGGCACCTCCCGCACCCCGGTCACGTCCCTCGAGCCCCACGGCGCGATCTCGCGCAGCGGCCCGGGGACCTGCGGGTCCGATCCGGTCGCGAGCACCACCGCGCGCCGCGCACGCAGGCGCCGCACGGACGGCCCAGTCACCTCCACCTCGCGTTCACCCACCAGTCGCCCGCGCCCGCGTACCACGTCGATCCCGGCGCCCTCGGCCCAGTCCACCTGGCCCGCGTCGTCGTAGTCCGAGACCCAGGTGTCACGCCTGGCCAGCAGGCCCTCCACCTCCACCTGCGAAGTGCTGATGCCCTCCAGGTTCGCGGAGGCATCGGCCACGGCGAGCGGCCGAAGCAGTGCCTTGGACGGCATGCAGGCGTAGTACGAGCACTCACCGCCCACCAGCTCCTGCTCCACGATCACGGCGGTCAGGTCGGTGCCCTCGATCGCGTACTGGGCCACGTTCTCGCCCACGGGGCCGCCCCCGATGACGACGACGTCATAGGTGTCGGTTCCGTCGGGCTCGGAGTGCTCGTCGGTCGTCTGGTCCAGGTCTCGGGTGTCAGCGTTCATGCTCTGACGCTACGCCTCCACGCCCCGGTGGCGACAGGGGTCCCGACGGGGCCCGGACCGCAGCCCTCACAGGGCGCGCTTGTACCCCACGTGGCTGGCCGTGTAGCCCAGCTGCTCGTAGAAGCGCTGGGCATCGGTGCGCTGCTTGTCCGTGGTCAGCTGCGCCAGGACCGCGCCGTTCCGCCGGCCGTAGTCACGGGCCCAGGTGAACATCGCCGACCCCAGCCCCTTGCCGCGGGTGGACGGGGCAAGCCGCACCGCGCATCCGTGCCTCATTCGTGCCCTGTCCGTGCACTGCGCGTGTGTCATCCGGGTGCCTCGTCGTGCTCCTCGTCGCGCGTCCGGCCATCGTTCGTCACACCCTCCCTCTAGCGTTGTCACCATGAGAATCCTGCACACCTCGGACTGGCACCTGGGGCGCACCCTGCACGGGGAGAACCTTCACGCCCACCAGGTCGCCTTCCATGACTGGCTGCTCGATCAGGTCGTTGAGCGCGAGGTCGACGTGGTGGTCATCGCCGGTGACGTGTACGACCGGGCCGTGCCGCACGTGGACTCCGTGCGCCTGCTGGGCCGCACCCTGGCGCGCCTGGCCGAGGTCACCACCGTGGTGCTCACCCCCGGCAACCACGATTCGGCCGACCGCCTCGGCTTCGGCGCCGCGCTGATGCGGGCCGGCGTGCACATCCTGGCCGATATCCCCGGCCTGGACCATCCCGTGGTGGTGCCGGACGATCACGGCGAGGTGCTGTTCTTCGGTCTGCCCTACCTCGAACCCGATATGGCGCGCACCGCCCTGGTGGGGGAGGGGGAGGCGCCGCTGGCACGTAGCCACGAGGCCGTCACCCGCGCCGCGATGGACAGGGTGCGCACCCGCATCGACGCCCACACCGAGGTGTCAGCGTCGGGCGCCGCCCACGCCGGCTCGGCCCGTCCCCGCTCGGTGGTCCTGGCCCACACCTTCGTGGCCGGCGGCCAGGGCAGCGACTCCGAGCGGGACCTCACCGTGGGCGGCGTGGACAGCGTGCCCGCCTCCGTACTGGGCGGGGTGGACTACGTGGCCCTCGGCCACCTGCACGGATGCCAGGATCTCTCGGCCTCCGTGGGCGGCGCCGCCTGGTACTCCGGCTCCCCACTGGCCTTCTCCTTCTCCGAGAAGGACCACCGCAAGTCCGTGCTGCTGGTGGAACTGGGAGCACCCGGCCAGGCGAGCGTGGAGCGCATCCCCACCCCCGTGCCCCGCAGGCTCACCGAGCTGCGCGGCACCCTGGAGGAGATCCTCGCCCAGGCCGATCAGCACGGGGAGGACTGGCTGAAGGCGATCATCACCGACCCCGCCCGGCCACCCCACCTGCTGGAACGGCTGCGTGCCCGGTACCCGCACCTTCTGCACACCGAGTACCAGCCCTCCGGCCGCACCACCACCGCGCTCACCCCCACCGTGCGCCGTGACGCCGATCCGGTGGAGGTGATGGACGAGTTCCTCGCCTTCGTCACCGGCGGGGAGCCCACCGCGGCCGAGCTCCAGGTGCTGGACGACGCCTACCGGGCCGTCCGCACCCGCGGGCAGGAGGCCGCCTCGTGAAGCTCCACCACCTGCGCCTGCGGGGCATCGGCCCCTTCCGCGACGAGGTCAGCATCGACTTCGCCGCCCTCGGCGCCAGCGGCATGTTCCTGCTGGAAGGGCCCACCGGCTCCGGGAAGTCCACGGTGCTGGACGCTGTCGTCTACGCCCTGTACGGCAGCGTGGCCGGGGAAGGGGCCAGCAGTGAGCGCATCCGCTCCCAGTTCGCCGAGCCCTCCACCCCCAGCGAGATCGACCTGGTCTTCGAGACCACCCACGGGGTGTACCGCGTGCTGCGCCAACCGGAGTTCTTCCGCCCCAAGAAGCGGGGCGAGGGCACCACCAAGCAGCAGGCCAAGGCGCTGCTGTGGCGGCTCGGCTCACCCGAGCTGATCCCCGAGGTGCTCGCCGACACGGCAGGCCAGGGAGCAGGGCTCACCCCGATCGCCTCCCGCCTGGACGAGGTGGGCCGGGAGATCGGCACCGCCGTCGGCCTCACCCGCGCCCAGTTCACGCAGACGGTCCTGCTGCCCCAGAACGAGTTCGCCCGCTTCCTGCGCGCCCAGACGGGGGAGCGTCAGGAAGTGCTGCAGCGCGTGTTCGGCACCGAGATCTACGAGGCCATCGAGAAGCAGCTCGAGCAGATGCGCCGCGAGGCCGCAGGGCAGGTCGATGCCGCCAACGCCGGGCTCGCCCAAGCCCTCGCTCGCTTCGTCGAGGCCGCCGCCATCGACGACGACGAGGTGCGCGCTGCCCTCGAGGGACACGCCACCGGCCACCGCTTCGAGGAGCTCGCGCAGCTGACCGGACAGATCGGCACCGACGCCGCCCGTGCCGCCCAGGACGCCACCGCCCGTGCCGGTACCGCTCGCAGTAAGGAGGCCGAGGCCCGCACGGCGGCCGAGGCTGCGCAGACGGTGCTGCAGCGCATCGACCGTCGCCGGCAGCTGGACCAGCTCGCCGCCTCCCTCGCCGCACAGGAGCAGCAGGCCGCCACCGCCCGCACCCGCCTGGAGCAGGACCGTGCCGCGCAGCCCGTCGCCGGGGCGATCACCCGGCGCGACCACGCCCTCACCCTCCAGCAGGACCGCGAGAAAGAACGCGATACCGCGCTCGCCAGGCACGGTGAGGCCCAGCCCGAGCTGGTCACCCTCGCCCGTCGGGACGATGCCCTGGATGCGCTCGCCGCGGCCACGGATGAGGCCACCTCCCAGGCCGGGGAGCTCACGGCCCTGGTGGAGCTGGAGAAGGGGATCCCCGGGCGTCGTAGGGAACTGACCGAGCGCCGGGACAATCTGGACAAGGCCCGCGTAGGCCTGGCCGGGTTGGACGAGCAGATCCAGGCCCGGCCTGGGGCGCGGGCGGAACTGGTCACCGCGCGTGACGCTGCGCGCGCGGCCGGGGACGGCCTGGGAGATGCCCAGACGGCAGCAGCCGAGGCCACCACCCGGCTCGGGCAGGCCCGCACCGCGGCCCGTCTCGCCGAGCAGGTCACCGCGGCGAAGAGCCACGCCGATACCGCGCAGCAGGCCTCCGCGAAGGCCGCCGAGGCGGAGGCCGAACAGCGCCGCCGCCGCAACGCGGGGCTCGCTGCTGAGCTTGCCCTGTCCCTGGCCGAGGGGGATCCGTGCCCGGTATGCGGTGCCACCGGGCACCCCGAGCCCGCGCAACCCGGCACTGATCATGTGAGCGCCGAGCAGGTCGAGGCCGCTGAAGAAGCCCGCCGTGGCGCCGAGTCCGCTGCGTCGGCCGCCCGGGAGAAGCTCACCCTGGCCCGCAGCCAGCACGACCAAGCCCTCGAACGAGCCGGCGGTCTGGACGTGGAGGCAGCGACCGCCGCCCAGCAGCAGGCCGCTGCGGCCGTGCAGACCATCAAGGCGCAGCAGGCCGAGGCCCTCCGGCTCGAGAAGGCACTCGAGGAGCACGACAAGCAGACCCAGGCTCTCGGTGCCCGCCGCGAGAAGCAGGCCGTGGCGATCGAGGGGGAGGCCAGCGCGCTCGATGCGGTGACCACCGCCCTCACCGAGGATGAGGCCCGTATCGACAAGGCACGCGGGGAGGCGGCGTCGGTCGCCGAGCGGCGCGCCGCCCACACCAGCCGTGCCCGCGCCGCCCGTGAGCTGCGCGAAGCCCTGGTCGCTGCGGATCAGGCTGCCGCGCGGTCACGCGAGCTCGCCGCAGAAGTGGAACTGGGCTCCTTCGAGGACGACGCCGCGGTGCGCGCCGCCGTGCTCACCGATCCCACCCGCGCGGAGTTCGAGGCGCTGCTCACCCGTCGCGCTACCGACCAGGCCCGTCACACCGATGGCATGGCCGAGGAGGGCATCGCCCAGGCCGATCCCTCCGACAATGCCCGCGCAGCTGCTGCCGGGCAGGTCGAGGCTGCCAGGGAGGCGGTCACCGCCGCCCAGGCCGTCACTGCTGCCACCGATCAGGAGGCGGGGCGTCGTGCAGCGACGGCCCAGGCCACCACCGGTGCGCAGCAGCGGCTCGACGGCGCGGTCGCGCAGGTGCGGGCAGTGGGGGAGAAGGCCGGGGCCGTGGTGCGCGTGGCAGACCTCGCCACCGGGCGCTCTGCCGATGGGGACCGCATCCAGCTGTCCACCTACGTGCTGATGCGCCGCTTCGAGGAGGTCATCGACGCCGCCAACGTGCGCCTGGCCCAGTTCTCCGAATCCACCCTGGAACTGGTGCGGGACACCGGCAAGCGGGGCGCCCGCAAGACGGGCCTGGACCTGCTGGTGATCGACCACCGCACCGACGAGACCCGCCGCCCGGAGACCCTCTCCGGCGGGGAGACGTTCTTCGTGTCCCTGGCGCTCGCGCTGGGCCTGGCCGAACTGGTCACCGCCGAGGCCGGCGGCGTGCAGATGGACACCCTGTTCATCGACGAGGGCTTCGGAAGCCTGGACCCTGAGGCCCTGGACCGCGTGGTCGCCGAGATCAACCGGCTGGCCGAGCACGGCCGCACCATCGGCGTGGTCTCCCACGTCGGCGAGATGAAGAACCGCATCGCCGAGCAGATCCACGTGCGCCGCACCCCGCGCGGGCCGTCCACCCTGACCGTGAGTGCCTAGCACCTGTCATGCTCGCCCCATGAGAATCCTGATCCTCGGTGGCACCGCATGGCTGGGACGCACGGCCGCGGAGGTTGCCGTGCAGGCCGGCCATGACGTCACCTGCGTAGCCCGCGGCACGGGAGTGCCTGAGGGGGTGACCCTGGTACAGGCCGACCGCGACCTGGACGATGCGCTGTCGGCCGTCGCGCGGGCCGACGGTGCTGAGGCAGAAGGCGGCCAGCCCAGCGGTGCAGGGACCCGGTGGGACGCCGTGATCGACGTGTCCATGCAGCCCGGCCACGTGCGCCGCGCCGTGCGGGACCTCGAGCCCGTTGCCGCGAAGTACCTTTTCGTCTCTACCTGCAGCGTGTACGCCGATCAGGGGGAGGGCGGCGCCGATGAGGATGCGCCGCTGCTGGAGCCCCTCGCCGGTGACAGCATGGAGGCGATGGAGCAGTACGGGCACGCCAAGGTGGCCTGTGAACAGGCCGTCCTCGACGGCTATGGTGCGGAGCGGTCCGTGATCGTGCGGCCCGGTCTGATCGGCGGTCGCGGCGATCCCAGCGGCCGCACCGGTTACTGGGGGCACCGGTTCGCCCGCCCGTCCAACCCTGACGGCAGGGTGCTGGTGCCCGATGCCCCCGAGCTGCCCACAGCCGTGATCGACGTGCGGGACCTCGCCCAGTTCCTGATCCATGTCGCCGTCGGTGCAGGTCAAGGGGTGTTCAACGCGCTCGGTGAGCCGGTGCCGTTCCCGGAGCATATCGAGGCCGCCCGTGTCGCGGCGCAGGATGTCATCCGGTCAGAGCCTCCCGTAAAGCCCGTGCGGGCCGCGCAGGACTGGCTGGTCGAGCACGGCGTCGCCGAGTGGGCCGGGCCCAGGTCCCTCCCACTGTGGATCGCCGATCGTGACTGGTACGGGATGAACACGCGGTCCATCGACCGCGCCCGTGCGGCCGGCCTCATCCTGCGGCCTCTGGCCGATACCCTTGCCGACTCCCTGGCCTGGGACCTCGAGCACCAGGTCGAGCTGCCCCACGGCGCGGGACTCACCGACCAGGAGGAGCGGGACCTGCTCGGGGCGTTGGGGCAGTCCTGACGCTGATATCGAGTAGACCGCAAGATCGAGGGCAGCAGAGCGCGTAACAAAGCCTGTTCGTCCCCATCGCAGAACAAGTGCTGGACGATATGCTCGTGGCATGTCTGCTGAACCTCTGATGGATCAGCCGACCGTGACGCTCCAGGATGTGCATGAGTTCGCGCCTCGGATCCGCTCCGTTGTGAAGAAGCACAAGGGGACCGGTCGGGTGCTGGTCTTCGGGTCGGTGGCACGAGGTACATCCACGTCCGAATCCGATGTCGACCTGCTCGTGGAGTTCTCGCCGGAAGCGTCCTACTTCGATCTGATCGCGGCCCAGGATGAGCTCGCAGCCGCGCTCGGCACCCGAGTCGATGTCGTATCCCTCCGTGCGCAAGGACGAGCTGCGGACCACGCGCGAGCGCAGGCGATCGACCTGCCATGAGAGGTGACAGCCCGAGCGCTGCGGAACTGCTGTCGGCGATGGAGCGGATCTCCACGCAGGTCCAGCACATCCGTGGTCAGGGAAGGGATGCGTAATCGACTAGCGCACGGGTACACGGACATCGATTCCTTGCTCCTGTGGAACACGGTCGATGAGGCACTTCCCGCATTCCTTGCCGAGCTGGTCACGAGGATCGCCCCGGTCGATCGATAGTCCTCGCGTCGCCCCTACTGCTTGTAGATGTGTATGCGCCTGACCTACACTGATCCGCATATGCGGAAGAAGTGAGGTGAACATGGCGCAGATCAAGGTTTCTGATGCAGCCCGGTTCCTCGGCGTCAGCGACGACACCGTGCGCCGATGGATCGACCAGGGCCTGCTCACCCGCTCCGAGGGCACCCCCGCCACCGTCGACGGCCTGCAGCTGGCCCGTCTTGCTCGTGACAACGCCGTGCTTCCCGCCGACCCGGCCGATGTGGGCCGCAGTGCCCGCAACCGCTTCGTCGGCATCGTCACCAGTGTCATCAGCGACACCGTCATGTCGCAGGTGGAGCTGCAGTGCGGGCCCCACCGTGTGGTGTCCCTGATCAGCACCGAGGCCGTCCGCGACCTGGGACTCGAGCCCGGTGTGGTCGCCACCGCCATCGTCAAGGCCACCAATGTGGTCATCGAGAAAGAGGCATGAGATGCCGCGCCACGACAACCTCACCCCTCGCTCGATCCCCACGCGCCGCACCCTGCTCCGATCTGCTGCCGCCGGTGTGCCACTGGCCCTGCTCACTGCCTGCGCCTCCAGCCCGACCACGGAGACGGGGACCCGCAGCGGCGGCTCGGACGGGGGCGGCGCCTACCTGGGAGGATCCGACGGCGGTGGTGACGTCGATCCCGGTCAGGGCTCGGACGTCACCGAGGAGAACGCCAAGCTCGCCGTCTACGCTGCCGCCTCCCTGGCCGAGATCCTGGATGAGCTGGTGGACAAGTTCATGGAAGCCCACCCCACCGCACTCGTGGCCACCATGCCGGCCGGTTCGGCCGACCTCGTCGCTCAGCTCGATGCCGGTGCCATGGCCGACGTGCTCATCACCGCCGACCAGATGACCATGGCCCGTGCCCAGGACCAGGGGAACATCGCCGGGGAGCCCGTCGTCTTCGCCACCAACGTCCCCGTCCTCATCACCGCACCGAACAACCCCCACGGCATCACCTCTCTCGCCGATGTCGCATCGCCAGCCGGTGTTGATCTCGCCCTGGTCACCTGCGCACCGCAGGTGCCCTGCGGAGCAGCGGCCGCCGCTGTCGCTGACCACGAAGGCCTCACCCTCAGCCCGGTGAGCGAGGAGAATGCGGTGACCGACGTACTGGGCAAGGTCCTCAACGGTCAGGCCGACGCGGGCATCGTCTACCTCACCGATGCCCTTACCGCGGGGGACGAAGTGCACATGATCGAGCTGCCTGGTGCCGAGGAGGCTCGTACCGAGTACCCGGCCGCCGTCGCCGCCGAGGCCACCTCTCCCACTCTGGCCCGCCGCTTCATCGACTTCCTGGCCGCGCCCGAGGCGCAGAAGGTATTGGCCGATGCCGGGTTCGGAGCACCGTGAGGGGAGCAACCCTGCTTCCCCGCTGGCTGCGTGTCGCCGCCGTGGTGGGCGTGGCCCTCCTCGCGCTGCCCATACTCGGACTGCTCACCGCCGTCGACAGGGCCGCTCTCGTCCCCACCCTCACCTCACCCTCGGCCCTGATCGCCCTGCGCCTCAGCCTGGTGACCGCGCTCGCCGCCACCGCCCTGTCGCTGCTGGTGGGTCTGCCCGTGGCACTGCTCATGGCGCGCAGCGATCCCGGGTCGGTGCTGCTGCGGATCGTGCGCACCCTGGTGCTGCTGCCGCTGGTGCTGCCGCCGGTGGTCGGCGGCATCGCCCTGCTGTCCACCTACGGGCGACGCGGACTCGTAGCGCCCCTGGCCGACGTGCTCGGCATCGACATCGCCTTCACCACCGTCGCCGTGGTGCTCGCGCAGACCTTCGTGGCCGCACCCTTCCTGATCCTCACCGTGGAGGGCGCACTGAGCTCCCGCGGCACCGCCTACGAGGCCACCGCCCTCACCCTCGGTGCAGGCCCCACCCGCACCCTGGCCACCGTCACCCTGCCACTGCTCGCCCAGGGCCTCGGTGCTGGGCTGGTGCTCACCTTCGCCCGCGCCCTCGGTGAGTTCGGAGCCACCATCACCTTCGCCGGCTCCCTGCAGGGCACCACCCGCACCCTGCCACTGGAGATCTACCTGGCCCGCGAGATCGACCAGGACTCCGCCGTGGCCATGAGCCTGCTGCTGATGGTGGTGGCCGCCGTGGTGGTCGCCTTCGCCTACCGCTCCCCGGGGGCCGACGGGTTCCGCCGCTCCCTCGGGGCCCGCCCCCGGCCCGCGGGCGGTGCCCCCGCCGAGGAAGGGGTCGTTCCCGAGGGAACAGGCACTGGCCCCGGTGTGGCTGCAAGCCACCAGAGCACGGCGATCGCCGCGCCGCACGACGTCGGCGCCGCTCCTGCGCCGGCCACCCCCGCACCGATCGTCACCGCGCCCGCCGCTCCCTCACTCGACGCCCACGTCGACGTCCCCGAGCGCGGGGTCGACGTGACTGTCCATATCCCGGCCGGTCAGACGCTCGCGATCATCGGCGCCAACGGCAGCGGCAAGTCCACCGTGCTGGACACCCTCGCCGGGCTCGTGCCCTCCACCGGCGGCCACCTCCACCTGGGCGGCCGTACCCTTGCCGGTCCCGGCCTCCGCACACCTCTGCCCCCGCACCGCCGCGGCATCACGCGCCTCGGGCAGGTCCCGCTGCTGTTCCCGCACCTCAGCCTGCGGCGCAACGTCGCGTTCGGCCTGCGCGCCTCCGGCACCGATCGGGCCACCGCGCGGAAGCAGGCGGACCAGTGGCTGGACCGGGTGGGACTGGCCCACCTCGCAGAGCGTCGCCCCGACCAGGTCTCCGGCGGTCAGGCCCAGCGCGCGGCCGTCGCCCGGGCCCTCGCTGCGCGCCCCGAGCTGTCCCTGTGGGACGAACCGTTCGCCGCCCTCGACGTCGATGCTGCACCCCGCCTGCGTGAGCTGCTGGCCCGCCACCTGGCTGGCCGCACGGCCGTGGTGGTCACCCACGACCTGGCCGATGTGCGTGCGCTCGCCGACCGCGTCCTCGTGCTGGACCGCGGCCGCGTGATCCAGGACGTCACCACCGAGGAGTTCCTGCGCAGCCCATCGGCAGGATTCGCCCAGCGCCTCACGGCTGAGCAGCGAATCCCTGGGAGCCGCCAGTAGTCAGCGAGCCAGCTCGGCCACGTCCTCCGGCATGCCGTCGGATCCCATCGTCTTCACCCAGGTGCCGTCTGCGTCCTGGCGCACGCTGGCGTTGCCGTGGTCGGTGGACAGGATCCACAGCACGTCCGCGTCCTGCTCCCACAGCACCCCGGGGACGTAGCGCTCCACATGGGGGAGGTCATCGCGCCACAGCTCCATGCCAGAACCGTCGAGGATCACCGGCCGCAGCACGTCGCCGTCCTCCACGACGGTGGCTGAGACCTCGCCGGAGGGTGACTCGCGCGGCACGCCCACCTGCGCCATCCGCTCCTCGGCCGCATCGTCGGTGCATCCCGTCATCAGCAGGGCCGCACTGCCCGCGATCAACCCGACCATGCTGCGCCGCGAGAGCACGCTGTACCTGATCGTCATGCCGGTCCCCGCCTTCCCGCGGCTGTGACTGCTGGTGTCGTGCGTCCATCGTAGGAAGTCCGGTCGTGGGTGCGTTCCCCGCCCGACAACTAGGATGAATGCGGGCCCGTGCCGGAGCACGTCGCGATGCCAGCCGGTCGGGCCGTCGGCCTGTCGTGCCACCCGCCTCACCGTGCGGGCCACCCCACCCCATCCCCTCGGAGGACCCGTGGACACCATGTCCCTGCAGATCATCGTCACCGTGCTGGTGGCCCTCGCCTACGTGGTGGGCCTGTGCGGCATCGTGCTGCCGGTGCTGCCCGGCACCATCACCATCATCATCGCCACCCTGATCTGGTCGATCGTGACCGGCAGCTGGACCTCCTGGGTGGCGTTCGCGATCATCGCCGTGCTGGGCATCGCCGGTATGACCACCAGCTACGTGCTCACCGGCAGGCGCCTGCAGCGGCACGAGGTGCCCACCTGGCCGATCCTCGTGGGCATCGCCAGCGGCATCGTGGGCATCTTCGTGATCCCCTTCCTGGGCCTGCCCATCGGCTTCCTGGCCGGCCTGTACGTCTCCGAGGCAGTGCGGTTGAAGGACTGGAAGCGGGGCCTGAGCTCCGCCTGGGTGGCGATCAAGGCCCTCGGCATCGGCATCGCCATCGAGTTCACGCTCGCGATGCTGTCCACCATCACCTTCGCGATCGCGGTGGTCCTCCACTTCATGAACGCATGACCGACAGACCCCGCACCACCCCCGCCCAGCCAGACACCACCCAGCCCGACCCCGTCCAGGCTCCCGCTCGCTCTGGCACCACCCCCGCCCGCCCCGCACCCCTGGACCGGCAGCACCCCGCCGTCCTGATCCCCGGACTGAAGCGCCTGATCAAGGGATCCTGGGAGCAGAAGGGCTGGTTCACCCTCGCCGTGGCCGGCGCGATCGGCTTCGCCCTGCTGCAGATCGCGACCTCCGCGATCATCGGCCGCGTCACGGAGGACGTGGTGGTGCCCTCCTTCGAGGCCGGTCGAGCCAGCCCGGCCCTGCTGGCAGGCGGCGGCCTCGCGATCCTGGGCATCGGCGTGGCCCGTGCCGTCTCGGTGGTGGTGCGCCGCGTGTTCGCCGCCGCCACCCAGTACGACCTGTTCCGCCTGTACCGCGAGCGCATCGCCGCCGTGTACGCGAAGGTCCCGCTGCTGTGGCACCGCCGCCAGTCCACCGGCACCCTGCTGAGCTCCGTGCACTCCGACGTGGAGGCCACCTTCTTCGCGATGGCCGCGTTCCCGTTCGCGCTGTCCACCGTGGTGATGCTGGTGTACGCGATCGCGGTGGTGTGGCGCATCGACCCAGTGATCCTGCTGGTGATGCTGGCGCTGATCGTGGCGCTGATCATCCTCAACGTGCTGCTGCAGCGCTACGCCGCCCCCATCGCCGTGCAGTCCCAGCGGCTGCGCGCCGAGGTCGCCGAGATCGCCCACGAGTCCTTCGACGGCGCCAACGTGGTGAAGTCCCTGGGCCGTGAGGACATCGAGGAGCAGCGCTTCACCCGCGCCGCCGAGGAGCTGCGCCGCAACGGCATCCGCTTCGGCTACGTGCGCGGCTGGTTCGACCCGCTGATCGACGCCCTGCCCAACCTGGGCATCCTGGCGGTCGCCGTGCTGGGCGCCTGGCGGATCGGCGAGGGCCACCTGAGCACCGGCCAACTGGTGGAGGTCGCCTACCTGTTCACCCTGATGTCCCTGCCGATCCGCTCCTTCGGCTGGGTGCTGGGGGACCTGTCCCGCACCGTCGTCGGCGGCGGGCGCGTCCAGCAGATCCTCGACGTCACCCAGGAGCGCACCTACGGCCCCAACCAGCTGCCCGCCGGGCCCGGCCGCCTCAGCTTCGAGGACGTCTCCTTCACCTACCGCGACGATCCCGAGACCCGGATCCTGGGCCGCACCGCCAGCGCCGCCGACCAGCACGTGCGCATCAGCGAGGCCGTCAGGGGCGTGTCCCTGACCGCCGATCCCGCAGCCGGCACGCGCGTGCTCGCCGTCGTCGGCGCCACAGGCTCCGGCAAGTCCACCGTGGCACTGCTGGCCGCCCGGCTACTGGACCCCACCGACGGCCGGGTGGCCCTGGACGGCGCCGACCTGCGCTCCCTTACCGCCGACGCCCTCACCAGCGACGTCGCCCTGGTGCTGCAGCAGGCATTCGTGTTCGACGCCTCCGTGCGCGAGAACATCACCCTCGGCGAGGACATCGACGAGGACACCATCCGATGGGCGCTGCGCGTGGCCCAGGCCGACGGCTTCGTCGACGCCCTGCCCGGCGGCCTGGACGCGCAGCTCGGGGAGCGCGGCGGCTCCCTCTCCGGCGGGCAGCGACAGCGGATCGCCCTGGCCAGGGCCCTGGCCCGCCGGCCCCGCCTGCTGATCCTCGACGACGCCACCAGCGCCTGCGACCCCAGCGTGGAGCTCGCCATCCTCGACGGGATCAGGCGCGAGATGACCGCCTCCACACTGCTGATGATCGCCTACCGCAAGTCCACCATCTCCCTGGCCGACCACGTGGTGTTCCTGGACCACGGCACCGTTGCCGCCCAGGGCACCCACACCGAGGTGCGCACCCGCAGCGCCGAGTACCGGGCCCTGGTGGACGCCTACGACGAGGCCGCGATCGCCCACGACCTGATGGAGTCGCACGGATGAGCTCCGACGCCGATACCAAGCCCACCCCAGCCTCCTCCCGCCTCGGCTCGGAGACCACCAACGACGAGTCGGCGCTGGCCACCGTGCGCCGCGGCCTCGCCCTGACCCCGGAGGCCCTGGCCGGGGTGTGGATCACCCTGCTGCTGGCGATGGTCGCCACCGCCGGGCGCGTGGTGATCCCCATCTCCGTGCAGAACATCCTGGACACCGGCATCATCGAACCGGCCACGCCGGACCTGCGCTTCGTCGCCACCGCCGCCGGGATCGCCGCCTGCGCGCTGCTGGTGACGGCCGGCTGCAACATGCTGATGAACCGCCGCCTGTTCCGGATGGCGGAGACGGCCCTGGCGACGCTGCGCACCCGCGCCTTCCGCCACATCCACGACCTGTCCCTGCTCACCCAGGGCACCGAGCAGCGCGGCGCCCTGGTCTCCCGCGTCACCAGCGACGTGGACACCGTCAGCACATTCATGAGCTTCGGCGGGATCATGCTGGTGGTGATGAGCATGCAGCTGGTGCTCGCCACCGGCGTGATGGCCGTGTACTCCTGGCCACTGGCCCTGGTGGTGTGGCTGTGCTACCTGCCGATCTTCTTCCTCCTCAGTGCCCTGCAGAAGCGCATCCGTGCCCGCTACCAGCGGGTGCGCACTGCCGTGGGCAGCATGCTGGGCTCGGTCTCCGAGGCCCTGGTGGGCTCGGCCACCGTGCGCGCCTACGGCATCGAGGAGCGCACCCGCCGCAGCCAGGTGGACCGCGTGCGCGAGGTGCGCAACGCCCAGTTCTCCGTGCTGCGACCCCAGTCGGCATCGTTCTTCCTCTCCGAGATGGGAGACGGGCTCGCCACCGCCGTCGTGGTGGTGGTGGGCGTGCTGCTGGGCACCGGCGCCCTTGGCCTAGACCTGCCGGGGGCCGACCTCACCGCCGGCGGCGTGGTCGCCTTCGTGTTCCTGGTGTCCCTGTTCAGCATGCCGGTGCGGATGGGCATCGAGATGCTCTCGGAGGCCCAGAACGCCGTGGCCGGTTGGAGGCGCGTGCTGGGCGTGCTGGACACCCCGGCCGATGTGGCCGACCCGGCCGGCGCCATGGACCCCCACACCGGCCGCCGCACCGCCCCCGTGCCTGGTGTGCGCGCCCTGCCCGAGGGCGGCCTGGGCATCGAGGTGGACCAGGTGCGCTACGCCTACCCCGATGGGCCCGAGGTGCTGCACGGCATCGACGTGGACGTCCCCGCCGGCAGCCACATCGCCATCGTCGGCGAGACCGGCAGCGGCAAGACCACCCTGGCCAAGCTGCTCACCCGCATGATGGACCCCGCCTCCGGTGAGATCCGCATCGGCGGGGTGCCGCTGCCGCTGATCCCGTACTCCTCGCTGCGTGACCGCGTGGTCATGGTCCCGCAGGACGGCTTCCTGTTCGACACCTCCGTGGCCGGCAACCTCGCCTACGGCCGCCCTGACGCCACCCGCGAGGACATGCTGCAGGCCATGGACGAACTCGGGCTCGGCCCCTGGTGCGAGGGCCTTCCCGAAGGACTGGACACCCCCGTGGGGCAGCGCGGCGAGTCACTCAGCGCGGGGGAGCGGCAGCTGGTGGCCCTGGCCCGCGCCTACCTCGCCGATCCCGACGTGATCGTGCTGGACGAGGCCACCAGCGCCGTGGACCCCGCGGCCGACGTGCGCCTCCAGCAGGCCATCGACGGCCTGGCCCGCGGCCGCACCACCCTCACCATCGCCCACCGCCTCTCCACCGCCGAGCGCGCCCACCAGATCCTGGTGCTGGATGACGGGCACCTGGCCGAGCACGGCACCCACGCCGAACTGGTGAACCTGCCAGGAGGCATCTACGCCGGACTGCACCACTCCTGGGTGGCGCACAGGGAAGACCGATGACCATGCAGAATCCTGAGCGCCGCCGCAGCCGGGGCACGCCGGTGCCGGCAGTGGCCGTGCTGTACAGCGCTGGACTGACCGCGCTGTTCTCCGTCCTCGGGATCGGGATGGTCGTGGCGATGGCACGGATTGACTACTACATGCCGCACACGGGAGCCGGCCCCGACCCGAGGCCGCAGTGGGACCTGTCCCCGCTGCCGTGGGCGATCGCGCCGACGGTGGCGCTGCTGCTCTCCCTGGTGGCGCTGGTGATCGGAGTGCGCGCCAAGGGTCGTGAACGCTCCGGGCAGGGTGAGGCCCCGCACGCATCGCCAGCGGTGCTCACCCCCCGCCGCACCGTGCTGGACCGGGCCATCACCCTGTGCACCTTGGCCATGGTGATCAACCTCGGGACAGCCGCCGTGTACTTCCTGCTCCCCGGGTGAGAGTCGATGGACCCCCTGCATCCGCCGGTCCCGCCGGTCTCCGCGCGCAACGAACCACGTTTCCGAAGTGCGGAGCGCAAGAGCTCGCTGGCAGAGGCGTTCGCCGACCAGGGGGAGGACTACGACCGGCTGCGCCCCGGGTACCCGGGCCCGGTGATCGACGCGATCCTCTCCGCCGCTCACGCTCACGCTCACGCTCCCGCTCCCGGTCCCGCTCTCGCCACCGACCGGGCTGCGGGCACACCTGACCCCGCGTCCACCACTCCCGCCCCTTCGTCCACCACTCCCGACTCCGCGTCCACTGCCCTGGACCACGTCACCTCTGCCGGCCCCCTCCGCGTGGTCGATCTCGGCGCCGGCACCGGCAAGCTCTCCTGGGCGCTCGTGGACGGCGGCTGTGCCGTCACCGCTGTGGACACCAGCGAGGCCATGCTCGAGACCGCTCGACGCCGCGGGCCGTCGGCGACCTCGGCCGCGCCGGCCTGCAGCGATGCGGCCGTCCCGTCAGCCGCGCAGCTCACCACCTGAGTATTCGTAGTCGTGGGAGCCACCGAATCTTGCTCTTGGGGACCGCCGATCGTGCCGACGGGGGCCAGTAGCCGCCGCGGTGGGGACCACTGGCTCCCGCCGGCATCGGGTCACTGGGGCAGTGCGGTGTGTTCTCGCATGTTCCTGTCGCCGGTGTCGATCCAGATTGTGTTGTGCACGATGCGGTCCATGATCGCATCGGCGTGGACTGCTCCACCGAGCCGGGCGTGCCAGTCCTTCTTCGGGTACTGGGTGCAGAACACGGTCGAGCCGGTGTCATAGCGGCGCTCGAGCAGTTCCAGCAGCATCGAACGCATTCCCTCGTCAGGATGGTCCAGCAGCCACTCGTCGATCACCAGCAGCGAGAACGTGGAGTACTTCCGCAGGAACTTCGTCTGGCCCTGCGGCTTGTCCTTTGCCAGGGCCCAGGCCTCTTCGAGGTCGGGCATTCGGATGTAGTGGGCTCGGAGCCGGTGCTGGCAGGCCTGCTTCGCCAGCGCGCAGCCGAGGTAGGACTTCCCTGAGCCGGTGAAGCCCTGGAAGACCACGTTCTGTTGCCGCTGGATGAAGGAGCAGGTTGCCAGTTGCGCGATCACGTTCCGGTTCAGTCCCCGTTCCTCGACCAGATCCAGCCGCCGCAGGTCCGCTCCGGGATAACGCAGCCCCGCCCGGCGGATCAGACCCTCGACCTTTCCATGATTGAAGATGGAATGCGCCTCGTCCACGATCAGCTGGAGCCGTTCCTGGAACGACATCCCCAGCACGTGAGCCTCATCCTGGGCATCGATCGCGTCCAGCAGCGCGGTCGCGCCCATCTCGCGCAGCTTCCGCTTCGTGTCGTTATCGATCACGCTCACCGGACACCTCCGGCGTAGTAGTCGGCGCCACGGACGTATCCGCCGTCTTCCGCGGGTTCCTCGCGGGGTGGACGCAGGGCGGCGACCTTGTCCTGCCCGGTGGCCAAGATCGGGTGCAGATGCGCATAGCGCGGTGAACGGACCCGTCCCGTCAGCGCGAGTGCGCAGGCCGCCTCGACCCGATCTACGGAGAAGCGGCGAGAGAGCCGTAGCACCGCCAACGCGGGATCCAGGCCCTGTTCCACGATCGGCACGGACTCGAAGATCCGCTGGATCACGATCACCGTGGCCGGCCCGACCCGATCTGCCCACGCCCGCACCCTCTGCGCGTCCCAGGCCTGGAAACGCTCGCCCGCAGGTAGGTCCGCGTCGTTGGTGCGGTACTCATTGCTCGCGGTCTCCGGGAGCAGCAGGTGACTGGTCAGTCGCTGGCTGCCCTGATAGATCTCCAGCGTCCGGGCCGTGATGCGCAGATCGACCTTCGCGCCGATGTGCGCGAACGGCGCGGAGTAGAAGTTCCGCGCGAACGTGACGTGCCCGTTCCTGCCCACTCGTCGTCCGTAGTGCCATGTCGAGATCTCGTAGGGCACCGCCGGCAGCGGCGTCAGCAGCGGCCGCTCCTCCGCGTCGAACACGCTGGCGCGGGATCCGGGCCGCTTCTGGAACGGCTCCGCGTTATAGGCCTCCATCCGCTGCCCGATGGCGGCTGCAAGTTCGGGCAGGGACGTGAATCGCTGATCCCGCAGCCCGGCGATGACCCAGGTCGCGACGTGCGCGACGGTGTTCTCCACGCTCGCCTTGTCTTTCGGTTTCCGCACCCTCCCCGGGAGCACCGCCGCCGAGTAATGCGCTGCCATCTCGCGATACGCATCGTTCAGGACGATCTCGCCCTCGCGGGGGTGCTTCACCACACCGGTCTTGAGGTTGTCCGGAACGATCCTCGGGACCGTCCCGCCCAGCGCCTCGAACATCGCTACGTGCGCTCGCAGCCAGGACTCCTGGCGCATATCCAGCGCCGGGAAGCAGAACGCGTAACGAGAAAAAGGCAGGCAGGCAACGAACAAGAACACCTTCGAGACCTCGCCGGTGACCGGATCGGCCAGCTCCATCGTGGGGCCGGACCAGTCGACCTCCACGCTCTGGCCGGCCTTGTGACCGACTCTCGAAGCGGCACCGGTGACCATGACGTGGTGCTGGTAGGTGCGGCAAAACCGGTCATACCCCATCGCCGGATCCCCAGCCGCCGTGGTCGCGTCGAAGTACTCGCCGTGCAACAGCTTCAGCGTCACGCCGACCCTGGCCATCTCTCGATGGACCTGTTCCCAGTCCGGCTGTGCGAACACGCTCTCGTGCTCGCCCCGGCCCGGGAACAACCGGGCATACACCTGCTCATCGGCGACGTCCGCGATATCGCCCCACCCGATCCCTGCAGCGTCAGCGGCCTCGAACACCGCCCTCACGGACTTGCGGGACATGCCCTGCGAGGACGAAATCGCTCGCCCCGACAGACCTTCTGCGCGCAGCTGGAGCACCAGCTTCGCCCTGATCTTCCGTACCATTCCAGATTGCTCCTTCCGCCGCGTGCCCTATACACACGGCGGAAGGAGCGTAGACAGAGCGGCCCCAACGACACCACTGGTGGTCCCGAACGACGCCACCGCTACGGCAGCGACGTGGCACCCGAACCCTCGATCAGCGGACCCCAGCGAGGCGAATATTCACCACCCAGGCTGGCCCGTCAGCCGCGCAGCTCACCACCCAGGCCGGCCCGTCGGCCGCGCAGCTCACCACTCATGTCGCACGCGCAGAATCGACCGGCCTGCCCGCCGCCGGCGCGGGCCTCGTCACCGTGGCGCAGGCCTGGCACTGGTTCAATGCCCCGGCCGCAACCGCCGAGGTGGCGAGGCTGCTCGCGCCCGGGGGTGTGCTCGCGCTGGTGTGGAACACGATGGATGTGACCATCCCATGGGTGCACCGACTCTCCCGGATCATGCACGCAGGCGACGTGCAGCGCGAGGACTTCCAGCCCACCGTCGGCCCTGAGCTCGAGCTGGTGGACCGGGTGGTGCATCGCTGGGAGGACCCCCTTCTCACGTACGACTTGATCGACCTGGCCTGCACCCGCAGCTACGTCATCACCGCCACCGAGGAGCGCTGCCAGAGGGTGCTCGCGAACCTCGACTGGTACCTCCATGAGCACCTGGGGCACGCCCCGGGCAGTGTGGTCGGCCTCCCGTACCGCACCGACCTGTTCGTGTATCGGCTCGCTGAGGGACGTTCCTCCAGTCCCACGCCCGAATACTTGTCGGAATGAGTGCGCCATTCCGACAAACTTTCGTGCCTCGGCCGGGCGGGGGTCGTCGGGGGACTCCCGTCGGGCGCAGTCCGGCGGTCAGGGCTTCCACCCACGCGCGATGAGCTCGTCGCGCACGATACGAACGGCGTTCGCACACGACGCCCGGGTGTCCTCGTCGTACAGCCGGATCTCGAGGAACCCGGCTGAACTGGTGCGACGCGCGCGCCGGATGCCGCGCTTCACCTGCTCCTCATCGTTGTGGGTCTTCCCCTCGTACTCGGCGCACACCCGGTGCTCGGGCCATTGGAAGTCAGGGCGATGGAGCACGCGCCCGTCCGGACCATGGAGCGGCTGGTTGATGAGCGGCTCCGGCAGACCGGCCTCCCTGAACGCGAGCCGCAGCATCGTCTCGCGAGGCGAGTCGGCACCGACCCGTACGTCGCCCAGTGCGGTGCGCAGCTTCCCGGCGTACCGGCCGGTGCACGCGGCACTGAGTTCAGCGACGGTGCACAACGGCTCAGTGCGGCCCTTGTCGAAGGTCGGGGTGGGACGACGCACGAGGTGATCCCCGACCGAGACCAGTTGGAGGTGCGTGAGGAGCGGTGCGAGGTCTCGCCATGTGCGGGCCCTGCTCGACATCCGCAACCTCGAGTGAGGGATCGCGGCTTCGTCGGGCGCGGGCAGGTGGCTGTAGGAGACCCGGCGGACCTCGCCGGGGGCGAAGGAGAAGTTGTGCCAGCGCACTACCCGATCATCCTTCCGTGTTCCGCGGTCGGCGGCGATGTGCACGGGCGTCCGGGTGGCCCAGGTGCTGTTCTGCGAGGGCAGGGGCAGTCCTTGCATCCGTGCGGCGGAGAGACCGACCACGACCGCAGCAGGGTCGGCCCGGCACAAGGCAGCGACGATGTCCAGCTCGGTGAGCTCGCTCCCGCTGACGGCATACAGGCCCGGCCGCACCGTGTAGATGTCCTTGCGGCGCAATCGCTGCGAGGAGACACCAGCGCTCAGTGCCTCGGAGCGGGTGAAGGCGCGCCACGGCAACGAAGGAGGAAGAGGTGCAGGTGGGCGTGCCATGTCCCCAGAGTGCCAATCGCCCGGTTGCCAGCATGGGGTCATCCACAAGCGGCAGGTCATCCACGAGCGGCGCATTGGGGAGGAACCTGGGTGAACTCGGGTGCCTCAGGTCGGTACTGGCGCGGCCCCATCGCTGCAACCGGGAGAACCCGCCCCTGTTACTCGCAGGTATGGAGCGTGAGGTGTCGGAACTGGAGCCCCATTCCGACAAGGATTCGTGCCTCGACGGCGGAGGTGAGGGTCAGGCGCCACCGTCGGACGGAGCGCCGCCGCCCTCGCCCTGACCGGCCGCGGGCAGATAGGTCATGTCGCCGATCAGCCAGCGCCGGCCGTCCCACAGCATCTGTGCCTGGATCTGCCCGGTCACCGCACCCAGGGGGATGGCCTGTCGGGTGGGGTCGTCCACCAGGATGCTCTCGGCCTGGGTGAAGTGGGCGGTGGCCACGCCGCTCGCGGGTGCGCCTCCCGTCGCGGGGTCGCCGGCGGCCTGGAAGGAGGTGGAGTCCACCACGAACGCGCCGTCCACCAGATAGCCGCCCTGATCGTTCAGCACCCGTGCGTTGTCCAGGAAGGTCATGCACACCGAGCAGTTGGGGTCGACCGACGCCTCCCACACCGAGGTATCGCCGCTGGTCATCATGTACGTGTAGGACTCGAGAAGGAACGCCAGGGTCGCCTCGGCGCCCTCGGGGGTCTGCTCCGCCATCACCGCCGGGGCCTCGGGCTTCGCGATCTCGGGGCGCGGTGGCTGATCGGCGGGGTCCATCGTGGGCCGGTTGTCAGCGGGGCCGGTGGGTGCCTGCGTGGCCGACGGCTCGTCGTCGCCTCCGAGCATGCCGCTGAGCCCGAGCGCCCCGATGGGGACGACGAGCAGGATGGCGAGCACGATGATGACGATGCGCTGGGCGGGGCGATCCACCCGTCCACGGTAGCCGACACCCCCGCACGCGCCGCGGGGTGTGTGCTGCACGCCCGGATGTCTGGGCCGACGCGGCCCGGTGCACGCTGATCGAGTGCCCGCGTGAGGTGGCCGACCAGGCCTGTCCCGTGTCAGAGGGGTCGACTATGCTTCACGGGGCGCACGGATCGCCCCCGTCGTGCTCGTCGGATGCCCCGTTGCGCTGGTCGGACTCCCGCTCGCCTCGAACGCCCCCGGTGCTCTTGGCCGCCGCGCGCCTTCGCCATCAGCGCCCGCGCGAACCCGCAGATCGCGCCCGCGCTCCCCGGAAGGAGAACCGTGCCCCTGCTCCGCCTCGTACTGAGGGCGCTCAAGCCGTACCTGCCGTGGGTGCTGCTGGTGGTGCTGTTCCAGACCATCGGCGTGATGGCCGCGCTGTACCTGCCCACCATCAACGCCGACATCATCGACGACGGCGTGGCCAAGGCCGACATCCCGGTGATCTGGCGCCTGGGCTGGATCATGACCGCGGTGTCCTTCGGCAACATCGTGGCGCTGGTGCTGGCGAACTACTTCAGCGCCCGCTCGGCGATGAGCGTGGGCCGTGACCTGCGCACCCGCGTGTTCGGCCAGGTGCAGAGCTTCTCCCCGCGCGAGATAAGCGAGTTCGGCACCCCTTCGCTGATCACCCGCTCCACCAACGACGTGCAGCAGGTGCAGCTGCTGATCTTCTTCTCCCTGAACTTCCTGGTGCAGGCGCCGGTCACGGGTATCGGCGGGGTGATCCTGGCGCTCAGCGTGGAGCCCGGGATGGCCTGGCTGATCGCGGTGATGGTGCCGGTGATGCTGGTGAGCGTCGGCTTCCTGATCCTCAAGGCCGCCCCGATGTTCCGGCAGATGCAGGAGAAGATCGACCGCATCAACGGGGTGCTGCGCGAGCAGATCACCGGCATCCGTGTGCTGCGCGCCTTCGTGCGCGAGGAGCGGGAGAGGGAGCGCTACGAGGAGGTCAACTTCGAGCTGACCGACCTGAACCGCCGCATCGGCCTGCTGATGATCCTGATCAACCCGATCATCATGTTCATCATCAACGTCTCCAGCGTGCTGGTGCTGGCCGTGGCCGCGCCCCGCATCGACGCCGGTCAGATGGAGATCGGCTCGATCACCGCGTTCATCGCCTACCTGATCCAGATCCTGATCGCGGTGATGATGGCGACCTTCATGACGATGATGATCCCGCGCGCGATGGTCTCCGCCGAGCGCATCACCGCGGTGCTCAGCACCGACACCAGCGTGGTGCAGCGCACCAACGGTGTGCGCGACGTGGAGGGGCCGGTGGAGCTCACCTTCGAGGACGTCTCCTTCACCTACCCCGGTGCCGAGAAGTCGGTGCTGGAGGACATCTCCTTCACCGCCCGCGCCGGACAGACGGTCGCGATCATCGGCGGCACCGGCGCCGGCAAGACCTCCCTGCTGAACCTGGTGCCGCGCCTGGTGGACGTCACCGAGGGGCGGGTGCTGCTGAACGGCCACGACGTGCGCGACCTGGATGCCCAGGTGCTGTGGGACCGCGTGGGCCTGGTGCCGCAGCGGCCGTACCTGTTCTCCGGGACCGTGGGCTCGAACCTGCGCTTCGGCAACCCTGATGCGACCGACGAGGAGCTGTGGCAGGCCCTCACCATCGCCCAGGGCCGCGACTTCGTGGCCGCGATGCCGCTGCAGCTGGACTCCCCGATCGCCCAGGGCGGCACCAATGTCTCCGGCGGTCAGCGGCAGCGGCTGTGCATCGCCCGGGCGCTGGTGGCCAAGCCCTCCCTGTTCCTGTTCGACGACTCCTTCAGCGCCCTGGACCTCACCACCGACGCGAAGCTGCGCCGGGCCCTCGCGCCGCACACCCGCGACGCGCTGGTGCTGGTGGTCGCCCAGCGCGTCACCACCATCACCGGGGCCGATCTGATCCTGGTGCTGGACCACGGCCGGATCGTGGGGCGCGGCACCCACGCGGAGCTGCTGGAGAGCTCGGAGACGTACCGCGAGATCGTGCGCTCCCAGGGCGTCGAGGAGGAGGCGGCCTGATGACTGCTCCCGACGAGAAGCGCGACGGCACGACACCCGAGACCAGTGGGGCGAGCACCGCGGGCCCGTCGGCCGACGGCACCACACCCGAGGGCGCGAGCCCGGACGAGGCGACCCGCGTCCCCGCGCCCATCAAGCCCGTCGTGGCCGGTGACGAGGCCGCCGAGGCCGAGGAGATCGCCGCCGAGAAGGCCGCCGAGCGCGGGCTGCGCCCCGGTCAGAGCGCGAAGAACTTCTGGCCCTCCACCAAGCGCCTGATCCGCGAGATCGGCCCGGAGCGCAAGTACCTGTTCGCCGCGATCCTGATCGGGTTCGTGTCCGTCGCGCTGTCCGTGGTTGGCCCCAGGATCCTGGGTCGCGCCACCGACCTCATCTTCACCGGCCTGATCTCCCGCGAGCTGCCGCCGGGAGCCTCGAAGCAGGAGATCATCGACGGGCTGCGCGCTGCCGGCGAGGAGCAGTTCGCCGACATGCTCTCCGGCATGGAGCTCACCCCTGGCCAGGGCATCGACTTCACGTCCCTGTACCAGGTCCTGGGCTTGGCGGTGGGCCTGTTCGTGATCTCCGCGCTGCTGATGTGGCTGCAGGGCCTGGCCCTGAACCGCATCCTGTTCCGCATGGTGTACCGCCTGCGCCGGGACGTGGAGGAGAAGCTGCACCGCCTGCCGCTGGCCTACTTCGACCGGATGAAGCGCGGGGAGATCCTCTCGCGGGTCACCAACGACATCGACAACATCCAGAACACCCTGATGAACACCGTCACGGGCCTGGTCAACTCGATCCTCACCGTGATCGGCGTGCTGGTCATGATGTTCACGATCTCGTGGCAGCTGTCGCTGATCGCCCTGGCCGTGATCCCGGTGGCGCTGCTGATCACCGGGGTGGTGGGCAAGAAGGCGCAGCAGCTGTTCGCCCAGCAGTGGGATGCCACCGGTGTGGTCAACGCCGAGGTGGAGGAGGCCTTCACCGGGCACGACCTGGTGACCGTGTTCGGTCGCCGCGACCAGGTGGCCGAGCGCTTCGAGAAGGAGAACGAGTCGCTGTTCAAGGCGACTTTCGGCGCCCAGTTCGTCTCCTCGCTGATCATGCCGCTGATGATGTTCGTGGGGAACCTCAGCTACGTGGCGGTCGCCATCGTGGGCGGCCTGCGGATCGTCTCCGGGCAGATCACGCTCGGTGACGTGCAGGCGTTCATCCAGTACTCCCGCCAGTTCACCCAGCCGCTGTCCCAGGTGGCCTCGATGGCCACCATGCTGCAGTCCGGGGTGGCCAGCGCCGAGCGTGTGTTCGAGCTGATGGACGCCGAGGAGCAGGAACTGGAGCAGGAGAAGCCCGGGGCCGCTGCCGCGATCCGCGAGGGCCGCGTGGAGTTCGAGCACGTGCGCTTTTCCTACAGCCCCGACCGGGAGCTGATCCGCGACCTGTCCCTGGTGGCCGACCCCGGCCACACCGTCGCGATCGTGGGCCCCACGGGCGCCGGCAAGACCACCCTGGTGAACCTGGTGATGCGGTTCTACGAGGTGGACGGCGGCCGCATCACGATCGACGGCATCGACATCCGCGACCTCACCCGCGACCAGCTCCGCTCCCGCACCGGCATGGTGCTGCAGGACACCTGGCTGTTCAAGGGCACCCTGATGGAGAACATCCGCTACGGGCGCCTGGACGCCACCGACGAGGAGGTCATCGAGGCCGCCCGCGCCACCCACGTGGACGACTTCGTGCGCCAGCTGCCCGAGGGCTACGAGACGGTGGTGGACGACGACGGCACCTCGCTGTCGGCCGGTGAGAAGCAGCTGCTGACCATCGCCCGCGCGTTCCTGGCCAAGCCCAGCCTGCTGATCCTGGACGAGGCCACCTCCAGCGTGGACACCCGCACCGAGGTGCTGGTGCAGAACGCGATGAACCGCCTGCGCGAGGGCCGCACCTCCTTCGTGATCGCCCACCGCCTGTCCACCATCCGCGACGCCGACCTGATCCTGGTGATGGAGGCCGGTGACATCGTGGAGCAGGGCAACCACGAGCAGCTGCTGGAGGCCGGCGGCGCCTACGCGAGGCTGTACCGCTCCCAGTTCGAGGGCGCCGCCACGGACCTGGACGCCGAGGACGCTACCGCCGATGAGGAGCCTGCCACCACCACAGGTGGCATGTCGACGGGCTTCTGAGCCGACGGGCGGATCGCCGCTCGCGTCCCTGGAGCGCCCGCATCGCGTGCCTGGCCTGCCCGCATCGCGCCCCGCGCGCCCTGGCGCGCCCGCATCGCGCCCCGCGCGTCCCTGGCCTGCCCGCGGCGGTCCGCGCGTCCCTGGCCTGCCCGCGGCGGTCCGCGCGTCCCTGGCCTGCCCGCGGCGGTCCGCGCGTCCCTGGCCTGCCCGCGGCGGTCCGCGCTCGCGTCGAAGTGGCATGTTAGGCCTCTCTCATTCCGCGGAGAGTTCACAGAAGTATGCGCAGGCGTGCACAAGCTTGCTGCGTGAACACCCCCAGACGGACCCTGCTGCGAGCCCTGCCGGCCGCAGTCCTCGTCGGCACCGCGGCGTCGGTGACCGCTGGCTGCACCCGGGCGAGTGAGCGCCTCGATTCCGAGTCGAACACCGTGCCCGAGGTGGACCTCCGCGGGATCGAGCGCCAGGACGACCTGGCTGCGATGGTTCCCGCCCCGATCCGCGAGCGCGGAGAGCTCATCAACGGTGCCGCCCTGAACTACGCCCCCGGCGAGTTCGTCGGCTCCGATGGGGAGGCTGTCGGGTACGACATGGACGTGCTCGCCGCCATCGGCCAGGTGCTGGGCCTGTCCACCCGCACCGAATCAGCGGTGTTCGCGCAGATCATCCCCTCGATCGGCTCCAAGTGAGTATTCGTAGTCGTGGGAGCCACCGAATCTTGCTCTTGGGGACCGCCGATCGTGCCGACGGGGGCCAGTAGCCGCCGCGGTGGGGACCACTGGCTCCCGCCGGCATCGGGTCACTGGGGCAGTGCGGTGTGTTCTCGCATGTTCCTGTCGCCGGTGTCGATCCAGATTGTGTTGTGCACGATGCGGTCCATGATCGCATCGGCGTGGACTGCTCCACCGAGCCGGGCGTGCCAGTCCTTCTTCGGGTACTGGGTGCAGAACACGGTCGAGCCGGTGTCATAGCGGCGCTCGAGCAGTTCCAGCAGCATCGAACGCATTCCCTCGTCAGGATGGTCCAGCAGCCACTCGTCGATCACCAGCAGCGAGAACGTGGAGTACTTCCGCAGGAACTTCGTCTGGCCCTGCGGCTTGTCCTTTGCCAGGGCCCAGGCCTCTTCGAGGTCGGGCATTCGGATGTAGTGGGCTCGGAGCCGGTGCTGGCAGGCCTGCTTCGCCAGCGCGCAGCCGAGGTAGGACTTCCCTGAGCCGGTGAAGCCCTGGAAGACCACGTTCTGTTGCCGCTGGATGAAGGAGCAGGTTGCCAGTTGCGCGATCACGTTCCGGTTCAGTCCCCGTTCCTCGACCAGATCCAGCCGCCGCAGGTCCGCTCCGGGATAACGCAGCCCCGCCCGGCGGATCAGACCCTCGACCTTTCCATGATTGAAGATGGAATGCGCCTCGTCCACGATCAGCTGGAGCCGTTCCTGGAACGACATCCCCAGCACGTGAGCCTCATCCTGGGCATCGATCGCGTCCAGCAGCGCGGTCGCGCCCATCTCGCGCAGCTTCCGCTTCGTGTCGTTATCGATCACGCTCACCGGACACCTCCGGCGTAGTAGTCGGCGCCACGGACGTATCCGCCGTCTTCCGCGGGTTCCTCGCGGGGTGGACGCAGGGCGGCGACCTTGTCCTGCCCGGTGGCCAAGATCGGGTGCAGATGCGCATAGCGCGGTGAACGGACCCGTCCCGTCAGCGCGAGTGCGCAGGCCGCCTCGACCCGATCTACGGAGAAGCGGCGAGAGAGCCGTAGCACCGCCAACGCGGGATCCAGGCCCTGTTCCACGATCGGCACGGACTCGAAGATCCGCTGGATCACGATCACCGTGGCCGGCCCGACCCGATCTGCCCACGCCCGCACCCTCTGCGCGTCCCAGGCCTGGAAACGCTCGCCCGCAGGTAGGTCCGCGTCGTTGGTGCGGTACTCATTGCTCGCGGTCTCCGGGAGCAGCAGGTGACTGGTCAGTCGCTGGCTGCCCTGATAGATCTCCAGCGTCCGGGCCGTGATGCGCAGATCGACCTTCGCGCCGATGTGCGCGAACGGCGCGGAGTAGAAGTTCCGCGCGAACGTGACGTGCCCGTTCCTGCCCACTCGTCGTCCGTAGTGCCATGTCGAGATCTCGTAGGGCACCGCCGGCAGCGGCGTCAGCAGCGGCCGCTCCTCCGCGTCGAACACGCTGGCGCGGGATCCGGGCCGCTTCTGGAACGGCTCCGCGTTATAGGCCTCCATCCGCTGCCCGATGGCGGCTGCAAGTTCGGGCAGGGACGTGAATCGCTGATCCCGCAGCCCGGCGATGACCCAGGTCGCGACGTGCGCGACGGTGTTCTCCACGCTCGCCTTGTCTTTCGGTTTCCGCACCCTCCCCGGGAGCACCGCCGCCGAGTAATGCGCTGCCATCTCGCGATACGCATCGTTCAGGACGATCTCGCCCTCGCGGGGGTGCTTCACCACACCGGTCTTGAGGTTGTCCGGAACGATCCTCGGGACCGTCCCGCCCAGCGCCTCGAACATCGCTACGTGCGCTCGCAGCCAGGACTCCTGGCGCATATCCAGCGCCGGGAAGCAGAACGCGTAACGAGAAAAAGGCAGGCAGGCAACGAACAAGAACACCTTCGAGACCTCGCCGGTGACCGGATCGGCCAGCTCCATCGTGGGGCCGGACCAGTCGACCTCCACGCTCTGGCCGGCCTTGTGACCGACTCTCGAAGCGGCACCGGTGACCATGACGTGGTGCTGGTAGGTGCGGCAAAACCGGTCATACCCCATCGCCGGATCCCCAGCCGCCGTGGTCGCGTCGAAGTACTCGCCGTGCAACAGCTTCAGCGTCACGCCGACCCTGGCCATCTCTCGATGGACCTGTTCCCAGTCCGGCTGTGCGAACACGCTCTCGTGCTCGCCCCGGCCCGGGAACAACCGGGCATACACCTGCTCATCGGCGACGTCCGCGATATCGCCCCACCCGATCCCTGCAGCGTCAGCGGCCTCGAACACCGCCCTCACGGACTTGCGGGACATGCCCTGCGAGGACGAAATCGCTCGCCCCGACAGACCTTCTGCGCGCAGCTGGAGCACCAGCTTCGCCCTGATCTTCCGTACCATTCCAGATTGCTCCTTCCGCCGCGTGCCCTATACACACGGCGGAAGGAGCGTAGACAGAGCGGCCCCAACGACACCACTGGTGGTCCCGAACGACGCCACCGCTACGGCAGCGACGTGGCACCCGAACCCTCGATCAGCGGACCCCAGCGAGGCGAATATTCACCAAGTACGACGTGGGGATCTCCAGCTTCACCATCAACGCCGAACGGCTCGAGAACGTCAGCATGGTCTCCTACTTCCAGGCCGGCATCGCCTATGCCGTGCGCACCGGGAACCCCTACGACATCGACCCGGCCGACCTGTGCGGCAAGCGCGTCGCCCTCCAGGTGGGCACCTACCAGGAGGAGCTGTCCCTGGAGCGCTCCGACCAGTGCCGTGACGCCGGCAGGCCCGGATACGACATGCTGGCCTACGTCTCCAACTCGGACGCGGCAACCAATGTCGCCGGCGGCAAGGGGGACATCCTCATGGCCGACTCCCCGGTGACCGCCTACGCAGTGGCGCGCTCCCGCGGCACTCTCGAGCAGATCGGCGACATCGAGGAGTCCGCGCTCAACGGTATCGTCGTGCCCAAGGGCCAGCCCGAGTTCGCCGAGGCCCTGCGGGGGCCGTCCAGTACCTCATCGACTCCGGCCACCTGCGCGAGATCTTCGCGGCCTGGGGCAACGAGAACGGCATGATCGAACGAGCAGAAGTGGACCCCCAACCGTGAGCAGCACCCCCACCTCCGGCACCCCTGACCTGCGCGACGCCGCCGGTAACGAGGTCACCCCCCATCCGTGCCCGCCCAGCCCCGCGCCCGGGGACCTGGATCGCAGCGGTGGTGGTGGGTCTGCTGACCCTCGCCCTGGTGTACTTCCTGATCACCAATCCGGTGTTCGAGTGGGACACGGTGGCGACCTACATCCTGGACGTCAAGGTGGTCCAGGGCGTCGGCTGGACGCTCCTGCTGACGCTGCTGTCGATGGTGCTGGGCACCGTCGTGGCGCTGACCGCAGCCATCATGCGCCGCAGCGACAACCCCGTGCTGCGCGCGGTGAGCTGGGGATACATCTTCGTGTTCCGCGGCATTCCGGTGTACACCCAGCTGGTGTTCTGGGGCCTGTTCACCGTGATCGTCCCCAAGATCGCCGTGGGCGTGCCCTTCGGGCCGGAGCTGTTCTCCTTCTCCACCCGCGACCTGCTCACCGCGTTCTGGGCCGCTGTGATCGGTCTGGGCCTGAACGAGGGCGCCTACCTCGCCGAGATCATCCGCTCGGGCCTGAACTCGGTGGACCGCGGCCAGTCCGAGGCCGCCCGGGCGCTCGGCATGAGCGAGGGCCGGATCCTGCGCCGCATCATCGTGCCGCAGGCGATGAGGGTGATCGTGCCGCCGCTTGGCAACGAGACCATCGGCATGCTGAAGACCACCTCGCTGGTGCTCGCGGTGCCGTTCACCCTGGACCTCACCTTCGCCACCAACGGCATCGCCAACAAGCTGTTCACGCCGATCCCGCTGCTGATCGTGGCGGCCCTGTGGTACCTCGCGATCACCAGCGTGCTGATGGTGGGCCAGTACTACCTCGAGAAGTACTTCGGTCGCGGCTTCGACGACCGCACGCCCGCCCGCCACACCCCCGGCAGCCGCGGCGCCCGCCAGGCAGCCGTGAACCGCGCCGGCACCACCCCGAACGACCCGCTCCCGGAGGTGGAGCTGTGATGACCCAGGATCCCCGCACCCCCGCCCAGCAGGCTTCCACTCAGCCGGCCCCGGCCGGCCAGGCAACGCCCGCCACCGCGCTGGTCGAGATCACCGACCTGCACAAGAGCTTCGGTGACCTGCACGTCCTCAAGGGCTGCTCCCTGGAGGTGGCGCCGGGAGAGGTGTGTGTGCTGGTCGGCCCCTCGGGCTCGGGCAAGTCCACCCTGCTGCGCTGCATCAACCAGCTGGAGAACCCGACCGCCGGTGACGTGCGGATCGACGGCGAGCTGCAGGGCTACCAGTCCGAGCCGCTGGCCGACGGCCGCTGGCAACGACTGTCCAACAAGCAGATCGCCGCCCAGCGCTCCCGCATAGGCATGGTGTTCCAGCGCTTCCACCTGTTCCCCCACCTCACGGCACTCGGCAACGTGATCGAGGCGCCCATGCAGGTGCTCGGCACGCACCGCGCCCAGGCCGAGAGCGATGCGCGCGACCTGCTGGGCCGCGTGGGACTGGCCGATCGTGCCGATCACTACCCGGCCGAGCTCTCCGGCGGGCAGCAGCAGCGCGTGGCCATCGCCCGTGCCATGGCGATGAAGCCCGAGCTGATGCTGTTCGACGAGCCCACCAGTGCCCTGGACCCGGAGCTGGTCTCCGAGGTGCTCGCCGTGCTGAAGGACCTGGCGCGGGAGGGCATGACCATGGTGGTGGTCACCCACGAGATGGGCTTCGCCCGCGAGGTGGCCGACCAGGTGGTGTTCATGGACGACGGGCAGATCGTGGAGCAGGGGCCGCCCCAGCAGGTGATCGACGCGCCCCGCTCCGATCGGCTGCGGGAGTTCATCGCCTCGGTGCTGTGATGTCGTGACCCGGCTCTATGACGAACGACGGGATGAATATGAGGCGTCGCTGACAGTTTCAGCGCTCAAGCGACGAAATCGTCCCGTTGTTCGTCACCTGCCAAGCCCGCGACCTCGCTCAGCCCTCAGGCGGCCAGCAGCTGTGCCACCCGCCGTCGGCCCTGTCTGCCCACCTGGGCAACGGTCTCCAGAAGCGCCTCCTCGGTCGAGCGCCAGCTGTGCCACACCTGGGAGTAGCTCAGCCGCAGGATCTGCAGTCCATGCCGACGCATCGCCAGATCCCGCCGGCGATCCTCGTTGAACGATTCCGGTGAACTGTGGTGCGTGCGCCCATCGATCTCCAGGAAGAGCCCGCTGACGTACGCGTCGACGAATCCGACCCCCTCCACATACACCTGCTGCTCCACATCATGGCCGCGTCGGCGCAGCGCGCGCACCACCCGCGTCTCCGAGCCGGAACCGCTGGCTGCCGAGATACCGCCGATGCGCTGACGATGCCGACGTGGGGCGTCATCCAGCAGGGCCTGGACCTGCGCGATGGACAGCAGCCCCCTCTCGATCGCGGACTCGAGGAGCACCGCCGCCGACTCCCCGTCCACGCAGCGGATCGCGTGCGCCAGGGCCAGTCGGAGGGAGGCGATGGCGTCCGTTTCAGGCCACGCCCGCAGGCCCGATCCGTGCGCTGCTGCCCACCGCGGGCACGCACTGCCCAAGCGGGGACGGTAGATGTGCAGGTCGTCATCCCGTTCCCGGGGAGGAACCCATAGACCGTGCAGTGCCGACGCATCAACGCAGGTGAGGCGGGCACCTGCGGTCAATGCTTTGACGACCTTCGGGTTCGCGCCGGTCTTCGCGTACCAGCCGGGAGCGATGCTGCGCAGGTGCCCGCGCCGCACGGCGGTACGGATCTGGGCGTGGGTGAGTCCCTCATTAAGCAGGGCGGAGCTGGTGGCCACGCCGAGATCGGCGTCCGCCACGCGATGGGTGCCGCGCGGTGCTGGACGTGGCCGGAACGGAGCGCGCGCTCCCATCGGGACCACCAGTCTGCTGGGAAGGAACATGGCCCAAGGGTGGTCGTTCACCAGAGCCGATGGTGTGTGTGGCGCCGACGTGTGGAGAACCCGGGGGTGGGGAGGAACGTCGTGGCTGCACTACAAGGGGTCGGCCGGGTGCTGGGTGGGCTGGGTTCTGGGTGGGGAGGCTGCTGATGAGCCGGGTGCTGGGTGGGCCGGGTGCTGGTCTATCTGGCCGGACCGCTGGTGGGCCGGGTGCTGGTCGGTCTGGCCGGGCTGCTGACTGACGGTGGGACTCCAGTGAGGCGCGAAGCGCATTACGGCCCCGGAATCGGCGATTCCGTCCCACCGATTGCGAAACGGGAGAAATCGGGCACCGGTTGGGCGGGGCAGGGGCAGCGTAGCGCTGCGGGCAGGCGTGAAGGCAAGGCTGGTGGCAGGTGGGGCAGCGCAGCGGGCAGGCGTGAAGGCACGGCTGGGGGCAGGTGGGGAAGCGCAACCCTGCGGGCAGGCTGGTGGCAGGTAGGGGCAGGTAGGGGCAGGTAGGGGTAGCGCTGCGGGCAGGCGTGAAGGCAAGGCTGGTGGCAGGTGGGGCAGCGCAGCACTGCGGGCAGGCTGGCCTGCAGGCGGGCAGGCTGGCCTGCAGGCCCCCTCCTCACCAATCGGTGATGCGCCACCGGTTCTTCTTGGCCACAGAGAACAGCCCCAGGTCCGGGGAGATCGCCGTGGGGGTGCCCACCAGTGACAGCCAGGCCGCATCGGCGTGGGAGTCGCCGTAGCCGTAGGATGCCTTGAGGTCCGCGCCGTGACGGTCGGCGTACTTGCGCAGCCAGTTGCCGCGGGCCTCGTCCACCAGCGGGGGAGTGGCCAGGTAGCCGGTCATCACGCCGTCGGCCCCGGAGTCCATGTGGGTGGCGACCACGTCGTCGAACAGGTCGGCCAGCGGCTCCACCAGCACGTCCAGTGCACCGGTGACCAGCACGGTGCGGTGCCCGGCCGCCCGGTGGCGCTCGATCACCTCGAGGGCCTCGGGGCGGATGGAGGCACGGATCTTCCGGCCCAGCTCACCGTTCATCAGCTCACGCAGGTCCTGCTCGCGGTAGCCCTCATAGCGGCGGTTGACCAGGCGGATCAGCTCGGAGCGGTCACGCTGCTCGGCCCGCAGGTAACCGGGCAGGGAGGCCAGCAGGCCACCGATCTCCCCGGGCCAGGTGCGGCGCGGCTTGGTGGCACGCACCACCGCGAAGTACTGCTGCACGATGTTGGTGGCCACGACGGTGCCGTCCAGGTCGAACACCGCCAGTGCGTCGGCGTTCTCCTTCAGGGCCGGTGCGGGGCGCTCGGCGCGGGTGCGCTGGGCGGCCTTGGCGCGGGAGTAGGCCTTGGTGAGCTCGGTGACGGCCGGCAGGTGCAGCTGCTGGAAGTAGTCGCGCCAGTTGATCTCGGTGACGTCGAAGTCGTGCTGCTCCAGGAAGGACGCGGGGAGCTCCTGCCGCAGGGCACGGGTGTTGGCGTCGTCGAACACCATCTCGGTCTTGGTGTACTGGCGGTACAGCTCGATGTACTTGCGCAGCGTGGTCAGGCCCGTGGTGGCCTTGTGCAGGTTGGAGGTCCACTCGCGGGTGCGGCGGGAGGCCGGCAGGTAGGCCACGACCTTCTGACCGGCCTTGGCGGCGATCTCCTTGGTGCGGAAGCGCTGTTCGACCATCTCCACGGCCGGGAAGTGCCACTCGGGCACCACGATCGGGCGGCCCTTGTCGTCCTCCAGGGGCTTGGTCACGAAGTACTCGCGCACGGCGGAGACCATCTCGTGGAACGGCAGCGGGTTCGAGGCGCCGGAGACCACCTGGAAGTAGGCGTCGTCCCCGCGACGGGACACGTCCTGGGTGGCCAGGGCAACGATCACGTTGACCACGAAGTCCACCGGGATGATGTCCAGGATCGAATCGGCCAGGCCCGGGAACTCCTGCAGCATGCCGCGGCCGTACGCCATGATCAGCGGGTCGGCCACCTTGTAGCCGTCGATCCAGCCGGGGTAGGGGCGGTGCAGGGCCGACTCGATGATCGAAGGACGCACGAAGGACACGCGGTGGCCGGCGCCGGCCCACAGGTCCTCCGCCACGCGCTCGGCCATGGCCTTGGTGAAGGTGTAGATGTCGGTCCAGCCCACGGACTGGGCACGGGTGCGGCCGAAGTCCACCAGGCGCTCGTCCACCCAGGCGCGGCGGGCGGCCTCGGCGGCGGCGGCCACGGCCTTGGGGCCCATGCGGCCGTCGCGCAGGCGGGCGGTGCGCATCTGGGAGCGCAGGGTCTCGGGCCTGCGGGACTCGGCCTCGACCCGGGCACGGGCGTCCTGGGCGGAGTCGTACTCGCGGCGCCAGTCGACGTCGTGGACCAGGCGGCCCTCCTGCCGCAGACCCTTGGAGATGCCCCCGACGTACGCGGTGGAGACGTGGATGACGTGCGGGTCCTGCCCGGAGGCCAGGAGTGCCTCGTAGAGGTTGCGGGCACCGCCCACGTTGGTGCGGAAGGCCTCGTCGATGGGCGGGTCGAAGGAGACGGAGCTGGCGGAGTGGATCACCACGTCGTACGGCTCGGTCAGGGGCGGCATGTCGGTGAGGTCGCCCTCCAGGGCGGTCACGCGCTCGCCGAAGACACGGGTGGCCTCGTCCTTGCCGATCTTCTCCACCCAGGTGGAGAACACGGGCTTGCGCAACAGCTGCTCCAGGCGGGCCTGCCCGGCCACACTCCCCTTGGGGCGCACCACGGCGGTGACGTGCACGTCGTCGGTGGTCTCCAGCAGGGACTGCAGCACGGCCTGCCCCAGGAACCCGGTGACCCCGGTCAGCAGGATCCGACGGCCTCCGCTGCGCGAGGCTGTGCCCTCGGCGTTCTCGGTGGAGGCGGGTGCGGACGGGGTGTTGTTCATGGGATCCCTCGATGGACGGGTACGGCGGTGCAGGCGCGGGCGTTCCCGGGGCTGATCAGCGATGGTGCCGGGGCTGATCGACAGCGCCCCCGGGGCTGGTCCGTGGTGTTCCGCGTCGGTCCCCGTGCTGGTCAGCGGCTTGTCGGCGCGCCCTGGTCAGGGCCTCGCTAGTGTATCGTAGCCGCCATGCACAGGGCCCTGATCACCGGCGGCACCGCGGGCATCGGGGCCGCCTTCGCAACAGCTTTCGCCTCACGCGGCGTCCCTCTCGTCCTGGTGGCACGCGACGCCGCCCGCCTCGAGGAGTTCGCCTCCACCCTGCGATCCCGCCACGGCGTGGACGTGGAGACGATGGTCGCCGACCTCGTGGACCGTGACGCCCAGCAGCGCGTGGCGGACCGCCTCGACGCTGACACCGACCCCGTCGACGTGCTGGTCAACAACGCCGGCTTCTCCGTGCGTGCGAGCCTGCTGGACGAGGACCTGGACGAGCACGACCGCGGCTTCGAGGTGATGGTGCGCGCCGTCCTCAAGCTGGGCGGGGCGGCAGGTCGCGCGATGAGCCGCCGCGGCCGCGGCTGGATCATCAACGTCGGCTCCGTGAGCGCCCTGGTCACCCAGAACAACTACTCCGCCATCAAGGCGTGGGTGGGCAACTACTCCGAATCGCTCGGCGTGCAGCTGAACGGCACCGGCGTCACCGTGACCGCCCTGATGCCCGGCTGGGTGCGCACCGAGTTCCACTCCCGCGCCGGCATCAAGGGCTCCTCCATCCCGGACTTCCTGTGGCTGGACGCGGATCGCCTGGTGGA